>CAVXZR010000091.1:0-309303 GCA_963765965.1 uncultured Pseudomonadota bacterium
GGGGTGGAATTGGAAACGGGAAAGGAGATGCGGCACTTCTCCGGTCGATTCGCCAGCCTTCATGGGGACGGTAAAGTCAGTCTGCGATTTCGCCCGATGGACGCGTTGTCCTTGCGGGCAGTGACGACGGCACCGCCCGGCTCTGGGACGTGCAAAGACGGGAACGGACTCAAGCGGCTTGCGGCGTCATGGGCGGCCGTTTACCGCGTCAACCAATTGCGCGGCCCTTTCGCCAGACGGGCGCAACGTGCTCACGGCAAACGGGGACGGGACCGCGCGGCTGTGGAATGTGGAGTCGGGAAAGGAACTCCACAGCATGAGGGGGGCTGCGGACCCGGTAGCGGCCTTGGCCTTTGCCGCCGATGGGCGCGGGATCGTGGCAGTCAGCCGGGCCGGAATGGCCTGGCAGTGGGATGCGAAAACCGGTAAGGCGCTGGTGCGCTCCTTGCGAACATCGGAGGAAGAGAATACTCCCCCGCTTGCTCCCAACCAGAAAAATGCCTCCGGACGACTGCCAGCAAAGGGTGATGGGGAATGACGTCCCCGTTGTGGTCATCTCTCCCGACGGACGCCGCGTCTTGCTGGCGGGCTTCCACGGGGCAGGTGGAGTTTGGGACTTGCAAACAGGGAAGGCTTATCCGGGCTTTGAATGGCATGCCCGTGGTCTTTTCTATCTGCCGATTTTTCTCTGGACGGGCGCAGGCTGTTTCCCACCACTCGCGGACTCTCGGCCTCACTTTGGGATGTGGAGGAACGGGCAGGAATCAAGCGCATCACCGTCAATCCGGGATGGCGTCCTCACCTTCTTTACCCGGAGGGGGATTACCGTGCAGAGGTGGTGCGCGTGGCCTTGTCTCCGGATGGCCGGCAGGGCGATTACTTCCGACTGGAGGGCTCGACCCGGTTGTTTCGTCTGGAGATGCGTCGGTGCGCGCGTTCCCTACTTGTCGTGGCTATCTTTGTTCCCCACTGTACATTCATTATCGTGGCTATCTACAAAGTGTAATCAAGTACTGTTATAGCGTATTGTACGTGAAGTAATAGAGATGGTATTCGATTTGATCGTGCAATTATTAAAATGTACCACCTCATAGAATAAGTGTAGTTCCGATTTTTATTTTTTTCAGGAAAAACGAGGCTTTTCTTCGACGACTTGAAGGCAAGCAGTAACTTCACTGATCGATTATTAGATTTCAATATTTGAATTACTAAATTGCCTAATTGTTTTCTTGCATACAGTATTTGCAATTAGACAATTAGGATTTGTCATCCAAATTCCAAACATTATACAATTCTGTTACTATAATCATAATCACTTTAATCAGTACTACTGACCTCGAAACGGTGCATCATTCGAGGTAATGCTTGTACTTAACCGTTAACCCAAGCTTCAGTATTTTTCATTATGTTTTTTCGAATTTAACAATTTATTGTACATTTATACAAGTATGAATTGCGAGTAATTTAAATAAACTACTCTAGTGTTTCTGGATAAACAACCAGAAACTACGGTATCTCCCCCTCACATAAAGCGCCCCGAGACCAGCAGATGGTTTTATTTTATCAAGATACCAAATAACTAAGAATTACAGTAGAGCTATAGCCAATAGCCATATTATTTTTCTACTGATATTGAGGCTACGAAAATAAGCTAGCCATTCAATATTATTTTTATATTTGTATCTATATATGGATGTATAGGTATAAAAAATATACGGAGTATATAGTATTAATTTAACTTAACTCTCAATTAGAGCAAACCTTTCGTAGCCTGTAGTTTGATATTAGCGAAATTGAATTGCAGCAGTTCTAATTCTAGATATGTCTTTCTATGTAGTGTATATAGTGTACTAAGCTTAGTGATGAGGATGACTGACGAGTGACGACTGACGACTGTACATGTAGGTACTAAAGTATTTTAATACAAAGTCGTACGAATCAATTGCCAATAATATGAGTCAGTAATGTTAATTGGTGGAGTACTGTTCAAACTTTCAAACTTCAAAGTCAATGATGTAAATATTTGGAATCACCGATGGATTAATTATCTGAGCATTATTTGCTCTGAGTAAGTACGGAAGCGGTTTAGGACATGAGAGTATTATGGTTTAGCAGTATGTTATTGTTTGTCACTGATAGCAGCTAGGCTATCAATACAATAAGCAATTCAATACAAGTAAACTAGGCATTGTAAGCATGATGCCTAGAATACACTCTAGTCTACGGAGTATGCTAGCATACAGTATGTATACAATGTGATGGGCAAACAAGATCTAATGTGCAGAGTGATTGGAAGATATTAAATTAATAATGCAACACAGTTGTAAAAAAATAGTCGTTGATAGTCAACACAGTAACACCTGTTAGCCTCTGAATAACTGGTAAGCCCAATATCCTAATCCAGCATACGCATATAGAAAGCGCTACGAGAGCCGAAGAACTACAACTCGTCGAGGCCGGGCGCCGGGAGTTGCGCCCAACGAACTCTGCGACGCGGCGCTTGATGTCCTCGAGCGCCTTGTGGTACTCGGCGCGGTCGGCGGGCGCATTGCCGGCGGCAGTGGCGGTCGCGGGTGCCGATGCCTGTGTCGAGGAAGGCGCGGAACTCCTTGCCGCCACCCGCAGCACGTAGGTGGACGGGTCCTTCTTACCGCCTGCTTCTTGCCGAGCTCGTCGCGCAGGCGCACGAGCAGCTTGAGCACGCTGTCGAGCACGTCGGCCACCTGCTCCACGTCCTTCTCCTCCATGCCGCGCGAGGTGATCGCCGGTGTGCCTGCATGCAGCGGATCGCCAATTCGCATTACCATTCACATTCACATGATGAAGAGAAGGCCAGCTGATAGCCCACAGCTGATTACATTCACAAACTCGAATGGAATGAATCGCCAGCTGATAGCCACAGCTCAATCGCACAATAAATCATTAGAGTAGAGCAGTACATTACATATCAACTCATACATACAGTACATGCATATAAATCATTGGAGAACCCTTGAATCGAAAGTCTTGATCTAATCTGTATACAGTACGATTTTGTCAGGAATATACCGAGTCGGAGGCCGAACGGACGAAGCACATTCTTCTCGCCGGGGATCGCGTTCTTGTTCACGGACACGTTGCAGAGCTCGAGCGCGTGCTCGACGGCCGCGCCGTCGACACGCAGCGGGCGCAGGTCCACGAGGAGCAGCCGTCTGCTAAACCGGGGTTGGAGGGTAGTAAAGTGTTGACCGCTTACTGCCAAAATTTGCCGGCAGATACGGTTTTACTGATCACTGCCGGCAAGATCGAGAATGCTGCGCAAAAGGCGCAATGGTTTCAGGCTTTGGATAGCGCCGGTGTCATTGTCCAGGTTTGGCCCTTGCAAGGCGCCGACTTGCTGCAATGGTTGCAACGCCGTGCCGAGCGCAGAGGTCTGCAACTGGAAGCAGATGCCGCAAAAAGTCTGGCTGCCCGCATCGAAGGCAACTTGCTGGCTGCCGCCCAGGAAATAGAGAAACTTTATATTTTGCATGGCAAGAGCCGTATCAGCCGGGTCATGGTCGAGGACGATGTTGCCGATAGTGCCCGATTCGATGTTTTCAAATTAAGCGAAAGCTTGTTGCAAGGCAATCTAAACAGAACCGTTAAAATTCTCAACGGACTAAAAGCGGAAGGTATCGCTGCGCCGGTAGTGTTATGGGCGCTTAGCCGCGAGGCAAGATTACTGTTGAATATTAAAGCCGAATTAGAACAGGGTGGTCATCAAGAGGCGGTTTTCAGGAAGTTTCAGATTTGGGACAAACAAAAACAAGGTGTTCAAGACGCCTTGGCGCGCCTTAAATCCGGAGATTTGCAAAGTATTTTACAGCTTTGCACCGTTGCGGATCAGCAGATTAAAGGTCAGCTTGCCGGGGATAGTTGGGAGAGCTTGTTCAGCACCTGCTTGGCATTTGTGAAAAACTCGAAAATTAAAGGTTAGCCGGAATTTGTGAACGACTTCGTTTCATTTCTAGAACAGGTTTTATAACTGCCTTGATAAACTTACGACCCCATTTGCCGGCTTTTTGAACTTCCGTAGGTTTAATATTACATTTAATCAAACACAAAGCGGTCGTAAAAGCCAACTCCATTTCATCCGATTTGGAAATTGAGTAACTCCTCTCATCAGGTGCGCTTTCCGCACTGATCAACCGAGACCGGCCCGAACGGACCCGATCATTAAAACAGAACCATACCCAAACTGAAAAAAACAAATCGTCTGTTGTATATCAGTGCTTTACCATGTAGACTCAAAAAAATAAGTTCATGAGGCAATAATAATAAATCGGAGAAGCCACATGCAAGGCATTTCAAAATTTGTCATAGTTGTCATGGCCACCGTCATCTGTGCGCTATCCTTTAATGCAACAGCCGACGGGATAGGTAGGATAAAAGTTTTAACCGGCGATGTTCAAATTGAGCGTTCCGGTCAAAGCATTTCGGCAGAGGTGGGTAACGTTGTATATCAATCCGACCGGATACTGACTGGAAAAAACAGCTCGGTCGGAATAACGTTCATGGACAATTCCATGCTCTCGGCAGGCTCAAATTCCTTGTTGTCGCTGGATGAATTCAGTTTTGACACTACGACGCACGAGGGCGGTTTCGAGATATCAGTAAAAAAAGGAACGCTATCGGTTATTGCCGGAAAGCTTACCCAGCAAAATCCGAATGCTATGAAAATCAAAACACCTGCTTCGATTTTGGGTGTGCGCGGAACAGAATTAGTTGTTAAAGTTGATGCAGACTAGTCCATGTTATCCGCAAGCTTCGGCAATGATAAAACTATTATTTAGCCTAATGATTGCCGTTTTGTTAGACGGTTGTGCTGCAAAAGAGCTTTACGTGGTCATGCCCGAAGAAAAGGGCAATATAGGTGTTGTTACGGTAGAGCGGGGCGGTCAAAAAATAGAACTGCGGGGAGCTTATAATGCTGCGGAAATTACGGCATTCGGCAACAGCGAAACCATGAACGTCGATCAAGCTTTGGTTCGGGAGACTTTCGGCGCAGCGTTGGCGGCTTAACCCATTAGGCCGGTTTCGTTTACACTCTATTTTATTCAAGGTACGGACACTTGGACACCCGAATCGCAACGTCAGGCCGAAAGCATACTCAGCGAAATTGCCGGCAGGCCGGCGCCGGAAGTTAACGTGATAGGACACACCGATACCGTCGGTTCTACTAAGTACAACGATGCTTTATCGATAAAACGCGCTTTGAAATGCCGTGAAGAATTAATTAGAATTGGGGTTCCCGATCAGCAAATTACTGTATCGGGCCGGGGTGAGCGGGAATTGTTGGTTCCAACCCTGGACAATATAGATGAACCACGCAACCGCAGAGCGGAAATCAATGTCAGATGAATTTTCGGCATTTCCGGCTATTGTCTTGCCAGGCTTTGAGATTTTGTGGTGTTACTAAAACCTCGCCCATTAAATTATCCGATCTGGCAAAAAGTGACCGTTTTTTGGAAAATGGTCTCTATCCATTTGGCAAAGCCGCATAGCCGCGGTAAATGGACTGCTTTATCGGTGCTGATGATCTGGCTGGTTTTACATCTAATGGAGCAACTGCCATATCAAGAAAAACTTCACACTTTATTGTTCGATGCTTATCAGACAGTTGCGCCGCGTCCTAGAATATCGGCACCCGTAGTGATTGTAGATGTAGATGAAGCAAGTTTACAACGTTACGGTCAGTGGCCATGGCCGCGTAACCTGCTCGCCTTGTTATTGGTTAAGATAGAAACAATGAACCCGGCAGCCATAGGTCTGGATGTCATCATGCCCGAAGCGGATCGTTCGTCGCCGTGTACTGTGGCGCGCTATATTCCTAAAGTGGCAGACAAGTTGGTACGGGAGGTTTGCTCGCTTCCCAGTAATGATGCCTTATTGGCCGATGCCCTGAGAAAAGGGCCGACTGTGTTAGGCATTGCGGGGCTGGATGACGGGCCAATGACAAACGTTTATGCACCGCCTATCAGGATTATCGGCGATGATCCGGGCATCTATTTGCGTAGTTTCGCCAGCGCGCTCAACAACCTTGAAGAGTTGAACAGCGCTGCCAAAGGTCACGCCGTCCTGAGCGTCGATCTGGAAGATGGCGTAGTTCAGCGCGTACCGCTTGCTTTGAATATAGCTCATGCTGTTGTGCCTTCTTTATCACTGGAAATGCTGCGCCTGGCAGTCGGAAGCAGCAGTTTCACCGTCAAAAGCACTGCAAACGGCATAGAGGGGATTTCGGTAGGCGATGTATTTATCCCCACCCAACAGGACGGTTCAATGTGGGTTCATTACAGCCACCATGATGCCAGCCGGTTTATTTCTGCTGCGCAAGTGCTTGATGGCACAATTAAAGCCGAAGTATTAGCCGATAAATTAGTTCTTATCGGGATGTCCGGATTGGGGTTGGTGGATTTTCCTACTACCGCTTTGGGCGAACGGGTACCGGGAGCGGAAATTCATGCACAATTGCTTGAATCTATATTCGACAATAGCATCCTGTTGCGGCCCTACTGGGCAAAATGGGTTGAAAGTCCTCTTCACGACTATAATAGGCTTGCTGATTATTGTAGGTGTTTCCCGCGTCCATCCGCTTTTTTCAGTCTCTTTGGCGCTGGTAGTCGAAAGTGTCATTATTTTAATTAGTTTTATTTTTTACCTTAAAAAAAACTGGTTGCTTGACGGGGCAACCCCAGTCTTTACATGCACGCTGCTATTGGTGGTTATGCTGATCGAAGCTTTGATCAGTGCATCTGCGCAAAGAAAAGTGCTTGAGGAAGCATTGCAGTCCCAGCGTTTGGATTTTGCGAAGCAAGCAGGGGAGATGGAGGCGGCCAGACGTATTCAGATGGGTATATTGCCGAATTCCAAAGCAGTGAATGCCGGCGAAGCCAGATTGGATATTGCCGCCAGAATGGAACCCGCCAAAGCCGTTGGCGGTGATCTCTACGATTTTTTTAAACTGGACGATGATCATGTGTTTTTCATCATCGGCGACGTGTGCGGCAAAGGTGTGCCTGCAAGTTTGTTTATGGCGATCAGCAAAACTTTAGTTAAGAGTTTGGCCCTGAAGGGAAATTTGCAACTGCCGGAACTTGTCTCGCAAGCCAATCTCGAGATTTCGCGGGAAAACTCCGAAATGCTGTTTGTCACTGCTTTTCTCGGCATCCTGAATTTGCAAACCGGCGAGTTGATCTACTGTAATGCCGGTCACGAAAAGCCTATGATAATCTCTCCGAAACATTCGCCTAGTTCGCTAGATTCGATGGGAGGGCCGGCTATCTGCATCATTGAAGATTATCAATACGTAGTGGCAAATTACCAATTGCAGGTTGGCGAGTTTATTTGTTTAATTTCGGACGGCATTACAGAAGCGCATAATCCGGGTAAAGATATTTTCGGTAATGAACGCTTGAATGAAGCGCTTTCGGTAGCATCGGCATCGGAATGTGCAGAATCGTTTGTTGACTCGGTATGCAGGTCTGTACGCCAATTTACAGCGGGAGCCGAGCCTTCCGATGACCTAACCATATTAACCATCCGCTGGCTTGGCGCATAGCGTACGTGTGCAAAGAATTATCCATAAAAACCGGTTTTTTTACCTTATAAAAACTTGAATCATTTAGCCGCTTTTTTAGATAAAGAAGGTTTTTTAAATAGGGTACCCTCATCTTTTTCAAAGGGGGAAGGAACTTACACTACATTGAGGTATATTTAATGAACACATCGGCACAAAAAATCATCGACTGTTGCGAAGCCAACTGGGATCAAAACAAATCGGATTGCAGCGGTTTTGTAAAAGCTGTTTCCAAAAGCCTGGGCGTATCTTTAACCGGCGACGCCGACGAAATTACCGTCTGCCTCCTCGAATTAACCCAAAAGACCACTGATGGCGTGCTAGCTGCGCAATGGGTCGGCGATGGGAAATTTGTGGTTGCCGGTTTGCAGGGCGCGCAACATAGGCCGCCAAGAACTCATGGGCATGTTGTGGTGGTTGTGGATGGGCCTTTGGCTCACGACAAATATCCAACCGCCTACTGGGGGGCGCTGGGCAGTGTCGGCAAAAAAAATCAAACTCTTAATTGGGCTTGGGATGAAGCCGACCGGGACAATCTGATCTATGGTGCTTATGAGTTGGCTTGATCCCCTTAAATCGGGTATTGCGGCCGGCTGAATGGAGCAGCGGTCAGCAACGCAACACCCGCTTCATGGCCTGGCAATCCATATTAATCAGGCGCATAAAAATTTTTACAGACTCTTTGTGCGCAGGCGCGGATAATAGGCCATGAATACTATTAATCCGACTCTTACCATCAAGCCCGCTTCAAGCACAGCTGAGCGCACTTTCAACGAATTGCCGTTATCGCCGGGTTTACTGACGACCTTACTGCAACTGGAATACCTGTCCATGACCCCGATTCAGGCCGCCAGTTTACCGATTACCCTGGCTGGGCACGATCTGATTGCCCAGGCGAAGACCGGCAGCGGCAAAACCGCAGCTTTTGCGCTGACGCTGTTGACTAATCTCAATCCGCGCCGTTTTGCGGTGCAGGCCCTGGTGTTATGTCCCACCCGTGAGCTTGCCGAGCAGGTGACCCAGGAGATCCGGCGTCTGGCACGCTTTGAAGACAACATCAAAGTACTTGCCTTGTGCGGCGGAACCCCCCTCAGACCGCAGGCAGCCAGTCTTGAGCACGGAGTTCATATTGTGGTCGGAACGCCGGGCCGCATCATCGATCATTTGCAACGTGCCGGCTTGAACCTGGATGCGTTGAATACCTTAGTGCTTGATGAAGCCGATCGTATGCTCGATATGGGATTTTACGATGACATCGCTTTCATAGCCAAGCAATCCCCGGCAGGACGGCAGACACTATTGTTCTCTGCAACCTACCCGGATGGTATAGCCAGTCTGGCTCAGCAGTTTTTGCGCAACCCCCAGGAAGTGAAATTGCCGGAAATGCACGAGCATGACAAGATACGTCAACGCTTCTATGAGGTGAAGGACGAAGAGCGATTTAAAGCCGTCGGTACCTTGCTAAGGTACTACCGTCCGGTTAGCACGCTGGCTTTCTGCAATACCAAACGGCAATGCCGGGAATTGTTGAATGTGCTGCACGCCCAAGGGTTTCATGCCTTAACTTTAAACGGCGATCTGGAGCAGCGCGAACGCGATCAGGTCCTCATTCAGTTTGGCAACCGTAGTTGTTCCGTACTGGTGGCTACAGATCTGGCTGCTCGCGGTATAGACATTACGCAATTGGAGGCCGTTATCAATGTCGATATAACCCCGGATCCGGAATTGCATATCCATCGCATAGGCCGCACCGGCCGCGCCGATGAACATGGTTGGGCTTTGAGTTTATGTAGCCCGGCCGAGCAGCGGCGAGTCGATGCTATTGCCCATATGATGAAAATCGACCCCGATTGGCATAGTCTGGCCTCTCTACAGGAATCAGATAAGTTACCGTTGCTGCCGCCGATGGTGACGCTGCTGATTCTTGCAGGCCGCAAGGAAAAGATTCGTCCTGGCGATTTGCTGGGTGCGCTGACAGGCGAAGCGGGATTCAGCGGCGATCAGGTCGGCAAAATTACAATAACCGATCAAGTCAGCTATGTTGCCGTAGTCCGCGAGATCGGCAAAGAAGCCGTTCGTAAATTGTCGGCCGGCAAGATTAAAGGCAGGCCTATCAAGGCGAGGTTGTTGAAGGATTGATTTTCAAGGATTAGGCAACTAGCTTGCCTGTCATGTAATTTTGTTTCTATATACTTAGCTTAAGCTTTTGTTAAATAGCAATAAAGGCTACAATCCCCATCTTGAAAGCTGTTGAATCTAACTTTTAAATTTTTCGGCAAATGCCGGCGATGAAATTAAAAAGCAAGTTTTCGACAATGGCAGTGTACTTGCCGTTTACCTATCCGAAATCCTTCTCTTTACGGTTAAACAGGTATTATCGGCGATTTGTTTTTACCCAATTTTCGATATTCAGGAGAGAAAATGAAAAAAATACGTAGTTTGGCGATAATATCATCGGTCGCATTAATGATGTTGGCGGTGCCCAGTGCTCATGCTGAAGGTTCTGCAGCGCAAAAACTCGGCCGGGGTTTTGCGGGTATGACACTCGGAATTTTGGAGTTGCCCGGCAATATTTATAAAGAAACCAGAACCAATGGCGTGGCAGGTTTGCCGGTGGGCATGGCTTACGGTTTTGGCATGATAGTCAGTCGTGAACTGGTTGGCGTATATGAGTTTATCACTGCGCCCTTTCCGATTCCTGCCGATTTTCGCCCGATTCTGAAACCGGATTATCCTTGGGATTATTTTAGAGGCACCACTATTAAATTTTGAAATGTCTAACGGCGGTCGCGGTGCCGGTTGCTTTGGATAGGGTCAAAAACAAGTTTTTGGCCGGTCCTTGATCGATTTTAGCGAGTAGTGCGTTGTTCTAAAGTTTGAAGTTGCCGGCCAGGGCCTGGAGTTCTGTGGAGATTGATTGCAGACGGTCGGCGGCTTTCAACAGGCGTTCGGTGCTGGCCATGTGGCGTGCAGCGGTGTTGGCGACTTTATCTATCATGCCGGTGATTTCCTGACTGTAGGCGGTCTGTTCGCGAAAAGCATGGTCGAGATCGTCGACGGCGGCGAGGACTTGATCCGAGCCTTGCTGAATTTCCTGGACGGAGAGTCCGGCCAGCGCCGCCATTTCGACGCCATGAGTGACTCTATGCTCCATCCGGCTTTTGGTGGATTCGATATTTTTCTGGATGGTGGCGATCATGTCGTTGATTTCTTTGGTGGAATCGGCAGTTTTGCCAGCCAGATGCCGGACTTCGGACGCGACCACCGCAAAGCCCCGTCCGGCATCGCCGGCCCGAGCGGCTTCGATGGAGGCGTTCAGTGCCAGCAGATTGGTCTGGCTGGCGATGTCGGTGATGGCGCCGGTAATGCCGGTGATACGGTGCGATTGGCCGTCGATGGAAAAAGCAGTGGAGGACATTTCGTTGACTACCTCGGCGATTTGCCGCATTTCCTCAGCGGTGTCACGGATGATTTGACAGCCTTGGGCGGATTTTTGTCCGGATTGGCGGGTAACTTTGTCGGTGAATGCCACCACGTTTTCGATCTTGTCGATGGATGTCTCCAGTTTTTGCACCGCTTGTTTGGCGGTTTGGGCAATTTGCAATTGTTCGCCGGCATCTCGGGTGTTGCCGCCGGCGACTTCGGAAAGTTCGGCAGAGGCCTGGCGCAGGGTGTCAACATGCTCGAGCAGGGTGCGTATCATCCCGATCAGATGTCCCCGCATGCCGTCTATTTTTTGGGTCATTTCGCTGAGTTCGTCCCGGCCGGATTGGCGTTTACGGCTGCGTAGATCGCCGGAAGCAATGGCTTGCACCGCCTGATCGGTATCAGCAAGCTGCCAGCGCATGTGGCGGACGGTAATCAGTACCAGGCCAAGGATACCGGCCATTCCGACGATGAACAATCCAGTGAAAATCAGGGCGTTGCGCAGATAGGCGTCTTCGGCTTTTTGGTATTCTTCCTTGGCGATGCGGCCTTGCAGACCGATTAGACCGTCAAGGGTTTCGTTGAGCAGGCTCAGATCGTTGTCGATGGCCTTCATGAATTCGTTATGCATTTGCGGGGTATAAATTTCGGACTGCACGTCCGCCAAGGCCCGCTCGAATTTAGTGTTCCAGACTCGATAGCTATTTTGTAAATCGTCCGCAAGGGCGATTTCTTCATCGGTTTTGCCGGAAAAAGCCATATAGCTTTCCAGCAGTTTGTTGACGATTTTTAGGTGTTTTTTGATGAGGCCGGTATGGTAGGTGACGTCGTGATCCTGATGCAGCGTGGCATGGGTACAGGCCGGGTTGTGCTCGTAGCCGCCCTGTAGGTCAACGACATTTAGCAAGATGTTTTTTTGCAGGGTGGAGAGATTTTGCAGCGGAATCGCCCGCTCGTTAAACACTCTTCCTAAGGAATCACGTGAGGATTTCAGGCCTTGCATGCCGATGATCATCAACAGCGCACTCAGTGTCAGTGCTAGGGCGGAAATGAACCACATGCGCTGGGCCAGTTTCCAACCCGACAGCCATCTGTACAGAGGCGCAGCCCAGCCGACATGGATGGACGCGCCGATTGCATGATTGGGCTCGGTCATTAAACACCTGCTAGTAAAAGTGATATTATTCGCCGGCATGCAATGGCATGATCCAGCATAAAAATAATTTCCTTAAAGATTACGATACATTTGCCGATGCCGGCTCATGGCATTTCTTCGAGGCGAATTCTTGCGTCCCTGACCTGACGCGGTAATAGGGATCAGTTTCGGTAATAACGCGATGGTGCCGCTGACTTATAGGATGCTGCCGATGTCAGGATGCAGTCATCAAGGCAAGGATTGCATCGCCAAACCCCACATATATTAATCGTTTCATAAGTTCTTGCACTGGAGGTTGTTGGATGCGGCGGATTTTGACGCCGTTGTCCCGGTCCCAGGACGCCGTGAATACATCCCTGTAGGCTTGAGTCGGCGTCCTGCCTCCTAAACCTGGGACCGGGACAACGGCGTCAAAATCCGGATCATCCGGGTATTTAAGTCTGCTTAGTGCAAGAACTTATGAAACGATTAATACATAACCCATCGCGATAAAGGCGCAATTCTTAGCTCATTAAGACAAACTTCATATGCGGTTTTGATGAATGAATTATGACACAAAGGATAGTTTAGAAACATTACACTACATTACACGTTATGACAGAAGAGTTTAGATGCTTGATAACTCGGTGTTGTGTGCATATCTATTGGCTTAACGGTTTATAAACGGAGGGCCGTAGGGCGGAACCTGATAAGGGTTCCGCCACTTAGCCACGTTGGGTTGCAAAGAGTGCAACCCAACGTGGTTATAATACCATCAGATATTGAAAACATTGAGTAACTCGAACGATGCGCCGCCCGTTGGTTGGCACATCCTACGGCCATTAGAAAATTTGAGATCGCGGGGGGGGGGGGGGGTATGTTTCTGCGGGTTTTGACTGGCATAAACAGGATTCGAAAGACCGAGTCCGGACAATTGAGGGCGAAGGGCTTGCCATCAGAATGGATTTTTGATAACGTGCAAGCTGGGCTTCATGCAATAATAAGTCTACCATTTAAGCTAGAGAACTAACCATAATTAAAGGCATTAATGATGACTGTGATTTCTGAAATTGAGGTTGCTGTTGCAGGACTTTCCCGCGAAGACCTTTCCGTTTTTCGTGATTGGTTTCAGGAGTTCGATGCCGATACATGGGACAAACAATTCAAAGAAGATGTCGCGTCAGGACGCCTCGACGCCCTCGCTGAGGAAGCATTGAGCAACCTTCATGAAGGCCTGTGTTCTGATCTGTGAGACATCGCGCAAATCCTAAGTTCTGGCGATATTATGCTTTGTTGCCTGAGAATATTCAGCAGCTAGCCGATGAAAATTATCAAATACTTAAACGCGATCCCTACCATCCTTCAATTCATTTTAAGAAAGTTGGCAAGTTTTGGTCTGCTCGGATTGGTATTCACTATCGAGCGATCGCCGTCGAAGAAGGTCAGGACGTTGTATGGTTTTGGATTGGTCATCATAGCGAGTACGAACGTTTATTGGGAGGACGTTGAGTAACGCGACAAGGTGTAATAGGCGATAGCCGTATACCGCCCCTTAGTTGGTGCATCTTATGGCCCATAGACCATTTTAATTCGACCCGCGATGTGTCAAAGCTTACGGAAATCTTTATGTCTGGTGGAATCAGTGCAATTAGAGGCTTCGACTATCAAGCCACGGTAATTTTAGATCTTTTGTTTGACCATTTTGATCAACATGGCTCGGAAGCTCAAGTACGACCGGAAGGTGTTGATGACCTCGATTTATATTGGAGCATGGGAGCAGAAATACGTCGCCGATATGTTCAAATCAAAAAACCAAGAGATGATATCAACGGTGATCGCAAACCATCACCCTGGAGCCTGTCGGATGGAATCAACGAGTTATTTCCAAATACCATCGCGTATTTGAAGGGCAATAGCCATGAGCAAATCTGGATTGTTGGCGACGAGGTTGCCGATGAGCTGAGTTTACTTTTGAAAAGCGGTATTAATGCCCCTATGTCAGCGGGGAATGCCTATTGGAACGTGATTCATACACTTGCTCGTAATTTTGCTGTTCGTGTAGATACCCTAGATCACAAAACAAGGCAAAAACTTCAATACAAACGCCTTCCCAAAAACCTACCGACTGATCCAGCAAAGGCTCTTGCAACAATCGTTGATGAATTCGAAAGCGTTGGAACGAATTGTGGTGCTGGAAATATTTCGATTGATCAGTACCGCCAGAACGCAACTGAACTGCATGCCATTCTGCCAGAGATTCTGACAAGAATTGAATTCAGGAGCACGTTTGGCACCGAGAAAGAAGTCATAAAGCGAGTTAATGATCTCCTAGAACAACGGTACAACCTTTCTCGTACAGTTATTGAAAATACATTGTTTCGCAACTTGCGAGGTTTCATAAACGATATCTCCAAGCAACCTAACCGTGCATTTGATAACGAGGAGCTTGAATTCGAACTACGACGCATTTGGCCAATGATGATTTACATCAAAGCGCCTCCTGCAATAGACACCTCTCATATCAGCAGACCTGATCTCGTCGAACGAATTTTGAAGCTGTCTGGCGGGAAGACAATCGAGATCATCGGCGTTTCTGGATCGGGAAAAACCACGCTCGCCGCCGAGGCGATGACACAATTTAAATTAGCGGTAGTGGGTGAAATCGGAGAATTGATTTATACTACGTTGCTAATATAAATCAATAAATTACCGACCGAAGTTATGGCATGTTATCAAGAAGTCAGTTGCCCAAATTGTAGCAGTAAAGACATTAAGACAGTTGGCCTTAGTGCAAAGGGAGTACAGCGTTACCGTTGCCATAACCCCGAATGCCCAACTAAGAGCTTTATGTTGGAATACCGATACCGTGCTTATGAGCCTGGCATCAAAATAAAGTTGTTGGACATAGCTATCAATGGTAGCGGAATCCGAGATACAGCAAGGGTACTTGGTATCGATAAGAACACAGTAATCAGCACAATTAAAAAAAAACGGATGATCTAGTCCAGGTTAACCCCAAACTATCAGAGCTAACTCTAGAGGGCGACGTGGATGTCAGGCTACAAGCCGCCTGTGAGGCTGAGATTGATGAGCAATGGTCGTTTGTGGGGGACAAATCAAATCAGCGTTGGTTATGGTATGCTGTTGACCATGCCACTAATATCCTGTTGGCTTATGTGTTTGGCAAGCGCACAGATGATGTCTTCAAACAACTGAAGGCATTACTTGAACCCTTTGGCATCACCCGTTTTTACACAGATGATTGGGGGGCGTATACACGCCATCTGGACGCGGATAAACATGAAGTTGGCAAACGTAACACCCAAAAAATTGAGCGCAAAAATCTAAATTTTAGAACCTGGATCAAACGATTAACGCGGAAGACTATTTGCTTTTCCAAGCGGGAAATTATGCATGATACTGTCATAGGATTGCTGATTAACAAGGTCGAATTCGGGCGCAATATTTATGCATAGCCCCAGATTTAACCCACTACTCGGCGTTGGACTACTGTTGCGGCAGTACCGGCCTTTTTGCGGCAGGAAACTGAATGGAATCCTGTAAAAACTACACCCCCCCATTCTGCCCGGCATCAAAAAACTGATAGCGATTCTTGCCCCATTGCTTGGCCTGATACATCGCTTGGTCGGCATGTCGAATCAATTGTTCGGCATTGGCTTGATCCTGAGGATAAATCGTCACGCCGATGCTGGCGGAGACTTGCAATATAAACTCGCCTATCGCTAGCGGTTCAAAGGCTGCCTGCAATAAACGGTCTAGCACCTGCTCGCAGTTGCGCGGGTTTTCAAGATTAACCAGTACTGCCACAAATTCGTCGCCGCCGATGCGGGCCAGCGTATCGCCGTCGCGGAGCACGGCTTTCATTTGCTGGGCGATGGCAACCAGTAATTCGTCGCCGGCGCTGTGACCGTACCGATCGTTAATGGCTTTGAAACCATCCAAATCGAGATAGGCGACTGCCAAATAGTGTCCTTGCCTTTGGCTTTGCAAGAGAGCTTGCTGCAAACGGTCGGCCAGCAAATTACGATTGGGTAAATTTGTTAACGGGTCGTAATGGGCGACATATTCAAGCTGGTCTTCATGCAGTTTGCGGCAACTGATATCGGAAATAAATCCGTGCCAGAGCGTGCTGCCATCCGCCAGTTTTTCGGGAATAGCATTTCCTTCGCACCAGCGTAGCCCTTTATCGGGCAGTATAATTCGATACTGATCCTGCCAGGGTGATAAATTTAGTGCCGATTCCCGGATCACGGATTTAACGTGCTCGATATCCTCGGGATGGATTCTGGTGAATAACAGTTCTGCATTTTTTTTCACCTCTTCGGGCGTCAGCTCAAAAACGTCCCGAATTCCTTCGCTAGCGTAGGGTAGGCAAAAACTACCGTCAGGGTTAAGCCGGAACTGGTAAATGATACCCGGTACCTGTTCTGAAAGTTTATGCAATAATTCATGACTAGCGGAAAGTTCTATATTATGTTCGGTTACTTGTTGTTCGACAGTTTTGTATGCTGCAATCGCTCTTTGGCCCGCTAAACTCTGCATGCCTATCAGTTGCGCAATAGCGATTAACAGTTTCAAGATAGCAATCAGTGTCTCTTTGGACAGGATTGGAATTGCGTTAAGCTCTTTAAAGTACTCTGCATCATTGAAATCGCATTCTTTTTGCAGGCTCCTGAAATAATCCAGGTCGGGCGCTTCTAGCAAGAACTGGCCTATACAAATGTTAGCAATCGCTTTGTCTTCAATGATAATCGGTGCGGCACAATCGATCAGCCCATTACGGCAGTGAAAAATAATGCCGGTCATATTATGCGTGGCCTGTTGGAAAAGATTTTTGTTGCTTTCGTTGCAACCAGCAAGCGTTTTTGGGTTGATTCGATAAAGTGCCATGCATAAGCGCTGCCACTCGGATGAAGCAATAACCTTGCCGGAAAAATCGATAATAGCCATTGGCAGGCCGATGATTTTAGCCAGGTTTTCAAATATGCCATTTATCTGGCTAAAATTGATCGATTCAACTAGTTCGTTAGATGAAAGATTTTCTGTGAGCGAGCGGTTCCGCTCAGTCAATAATAGATTACGTAGGTGATCTATATCAGAACTGCCATTAAAAAATATCGGGGCAAATACCGGCTTTTTTTTCTCGAATTGGTCGTGCATTTCGGCTACCCATTAATCTGTATTGGATTCAAAGCAGCCAGTCATTTTCGACCGCCAGTTCCTGATGACTATTGAACTACGAAGCCATTTTTGGATTATACGACTATAGAGGTGTAATAGATACGAGCATGTTAAGATTGGATATAAAATAATATGTAATTATTTTTAGGTTAATGAAGAGAATTTGCCTGTGAATTAAACGGGGGCTATTTTTTCAATAGGTTTTAATAAAGATTTATTATTGGTTAATTCTATAAATTGGCGAATTTTACAAAATAAAATAGTAATTCACAGTTCGGACAGAAAACTTGAACTAAACCCAAATGAAATTAGTTTCAGTATCTTATTTTATAACTAAATGAAAAATTATTTATTTTTGTAAAAAGCAAGGGCTATTGTAATGGTTTTGAGCGAATATTAGGTAATACAAGAATATAACCAGCATCAAATTCTTCCATCGCTATACGTAGTATCAAGAGGAGCTGACTTCTCCGTAAATTGAGTTGTCAAGCCGGCAATGCTTATCGGCAGTGCGCCTAAGATAGTGGACCCCAAAAACCGGGCAGAAGTTTAAGCTTAAGCTGCTATTGATTTACGTACGATAGCGACTAGAATTCATGTGTTGTTTCACGATGCACATATCAAGGATTTTTGGATAAATTATGACTGAAAAAACATTCTGTATTTTTGTAGTGGACGATGATTCGCTGATGAGAATGGTTATTACCGATCAACTATCGGGCAATAATTATCAGATTCATGAATTCGGCAACGGCACGGATTGCTTGGCGGCGATGGATTTGCAACCGAATCTGATTTTACTTGATATCGAAATGCCCGGACAAAATGGGCTTGATGTTTGCCGGGAAATCCGTGCCGGCCAATTCAATGATGTGCAAGTGATATTTGTTTCCTCGCATGACGATCTGGAAAATCTATTAGCGGCGTTTGATGCCGGGGGAAACGATTTCATTCCCAAAAATGCCAAGAAAGACGTTCTGTTACGCAAGGTTGAACTTGCGATTGAAGCCGAAGAACAAAAACGGCAATTGAAAAAGCAATTGTCTTATGCCCAAGAAACCGCGTTTACCGCGATGTCCAGTCTTGGTGAAACCGGTATTTCTTTGCAGTTTTTACGATCATCCTTTCACTGTCTGGACTTACAACAACTGGGCGAATTATTAATCGAGACCTTGCGTCAATTTGGGATACATGGCTTGATCAAATTAACCGATGCGTATGGCGAGTTTGATTTTGGCTCCGAGAGTTTTTGTACGCCGCTTGAAAAATCCATCCTTAGCTATGTTTCAAAGCTTGGGCGCGTTTCTCAGAATGCTGACCGATTAGTGCTGAATTATCCACATATCACTATGCTGATCCTGGGACTCGACCTTGAAAATGAGGAAAGCGTTGGTCGGTTGCGCGACCATTTGGCGATTATTGCCGAAGCTGTCGGTGTACGGATAGATGCCATGAATTTTGAACAACAACGCTTACAGCAAGCCCATGCCCGTATTGAGAGCGTGAAGGAACTCGCTGATTTAGTTAGTGAAATAGAGGTAATTCAGCATGATAATCACATCCAGATGGAAAATCTCATGGACCAGCTACGGCAGGAAATCGAATCTGCTTTCGTTCATCTGGGGCTCACCGACAGTCAGGAATTTCTGATACACGGGATTGTTGATAAGTTAACCACTCAGTTAACCAGTCTGTTTGAAAACGACAATTGGCTGGATATGCGTTTAAACGAGATTCTGAACAAACAAAAATTGCTGTTGCAATCGCAATAAGGTTCTGAAAAGGGCTAGCTATGCCTTGTTTTCAACTTAGCCCCGTATTTTTCCAGGCTATTTCAACCCAATTCAGGAGTGGCTGATGCAGACACTATTTTCGCCCGCTATCGCGCTGATGAATCGTTTGAGTTCCAGCCAAAAATTCTTGGTGTTGGGTTGCTTATCCATGTTACCCATACTGACCGTGATTTATATTCTCTACCAAAATCTGAATCGCGTCATTTTTGATTCGCAAAAAGAACTGGATGGTTTAGGGCAAGTTGAAGTTGTTACAAAAGCCATTCAGCTCCTGCAACAGCATCGGGGTTTATCGACGGCAATGCTTGGCGGAGTCGAAACCCTGCATGATAAACTGCTCAGTAAGGAACAGGAAACCGGCTTGGTTCTGAACACACTCGAACATAGCATCAACCCATCAGCACAGGCTAAATTTAAAGATATTCAGGCCGGTTGGGCGCAAATTCAACAAAATGCTGCCCACCTGAGCGTCGAAGCCGCCTATGCCGAACATACGAAACTGATCAGTCAGTTGTTGAACCTTGAAAATACCTTAAGCGATGATGCCTCTTTGTATCTCGATAACGAGCTGGATTCTTATCATTTGATTATGCTGCTGACAAGCGATTTGCCCATGGCGTTAGAGCATATCGGTCAGCTACGGGCTTATGGGGTGGGCAGTTTGGCCAAAAAAAACATCACAGCCGAAGATAAGCTGGAAATGTTGATCCTCAAGGCCCGTATCGAGCAATTGATTCATCACATTGATTACGTTATTGAAGACACCAGCCGCTACAATCCGGCTTTAAAACGGGTATTGGATTTAACCAGGGAAAACATAGACAGTGCCGTGCTGTTTATTACTCATATTGTGATCCCGGATATTACTCAAGAAAAATTTAGCATTGACCCTCAATATTATTACACGACCGTCACACTGGCTCTTGACAATGCTTATCGGCAAATTTACGACAGCTTTTTGCCGACCACCGAGCAACTAATAAAAATCCGTATCGATAATACCAGAAAAACTCTTTGGTTAAGTATCGGCGTACCGGGATGCACATTTATTCTGATTATTTATTTTATGATCGGCGCTCATCTGAGTTTGAAGAACAGGATGGCTATGCTGGTGCGAACAGTCAAAGCCTTTACTGCCGGCGATTTTAAACAGCGCACACAACTAAGCGGTCATGACGAAATCAGCCAGGCTGTCTGCAGTTTCAATGAAATGGCCAATGGCTTTGAGGCCTTGTTAGAAAAGCGGAAGCAGGATGATATTCGCCTGCAAAGTATCATTAACTCCGCGCTAGATGCTCTGGTGCAAATGGATGCCGAGGGTATCTTGCTGGGCTGGAATCGTCAGGCTGAACAAATTTTTGGCTGGGCAACCGCAGAAGTGCTCGGTCAATTGCTGCATGAGATTATTATTCCTGAGCGTTTTCGCGAAGCACATCAGCGTGGATTAAAACATTTCCTGACTACCAGCCAAGGACCTGTGTTGAACAAGCGCATCGAGATAGTGGCCTTACACCGAGATGGACACGAATTTCCAATTGAATTGGCGATTACCCCCTATCAACTTGCCGATACCATAGAGTTCAGTGCTTTTGTTCGTGATATTTCCCGGCAGAAACAGGCGATACTAGCCTTACAAGGCAGTGAGGAGCGTTATCGAGCCTTGTTTGACTCGTCACGCGACGCTTTGATGACGCTAAGCCCGGCGCGAGGGTTTTTATCCGGTAATGCAGCGGCTATCAGCCTGTTTGCCTGCAAGGACGAACAAGAGTTTTTAGTGCAAAATCCGGCATCATTGTCGCCGGAACGTCAAGCCGACGGTGTTTTGTCAATCGAGTTGGCCCAACAAAAAATGGGACAGGCGCTTGCCGATGGCTCAATGGCCTTTGAATGGCTGCATAGACGTTTGAATGGTGAAATTTTTTCTGCCGAAGTTCAGCTTAGTAGGGTAGATATTGACAATGAACCCATGCTGCAAGCCACTGTTCGCGATGTCACGGACAGAAAGCGGTTTCAGGCTGCTTTGATTGCCAGCGAAGCTCGTATTCGTGCTGTTCTTCGCACCATGTCCGATGGAGTGGTGCTTATAGACGAACAAGGCTGCATGCAACTTGTTAACGATGAGGTCACCAATTTGTTTGGCTATGTGGAAGATGAATTGCTGGGCCAAGACGTGAAAATGTTAATGCCGGAACCCTATTATTCCGAACACGATGGTTATTTAAGAAAGCATGCGGAAACCAACGATCGGGTTATCATTGGTCGTCGTATTGAAGTAGAAGGCAAATGTAAGGATGGCCGACTGGTTCCGATTGAGCTGTCGGTTAATGAATTGATGGATGATGTGGGAAGAACCTATATTGGTGTGATGCGAGATATCACGCACCGCAAAGCCTTTGAGCAACTCCATGAAACAGCTCGCCTGGAAGCCGAGCGTCTTGCTCATGCCAAAAGCGAATTTCTGGCCAATATGAGTCATGAAATTCGCACACCGTTAAACGCCGTAATCGGCTTGGCAAAAATGAGCATTCGTGAAAATCATGGCCGTAACTTGCTTGAAAATAGCGTTCGTATTCACGACGCGGGTCTCCATTTGCTGGGTTTGGTCAACGATATTCTCGATTTCTCCAAAATTGAAGCCGGAAAAATGACCCTCGATTTGCATCCGTTTAAACTGGAGGCATTGATTGACGACGCCGTCAGTCTGGTTAACCTGCGTACCAAGGAAAAGCATTTAAGTCTGAAGGTTAAACGTCCGGATCATTTGCCGGAATGGGTGATTGGCGATTCGTTGCGCTTACGGCAGATTTTAGTGAACCTTTTATCCAATGCGATTAAGTTTACCGAGCACGGCCATGTCACTCTGGCGATATCCCGCCGGAATGATGATATTGAAATCAGGGTCACCGACAGCGGTATCGGTATGTCTTCGGAACAGATCGGCCGGTTATTTACTGCTTTTGAACAAGCCGATAATTCCACCACGCGTAAATTTGGCGGCAGTGGTTTGGGTTTGGCGATCAGCCGGAATCTTGCTCAAATCATGGGTGGCGATATTAGCGTAAGCAGCGCCTTGGGTGTGGGCAGTCAATTCATCCTCAGCTTGCCTTTGCCGGAAACCACGGCTGACATTGAACCTCAAATAATCAGTCAACAAGATGAGTCTCGATTACAGAGCCTCAGGGTATTGGCCGCCGAGGATGTCGATCTGAATAGGGTTGTGCTCGAAGACATATTGACCCATGAGGGCGCACATGTGATTTTTGCCGAAAACGGTCAACAAGTTCTGGATCGATTGGAAGAAACCGGCAATAGTGAATTTGATGTCGTGTTAATGGACATCCAAATGCCGGTGATGGATGGTTATCAAGCTACACGTTTAATTTTGAAAAACGCTCCCGATTTGCCGGTCATCGGCTTAACAGCTCATGCCATGCCAGAAGAACGTCAACGCTGTCTGGATGCCGGAATGCGCGATCGCGTGACCAAACCAATTGATGCCGACGACTTGGTAAGGGCAATTCTGCAACATATTTCCCCCAAGGCATCGGCTGATAACATCATCGATACTAATCAGGAACCGATTTTGGAAACCGAAAGCCAGGCCGTTTCCGAAGTCGATACTCGACCGGTTTTAGAGGTTAAAAGTTTGATTGACTGGCTGGCCATGCTACAACGTTACAATGGGCGTCAAGCTTTTATAGACAAACTGATTAACAGCGCACTGGACGGCAACCATCAGGAAAATGTCCATAAACTTCGAGATGCAGCCGAACGGCAGGATTATGCAACGATTAAATTTATTGCCCATAGCCTTAAAGGCGTTGCTGGTGTGTTTGAATCGCAGCGCTTGCTGGATCAAGCCCAGCAAACCGAGCAGGCAGCAAAAAATCACCAGGAAAACACGACTATGCTTGGCATAGAGTTGGCGGATTTATTGCAGTGTTTTCTTGCAGAACTGCAATATGGAGAGCAAGCAAAACATGAGGAGTAACATAGCCCTTATGCTTTCAGCGCAAGCGGCTCCTAAGGTTAGGCTCCTTCTGAAAAATAAAATACTAAGAAGCGGTGCGTTACGTTGAATCATGCCGGCAATTGGGTCATATGCCGCAATATTTTGAATATAGTAAATAAAAGCGGCTGCCATCAGAGGTCTTTTTAGGAAATACGTCATACGCCGGCTATATTTTTGCGGTATCGCCAGTGTCGTGGAAACGGTCGGCCTGCCAGTCATTAAAATAGCCCTAAAAAAAATTCTGATATTGCCGGTTTGCCGGGTTTTGACAACTTCACATGCGGATGCCAAACCATAATGTTTGTTTCCTCCTCGCTATCATAGAAATAATTGACAGCAATGCTGTCACTGGTTATATTGAAAACCAGCTTTTTCCAAGATGGTTTTATGCCAACATTAACAATCCGCAATCTGCCCGATAATGTGCATTCGGCGCTACGCATCCAGGCGGCTCAAGATGGGCTAAGCATGGAGGCGGAAGCTCGAAAGATCCTATACGATGCCTGCATAAACGCTAGAAAACCGGTCGCCGATTTGCAACAACTCGTCGATCAACTTTATTGCGGGAAAAAACCGGCCAATACTGTCGAGCAACTGATCCGGGAGCGTCGGGCAGAAGCTGAAAACGAATGATAGCGCTGGATGCTTCGGCGTTACTGGCTTATTTGTTTCGTGAACCCGGTCACGAGTTTGTTGTGAAATATCTCGAAAGCGCTTGTATCTCAACCGTTAATATTTGCGAGGTTGCCGGACGGTTTGTGCGTGATGGTATTGATCCATTGCCGTTAATTCAGCAAATCGATAAAACCTCAATAGAAATTGTTCCTTTTAGTCAGGCACATGCGCTTTATGCCGCTCATTTTATTCCGAAAACAAAGCGCTTTGGGCTATCGCTTGGCGATAGGGCCTGCCTGGGGTTGGCAAAAGAAAGGAATTTGGCTGTATTAACGGCAGATGCTGTCTGGACGGAAATCACCGACATTGGTGTAGATGTCATTCTAATTCGATAATCCGCAATTGCCCTCCCAATAATAAGAAATAGGGGGCTGTGCCTAGCTGTCAATCGCTGTTAGGACATGGCCGTATTATTTTCACGGACAAACGCGATTTTGCTACCTACCGTTGGAAAAACAGACATCCATTTTAGAATTTGCTGGTTCACAAATAGCAAATTTAAAAAATAACGACAGCAATGTCAATTGGAGTTGGCAATATCTCAGTCTGAACTAACTATCGTTTGTAGCCGGTCAGCTTGATTCTATCAGCCTATCGTATATCAAGAAGACGCAGAGCGTCTGAGGATGCATTACCACGCGGAGCGTTGGAACGATGCATATGTCGGTTAAACAAGAAAAATAATTACCAAGTGCTTTACTGGGGATTTAAATAGTACTAAACTAGTCCTTAATAAATGAGGGCGGCGATGCTAAGACTGAGTAAGTTAACCGATTATGCAACAGTGATTCTTAGCTATATGGCTAAGGACAAGGCGAGTGTGCATGGGGCTGTGGAAATTGCCAAAGCGACAGGGATTGCGTTGCCTACCACCAGCAAGATTTTGAAAATTCTGACTAAGGCCAGCGTCGTGGCATCCACGCGCGGCGCTAAGGGCGGTTATATGCTGGCCAGAGAGCCTGAGAGAATAACTGTGGCTAGCGTCATCAGCGCTCTTGAAGGGCCGATCGCCCTGACGGAATGCACGGTGTCGCATAAAGGCTGCGATCAGGCCACAGGCTGCCGAATTCAGGGTAACTGGCATTTGATCAATCAGCGCATTTCCCAGGCTTTGGAGTCGGTGACTTTGGCCGACATGATTTTGCCCAGTCGTGTGCCGCAGGAAGTCACCATTCCTGTCAGCCGTTTATATCGTTAATTTGCTTTAGGCCAAGTTATGTCAAGCAGCGCACAAGAAATTGAAAATTTAATCAGCCAGGAATATAAACAAGGCTTTGTGACCGAACTGGAAGTCGATACTTTTCCGCCGGGACTGGATGAGGATGTCATTCGCCGCTTGTCGATAGTCAAGCGAGAACCGGCGTTTATGCTGGAGTATCGCTTAAAGGCCTTTAGACATTGGCAGACCATGGCTAAACCCGATTGGGCGCAGTTAAATATAGAGCCTATCGATTATCAGGCTATCAGTTATTATTCGGCCCCGAAATCGAAAAAGGATGGTCCTAAAAGCCTGGACGAGGTCGATCCCGAGTTGCTGGATACCTATAAAAAGCTGGGTATTCCGCTGGACGAGCAGGAGCGCTTGGCCGGTATTGCTGTCGATGCGGTATTCGATAGCGTATCGGTAGCCACCACATTTAAAGCCAAGCTAAAAGAAGCCGGGCGTGATTTTTTGCCCGATCTCCGAAGCGCTGCAAGAATATCCGGAACTGGTGCAACAATATCTGGGTACCGTGGTGCCGCCCGGCGATAATTTTTTTGCGGCATTGAATTCGGCGGTGTTTACCGACGGTTCCTTTGTCTATATCCCGAAAGGGGTGCGCTGCCCAATGGAGTTATCGACTTATTTCCGTATCAACGCCGCCAACACCGGACAGTTCGAACGAACTTTGATCATCGCCGACGAAGGTTCGCATGTGTCCTATCTGGAAGGCTGCACGGCGCCGATGCGCGATGAAAATCAATTGCATGCCGCCGTCGTGGAGCTGGTGGCGCTGGAGAATGCCGTGATTAAATATTCGACGGTGCAGAACTGGTATCCGGGCGATAAGAACGGCGTCGGCGGCATTTATAATTTTGTCACTAAGCGTGCCGAATGCCGGGGCCGAAATGCCAAAGTGTCCTGGACACAGGTGGAAACCGGTTCGGCGATTACCTGGAAATACCCGAGTTGCGTGTTACTGGGCGATAGTTCGGTCGGCGAATTTTATTCGGTGGCCTTGACCAATAATTTGCAACAGGCCGATACCGGCACCAAGATGGTGCACATCGGCAAAAACACCCGTAGCACCATCGTGTCCAAGGGTATTTCCGCCGGCAGGGGGCAGAACACTTATCGCGGTTTGGTTAAGGTCGCTAAATCCGCCGAACATGCCCGTAATCATACCCAGTGCGATTCCTTGCTGGTCGGCGATAAGTGCGGGGCGCATACCTTTCCTTATGTGGAAGTGAAGCAGCCTACCGCACAGGTCGAACATGAAGCTACGACCTCTAAAATCAGCGAAGATCAATTATTTTTCTGCCAGCAGCGAGGGCTGTCAGCAGAAGATGCGGTGTCTATGATTGTGAATGGGTTTTGCAAGGAAGTGTTTAAGGAACTACCGATGGAGTTTGCAGTGGAAGCGCAGGCCTTGTTGGGGATTAGTTTGGAAGGGGCGGTTGGTTAAAAATTTGCACATGCATATCTATGAAATGATGGTTTATTGGAGCGAAGCTGATCAAGCTTTTCTGGTTAAAATGCCGGAATTGGCGGGATGCATGGCCGATGGCAAAAGTTATCAGCATGCTGTGAAAAATGCCGAACGAGTTATTCATGAATGGGTTGCCACAGCGCTTGAGCTTGGGCGGGAAGTGCCTGAGCAAAAGATGAATTTGCTTTATACTTAATAGTTTTAAACAATGTTAGTTATCAAGCTGGAGCTTGGTCATCGGCAAATGAATGAGAGTAAAAATGAATAATCAATATACCGCGATCATTAAGCAAGATGGCGAATGGTGGATTGGCTGGATTGAAGAAATTCCGGGCATTAATTGTCAGGAAGCCAGTTACAACGAACTGTTCGAGAAGCTTAAAGATAACTTTGCAGGAAGCTCTGGAGTTTAATCGACAGGATACTTTGCTAAGTGCTGGTCTGCACGGAGTAATAAGCACAGCTATACCAAATTATCAATGTCCATAATTTCTCTCAATTAACTAGGCTATTTATGTATAATTCGGATTACCAATGTTGGAACGACTCAAATAAAATTAATACACTATACCTGAAATGGATTGTTGCTGCTATTTTTGTGATTGTTTTTTCTTTTTTTATTATGAATTCCATGGTCAATTATCGAATAAAAACGAAGTTTTTGGTCAATTTGGTGATTATTTTGGCGGGATACTTAACCCCATTATAGCTGGCTTTGCATTTTATTTAATTGCTGCAACTTATGATTTACAAAAGACTGAGCTAGAAGAAACAAGAAAAATTACTGAAAGTTTCAACAGAGGCACAAACGGCACAAATAAATTTGGCTGCGTTGACGGCACTTTTAAATTCGAATTTGACAAGAGTTTCTTTACTTAAGTCGGAGAAATTAGAGTTATCTAGTGTTTTGCCAAGCCCACTTAAAGAGAGAACGTTGCTTCGACTTGATAATACTTTAAGATACGATGGTGACAGTGTTTTTTGTGATGAGATGGCGTTACGCATTGATTCACGCGATTTCGGGGAATACTACAAGTACTATGAGAGAATTGTACATATCGATTCTGAAATTAAAGAATTAATTGAGAAAATAGTACAATTTGAAACGAAAATAGAAAATTTTCAAAATAAATGAACCATAGATTGTTTTTTAATTAAATTGATTGGTATTGTTTAGTGAAGTCTTAGGTTTGTTTTAATGAAAACAATTAAAAGCTTAATGTCGATGTGACTTAACCAAAATATATTAACATCGGAGTTAAATTTATGGAATTACCAGTAGAATACATATTTGATGAAAAAGACCAAAAAATAGCTGTCAAACTTGATATTGATACTTTCAACAAGATTGAAAATATTTTAGAAAATTATGCGCTGGCTCAGTTGATTAATGCGGATGACTCTGAATTATTGAGTATAGAGGAAGCTAAAAAATATTATGCCACTTTGGATAAAGCTGGATGAAAATTGAGTTTGGCAAAAAATTCTTAAAACAATTGGCGGAAGTTCCTAGCCAAACCCGAACGAAGATTGAACATTTTGTATTTGAGGATCTAGCAGCGGCAGCTTCATTTTTTGAATTAGGTAAAATTGAAAAGATGCAAGGCTATGACGGTTTTTATAAAGTCAGATTTGGCGATTATCGATTAGGTTTATTCGTTAAACAGGATGTGATTTTAGTAAAAACAGTCATGCATAGAAAAGAAATATATAAATTCTTTCCTTGAGACTTTGTTCTGTTTTCTAATAATCCTGAAAATGAAGCAAGGAAAGTACAATATTTTCAAAATGTAAGTTCATAGGCTTGGCGTAATCATTCTGCCAACTCAGTTAAATTAGGTAAAAAAATGCTCAGCATCAAAAATCTACACGTCAGCGTTGGCGATAAACCCATCCTTAAAGGTCTTAGCCTGGATATCAATCCCGGCGAGGTGCATGCCATCATGGGGCCGAACGGCGCCGGTAAAAGCACTTTGTCGCATGTGTTGTCCGGCAAGCCGGGCTATAACGTTACCGACGGCAGTGTCAGCTATTATGGCAAGGATTTGCTGGATATGGCCCCGGAGCTTCGGGCCCGCGAAGGCGTGTTTCTGGCCTTTCAATATCCGGTGGAAATTCCGGGCGTCAGCAATATCTATCTGCTTAAAGCGGCATTGAATGCCACGCGCAAGTATCACGGCCTGCCGGAAGTGGATGCCATGGATTTTCTGACGCTGGTGAAAGCCAAGGTGAAATTATTGCAGATGGACGAAAAGTTTTTGTATCGGGCCGTTAACGAAGGCTTTTCCGGCGGCGAGAAAAAACGCAACGAGATTTTGCAGGCGGCGGTGCTGGAGCCTAAATTGTGCATTCTGGATGAAACCGATTCCGGGCTGGATATCGATGCCTTACGGATTGTTGCCGAAGGCGTTAATTCTTTGCGTAACCCGGAGCGCTCGTTTTTAATGATTACTCATTATCAGCGTTTACTGGATTACGTTGTTCCGGATGTCGTGCATGTATTGGCGGAAGGCCGTATTGTCAAATCCGGCGGCCCGGAATTGGCTTTGGAACTGGAAGAGAAAGGCTATAGCTGGCTGGAAGGACGGGCCGCGTGATGGCTAACCAGCAATCCCTAAATGCTTATGCCGCTGCTTATCCGGCCTATGCCGCGCATTTGCCGGGACAAACTGTCGATTGGCTGCAAAATTTCAGACAGGCCGGTTTGCAGGCGTTTAGCGAACGCGGTTTTCCTACGGTACGTGAAGAAGAATGGCGTTATACCAATCTGGCGGCTTTAAATAAAACCTTATATCCTCCAGCTACTAACCAGTTGATCGATGTTCAAACCCTGGACGTTTATCGCCTTAAGGATGCCTGGAGCATCGTGCTGGTGAATGGCCGGTTTTCCGAACAGTTGTCGGATTTGGCCGGTTTACCGGATGCAGTGACTGTGCAGAGTATTTGGCAGACCTTGGAAGAAAACCCGGCATTTATAAAAGAACGGTTAGGCAAGGCTGTTAAAAATACTGAACACAGCTTGTTGGCTTTTAATAATGCCTGGTTCAACGACGGTGTGATTATCGAAATTGCCGCCGGACATCAACTCGCCAAGCCTGTGCAGATATTACATGTGGTTACCGGGAATAGTGCCTTGGCGGCAAGCCGGAATTTATGGTTACTAAACGAATCTGCAAGCGCTGAAATTATTGAAACCTTTGCCGGTACTACCGGCAACTATTTTACGGTGGCGGTCAACGAATGTTTTCTTGAAAGAAACGCCGAATTGAAGCTGTATAAAATCCAGATCGAAGAAGAACAGGCCACGCATTTCGGCGGTACTTATTTAAAACAGGCGAGGGACAGCCGGTTTACCCATCACAATTTTGCCTTCGGTGGATTATTAGCGCGAACCGATATGCACAGCGATCTGGATATCGCTTCGGAATGTGAGTTGAACGGTTTATATCTGGGCGGTAAACGTCAGCACATCGACAACCACACCCGCATCAATCACTTCAAACCGCACGCTATTAGTCGCGAGTTTTATAAAGGCGTATTGGACCAGCGTGCCAGAGGGGTATTCCAGGGCAGGGTGATCGTGGCGGAGGATGCGCAGAAAACCGATTCGGAAATGAATAACCGCAATCTGTTGCTTTCCGCCGATGCCGAAATCGATACCAAACCGCAACTGGAGATTTACGCCGACGATGTCAAGTGTTCCCACGGTGTGACCGTTGGCCAGTTAGAAGAAAAATCGGTGTTCTATCTGCAATCGCGCGGTCTGGATGAGGCGATCGCCAGAAATATTTTGACCTTCGCCTTTGCTAACGAAATGGTTGACAAGGTCGTGAATGTGGAATTGAAGGCCATATTGCTCGAACAATTACTGCTGCGTTTTCCGGCGATTAGTCTGTGAAACAAGCGTAGGTTGGGTTGCATGCTGTTCGCAACCCAATAATCGAAGCCAACGTAAGCAAAACACAAAGTCCCGTAGGATGGGTAGAGCGACAGCGAAACCCATCAGGATAGCCATTATCTATCAAACCAAATACCAATCGCGACATCATGGATGCAGGTTATTCACGGTTTTTTTGATGGGTTTCGCTGTCGCTCTACCCATCCTACGCCTACGATTTCGTTCAAGTGATGCAACCATTAATATTGTAACAATTTAATTTAGATAAGCAAAAAACCTAGCCATAAAAAAACATGACGACCTTTCCAATTGAAAAAATTCGCGCCGATTTTCCTATACTCAGCGAGAAAATTCGTAATAAACCGCTGATTTACCTGGATAACGCTGCCAGTTGTCAAAAACCGCAGGCGGTTATCGACAGCATCGTGCAGGTTTATAGCCATGAATATGCCAATATCCATCGTGGCGTGCATACCTTAAGCGTCAAAGCCACAGATCGTTTTGAAGCAGCGCGGGAAAAAGTCCGCGCTTTCATTAATGCTGCCAGCCTTAAGGAAATTATTTTTGTACGCGGCGCAACCGAGGCCATTAATCTGGTGGCACAGAGTTTCGGTAGGCCGCAATTGCAGGTCGGCGATGAGATTCTGATTAGCGCCATGGAGCACCATTCCAATATCGTACCCTGGCAAATTCTTTGCAAGCAAACCGGGGCGGTACTGAAAGTGGCGCCGATCAATTTACGCGGGGAATTGTTGTTCGATGACTTTGAGCAGCTATTAAGCAATAAAACCAAATTGGTGGCGATTGCGCATATGTCCAACGCGCTGGGCACGATCAATCCTGTGGACAAAATCATAGCCGCAGCACATGCCAAAAACATTCCCGTGCTGCTGGATGGCGCTCAGGCGATACCGCATATCCCCGTCGACGTACAGGCCTTGGATTGCGATTTTTATGTATTTTCCGGCCACAAGCTCTACGGACCTTCCGGTACCGGCGTGTTGTACGGCAAACAGGCCCTATTGGAAGCGATGCCGCCTTATCATGGCGGCGGCGATATGATACGTAAAGTCACGTTTGCCGAAACCGAATACGCCGGTTTGCCGCAAAAATTTGAAGCCGGTACCCCGGCGATTGCCGAAATGATCGGTCTGGGCGCGGCTATCGATTATGTCAGCAGCCATCGGCATGGATAATATCGCGGCGTACGAAACCGAATTGCTGGACTATGCTACTGAGCAGGCTCTGCAAATTAACGGTTTGCAAATTATCGGCCAGGCAGCCGATAAAGGTGCAATATTGTCATTTACGTTGCATAAAATACACCCGCACGATATCGGCACCATGCTGGATAGTTTGGGTATTGCCATCCGCGCCGGACACCATTGCGCCATGCCGGTCATGGATTTTTATGGCGTACCGGCGACAGCGCGGGCTTCGTTTGCCATGTACAATACCCGGGAAGAAATCGAGATGTTGATGCAAGGCATCAAATCCATAATAGAGGTGTTCGGCTAATGTTTGACGATTTACGCGATCTTTATCAGGAAGTGATATTCGATCATAACCGCAATCCCCGTAATTGTCGGGTCATGGCGGATGCCAATCGGCAGGTGGAAGGTTTTAATCCGCTTTGCGGCGACCGCTTGACCCTGTATTTGAAAATCGAGGATCATGTGATCAGCGATGCCAGTTTTCAGGGGGCCGGTTGCGCCATTTCCACCGCATCGGTGTCATTGATGACCGAAATCGTCAAAGGCAAAACCGAAGCGGAAGCCGATGCCTTGTTCAAGCTGTTTCATGAAATAACCACCGGCAAATCGGAAGAAATAAATTTGGAAGCGATTGGCAAGCTGGCAGTGCTGGCTGGCGTGCGCGAATATCCGGCCAGGGTAAAATGCGCAACGCTGGCATGGCATACTTTGGATGCGGCGCTTAAAAATCAGGCCAAATCGATTTCGACCGAATAAACTCGAAGTATGGCGGTGTTATCTGACAGTTTGGCGGTTATTTACGCCGATATGAGCTTGCAGGCCGCCAGCTTGGCGCTTGCGGACCGGCTGGCCTTGCCTTTGCTGGAGTTGCAAAGCCTGCCGGACGGTCAGCCGCAAATTTTTTTTCTTGGTTACCGGGACGGTTGCCTTAAACTGCTGGATAAACAAACCCTAAAAAAAGGCGGTTTGGCGGTCGATATAGAGCCGCGTCCCGGCGAGCAACATTCCTTTCCGGCCCCAAAAAAAGATTTGCTGGCTTTGGCGATAGGCAAAAAAACCAAAACCGTGATCGATGCCACCACTGGCTGGGCTCAGGACAGTTTGGCGATATTTCGCATGGGCTATGACATAAACTGCATCGAACGTTCGCCGGTGATGGCAGAGCTGATTCAAGACGGTTTTAATCGTCTGGCGCAAAAAGACTGGATGTTGAACCGGGGTTTGCAACCGCCGAAATTGTCGGTTGGCAATAGTATTGCTTTGTTAGCCGGCTTGCAGGAAAAGCCGGACTGCATCTATCTAGATCCGATGTTTCCGCCAAAGCGTAAAAAATCTGCATTGGCGAAAAAAGCCATGAGCATGTTGCGCGACATTCTCGGCGACGATGAAGACAGGGCCGATTTATTCGCGGCCGCCTGGCAGGCCTGCGGCAAGCGGCTGGTGGTAAAAAGCCCGGACTATGCTGAGGCAATGGGCGGCAAACCCACCGAGATATATCAGGGCAAATTGCTCAGATACGATGTTTATATAAAATGAGGCGAATATGACGGATTGGATAGACGTAATCGCAGATGAGTCGTTGGCAAACGGCGATCATGTCGTGGTGGATGTCGATGGCACCGAAGTCGCGGTTTTTAAGCTCGACGGTCAATGCTATGCTATTGAAGATGTTTGTACCCATGATGGCGGCGAACTTGCCAGTGGCGAACTTGAGGGCGATGAAATCGTATGTCCGCGCCACGGCGCTCGCTTCTGTGTTAAAACCGGCGAGGTGAAATGCGCGCCGGCCTATGAAAACCTGGTCTGCTTTCCGTTACGGGTAATCGATGGCAAAATTCAGGTTAAAGATGCGCGGTTTTAGTTTGTAGGATGTGTCGGCGTAAGGAGGCGCATCTTTCGCGATTGATGTGCTTCGCTGCCGAGACAGAGAAAGAATTCAATTTTTAAAATGCAAAACACAGCATACAGTAGTCCTATTTTAACAAAGATACCGTATATTGATAAATTCATCGGAAATTTCAAATTCTTTCACAGTCTCCACCGCTCGGCGCATCCTACGGACTGAGCTTTTTACAACGTACTAAATATTACTCATGTCATGGAACACCTAATCTGGGATATCAACCCCGTTTTCATCGATTTCGGCTTCCTGAAAATTCGCTGGTATGGCCTGATGTTTGCCACGGCCTTTATTTTCGGCTACAACATGATGCAATGGATTTATCGGCGCGAAGGCAAAAACGTCGAAGAACTGGATCGCATGTTGTGGTATTTGGCAATCGGTATCGTGCTCGGGGCCAGGCTGGGTCATACGCTGATTTACGATCCCGGCTACTATCTGACACACCCCTTCAAAATCCTGGCGATTTGGGAAGGCGGACTGGCCAGCCACGGCGGCATTATCGGCATTTTGGTGGCAATGTATCTTTATAAGCGCAAAACCGGGGATTCTTATATGTGGTTGCTGGACAGATTGTCATTCCCCTGTATCATGAGCGGCTGTTTTATACGCATCGGCAATTTTTTCAATTCGGAAATTTTGGGTACGGTCACGACCGAACCTTGGGGTATCGTCTTTACGCGGGTTGACGAACTGCCCAGGCATCCGGTACAACTATACGAGGCCTTTTGTTACGCACTGATTTTTTTGCTGTTGTTGACGGTTTATAAAAAGACCTATAACAAACCCATTAAAGGCCTGCTGTTTGGTTCGGTTATCACGTTGGTGTTTTTGGTGCGTATTGGCCTGGAATTTTTCAAAACCGAACAGGCCATGTACTCCACCAATTTACCGCTGACCACCGGTCAGTTGTTAAGTATTCCGTTTCTGCTGGGCGGTATTGCTTGCGTGATTTGGTCTTTGAAAAACTACCGGGCCAATACGGCAGTGTAATCGTTTATAATTGCGTCCCTTTGAGTTCCGGAATGTATCCGGTGGTTGTGCCTGGAAAAGGTTTATGCAAGAAATTAACCCGATAAAATACAAAATAGCCGATTTGCTCGAGCGAAGCGCAGCTCTAAAGAGCTATCTGGATTTCGAGACTAAAAGCGAAAGACTGGTGGAAGTGCTGCGCGAACTGGAAGATCCGGCAATCTGGAACAAGCCGGAACTTGCCCAGGCAATGGGCAAGGAGCGCAGCATGCTTGAAGCTATCGTAAATACCCTTCTCGATTTGGAAACCGGTCTGGCCGATGCTGAAGAATTATTGCAGTTGGCGGTTGAAGAAAACGACGAGGACACCGTTGACACCGTCGCCGCCGATCTGAAACAGTATGAAAAAAACGTTGCCGATTTGGAATTCCAGCGCATGTTCTCCGGCGAAATGGACGCCAATAACGCTTTTCTGGATATTCAATCCGGTTCGGGCGGCACCGAAGCTCAGGATTGGGCTTCCATGATAGAACGCATGTATCTGCGTTGGGGCGAAAGCAAGGGGTTTAAAACCGAGTTGATCGAAGAGTCGCCCGGCGATGTGGCCGGCATTAAAAGCGCGACCATCAAATTCGAAGGTCCTTATGCGTTCGGCTGGCTACGCACTGAAATCGGCGTGCATAGGCTGGTCAGGAAATCGCCGTTCGATTCCGGTAATCGTCGGCATACTTCGTTTGCATCGGTTTTCGTCTCGCCGGAAATCGACGATGATTTTCAAATCGACATTAATCCCGCCGATTTGCGCATAGACGTCTATCGGGCCAGCGGCGCCGGCGGTCAGCACGTCAACCGTACCGAATCCGCCGTGCGGATTACCCATAACCCCACCAATACGGTCGTCCAGTGTCAAAGCGACCGTTCGCAACACAAAAATAAAGATACGGCGATGAAGCAACTGAAAGCCAAGCTCTACGAACTGGAAATGCTGAAACGCAACGAATCCCAGCAGGCGATAGAAGACTCCAAATCCGATATCGGCTGGGGCAGTCAGATTCGCTCTTATGTGCTGGATCAATCCCGTATTAAAGATTTACGTACCAATGTCGAAACCGGCAATACCCAGGCAGTGCTGGATGGGGCGCTGGATCAGTTTATTGAGGCGAGTTTGAAGAGTGGGTTGTAAAAGGGGCAGTCTTCTATTTCACCACCTTAAAGTTTGCAGCTTTTAAAAAAAGTCAATTTTCCAAATTGGCTTAAACATGCTGGGTAGTTTTTGCTGCCATTAAATTTCCTTGTAAAAAACTTATGATGGCTTTTCAATATTCGCGATTATCCTATTATCTACTATCTATATAAAACTTTAATTACCCCTAAACATGTCAGAAATCGAACAAGACGAACAAGAACAGATCAGACAACGCCGCGAAAAATTGACCAGCTTACGCGAGACAGGTATTGCTTTCCCGACCGATTTCCGCCGCAATGTGGTGGCCGGACAGTTGCTGGCGGAATATGCCGATAAAACCGCAGAAGAATTGGAAGCCGAACCGATTCGGGTGAAAATTGCCGGGCGGATGATGACCCGCCGTATCATGGGCAAGGCCAGTTTTTGCCATTTACAGGACATGTCCGGACAGATACAGGTTTATGTCAGTCGCGACCATCTGCCGGAAGGCGTTTATAACGAGCAGTTTAAAAAATGGGATATAGGCGATATCTTAGGTGCGGAAGGCGTGCTGTTTAAGACCAAGGTTGGAGAACTTAGCGTCAGGTTGGACGATATTCGCCTGCTGACTAAAGCCTTGCGGCCCTTGCCGGAAAAATTTCATGGTATCGCCGATCAGGAGATCAAATATCGCCAGCGTTACCTGGATTTGATCATGAGCGAGGAAACCCGCAATACCTTTTTGATGCGCTCTAAAATTATTGCCTATATCCGTCAGTTTTTACTGGACCGGGATTTCCTGGAAGTGGAAACGCCGATGATGCAAGTCATCCCCGGCGGCGCTACCGCCCGGCCTTTCGCGACCTATCACAATGCACTGGATATGGAGCTGTTTCTGCGTATTGCCCCGGAGCTCTATCTTAAACGTCTGGTGGTCGGCGGCTTCGAGCGGGTCTTCGAAATCAATCGCAACTTTCGTAACGAAGGTTTGTCTACCCGGCATAATCCGGAATTTACCATGCTGGAATTCTATCAAGCCTATGCCGAATACGGCGACTTGATGGACTTGACCGAAGCCATGCTGAAAGGTATTGCTGAAGAGGTCGTCGGGCAAACCACGATTGAATATCAGGGCGATGTTTACGATTTCGGAAAACCGTTCGCACGCATGACGGTTGTGGAGTCGATTTTGCATTTCAACCCTGATTTAACTTTAACCGATCTGCAAACCCGCGAAGCAGCAGTTAAAGTGGCGGAAAAACTTGGCATACCGGTTAAAGACAGCTACGGTTTGGGCAAAGTGCAGATAGAAATCTTCGAAAAAACCGTCGAACAGCGGTTAATGAATCCGACTTTTATTACCGCCTATCCGGTGGAAGTGTCGCCGCTTGCACGGCGTAACGATAACGACCCACATGTTACCGATCGCTTCGAGTTCTTCGTCGGCGGCCGGGAAATCGCCAACGGCTTTACCGAGTTGAACGATGCCGAGGATCAGGCCGAACGTTTTCAAAGACAGGTTGAAGAAAAAGAAGCCGGCGATAATGAAGCCATGCACTTCGATGCCGATTATATTACCGCGCTTGAACACGGCATGCCGCCTACAGCCGGCGAGGGCATAGGCATAGATCGCTTGGCGATGTTATTTACCGATTCGCCCAGTATCCGCGATGTGCTGTTGTTTCCGCATATGCGGCCCAAAAATTGAAAATAACGGTCAGGGTGGTATCGGTCTAGCAAAGGCTTTTCAGGCCGATGTGTAATATACTCTTCTGCACTACCGAAATTTGAAGTGCGTTGCGTATATTCTTGAGCCGTTTGTTTTCATGTTTAATTGATAATATCCGATCGGCGTTAATTAGGTTTGCGTTTTTTGCTGAACAATTTGCTGCCTTAAATCGGCAATTCAGTAAAACGGCTTAATCCAGGCTGAATAGTGACAAAAAATTTAGAGAGTATTATGAGTGTAGATGCAGGTCAATTTAAAAACGCACTGAAACTATGGGCCAGCGGCGTGACGGTGGTGACAGCCCATTCGGATCTATCGGGTCCGAAAGGCATGACTGCTACCTCATTCAATAGCGTTTCCGTTGAACCGCCGCAAATTTTGGTCTGTCTGAATCAGACCACCGATACCGGTGCTTTGGTGCTTGAACAGTCACTTTTTGCGGTCAATTTTCTAAATAGTGATCAGCAGGCTATCTCGAATGAATTTGCCGGCGGCAGTACTCAGGAACAACGCTTTGCCAATGTACGTTGGGAGTCGGGAGATAACGGCGCGCCGCTTTTGACCGAGGCGTTGGTTAGTCTGGAATGCAAAGTGGTTCAGCAGTTGAAGGCCGGTAGCCACTGGGTTGTCATCGGTGAAGTACAAAAACTGGTTTGCCGAAACGGCGAGCCCTTGCTTTACTATAACGGTGCTTATCGGCAATTAGCGTTTACTTAAAAAGATAGGGTAGAAAAATCTTGTAGGGTAGGCACCGCTGTTTGTGCCCACGTTTGAAGACTATCACCGGATAGTCAATCAGCTAACCGGTGATAAAGTTGTTTCATGCTTGTTCCATAGTTTACAAAACCCGCTTAATGCTGGCGGAATTTATAGAAAGCTTAAATTTTCTTTGGGGTCTATAGCGATGACAGAAAAACAAAAAATGACTGAAATTTACAACGTGCTGCTTAAGGCTTGGGCATGGCTAAAATCGGTTTGGCAGTCATCATCGAAGCCAAAGCCCGATAGTAAGCAACAACCCGAAAATACCGGTAACCCACAGCGCATTTTTCTATATTTCCTGTTGGCCATTATCGTGCTGTCGATATTCTCCGGTGGTGAAAAAATTCAGGGCGAGGAGATTCCCTACAGTCAGTTTCTAAATTTGGTTAACGATAATAAAATCGAAAAAGCGGTCGTTACTCAACGCTTTATCAACGGCACTCTGAAAGCAGAGGATCAAAAACTAGGTAAACATTTTTACACTATTCCTTTGTGGGATGAGGGACTGGTTAAAAACCTGCAGGAACACAAAGTCGAATATGTGGTCAGAAGTGGTGAAAACTGGCTTAGCAATATACTTTTCAACTGGATTATTCCCATCGCAATTTTTGCCGGGATCTGGATGTGGCTATTACCGCGCATGACAGGCGGGGCAGGGCGTTCGATATTGAATATCGGCAATAAAATCCGTATTCAGCAGGAAACCGCAAAAATCACTTTTGAAGATGTTGCCGGTTCGGAAAGTGCCAAGCAGGAATTGAAAGAAACCATCGATTTTCTGATCGCTCCGGAAAAATTGCAAAAGTTGGGCGGACGAATGCCAAAAGGTGTACTGTTAGTCGGGGCGCCGGGTACCGGTAAAACCTTGCTGGCACGCGCAGTTTCAGGGGAAGCCGGTGTGCCGTTTTTCAATATCAGTGCTTCGGAATTCATCGAAATGTTTGTTGGTGTCGGCGCGGCCAGAGTTCGCGATCTTTTCGAACAGGCCCGGAAAACTGCCCCCTGTATTATTTTCATCGATGAGTTGGACGCTATCGGGCGTTCGCGCGGCGGTCCGGTGGTGATGGGCGGCAACGACGAACGCGAACAAACCCTTAATCAGCTATTGACCGAGATGGACGGTTTCGACCAACATCCGGCGTGGTTGTCATGGCGGCAACCAATCGTCCGGAAATACTGGATAAAGCCTTATTGCGCGCCGGCCGGTTTGACCGGCAAATTGTTGTCGATAAACCCGATCTTACCGACCGTATTGCTATCCTAAAATTGCATAGTAAAATCATGCAATTGGACATAGATGTCGATTTGTTGACTGTGGCCAAACGCACGCCGGGATTTGTCGGTGCGGATTTATCGAATATTGCTAACGAGGCGGCGATTTTGGCGGCCAGAAACGGCTGTAATACGGTGACGATGGCAGATTTCGAAGCCGCAATCGATCGGGTCATGGCAGGACCTGAAAAAGAAAAACCGGATTCTCGGACCTCAAGAAAAGCGCCGTGTGGCATTTCATGAAGCCGGTCATGCCTTGATTGCAGAAAATGTCACCACAGGGCAGCCTGTGCATAAAATTTCGATTATCCCGCGCGGCGTTTCCGCTCTTGGCTTTACCTTGCAATTACCGGTCGAGGAAAAATATCTCTCTACCGAGCTGAGCTTAAAGATCAATTGGTAATACTGTTGGGAGGCCGGGTAGCCGAACGATTGGCTTTGCAAAGCGTTTCGACCGGCGCTCAGAACGATCTGGAAAAAGCTACGGAAATCGCCCGCAATATGGTTTGCTATTTGGGGATGAGTAAAAAACTCGGGCCGCTGATTTACGGTCAGCGCCAGCAATTGCAATTTCTCGGCAGCGAATATTCCGAACAACGCAATTACAGCGAGGAAACCGCTCGCATCGTTGATGCCGAAATCAGGGAATTAGTTGAAGAGGCCGAGGAACACGCGCACAAGATACTGACGTCGCATCGCAAGCAATTGGATAAACTGGCTGAACTGTTGCAGGAAAAGGAAGTCATTCTACGGGACGAAATGCTTGCCTTATTAGCTGGATAAGAGCGGTTTTTTCGCCGCGCGCCAAGGTGTAAAAGCAAGCGCTCAGACCAATCCACTCAGCCGGATTTTGACAATCCGGCTTGGTTCTTGCCGGTAAAATCTGAGAGGCGCATAAGCTCAGATACAAAGCATTGATAGGCTCTAAATGACAGCAATTGTGTTAATGTTCTTATTTCTTCGAAACCAATTGCTAGTCATTCAGTTCGATCCCAAAAGCTGACTACCAACGATCATCCCTGTCACGATGACCATACCTTGGCATTTGCTGGGCGTAGCCGTAATAATTTACTTGCGGCGGTGCATAATATGGCTGAGGCGATGGGTAATATCTCCTTTGAGGAGCGTAGCCGCCGCCATAGTAGGAGTTGTAACCATACCCGTAATGTTCATGGTGGTGACGATATCCCCAATCATCTGCGTCTGCATATGCGGCTGATGTCATGATCATGCTGCTGATTGCTACAATTTTAATAAACCTAAACATGTATCCTCCTATTTGGTAAATGCTTCAGTTGCAGCAAAGTCTCCGCTTCATTGCTTAAAAATTACTTAATGCAATGCTAGGCGAATCAAAGCAATGAAAAATTTCTCTTCTAAGTTTTATGAAAGCTTTTATAGATCGTACAGGATTTTTACCGCTGATTCAGCGGACTGACTAAGGTCATTTCTTGCATGTGGACTTCAAATTTAAGCTGCTCCCTTTCATTATAATGAACAAAGCCCAAGAGAGATTCAAATACAAAAGCTGAAGTGTAAGCGGATACAAATAAAACTTCTTGATTAGCAAGATACCTCAGCCGAACGAAGCCAAGCAGCAGGACGGGGTCCAACGGTTGCCGCCGCCACGAGAAGTCGAATTGGCAGGGTATCGAGCTGTAATCGTCGATTAAAACGAAACTCAAAAGCCGCCAAGTAGCGATAAGCATATTTGGCGAAGTTGAATGAATGATAAGCACCGCCCAGACTGGTTTTGAGATTGCCCAGGATGGTGTTAATCCACTGAAATTCAGGTAGATCTTTGGGTTTACGTCCACCCGCAACGATGACATCATGCTGACAACCGGCTTCTGTCACCCCGGCAAAACAGGCGAGGCCATCAGAAAGTACAGTGCAATCTGAAACCAGATTCTCTCTGGCCCACTGAGCAATCGCTTTGAGTGTAAATCCATTCACTGGCATTAATTTGAGATACCTGGGATGTCCATTTTCATCCAGTGATAGTGCCGCCACAAAGGGCACCTTGTTTTCAGAACCCCGTCCGGCCTTGCCACCGCTAAGCTCGCCGCCGAGATAGGCATCGTCAATCTGGATTTGGCCGCTGAGCGGATATCTTGTTTCACGTTCGGACATGGCCTCCATCAACTTATGTTGAACAAGCCATGCGGTGTGGTAGCTGACCCCCAGATATCGCTTTAGCGCGAGCGCTGACAAGCCTGTCTTCGCTTGACTGATAAGATAGATCGCCAGAAACCAGATCGTTAGCGGAAGCTTGGTACTCTGGAACAGCGTACCGGCGATGAGAGAGGTTTGATGTCGGCAACTCGTACACTGGAACATTTTGAGCGATCCTATCAGGAATTCACAACAATTCGTGTCTTCGCAGCAAGGGCATACAAAGCCGTCAGGCCAGCGTGATTTCTGCAGAGCCGCTTCACATTGGGCTTCGGTGCCGTAGTGTTTTAGAAACTCAGGCATAGACATGCTGGGTTGAAACTGAATACGATTGATTGACATGGTGCACCTCTTTGATGGACTGTGCTCAGTCTACGCGCTTTGCTGTGGCTCGGCTGAGATATCTTGCTAATCAAGTAAAACTTTAAACCTCGGATGGAATAGGCAGAATATACCGCGACAATATGCCACATCTTCTTTTTTAAAAATGCAGCTAATATATAGATAACTTTTCGTTCAGTTAATACTAAAAGTTGCATTATATTTCTTCCTTTTAAGCAGTTGTTTAATCAACAACTGCTTTTTTTTGTCTTCGGGAAAGCCATCAGGCGTGGGGAAGAAATTTAACTAATTTAACGGTATTTTCATCGCACTTGATAATTTCCAGAGGATGACCGTGCAGCTTGACGCTGGTTCCGGATTCCGGGATGGTTTCCATGTACTCTATAATCAGACCGTTAAGGGTTTTCGGTCCTTCGGTAGGCAAATTCCATTGTGTTATGCGGTTCAATTCCCTTACCGTAACGCCGCCGTCGACCAAATAACTGCCGTCCTTCTGTAATTTGATGTTGGGTTCGTCTGCCATCAGTTCACCGGCAATTTCCTGTAACAAATCATCTAATGACAGCAAGCCCAGTACATCGCCATATTCGTCAACTACCAGCCCGATTCGCAGTTTTTCCGTTTTGAAGGTTTGCATCTGCCTATGAATCGATGTTCCGGCAGGTATGAAAAAAGGCTTGACCAGGCTATCCGTGATGATATGTTTATCGAAGTCCGGTTGATTAATCTGGGATAAAATTTTGCGAATATGCAAAAATCCAATCACTCTGTCGATATTTTTTTTATAAACCGGTAGATGGGTGTGCAGGCTATTCTGCAATTGGCTGATAATATCTTCGATAGGATTTTCTATATCAATGCCGATGATGTCATTGCGTTGGGTCATAATATCTTCTACGCTTGCCGATTCCAGATCCAATATGCTTAGCAGCATATTTTGATAACGGGACGGCATCAGATGTTCGGCGTCTGAAACAATGCTCCTTAATTCTTCCTTGTTCATGGTTTCTGATGTGCCTTTTTTGGTGTTGATGCCGAATATGCGCAAAATAAGGCCGGAAAGAAAATTAACTACGCAGACAATGGGGTAAAAAATCTTAAGCAAAGGCACATAAAGCCAGGACGATAAAAAAGCCAGCATCTCCGGTTTAATTGCACCTAGGGTTTTTGGAGTTACTTCGGAAAAAATCAGCACTACAATTGTCAGTAAAGCGGTAGCGGGAGCGATGGCTTCGCCGCCGCCCACGCGTATGGCAATTAGCGTGGTTACGGATGAGGCCAGAATATTGACGAAATTGTTACCTAGTAAGATCAGGCCGATCAATCGATCAGGCCGTTTTAACAACTCTTGGGTTTTGACTGCTCCTCTGTGCCTTTTTTTAACCAGATGGTGTAGCCGATAGCGGTTAAGAGTCATCAGGGCTGTTTCCGAGCCGGAAAAAAATGCTGAAATGACTAGTAATGTAACAAGTATACTTAACAAGATACTAAGAGGGATGTCGTTCAAAGCAGTGGCTCTGGTTGCTAATCGTGCAACTAGTTTCTATGTTGAAGAAATTTTGTCAAGTCGTTAAGCAAGCGTTAAGCAATATTGCAGATGGATATTTCGTTACATAACATCAAGTAAGTTATACAACAAATTGAAATGCTAAGTTTTTATTGAATTGATCGACTACAATGATTATCTTAAATGTTTTAATGGCCGTATCGGCTTTCATCTGTAATTCATAGAGAAAATAACGCATGGCTTTGCCGGAAATTTTGCTAATCGATGATGACGCGCAACGGATTCTGATGATAGAAACTGTTCTCAAATTTTTGGAATGCGGGGTGACAATAGCTGACGGCGCCGATTTCGAAGCGGCATTCGCTGGCAGCTATGGTTTCGATGCAGTGTTTATTGGCTGCGGTATCGAAAAGCAGGAAACCTTCCTTAGAAAACTCACCGAAAAAGCCGGAGGCATTCCTATATTTCTGCTGATGGATAAAGACACGCAGCCTCTTGCCGCTTCCGTTCGGCAACTGTTGGCCGGCGTACTGGAATGGCCGACGGTTTATACGCGATTATCGGAACTATTCAGCAGTTTGCCGCAGTTGACGGCAGCGACTGGAAAATCCGTGACCAATAAAGGTTTGGCCGGGCATAGTAAAGCCATACAGAAAACCCGGGATTTGATCGATCAGGTTGCTAAATCGGATGCTACAGTGCTTATTTTAGGCGAATCCGGCACGGGTAAGGAAGTTGTCGCTCAAGCGCTTCATCGTGCCTCCCTTCGTAAAGACAAGCCGTTTGTTCCCGTCAATTGCGGAGCCATTCCAGGCGAGCTTTTGGAAAGCGAATTGTTCGGGCACGAGAAAGGGGCATTTACCGGGGCATTGACCTCGCGGCAGGGGCGTTTTGAAATGGCTGAAGGCGGAACCCTGTTTCTTGACGAAATAGGCGATATGCCGATGCCCATGCAGGTTAAATTATTGCGGGTATTGCAGGAACGCACGTTCGAAAGAGTTGGCAGCAATAAAACCGTGCACTGTAACGTGCGAGTCATCGCTGCGACTCACCGGCAACTGGAGCAGGAAATCAAGGAAAAACGTTTTAGGGAGGATTTATACTACCGGCTTAATGTATTTCCTATAGAATTACCGGCGCTAAGGGAAAGAATCGAAGATATTCCTTATCTGATCAACGACCTGATTGCCAAGATGGCAGCCAACAACCGTGGCATCGTGCACTTAACCCGGCAGGCGGTCGCCATGCTGATGCAGCATCATTGGCCCGGCAATGTCCGCGAGTTATCGAATCTGATCGAACGGCTAGCGATTATATATCCTGAGGGGGCTGTCGATGTTGCCGACTTGCCTGAGAAATTTCAGGCTTATCATGTGCCGGAAAATCTGCAAATTGCCAGCTTGGAGCAGGAATCTGAACAAGGCGATTATTTTGAAACCATGCCGGTCTTCAAAACCGTATCAGTCGGTACAGGTAAAGTGCAACTGCCAGAGCAGGGTCTGGATCTCAAAGAATATTTGACCGATCTGGAAAACGAACTGATCCGTCAGGCGCTGGAAGAGTGCAATGGCGTGGTCGCTCATGCCGCCAAATTGCTGAATATGCGTCGTACTACGCTGGTTGAAAAACTCCGCAAGGTTGATTCATGAACATAATCTGTATTGTGGTGATTTTTTTTATAACAGGTAAAGCCAAGAAATTGGGGCTTATGTTTTGGTTGTGTAAAAGTTAGCCCGGTTTTGGTGACGTACTGAGGCATTTTCATTTTTGAATACGCACTCGAAAGTTACCGAATTCATCGAACCATGTTGATATAGATGCTAAACTTTCCGGATCGATTACAATTCTCTATGAATTCATCTAAACTTTGCCTATTAATTTTTAACGCTGTCAGGGTAATTTATGGTTTTTCGTGCAATGTTGGGATTGATCATCCTGTTGTTTTTTAGTGTCAGCGCTTGGGCCGACGAACTCAAAATCAATCCAAATCATCCGGATCGATATACCGTGGTGACAGGCGATACCTTGTGGGATATTTCCGGCCGGTTCCTTCAGCATCCTTGGCAGTGGCCGCAACTCTGGCATAATAATCCGCAAATAAAGGACCCTCATTGGATATATCCAGGCGATACTCTGTATTTTTCTTATGTGAACGGTGTGCCGCGTCTGAGTTATTCGCCGGACGGTGGTGGTCAGGGGACTGGAAACGAAGAGAAACTGGAACCGGTGATACGGGATACGCAGAATCTGGAGCCAGTCAAGATGATACCTTCTGACGCTATTGCCCAGTTTTTGAGTTCGCCCAGGGTAGTGTCTAAGAACGAATTGAATGACTCGCCGTATGTTATCGGCGTTGCCGGTGACGAACGATTAATTGCCGGTGCAGGCGATAAAATCTATGCGCGAGCGATTGAGCAACCGGCTGGTCTCCATTACACTATTTTTCGGAAGGGCGACCCTATGTCGATCCTGAAACCCATGAAATATTGGGCTATGAGGCGCAATATATCGGCGAAACAACCATACAGGCTAGCGGCGATCCGGCAACCTTGCTGATAAATAAGTCCAACGATCAGGTGAGGCAGGGAGATCGCCTCATGCTTAGCGATGAAAAAGGCGTGGCCTTGAATTATTTTCCAAGACCGCCGGAAAACACGATTCGCGGTCATATTATCCGGGTGATGGGGGGCATTACCCAAATCGGCCAGCACGATGTTGTTGTTATCGACAAAGGTACTGAGGATGGGTTGCTACCGGGTCATGTCCTGGAAATATACAGAAGCGGTCGGGTTATCATGGATACAGTTCGCTTTCCGGCGGCTCAATCTGTGAAATTGCCTGATGAACTCGCCGGTGTGCTGATGGTATTCCGGCCTTTCGACCGGGTCAGCTATGCGCTGGTTATGGAGGCGATGGGCGCAGTGCATACATTGGATCGGGTGCAAACCCCATAATCGAATAAAGCCGCGGCTTTTTATTAATTTCGCGGTTTGCCATCACAAAAGAATTTTGAATTTTTGATAAAAGCCACTAATCCTAATATAAAATATTGGTTGGCGATGCTCCGAATTCCCGGTGTCGGCAATCAGACCATGCTACGTCTGTTGGATCATTTCGATTTCGGTCAGGTTTTTACCGTTTCGCGTACAAATCTTCACGCCTTGGGTTTTAGTAAAAAAATCATTGCTGCTTTGCAAACTCCAGACTGGGAATTGGTGGAACGGGATCTTGAATGGCTAAGTCAGCCTGAAAATCATGCTGTTAACCCTTAAAGATAAGGATTACCCTTCTCAGTTAAAGGAAATCGCTTATCCGCCTCCGGTTTTGTTTGTCAAAGGCAGTGTCGATATATTGTCCAGAACCGCAAATTGCCATGGTAGGCAGTCGTAATCCTTCCGCGCAAGGCATCAAGACGGCGATTGAATTTGCCGAAACCTTAGCGACGGCCGGTTACGCGATTACCAGCGGCATGGCTTTAGGTATAGATGCCGCCAGCCATCAGGGGGCGATAAATGTCAATGGACATACCATAGCCGTAGCCGGACCGGTCTGGATCGGGTTTATCCGGCTTGTCATAAACAATTGGCAATGCAAATTGTCGAAGCGGGCGCATTGATTTCAGAATTTCCGCCGGGCACCGCGCCAAAGCCAATCATTTTCCTAGGCGTAATCGTATTATCAGCGGCTTATGCGTAGGTTTGTTGGTGGTCGAAGCCGCTCAGCAAAGCGGCTCGCTGATTACCGCGCGTTTGGCTTTGGAGCAGAATCGGGAAGTTTTTGCGATTCCGGGCTCTATCCATAATCCTTTGGCGCGAGGTTGTAACGCTTTAATCAGGCAAGGAGCCAAATTGGTTGAAACTGTTCAAGATATTTTTGAAGAATTAGGTCAATATAATCAAAGCGTATATAATAAGTCAGCACGGAAGTTAATCAGATGGTAGCTTGACCTGGAGCTAGCAAAATCTATTGAATTTGATCGACTACAACCCAACAACGGTTGATACTTTGGTTCAGGAAAGCGGCTGGTCGGTGGATGCGGTATCATCGATGTTGCTGGTTTTGGAACTACAGGGCTACATTGCCACGGCTGCCGGCGGTAGCTATTTCCGAATTTAATAAAGGCTCTAATGAAAGAAGATATTTTTGATGTGTTGATCTATCTGTTTGAAAATTATCTCGATGGCGACAGCGATAGCTATCCCGACACCGATGTGATTGCTACCGAATTGCTAGAGGCAGGATTTCAACAGCCCGATGTCAACAAAGCCTTCGATTGGTTAGAGTCTTTGGCGGAAATCGAAAGCATTACGCCAGCCGTACCGTCTTCATTCAGAATTTTTTGCAGTCAGGAAACTGCTGTTTTCGATCTTGAATGCCGGGATTTTTTAATGTTTCTTGAGCATACCGGCATTCTTTCGCCCGCAAATCGGGAAATTGCCATTGATCGGGCGATGGCTTTGCAAGATGAAAATATCACATTGGACAGGCTGAAATGGATCGTTTTAATGGTGTTATTAAGTCAGCCGGGAGACAGCGCGGCTTTTTCCAGAATGGAAGATATTGTTTATGATCTGATACCCACCTCTTTACACTGATTATTATTTGTACGGATAGCATGAGCAAGAATTTAGTCATCGTAGAGTCGCCCGCAAAATGTAAAACCATTGAGAAATACCTTGGCAAGGACTTTCAAGTGCTTGCCTCTTATGGGCATGTCCGCGATCTGATTCCCAAAGAAGGGGCTGTTGACCCTGAAAACGGCTTTGCGATGAAATATCAGGTCATTGATCGAAATCAGCGGCATTTGCAGGAAATCGGCAAAGCGATAAAAAATGCAGATACCCTCTATTTAGCCACCGACCCCGATCGAGAAGGTGAGGCAATCTCATGGCATGTGTTCGAGCATTTGAAGGAAAAAAAACTGCTGAAAGGTAAGGAGGTGTTACGGGTAGTGTTTCATGAAATCACCAAGAAAGCCGTTAGCGAAGCCATAGCACATCCCACCGAATTGTCTGTGAATATGGTCAACGCCCAGCAGGCGCGGAGAGCTTTGGATTATCTGGTCGGTTTCAATCTGTCGCCTTTGTTATGGAAAAAAATCCGGCGCGGACTGTCTGCCGGCCGGGTTCAGAGTCCGGCTTTAAGGATGATAGTCGAACGAGAACTGGAAATTGAAGCCTTCAAAACCCGTGAATACTGGACGCACATCGCCGAGGTCAGCGCACAGGGACAGCCTTTTAAAGCCAAGTTGACGCATTTCAATGGTGAAAAGCTCAATCAATTTAGCTTCACCGGCGAAGAGCAGGCCATACAGGTAAAACAGACGCTACTGGAGGAGGCAGACGGCAAACTGATACCGGGCAAACTGGAAAAAAAACAACGCAATCGCAATCCGGCACCCCCTTTTATCACCTCTACCTTGCAGCAGGAGGCGGCTCGTAAATTGGGCTTTACCACCAAACGGACCATGATAGTGGCGCAGCAGCTCTATGAAGGTATCGATTTGGGCGGTGAGACGGTCGGTTTGATTTCTTATATGCGTACCGATTCGGTCAATCTGGCCGAAGAAGCCATTGCCGATATACGCGGCTTGATCGCTGAAAAATACGGCGCCAATAACGTGCCGAAAGAACCCCGCCAATTCAAGACCAAATCGAAAAATGCCCAGGAAGCCCATGAGGCGATTCGCCCGACCTCAGTGCATCGTCTGCCGGAAGAGGTGAAAAATCGTCTGAGCATCGAACAATTCAAGCTCTACGATTTGATCTGGAAACGCACCGTAGCCTGCCAGATGATACATGCAACCCTGAATCAGGTGGCGGTCGATCTGTATTGCGGCAGCGATAAAAACATATTCAGAGCCACCGGCTCTACGGTCACCAATCCCGGCTTCATGGCAGTTTATCTGGAAGGCAAGGACGACAGCAAAGACGCCGCCGACGATCAGGAAAGCCTGTTGCCGCCTATGGAGGAGGGCAGGCCGGTTATCCTCAACGAAATCAGTGCCGATCAGCATTTTACCGAGCCGCCGCCGCGCTATAGCGAAGCCAGCCTGGTCAAGGCCCTCGAAGAGCACGGTATCGGTCGTCCGTCGACATACGCCACCATCATTTCAACACTGCAAAACCGCGAATACGTCACCATAGACAATAAGCGTTTTTATCCGACCGATGTGGGGCGTATCGTAAATAAATTTTTAACGGAACATTTTACCAAATACGTCGATTACGGTTTTACTGCGAATCTGGAAGACGATCTGGACGCGGTGGCTCGCGGCGAAAAGGACTGGATTCCATTAATGAACGATTTCTGGCGGCCTTTTACCCAGTTAATCACCGAGAAAGAAGAAAGCGTACAGCGCCGGGATGTGACTCAGGAAAGCATCGATGAAAAATGTCCGGATTGCGGCAATCCCTTATCGATACGGTTAGGGCGTAACGGCCGCTTCATTGGTTGCACCAACTATCCGACCTGCTCCTATACCCGAAATCTCGGCGAAGATAATGCTGCTACTTCAACAGCGCCCGAAGTGGTGGAGGGGCGGGTTTGTCCGCAATGTTCATCGGCTTTGGTGATAAAAACCGGGCGTTTCGGTAAGTTTGTCGGCTGTAGCGCTTACCCCGCCTGCAAGCACATAGAACCGTTGGAAAAGCCGCAGGATACCGGAGTGCAATGTCCGCAATGCAAAGACGGCGTCATACTCAAACGCAAGGCGCGGAGCGGCAAAATTTTTTATTCCTGTTCAGGATACCCAAAATGCGATTATGCCTTATGGGACACACCGGTCAAGGAAAGCTGTCCTGATTGCAATTGGCCTATATTGACCTTAAAAACCACCAAGCGCCGCGGAACCGAAAAAGTCTGTCCGCAGAAAGAATGCAAATACGCGACCCCGTATGAAGGCGATCCTGAGGATGTGAATGGTCCAGCTTGATGTTGGGTTTGAATTTAATGCCTTCCCCCCTTTCGGGTAAATAACTAAAGCCTTCCAACGTCGTCCGGGTTTTTGCCGATCTGAATACAATGGAATTTAGCTAAAAAACCGGCCATAAAAGTCGATAACCGGTTGAAATTGTACTTAGGTGCAGATAATAGGTGAGTTTTGGCTGTCTTCATAGACGGTCAATACATTCTGGATAAAACGTCGAATTGTTGGCGAGTTCTTTCCGTCAAGCGGCGGAATTTTGCCGCTTTGCTACAATTTTTCAGCAATATTTTAATATAAATTATTGTTATTAAAGTTATTTATAAGGATGGCATGCTATTGGCTTAAGTTTTGTTGAAACTTTGATTCAAGACCTGAGGAAGTGTCATGAAAGAAAAATCAGCAGAATTGGCCGTCGTTAGCAATAAGAGCTTTGAATCGTCAACAGCGGTAAATCTCCATCATTATGACATCAGTAGTGCATTGCAAACCACGCTGGAATTCGATGAATTGATCGGCATCTTTTGCAACAAAGTTGGCTTAATGATCCCGCATAACGGCGTGGAATACACAAACGATGAATTCGATTTACAGTTCAAACGCGGTATTTTTGCCAGACATTCCTGTGCTTATGCTTTAAAAGTGGAAGATACGCAGCTGGGCGAATTGAAACTGATGCGCAGTCACCGTTTTAACAGAGAAGAGTTGAGGATGTTGGAAGGTCTGTTATGTTGTCTGATTTATCCGCTTAGAAACGCGACTTTGTATAAGCAGGCCTTAAAAATGGCTTATACCGATCCTTTGACCAAAGTTAATAATCGCTCGGCGTTTTTCGATTGCTTGCAACGTGAAATTAAACGCGCCGACCGTTCGATGCTGAATCTATCGATGATTTTTCTTGATCTGGATTATTTTAAGTCTATAAACGACAATTACGGACACGAATGCGGAGATTTGGCGTTGGCTTCGGTTGCCGGCTGGTTAATGGAAAATGTCAGGGGTAGCGATGCAGTGTTTCGATACGGCGGCGAGGAATTCGTTATCATGTTAACCGATACCGATCTGGCGGGTGCTGCGATAATCGCCGAGCGTATTCGCGCCGATATCGAATCCCATATGCTGGCTTACGGTATGGAAGTTTTAAATGTTACCGCAAGCCTTGGCGTCAGTAGTTTAAGAGGTAACGATAACGCCGATTTGCTGATTAAACGTGCCGATGAGGCTATGTATCAGGCTAAAAAGCAAGGCCGTAACCGTGTTTGTTTGGCTTAGCCTAGAATAAAATCAGGTGTTTTTTTCCGTGGGTATTTAGCCGGCTCTAAAACCGGCTAAATTATTCGATTATCCGCGATTCATAAATTTGTGGGTTCGGGCTATCAGTTCTTCGATTTGGTGGTGTTATGCTGGAATAGTGACAGTTATGCAAATATCAGCCGGTTGTTCAGTTTTCGAATACATCAGCTCCTTTAGGGGATTTAAAGTTGAACAACGAGTCGTTTAGGACAGGATTGATCTGGATATTAGAGAAATAGATGCGCGTCAATTGCCCGAAATTGTCGCTGAGTTCCATGCCGCCCAATTGGCCGGCATTCAGGCCGATCAGAATGTATTTAAAACCGCTTTCCTCATCTTTCGGTACCAGCTTGATCCAATTAATTTCATCTTCCTTACCCTGTTCTTCCAGCTTGAATTTCTCTTCCAGATTCACCTGCCCGGTAAGCAGAAGGGCGGGGGTGGAGCCTAAGGAGTCGTCCAGTTTTTTGACGGTGACCTGCTCCAGATCTGCGTCGTAAAACCAGACCTTGCCGCCATTGGATACGATTTCCTGCACAAAAGGTTTTTGATAATTCCAGCGGAATTTACCGGGCCGGCTTAAATAAAATTTGCCGAAGCTGCGCTGGGCGGGATGACCGGATTTGTCCAGACTGACTTGCTGGAAATCGGCAGTTAGGGAAGCGCTAGTATGTAGAAAGGTTTTTAATTGCTGAATCGGTGCTTCTTCGGCATAAACAAGATTGCTAAGAATTACCAGCAATATAAGAGATTTAAGTGATTTTATTAACATGATTAAAATGGATTCAAATTATTGAGCCAGGAGCTGTTGGTGTCGGGGGCTGTTTCCGTGCCGCAATCGGCATATTGACTGGGGCCTGAACCTTCCACAAACGGGTAGAGTTGCGCACCGCCACAGCCTTCTTTGCTGAGCAAGCCGGTGTCTGTGTTTACCCACTTCATTTCGACATTATCAGGCGGTACCAGATTAACCGCTTTTTTCGAGACTTGCCGCATCAGTTCCCCCCAGATTTGCAGGGCACCGCTGCCGCCGGTCAAGCCGGTGGGCTTATTATCGTCCCGGCCGACCCAAACCACGGATAGAAAATCGCCGCTGTATCCTGCAAACCAACTGTCGCGTAATTGGTTAGTGGTACCGGTTTTACCGACCAGCGCCATATCGGCGGGCAGATAGTTATATGCCGAATGGCCCGTGCCGGAGCGCATTACTTCTTGCAATATAGTATTGGTAATGAAGGTTGCAGCCGGATCGACAGCCTGCCGGACTGTCAATGGATAGCTTTGCAGGGCTTTTCCATCGGCTGCATTCACGGCACGGATGGAACGTAACGGCATGGCATAACCGTCGCCAGCCAAGGTTTGATATAGCTGGGTTACTTCCAGCGGCGTCAAGGGCGAGGCTCCCAGTAAAAATGACGGAAATAATTCCATCGGTCTGCTGACCCCCATGTTTTTCAAAGTATTGGCAATGCGGGCCAAACCGACATCCATGCCGATACGTACCGTTGCCATGTTGTAGGAGTGAGCCAGCGCGGTATGCAAAGCAACGATGCCATGTTCACGGTTATCGAAGTTTTTAGGCGACCAGCTCTTTCCCTTCTCGGCTCCGATGTCCATTTCGGTATCTTGGACCGGGCTGATGATGTTATATCGATCCGGGTATTCTAGTGCAGTTAAATAAATCACCGGCTTAATTAGCGAACCTATCGGTCTGACCGCGTCCAGCGCCCGGTTAAAACCGGTCTCCGAGGCGTTGCGGCCACCGGCTAGTGCCACGATCTCGCCGCTATCGCGGCGGGTAACAATCGCCGCACTTTCCAGATCGTCGCTTTTCGGGCTTTTTTCCAATTGTTTCAATTTATTGGTAATAGATTGTTCCAGTGTGTCCTGAATCCGGGTATCCATGGTCGTGACGATGCGTAAACCTTCCGAGGTTAAATCCTCCTCTTTATATTCCTGTTTTAATTGACGTTTCACCAGATCTATGAAATCGGGATACCGGTTGGCGGAGCGATGTGTCACTGTTGCTACGGATAGCGGTTCCTTTTTCGCATCAGTGGCTTGTTGTTCTGTTAGGTAGCCTTCCTGTAACATGGAATCCAATACCAGATTGCGGCGTTCCAAAGCACGTTCGGGGTTTTTGCGCGGATCGTAAAATGACGGACCACGCACCAGCGCTACCAGGGTTGCCATTTGCGGCAAAGACAGGTTTTTAATCGATTGGCCGAAGTAAAATTCGCTGGCCAGTCCAAAACCGTGGACGGCGCTGACGCCGTCCTGTCCGAGAAAAATTTCATTAAGATAGGCTTCCAGAATTTCGTTTTTGCTGTAGCGGTATTCCAGAATCAGCGACATCAATGCTTCATTGATTTTACGCACAATACTACGTTCAGGAGTCAGGAAAAAATTTTTCACCAGCTGCTGCGTGATGGTGCTGCCGCCTTGCACCATGCCTCCGGCCTTAAGGTTGGTCCACATCGCCCGGATGATGCCCTTCGGCGATAAACCGAAATGATTGTAAAAATCGCGATCTTCGGTAGAAAAAAGTCCCTGTAGCAATTGTTGTGGAGTTTCCTCCAGTTTGATCAGAATCCGGTCTTCCTTGCGGGTCGGATAAAAACTGCCGATTTGTATAGGGTCCATTCTGACGATAGCCATATCTTCGCCAGTCGCTGTGTCCGTGATACCGGTAATGCTGCCGTCGCTGAAATTGACCTGAATTCTACGGCTATCCTGAGCGGTGTCGCCGAAGTTGAAACTCCGGGTTTTTACATTGGCCTGTCCGCTTTTTATGTAGTAAGAACCTTCGCCGTTCAACTGATCGTCTTGCCGGTAATGCAGTTGCAACAGCAGGTCTTCAAAGTTTTTGCTGGTAAACGGAGCGCCGGCATACAGTTCGACAGGACTGGCATACACGCGCGCAGGAATTGACCAGCGTTTGCCTTCGAATTGTTGTCGGACGCTGTAATCCAGGTAACCGACATAGGAAAAAAGACCAAAACCAGCCACAATTATGGCGATAATCAAAAAATTTTTGATTATGGATGGGTTGGATTGGTTTCTTTTGCGACGGTTGGTTGTTGTCGTTCTTCTGGGTCTTCTGGCCATTCAAAAATGTGTTTAGTCTCGCTATGCAGTAATCATAATCGCGGCGGTGTTTTCGGCGATAATCGTCTATTTGTTATTAAGAGACGCTTAATGAAACTATAATTATGCAACAAATCGAGCCTAATCGCGACTTATCATCGACAAGGATCGGTATTTATACCTGGGGCCGGTTTGACATTACATTAATTTTATCTACCCTTGTTTTGGAAATGGCAAGATTTTATGTATCTATGCAGCGTTCTGAATATCGTGCCTTTAAAGGCTGTGCTCAGCGACAATGAAGTTCAGTAGTGTGGAAAAATGCCCCATCCAGTCTCGGCACCATCCGATCTGGGCTGAATAGTTACGTTTTAACTTTCAAAATTATCTAGTTACCAGCATAGCGTAGGACCGGCTTTAGGCCGAAAATAGTTTGGAATCCTGAATAGTGATTAACTTCTTATAGGTAAAGAATGTGGATGGAATAAACAAGCGTAGACACCCTCGACTTGAGCATCGCGCCAAAATCAGGGTTAAAGGACCCGTCAAGTCGCAGTCGTTTGAGGTGAATATGAAGGATTTTTCAGAAAGCGGCCTATTTTTAATGAGCGCTGGAGAAGTCATGCCGCCAGTAGGTGCTATTATTGAAGTTCAGACTACTGAATTCGAAGGTGCGCCAATCCAAACCGCCAAAGTGATCCGCATTCAGGAAGGCGTGGGTTTCGGTGTCGAATTTATCCTTGGACCTTTAGAACCGGAAGTTTAATTCGAGAATTTCCGCTTCAAATCCTGTGTAACCGTTCAAGCGCCCATAGCACATGTTCGCGTACCAGTTCTGAAGTATGCTGCAATTTGTTATTCAGGGCGGCGACCACCCCTATTTCGAATTTGCCATTTCCCAAGGCGACAGCAATATTCCGCAACCAGCGCTGATGACCGATCCGCCGTATCGCAGAGCCTTCGGTTTTTTGTAGAAATTCGTTTTCGCTCCATGCGAATAAGGTTAGTAAAGTGCTGCTATCCAGCTTGTGCCGGGGTTTAAAATCATTTTCGGCGCTCAGTTTGGCAAAACGGTTCCATGGGCAAATCAACTGGCAATCGTCGCAGCCGTATATCCGATTTCCAAGCAGGGGCCGTAGTTGTACGGGAATGCTGCCGTGCAATTCTATCGTTAAATAGGATATGCAAAGCCGAGCATCGACTTGATATGGGGCGACAATTGCCTGGGTAGGGCAGACAGCCAGACAGGCCGTGCACTGACCGCAGTGCCGGCTGACAGGCCTGTCGACCGGCAAAGGCAGATCGGTGTATATTTCGCCAAGAAAAAACCAGGAGCCGGCCTGCCGGTTAATCAGATTGCTGTGTTTGCCTATCCAACCCAGACCAGCCTTTTCGGCGATGGCTTTTTCCAAAACCGGGGCGCTGTTGACAAAGGCGCGGTAGCCAAACGGGCCGATTTCGGCGGCGATTTTATCGGCCAGCTTTTGCAAACGCTGACGTAGCAGTTTGTGATAATCCCGGCCCACCGCATAACGGGAGATAAACGCAACTGCCGGCTTGTCCAGCACCGTCTGGCTATTGGCCGGATTTTCCGGTAAGTAATCCATTCTGGCACTGATGATACTGCATGTGCCAGGCTGTAGCAGCGCCGGCCGGCTGCGTTTCAAACCGTGTCCCGACATATACTGCATTTCCCCTTGTCGGCCATGCTCCAGCCAGTCATTCAAATGCTCTTCGGCAGCGCTCAGGTCGATATCGCTGATGCCGACCTGCTGAAAGCCCAACTCCAGACCCCAGCGTTTAATTTGTGCGGCGAGTTGGTTGAAATCGACTGCTTCGGTTGGGTGCATGGTAGGGCTGCATTATAATGATGGTTTTCGCGTCATTTTACACAACAACTCATGCAAAATTTACCGGAGTCCTTATATCGGGCCGATCAGATACGCGAAGCAGAGCGTGTCGCCATACAAGACTTGCAGATAGCTGGATTGCAATTGATGCGTAGCGCCGGGCAGGCAGCATTTGCCGAGTTGCAGCGGCGCTGGCCGGATTGCCGGCAACTCTCGATTTTTTGCGGGGCCGGCAATAATGGCGGCGACGGCTATGTAGTCGCCAAGCTGGCGCTAGAGGCCGGTTACAAGGTCAAGGTTTATACCATAGGCGATGCAACGCTGTTGAAAGGCGATGCGCTGACTTCTTGCCGGGATTTTCTGCAAGCGAGCGGCGCAGTGGAAAAATTCACGGCGGGTATGCCGATAGCATCGGCTGAACTAATAGTGGATGCCTTGCTCGGCACCGGGCTTAATCGCCCGGTTGGTGGCGATTATGCCATAGCTATTGCCGTCATTAATGCTGCCGATTGCCCAGTGCTGGCGGTGGACATTCCATCCGGCCTGCATGCCGATACCGGTGCCAGTATGGGCTGTACGGTCAAAGCCGATGCCACAGTGACCTTTATAGGCTTGAAATGCGGTCTGTTTACCGGTCAGGCCAGCGATTATTGCGGCGAAATCGTCTTCGCGGATTTGGCTGTGCCGGCATCGGTGTTTTCCGGTTTAAACCCGGCAGCTTCCTTGTTGAAAAAAAAACTGTTGGCAGCAAGGCCGCGCAGTGCCCATAAAGGTCATTTCGGGCATGTTTTGCTAATCGGCGGTAATCTGGGCTTTAGTGGTGCGATACGGTTAGCCGCAGAAGCAGCATTGCGCAGCGGGGCAGGGCTGGTCAGCATTGCCAGCCGAATCGAGCATAATGCATTGTTGAATATCGGTAGACCGGAACTGATGTGCCATGCCGTGGAAAATGCTGCACAGTTGCAAATCCTGCTCGACAAAGCCAGTGTGGTAGTGATTGGCCCCGGTCTAGGGCAGGACGAATGGGCTCAAATGTTGTTTGCCGGGGTTATGAACGGTGAAAAGTTAAGCGTCGTCGATGCCGATGCCCTTAATTTGCTGGCGTTGCGGCATGAAAGTCGAGAGAATTGGATTTTAACCCCGCATCCCGGCGAAGCTGCCCGGCTTTTGGCTTGCAGCACTGCGGATATCGCCGCCAACCGCTATGCCGCCGTGACAGCCTTGCAAAATCGTTACGGCGGGGTGTGTTTGTTAAAAGGCGCGGGAACTCTTATTGCCGATGCTGAAAGCATTAGTGTCGGCACTACCGGTAATCCCGGCATGGCCAGTGGCGGCATGGGTGATGTGTTGGCAGGGCTAATCGGTGGCTTGCTGGCGCAAGGATTGTTATTAACGGAAGCCGCCGGATTGGCGGTTTACGTGCATGGCGAAGCGGCGGACGCCGTTGCAGCGCAGCAGGGCGAGCGGGGGATGCTGGCAAGCGATTTATTGGCGGAACTTCGGCGGTTTTTGAATTCAGTCAGGAAAAATTAAAAACTCTCCATCACTCGAACATCCATTTTCATTGGTTTTTACAGGGCATAGGTTGCATGTTTGGCAATCCATGAAATCGAGAGCAATTTTGCCAACTATTGAAACCCTGATGAACTTATCCGACCGAAGGCTGCCATACTGGGCGATATGAATACGCTATCGAAACCTCGTTATTGGCGATAGAGTATTGCTATTTGGATGTTTGATTTATACCGTTTTACTCATCGGGAGGCGCTATAATTTACAAGGCCTAAACAAAAACCAGGATTGAACAAGATAATAGATTTCTATAATTAATATCATAAATTTTTTTTGAGAGTTTCCGGCTATGCCGGTCATTCTAAACATGTAGGGAAGCAAACTGTTTCGGGCTGAATCAGTTAGGGCTGATGGACTCTCCGGATGGATAACTGTTTTGAAAGCGTTTTCACAGGTTTATTTTGAAGAGAAAAAATATCTTGGTAAAGGACGGATTATGCACGAACATCAATTGAGCAACTGGCAACATCCTCATAATTTTGCCAGAATAAATCGCAAGGGTGAATTACGCAGCAAAATTGTGCTATTGCTGACCTTCGCCACTATGTTGGTGGAAATCGGTGCCGGCATCCAGTTTCGTTCAATGGCGTTGTTGGCCGATGGCTGGCACATGGCAACCCATGTTTTGGCATTTTTGATCACGATCATGGCTTATCGTTATAGCCGGGTTCACGAAATGGATCAAACTTTCGCCTTTAGTCCGGCAAAAGTCGGAATTCTCGGCGGTTTCGCCAGTTCCATCGCTTTGGCAATGGTAGCGCTGATGATGGTCGCAGAATCGGCAGTCAGGTTGGCAATCCCGGAAATCATCCGTTTTGATGAAGCTATTTTAGTGGCCTGCATCGGTTTGGGAATTAATCTTCTTAGTGCTGTGTTACTTAGCGATTATCACGAACATCATGAACACAGCTATTGCCAACATGGCCATAAACACCATGATCATAATCTGAGAGCGGCGTTTTTACATGTTATCGCCGATGCTCTTACTTCGGTACTAGCGATTATCGCTTTGCTGGCTGGTAAATATTACGGATGGAATTGGCTGGACAGCGTTATGGGTTTTGTTGGGGCATTGATAATTTTGATTTGGGCTTGGGGGCTTATTCGGGATACTAGTCCGCTACTGCTTGACCAAAGTGTTGATGCAGGCTATAAACAGGCCATACAAGATACCCTGGAAGAAGACGGCGAATGTAAGGTCAGCGATTTGCATATCTGGCGCATAGGCGCAGACCATTACGCTGCCATTGTGGTTATTATCACACGTTTCCCCAAGCAACCGAATTACTATAAAGCCATGCTGGCTAATTTTGTGCATCTGGATCATGTCACTGTCGAGGTTAATGTTTGCGAGGGTGACGATTGTCTCGCGAGCGGATAACGGCGATACTTTGAAAAAGGTCAGGCTCAGAGGTTTCGCCGCCATTGTCCTCCACCAATTTAGCCATAGCTGGTTAGCATCTTCCGTGTAGCTGCAATTACCTGCTGCGATAAACAAAATTCGATTGTCCTATATAATGTCTGCATAACCCGGATAACTAGATAAGCTGCTTGAATTCCGCGGTCAGACCGATTAAACAAAAAACAAAACAGGGCCGCATTGCCGGTGCCGGATTTATTTAGACCTTATTTTTAATTCAAATGCCTTTAATTCGCTTAACTAATGTTTCTATCGCCTATGGAACTCACGCACTGCTGGATAACGCAGCTTTTCAACTCGATGCAGGAGAAAGAGTAGGGCTGCTGGGCCGCAATGGCGAGGGTAAATCCACTTTGATGAAAATCGTTGCCGGCGACGTTCATGCCGATCACGGCGAAATCTGGCAACAGCCTGAATTGCGTATCGCCTGGCTGGAACAGTCGCCTGTATTGGATGAGAGTCATAGCATTTATCAGGCGGTCGCGGACGGTTTGGGTACCTTGGGGCAATTGATCGTCGATTACCATGCCTTATTGACGCATATGGACGGTAGTGAGCAATCGCTTAACGAGTTGGGCGATGTTCAGCATAAACTTGAAGCCCTTAACGGCTGGCATTTCCAACAGCGCGTCGAAACCGTGCTTACCAAATTGCAATTGCCTGCCGATGCCAGTGTCGGCAGCTTATCCGGCGGCTGGTGCCGGCGGGTGGCTCTAGCCAAAGCACTGGTGATAGAGCCGGAAGTATTGCTGTTGGATGAGCCTACCAACCATCTGGACTTTGAAAGCATTGCCTGGCTTGAAGAACAGTTATTGTCCTTTTCCGGAGCCGTGCTATTCGTTACGCACGATAGGGCGTTTTTGCAAAAGCTGGCGACGCGGATTATCGATCTGGATAGGGGGCAATTGACATCCTGGCCCGGCGATTATCAGGATTACTTGCGGTATAAGGCGGCGTTGTTAGAAGACGAAGCCAACCAGAATGCGGAATTCGATAAAAAACTTGCCAAGGAGGAGGTTTGGATCAGGCAAGGCATCAAAGCGCGCCGCACCCGAAATGAAGGCCGGGTACGGGCCTTAAAAAAACTGCGTGAAGAACGTGCCGAGCGCCGTGGCACTCAGGGAACGGCAAAAATGGCTTTAAATAAGGGGGAATCCTCAGGTAAGAAAGTCATTGAGGCGATTGATGTCAGTTTCCAGTATCAGGACAAAGTCATTATCAAAAATTTTTCGGCTCGGATAGAACGTGGCGATAAAATCGGTTTGATCGGTGCAAACGGTGCCGGTAAATCAACGTTGCTAAAACTCATGTTAGGTCAGCTCCAGCCCAATACCGGCAGTATCGAATTGGGTACCAATCTGCAAATCGCCTATTTCGACCAGTTACGAGAACAACTAGACCCGGACGTGTCTGTGGCAGATACGGTGGTCGACGGTGGCGAATTTGTAGACACTCCATCCGGTAAACGTCATGTCATGTCGTATCTGGCCGATTTTTTGTTTGCCCCGGCCCGTGCCCGTTCGCCGGTGAAGAGTTTGTCGGGGGGCGAGAAAAATCGCTTGTTGTTGGCCAGGTTGTTTACCAAACCCGCAAATCTGATCGTTATGGACGAGCCGACCAACGATCTGGATCTGGAAACGTTGGAAATATTGGAAGAAAAATTAGTTGACTATCAGGGAACTTTGTTATTGGTAAGCCATGATAGGGCATTTCTGGATAATGTCGTGACCAGCGTTATGGTGTTCGAAGGTGACGGTGTGGTTAACGAGTATGTCGGAGGTTATGCGGATTGGTTTTCGCATGCCGAACAGAATAAAAAAACTGTAAGCGATAGATTGGCGTTGGAGACGAATAAAAAGGAAAAACCCAAAAGCATTCAAACCAAAAAACTTGGTTTTAAGGAGCAACGCGAGCTTGAACAACTACCGGTTCGAATCGAGCAATTGGAAAATCGGCAAGTTGAACTGAATGCCAAAATCAATTCGGCCGATTTTTACAAACAAACATCTGAAAAAGTGACAGAAACGCTAGAGGAGTTGACGTTAACAGAACTGGAATTGGCAAAGGCTTATAATCGTTGGGAAGAGTTGGATGGGTTACTATCAGCCTAGAAAGTGCGGTTTAGTTTAAGATGGGTTATCGATTGCAGATGGGTTGGGGTGACTGGTTTTTACGCGTTATCTTGCCAAATCCTGATTTAAGCACAGGCAACAAGTCCGGTTAGCAGTATCAAACCGCTTTCCTCGTCAAATGGAATAAAATTTGCCGACAATATTAGCCCACTGGGCGCGCCGGCCCTGTAGCCATGTAGGGTATGTGCACTGCATACCATCAGGCTTTCGGCGGCAAATCGCTTTTCCGAAGCGGAACTGCCAAATGGTATGCAGTGCATGCCCTACGAGACTGTGGAGTGAGGTAGTTATGAAAGTCCCCAGGTTATCTTAGTATTCTAAGTATTGTGTCAGAAAACTTTACACATTGAATGGTCCGGCTTTTTTGCTTCAACTCGTGGTTATGAGTTGGTCTTTGCAGATCGCTAATGTTTATAATCTTCTTGATTTAAGCAAAGCGTTTATGTAAATTTCCCAGAAACTCAATATGTTAATTGGCGTCATAAGCGGATTTTATCGAGGCTTAGATAGCCAGTCTCCCACCAGTCATGTGAATTCAAAAAAACGTCACTCTTCGGTCTAAGTCCAAACTTCAACAACTTGGTTTTGGAGTGTTGTTCAATGAAAACCTGTTTTTTTGTCGTTGTCGCCGTAAAAGCCTCGTAATGGGACCCAGGTAAGTCTTGTGAGCATACACACAGGATATGCGACAAAAAACAGAAGGTTACAGACACTAGCTTTGCAACTATCGCTTGACGGGAGTCTGCATTCAGCTAAATTATAAAAGCTCCATGTTGTGTAGTTGTAAAATACTCAAGTTTTTTGGCATTTGTATACTGAGCTACGTCGATGGTGATATACTTTAATTCGTGAATTGGATTAGAGTAAATGTAACTTAATTTTATCCTCATAATCGATTGTTGTCTAGAGTGTCAGAATTTTTTACATAGTTTTGGTGCTGAAAATGTAAAAAACGTAACTATAAAGCGCAATCTGTAATGAAAAATAAAGTTTTTATACTTATTATTCAATGACATGCATGTTTTTTATCAAAAGGCGTTATGATAATTGCTAGTGTCAGGATTTTTTACAGTGTTGCGTTGGATGGTAAGGCTCGATATCTAATAATGCTTATACTGTGCATATTTAATTATTATGGCATATTTAATGCTTTAACATTTAGGATGATTGTTTAAATACTATTCAATCACATAATGATGGCGAACTGAATCTTTTATCACTGTTGGAGGATTAAAATGAAAAAGAGTACCAAATTATTAACACATGCAATTGGTGCAATTGCATTGAGCGCGTCAGTCGGAGCGCAAGCTCAGTCTTTATCCAGCCCTGTACTAACAGGATCGGCTACAGTGTTTGGTCCGTCAACGCCCGGCGTGGTAGCACCAGAGGCAGCTACAACAGCGAATATCACCAATGTTATGAATACGGGTGATGGCGCTATCGAATTCGGTTCTTCTTCAACATCTTTAAGCGGAACGCTAGGTGGAAATTCAATAACGGTTAGTAGTCTTTCTTTATCCGACTGGACCGCTAATGGTGATGCGCTTGCTCAGCAATACATTACAGGAGCAGCCAGTTCCATCGGCGCTACTCTTACGTCAGTGCAAATGACAAGCGCACTCAATGCTTTCTTTACCCAAAATCTTGGCGGAGGTGTTAACCCTTACATGCTTGTCAGCAATCCAAATATTTCGTTCGTCAATCTGAATGGCGGAGTTGTTAGCGTGGGCATGGATGGTTTTTTGAACGCGACTTCTGTGCTGCAAAGTTTCTTCCCAAGTCTTACCGTGCCTGCAAATGCTCAAGTGAGTGATGTTGCAAAAGTAACTTACGAAGGCAAAACCGAATATTTATATGGGTTTAGCGCAACTCCGACCGGCTATACAGCCGGTAACGGGTCGTTTACCGGTCTTTATCAGGAATCCTTTGTACCTGAACCTGGCACAGCTTTGTTGTTGGTTGCTGGTATGGCAGGTTTGAGTAAAATGCGTCGCCGTGGTATTCAGGCCTGATATTTGTAGCTATTATGGATTGCGAGCAATCTGAAAAAATCAGGTAACTGCTTAAAGTTCTTACTGATAGAGTGGCGTGCTAGTAAATATGCTGGTATATTACATAGCTTGGCAGTTCAGGCTAAAGCCTGAACTGCGTCGTGGTAAAGCGGTAAAAGAAGCAGAGGTTTAGCTAGGGAAAGTCTATCAGTATATTAGTTAATAATTGTCTTATGATTATATAATTGACGTAAAGTAAGTATTTATATTGACGTTGTTGTGAGATTTCAAAAATAAAACCTGTTGATGCAGCATAAATCCCGGAAAAGTAGTCGCCTTAAACAAAAACAGTTTCTGTGGTCTAGGAAAATATTAATTTGGCTTTGTGTTTTGGGCGGAGTAGTGGCTGCCGCAATTTTGGCTGCGAATGAAGTGTTTCAAATGCATGAGGCCGTCAATTGGTCGGAAGTAAAAGCCGCGGATAAACTGGGTATAACCTTTCCACAGGATGACAAGACACATAAAGCAGGCATTGAATGGTGGTATTACAATGGAATAATGCAGGACGATGCAGGCCGGGAATACAGCTTTCACACCAGTTTATTTCTTATCAATGGATTAAATAATTTTCGGGTAGGGCATGTTTCGTTAAGCGATCACCAAAGCAAGCAGCATTTTGTTGAGCAAATAAGTACTCCAGGAAATTCATTAGACCAGCAGAGTCGGGATTTTAATTTTGCCCTTGGCGACTCTTTATTCATTCGAGGCGAAAAGGGCAGCGATTATCTGCAAGCAAACTACAAGAAATTTGCATTCGACCTAAACTTAAATACTAACGCCCCCCCTGTTTTACATGGGAATAATGGTGTGGTTGACATGGCAGGCCAAGGGAGCAGCTATTACTATTCTCGTCCGCGCATGGATATTACCGGGCACATTCGTTTAGGACAAAATAATAAAACTGTTCATGGTTTAGGCTGGTTCGATCATCAATGGGGAGACTTTATTGTCGGTCAGTTGGCGTGGGATTGGTTTAGTCTGCAATTGGAAGACGGTAGCGATATTATGTTGTATAGATTTCGCGATATCTCCGGTAAATCGATAATGGGGAATGGTAGCGTTACACGAAAGGGTGTGACTGAGATTATAAATTACTCGGATTTTGCCTTAGCACCCTTGGCTTACTGGCATAGCGATGTATCTGGGGTAACTTATCCAACCGAATGGTCGATCAAAATCCCAAAACATAAAGTTGATATCATTGTAAAGGCTGTCGTTGAGAATAGTGAGTTTGATGCAAAATTAACGACTTACAATATTTATTGGGAAGGAGCGATTACTGTTGCCGGTTCGCATAAGGGGCAGGGGTTTATGGAGTTAAATAGCTATCAACCGAATAAGTAATTTGTTATAATTATTTTAATCTTTTAACTGCTGTTAATGGACTTGATAGGAGAGATTAAAAGTGCATTTTAAGCAAGCAATTATCGGTCTGATGTTGGACTCGCTTTTATTACAATTCAGTGAAAAATGAATATCATAAGTTGGCAATGATTTGACCGATACAAGATATTTATGGTCTTGGTTAACAAAAATGGATTATTACTTGATTCTGCTCATGGTGTCGAGCTAGCTATTAAGCCAATGTAAAATTAATTACGTATTGTTAATTCTGTGTTTTTTATCGATAGAAAAAAATTTTAACGACTCAATCAGAATTGCTAAATTCGGCTTAAATGAATTCATCAATAACCTTGAGACTATAATACTTGATTAGAAACCTATTAATTGTTTGCATAGGCAATATTTGCAGAAGTCCAATGGCAGAAGCCATGTTTAAACAGGCTTTGAACGAACGGGAATGGAGTAATACCGTAGTCTCATCGGTTGGGCTTGGTGCCTTGGTCGGTAAGCCCCCGGCAGATCACGTCTGTACATTGTTATCGGCAAGAGGGATTGATGTAACGAACCATAAGGCAAGGCAATTGGATGGCGAGTCGGTTCGAAACGCAGATCTGATTTTAGTCATGGAACATTACCAAAAAAAAGCAATTGAAAAACAACACCCAATAGCTAAAGGGAAGGTGTTCTTGCTAGGGCATTGGGAGGGTTTTGAAATTCCGGATCCCTACCAGAAAGATTTGCGGGTATTTGTTGAGACATTAATGCTGATAGAAACAGGCATTAAAAACTGGTTGCAGAGATTTTAAGTGTGTTGAGTGGTCTAACACAGATTTTTATATTTTGATTATCTAAGATATGTATGATTGATTTTTATTGTAAATGAAATTTATATACAGCTGGTTCTATTTCTTGTTTAGTAGAAGCCAATTGGGTTGGATAGGTGTAGTTTCAAACTCAACTTACGGGACAAAACGAAAAACGCAATGCGGTCCGAATGAAAGTTTCGGCCATCATGCTATCCGCCTAAGATGTTAGTATTGCCCATTAATACGATTGTTTTATCTAATTAATAAACATCCCATATAGCTAAAAAGTAAGATAACTAGAATATGCGCATTAAGAATTTAATTCCTTTCTCTCTTGTTCTTCCATTGGCAGCTTGTACCTTAGTTCCAGGCCAGCATATGGCCCAATTTGCGGATGAATCGAGCGTAGAAATGCCGGTCGTAGAAGATGAGGCCACGGTACTAAAAAATCTCAATATTCAGAAAATTACCGCGCAAATGATTGTTGAATTGGAAAAGGACTTTAATAATCGTAGTTTAGGCGAGAATAATGTCGCTAATCTGTATTACGATTATCGAATGGGTCTGAAATCTGGAAAAGGCAGTGATCTGGTGCATGAACCAAGTCAATATCTTGTTGGCCCAAGGGATGTTCTCAGTATCATGGTTTGGGATCATCCTGAACTGATTAACCCTGCTGGAGGATCCGCCGCTGCCATTGCCGCCGCGGCAGGAGGTAATAATAATAGTCCGACGGGCGTTACAGGAGGTGCTACGGCAAGCGCTTTAACAACCGGAAGTGTCACATCTGTCGCAAACTCACCAGTAGCCGGTCATGTCGTCGGTGAAAACGGTACGTTTTTTTATCCTTATGTTGGTTTGATAAAAGCATCTGGGAAAACGGTAGATGAGATTCGTGAGGAATTAGTTACAAAATTAGCCAAGTATATTGAAAATGTGCAATTGGACGTTCGGGTGGCTTCATATAGAAGCCAGCGGGTTTATGTTGTCGGTGAAGTCAATCTGCCCGGTATCCAAGTAGTTAAGGATATTCCATTGACAGTATTGGAAGCTATCAATAACGCAGGCGGTGTACAATCGGATGCCGATTTACGTAATATTAAACTTACAAGAAATGGGAAAACCTATACCATCAATTTGTTAGCACTTTACGAAGGTGGCGATATCCGGCAAAACATTGTGCTTCAGCATGGTGACGTATTGAATGTTAATGATAATAACTTCAATAAGGTATTCGTGTTGGGCGAAAACTTGGTTACTCTGGTTGCTCCTGTTACGGCATTTTCCGGTAGCGGTTCCGGACGTTCGCGTTCTGTATCAATGAATAAAGGAAGAATGACTTTGACCGAGGCAATTAGCGAAGGAGGCGGTTTCGACCAGGATAACGCTGACGCGGCAAGAGTCTTTGTATTTCGAGGAGGGATAGGTAAGCCAGAGATATTTCTATTAGATGCTAAATCACCCGATGCATTAATACTGGCTGATAGGTTTCCGTTAAATCCAAGGGATGTGGTCTTCATTGATCGTCAAGAAGGTCAACGTTTGAACCAAATTGTCAATCAAATACAACCAACGGTTAATCTGATAAATTCTATCGACAGTTCGCCGAAAATAGCGCCGTTTCGGTAATAGGCAAAACCTATAATGGGTAAAGTTACGAAATGTGCTCATGAGAATGTATAAACGGCATTTTTGCCGCGGACATCCGTTGTATGTATCCGAAAAAAACGGTTTGAAACAAGAAGTATTTCTTAAATTAATTTAATTTAAAATATGCAGATTACTGCATTGATGCTAACTGGTATAAACAAGAATAAATATGGCTCAAGACCTACTCGAAACCGATACATCCGTATCTACTACCTTCAGGCAAGTGCAGGAGGAAGATAACATAGATTTTGGTGAAATATTTGCAACCATATTAGATAATAAATGGTTCATTGTAGTCATAACAACACTAGTTTTAGTCTTTGGAGTAGCGTTTGCATTTTTGACTACTCCAATTTATCTTGCCGATGCTCTGTTACAGATTGATGATAAAAAACAGGGGCTTTCGCTAGGTGAGCTTGGAGGCGATCTTTCTGAATTGATGGGGGAAAAATCACAGGCCCCAAAACAGATTGAAATTCTCGGGTCCCGGAAAGTCTTGGATACAGTTATAAAAAAACAAAAACTGGAAATCATTGCAGAACCAAAATATTTTCCAATAATCGGTAAATTTATTGCAAGAATGTACAAAGATTTAGATTACAAAGGTGTCGCTGATCCTATTTTAAATTTGGAAAGTATTGCTTGGGGCGGAGAAACCATAAAAGTAGATACCTTTACAGTACCTGCAAAACTAGAAGGTAAAAAATTTATTTTAATAGCAGGTGAGCACGGCCGATTCAAACTTGTTTATGATGATGAAATTATATTGGAAGGTGAGGTTGGTCAACTGGTAACAGATCATCATGAAGGATATGAACAGTCATTCAGTATATCTATAAGCTTTTTAAAATCAAGGCCGAATACTGAGTTTAGACTCATTAAAAAAACGTACGATGAGACAATTGAAGAATTTAGAAAAGACTTAAAATTTGAAGAAAAAGGAAAAAAAACGGATCTTTTAGCGTTAACTTATCTATCAAATGATCCTTATAAAGCAATGCAAACAATAAACGAGATTGTAAGCGTTTTTGTTAAGCAGAACCGAGAAACAAAAACAGCTGAAGCACAAAAAACTTTAGAGTTTTTGGATAAGCAATTGCCAATATTAAAGGATCAATTGGATGCTGCTACCAAAGCATTAAACGATTACAGAACCCGTAAAGGCTCTATTGATTTAGAAATAGAAACTCAAAGCTTGTTAGAAGCAATTGTCGGATTGCAGACAGACTGGAATATATTAAAAGCACAACGCGATGAATTAAGGCAGAAATTTACAGAATCTCATCCGAATATTGTGGGTTTGGACAAAAAAATTGCGCGAATAGAAGAGCAAATACAGTCCGCAGAAAAAAAAATTAGCACGTTACCAGATACACAGCAAGTCATTCTACGCCTAATGCGTGACGTTGAAGTTAGTAACGAACTATACGTCACTGTGCTCCAGAATTCTCAAAAAGTGAGAGTTGCAAAAGAGGGGGCTGTGGGTGAGATAATAATAATTGATGAGGCTATTTTACCGAATATTCCGGACAGGCCTAAAAAAGCCCTAATTGTTACGATTTCCTTCGTGCTTGGTTTGGTTTTGAGCATTGCTATAGTATTAATAAAAAAAGCTCACCAGATGGGAATCGAAGATCCTGAAGAAATTGAAAAACATTTAAATATCCCTGTTTATGCCACGGTGCCACATAGTGCTGTACAAGATAAAATTAATGTTCAAATTAAGAAGAATAGTAAAGCAAATCAGAATGAATTATTAGTATTGGCATTAAAAGATAAAGATGATTTAGCGATAGAAAGTTTACGTAGTCTACGTACTACTTTACATTTTGCGTTTTTAGAATCACAGAATAATATTATTATGATTACCGGTGCAAGCCCGGGTATTGGTAAAACCTTTGTTTCTACAAATCTTGCCGTTCTCCTTGCAGATAGTGGGAAAAAAATATTATTGATCGATGGTGATTTGCGTAAAGGTTTTTTGAATAAAATTCTAGGCGTCGAAAGAAAACAAGGCTTATCTAATTTGATTGTTAATCCATCGTTATTGGACCAATCTATTCAAATAATCCCTGAGGCGAATATTGACTTTTTATCGACCGGTGCAATTCCGCCAAATCCTGCCGAGTTGTTGCTTCATGAGCGTTTCGGTAAGTTATTGGAGACTTTAAGTACACGTTATGATCATATTATCATCGATTCACCGCCTATCTTGGCTGTTACCGATGCCAGTATTATAGGGCGGATGGCGGGAGCAACATTGATGGTAGTTAAAGCAGGTGCACATCCCATGCGGGAACTAGAGCAAAGCATTAAAAGGTTTTCTCAAGCAGGTGTACATATTAAGGGAATTGTTTTTAACGATATGCAGGAAATATCATCTAGCTACGGCTATGGAAGATATGTCTATCAATATAACTATTCTAGTACGACGAAGGCTTGATAAGCTCCAATTAATCAAGTTTAGTATTTTTCATAATCTAATCAATTGAATTTGTATTCAGCAATCGGCTTATGTTTTCCATAATATATAATTTGGACTATTCCTGATTTCGTTAGGTAATCGCTAAATTTATTATGCATAAATTAGCTTCAAATAAATGTATGCCTGTTGATTTTATAATAATATGGATAGTAAACTAACTATTATAGTATGTTATAGTCAGTATTCTAGCAATTTGAGAAGAGTTAAAATTAGCGAAATAACTTATTATTTTTCATTATATGGTTATTTAATCGAAATGTATGGGCTTGGCTCACTTTTAAAGATATTTATCACTTAAAGATTTTCAATAATAATTACTTTTAGGAAAAACGTATGAAAATTACAATATTCGGCAGTGGATATGTCGGTCTTGTTACTGGAGCCTGTCTGGCCGATGTCGGCAACCAGGTCATGTGCATGGATGTCGATCAACATAAAATCGATCATCTCAACCAAGGCATCATTCCGATTTACGAGCCAGGCCTAGAGGAAATGATTAAGGACAATCAAGCAGCCGGACGTTTGCATTTCAGCTCCGATGTCAGGGAAGCAGTGGATTTCGGTTTGTTCCAGTTTATTGCGGTAGGCACCCCGCCTTATGAAGATGGTTCAGCCGATTTGAAATATGTGCTGGCTGTTGCAAAAAGCGTTGCCGAACACATGACGGATTATAAAATCATTGTCAATAAATCCACTGTGCCGGTCGGCACGGCAGATAAGGTCAAACAAACCGTTAGTGAAGTTCTGGATCAACGTAGCCAGATTTTGGAATTTGACGTCGTTTCGAATCCGGAGTTTTTAAAAGAAGGCTCTGCGTTGGAGGACTTCATGAAACCTGACCGGATTATCATCGGCACAGACAACCCTAGAACCGCTGAATTATTGAAAGAGCTCTATGCACCGTTCAATCGAAGCCGCGAGCGGGTGGTTACCATGGATATACGCTCTGCGGAACTGACCAAATATGCGGCAAATGCGATGCTGGCCACCAAAATTAGTTTCATGAACGAGATGGCTAATCTAGCGGAACGATTGGGCGCCGATATTGAACAAGTCCGCCACGGTATCGGCTCCGATAGCCGAATCGGTTATAGCTTTATTTATCCTGGTTGTGGCTATGGCGGTTCCTGTTTTCCGAAAGACGTTAAGGCACTTGAAAGGACCGCTTTCGAGAATGGCTATCATGCTGAATTGCTCACAGCGGTTGAAAATGTCAATTACCGGCAAAAACAACGATTGTTCGAAAAAATCATAGCCCATTATAAAAACAATCTACAGGGTAAGGTATTCGCTTTATGGGGATTGGCATTCAAGCCCAATACTGATGACATGCGCGAAGCGCCCAGCCGAGTAGTATTGGATGCCTTATTCGAAGCCGGGGTGACGGTTAAAGCATACGATCCGGAAGCCATGCATGAAGCTAGACGGATTTACGGTAACAAAGCTGGATTGATTTATTGCGACAAGCAAGCCGATACATTACAGGATGTCGATGCGCTGATCATCGTGACCGAATGGAAACAATTCCGTAGCCCCGATTTCGATCAGCTAAGTGAACAGTTAAGAGACAAGGTGATTTTTGACGGCCGAAATATGTACGAACCAAAGTTGGTGAAACGTAGCGGTTTAGAGTATTACGCTATCGGTCGTTGACGATAGCAATAATCTTATAGCGGCCTTTAGTCCATTAGATATAATCACATTTCTGTTAAGAAACTGTAGTGCCATTGCGATGGCCGAATATTAATTTTAATAAGGCTTCTGATTTAGATCCGAATTGGCTTTTACATCGCTAAGGAAAAGAAAAATGTTTGTAAATATCATTTCCTTACATTTCTTAACATTTTAAATATTGAAATGAATAACTGGTTATTCTATAATCGGAAACAGGTAAAGAATGTTGACATAAAAGTCGTGTCGGTTAACAAATTTTATGAAAAGATGGATAAAAGTAATAAATGCTTAATATCCATCTAAATGCAATAAAATACATACGGTTTTGATATCAAATTGTATACAAAATCAATAGACAAAAAAATGGAAAAATCTGCAATGCAGGGTGTTAAATGTCTTAGGTTTTTTACTGAGTTCTATCAGATGGAAAGCATTGATGTATTTTAGCGCTAAAGTAAATTCAAACGCACATGATTGAATTTCAATTTTAAATGTTTTTTGTTATTGCTACTCACCTACAACGATAGTGCAGTGTATGCGGCTTATCTCAGTTGTTTATTTAATAGTAAGCCAATTTAAAAATAATATCAATTAAGTTATGTTTAAGAGAATTAGCTAAGCGTCAGGTAAGTTTAAAGTAAAGCCCGAACCGATTTTTGTTAGGTAAAATAGCATTCCGGCAAAATAACAATAATAATAGTTTTACCTGATTACGTATGAGTTTCAGTCAAAATCACTAAATTATATTTAACTATAATCAATGAGTTAGATATATTTTTCATTAGGTAGTGCTGGAATGCAGTCTTCAATTAATAAATTTAGCCATCATTCCGACCTGATTTGATCCTATGCTTTTGGTTAACAGCAAGGAAACCTAAGCATCACAGGATTTGCCATTACATGGTTTAACTGAGGCTTGTAAGTAATCAGGTAGTTTTAAGTAAGTTGAATTAGTTAGTATGTTTGTTTAAGTTGAAGTAAGGGGATCGTGATTAGACAATTATGCATGGATGTGTGCGTCATTATCTTGCATGTATAAACAAATATTGAAGAACATCAAAACCAGAATTTTAGCGTTAGTAAATGTAGGCGATCAAGGTAATTTGTAAATGATAGAGTAAAAAGTTGTCCTTAACGTGGTAAGGATATATGCACTAACTGAAAACCTAAAATCTGACTTTAAGCTAAGGGAAGCAACGTTAGCAAAAGGTTTAGAAGTGTGTATGGTTTACGAAGTAAAACTGCAAGGGGTCGAGTAAAGAGGTGAAGGAATTGAGGTGGTGGAGTAACGACCTCGTAGTCGGGTGGCAAGCGAAAAAAACACGACGAAAAGGGACTGTCGGAAGCAAAGGTGGTCGGGTAATTTTGCTACGTGATTGTACTGGGATTACCAATAAAGTTTTAGATATCAACTGCCAAAACTATACATCTAGGTTAGGAAGTGACTTTAAAATTTTGTTAACAGAATGTTTTTATTGGTTATTTCAAGCATCAGCCTAAGCAGATTGGGTATATGGCTACAATTTTTAAGCGGAAATATAAGTTAATTAGAAAATATTTTGAAGTTCAAATTCGGCTGAAAAATAACATTGAATATATTTTAGAAATATAAAATGTAGTGACATGCTATTTTTAATTAAAAATATAATTTACGTACAAATTTAGTAATTAGATACATACTCTGAACGTTCCATGTGAAGCAATAATAAACAGGTGTAATAAAATTATGAACATAATCAATATAATAGCAACAACACTAGTTGCATTAGTCACAACACTAGTATTGATAGCTAGTTTGAAGCCGTTAGCTGTAAAAGTTGGTCTCATAGATCATCCTTGCTCGCGAAAAAGACATGATGGCACAATCCCGCTTATAGGAGGGGTTTCTATCTATTTATGTGTGCTATTTATGGATAAAATACTGTTTTCCTGTAATATTGCCTATCTGGTTGCTGCTTCTATTATTGTATGTATTGGCATTATAGACGACTTTAAGCACGTTAACTTTAAATTAAGGCTTGGTGTTGAAGTATTAGCTGCATTTATTATGGTGAAATGGGGAGGGGTTAAGATTGATTCATTAGGTAACTTGTTTGGTTTTGGTGAGATTAAATTAGACATTTTATCCGTTCCGTTTACGATTTTTGCAATGATTGGCGGTATCAATGCCTTCAATATGATCGATGGCATAGATGGTTTGGCTGGCAGTCTAAGTCTTGGCATCATGATGACTTTAATGAGTTTGGGTTTGTTTTTTAAAAGCCAAGAAATCATAAGTTTATGTGCAATATTAATTGGTGCGACAACCGCCTTTTTGTATTTCAATTCACGATTGTTTGGAAGGAGACGGGCCAGTATATTCCTGGGCGATGCTGGCAGCATGTTGTTTGGGTTTACAATTTGCTGGATTATAATAGCAGCTACTCAACAACCAAGTTCTATTATTTCTCCGGTTACTGCATTATGGATTATCGCTTCTCCAATTTTTGATACTGTCAGTATAATGATGCGCCGAATTAATAAAGGCAAGTCCCCTTTTGCGCCTGATCGCGAACATTTTCATCATATTTTAACCGTTGCAGGGTACAGCGTAAATCAAACCGTCGGCTTAATCTGTTTATTCTCATTGGGTCTCGCTATAATGGGAATTATGGGTGATATATTATTTAATTTTCCTGAATGGTTTATGTTTTATTTTTTTATTGGTTTATTTGTCGCTTATTATTGGGCTATGAGTAATTCATGGAAAATGATGAAGATAGCTCGATATTTGCGGGAACATCAAAATGATCGTAGAATAAAATTTGATAGAAGAAAATTATTAGATAATTCTTATCGAAGTGAAGAACGACGGGTGTCTGGAGATAGGCGAAGCGGTATTGATAGGCGTTATCAGTTTGCAGAAAGAGAGTGGAGAAAATTAAATAAATTGATGACGAAAGATAGTTTTGTCAGACAAGTCATGGAATAGGAAAAAATAAATAATTAATATTAATTGTTTTCAAATAACCAAGTTTATAATGTAGCGGTTGGTGATCGACCACTTTGAATAAAATTTATGAACAATTAAACTGTAATTTGGTAGGCAATTATTAATACTTGATCAAAGAAAAACTAAGATTTATCGCGACATTCGCAGAGGGGATGTGCGTCACTTTCACGCCGACATAAATAAGGCTGATTTACTAAGTTATGTACCTACACACTGCATCGCTGAAGGACTGAAGATGGCGATGAACTGGTATATTTTTCATCAAATATTAATTTCATAACAAACAAAATTCAATCTAGACTTTGTTAAAGCAGAATTTGTTGCTAATTATCGCCTTAAAAAATTCTGTTTTCGACGCAAAAAACATATGCGCAGGTGGAGTATATCAATCTATTCTAAGCAAAAATAGTATACAGTTGCGATACATTTTACGCGTGATTTAGGACGTAAGGCTAGTATTTGTAAATCAGTGAGTGAGATAGTATATCAAAAAGTAAATGTTAAGAGGAAAAATATGAATGATTCAAAACCGGTTTTCGTTACCCAACCTTATCTTCCGCCCTTGGAAGAGTTAATGCCTTATTTAACGGAAATTTGGGATAATAAAATTCTTACTAACGGAGGTCCATTCCACCAACAGTTGGAACAAGCTCTTTGTGAGTATCTGGGAGTGGAGCACATAGCCCTATTCACTAATGGTACCTTAGCCTTGGTTACTGCATTGCAAGCGTTGAGGATCGCCGGGGAAGTTATTACAACGCCTTATTCGTTTGTGGCAACCTCGCACTCTTTGTTATGGAATGGGATTAAACCTGTGTTTGTTGATATTGATCGAGATACGTTCAATCTAGATCCAGCGAAAATCGAAGCCGCAATTACGCCGCAAACTACTGCTATTTTGCCCGTTCATTGTTACGGTTACCCGTGTGATGTTGATGCGATTCAGAAAATCGCCGATAACTACAATTTAAAGCTCATTTACGATGCTGCACACGCCTTTGGAGTGCAAGATGCAGGAGGTAGTGTGCTACGACATGGTGATCTTTCAGTGTTGAGCTTTCATGCCACTAAGGCTTTTAATACCTTTGAAGGGGGAGCTATCGTTTGCAAAGATGCAAAAACTAAGCTACGTATTGATCAGTTAAAGAATTTTGGTTATGTTGATGAAGTGACTGTTGTCGCTCCAGGTATTAATGGCAAAATGAGTGAATTGAATGCTGCAGTAGGGTTACTCCAACTCAAATATCACGATCAAGCAATTGCAAGGCGTAAAGAGATTGACTCAGTCTACCGTGCTTTGCTTAAAAACATTTCAGGCATCCGCTGTTTGCGAGATACCAAAGAGAAAGAGGCAAACTATTCATACTTTCCAATTTTAGTTGAATCCGATTATCCGATCAGCCGGGATGAATTATATCAACGTCTTAAAGACAACAATATATACGCGCGACGATATTTTTATCCGCTAATATCTGATTTTCCGATGTATAGAGGTATGCCATCCGCTCATCGAGCGAATCTACCAGTAGCAACGGATGTTGCGTTTAAAATATTGTGCTTACCAATATATCCTGCCCTTACACAGGATAAACAACAACAAATAGTAAACTTGATTGCAGGTAACTGAATATGGCAAAGCTTGATCGGTTAGAAATAGAATCTATGGGGTTTGCATCCATTGGTGAAAATGTAATAATCTCTGATCGAGCATCCTTTTATAACTGCCAGAATATTACCTTAGCCAGCAATGTCAGGATAGACGATTTTTGCGTTTTGTCTGCCGGCACTGGCGGCATCTTCATTGGCAATTATGTACACATTGCCGTGTATTCCTCGCTAATTGGTGCGGGAAAAATCACTTTATCGGATTTTAGTAATATTTCTTCAAGGGTTGCAATTTATTCAAGTAGCGACGATTTTTCAGGTGAATGGATGACAAATCCAACCGTTCCTTCTGATTATACTGGTGTGGCACAAGCAGATGTATACGTTGGTCGTCATGTTGTTATCGGTACCGGATCGGTTATTTTGCCAGGCGTAACAATGGAGGAAGGTGTTGCGATTGGAGCACTAAGTTTAGTCAAGAATTGTTGCACAGCATTTGGTGTTTATGCCGGCACACCAGCAAAAAAAATTGCTGAGCGCAAACCTGATTTTCTTGAATTGGAGAAGAAGTTTCTTGCGACCCTGGAGCCAAAATGTTAAGAGAAATATTTTTGGTAACCTTCTACCGAAATATATTATTATGTAATGGGCCAGAGATATAAAAGACGTTGGTCGATTTTTCTTACGAAAAAAGATGTAGTAATAAGTTGACGGGTTCATCTAATAAAAGATATGTCATAAAATGACAACTATCCGACACCCAAAATGGTAAAATATTTTGGACTGATTGCAAGGATAAAAACATGAACAAGCAAGAAATCGAATCTACCAACTCGTACCGTCGGAAATTTATGTTTAATTCGCTGAGTTTCTGCGTATTAATAGGCTTTTATGGATGCAGAAGCTCCGGTGATGTTAATAACAAATTGGCTGATAGGCCGGTTAAGAAAGTCGCTGATGGGACGGTTAAGAAGGCTTCCCCCCTAGATTTCGGTGCTAAAGCCGATGGTGTAAGTGATGATACTAATGCGATTAGGGCCGTGCTTGCTGCAATTACCGATCACGATGCAGAAATTAATTGGGGAGAATACAAATATTATTGCGGAGAAGTTAATATACCAGTTTCTGGCGGGGTTTTTAATGAACATTCTGCAAAGTTTGAAGTTGTTAATAAAACCAATTTGAAGTTTGTGGGAAAACCGACTTTCCTTGTTGATAATAAGCTGAAACTTTCTGGAACAACACCGGCTGGTGCTGACCTATGGCGCTTTACTGATTGCGCTGATTTAAAATTGGAAATTAATGTTATTTCAGACTTCTTTAATCCAACGACACCCCAGGGTGTTTGTGCATTAATGCTTGTTGCCGACGAGAAGGATACATCCGGCTATGATGTTACCGTAAATGCAACAAATTGTTTGGCAGCTTTGCAAACATGTCGAAAAAATAATGCAATCTCTTCATCCAACCCTCACAACATTGTCGGCTTAACAATTGATTTGACAGCTATTAATGGGGAGTACGGCTATCGGGCTATAAATTGTGGCTACAATGTGCATGGACGAATAAAGACAAAAGGTATTGTTCGTTCATACTTCATTGTAGGTGTTCAAAATCACGTTGTAGATGTGGATAGTGTTGGGCAAAGAAAATTTATGGATGTGCTGATAAAAAGCTATTCTGACCCCGTAAAAAATATTAATATTTTATTTAAACAACGTAATAGCATTGCTTTAGAGTGGCCGATAAGTATTGAGCACGAAAACTACGATGATAATACTGTTATTCAAAGTATAACAATTAAAGCAGATATAGCCGGGCGGGCGCCAGATGGTAAAGCTTATTTTCCGGAACTTGTACAAGTTGGCCGCTCGTTGGACTTTAAAACCAGGAAGTTAAGGGAAGCGACGAATTGTATTACGGATGATATTAATATAGTTGTCAATTATGACGCTAATGAAAGTAAGGAAAATGCAGGGATTACTACGCCGACTTATAACAATAAAGGTGGTGTTATCAGGTCAAATTTACCGATTTTATCAAAAAGTAATAATTTCAATTTGATTAAAATTAATGAACTAAAAAACTCTAACTAAAATTTAATACATTGTCTTTAAAAATTAACATATTTTCCAATTATATAAGTCAAATATACGTAACTCTGATCGGCATCGTCATGGTGCCCCTTTATCTGAAGTACATGGGGGCGGAGGCTTATGGTTTAGTCGGATTCTATGCAATGTTGCAGGCGTGGTTTCAAATGTTAGATATGGGACTAACGCCGACTATGTCCAGGGAAACAGCTCGATTTAATGGTGATGCAGGTGACGCTCTCCGTTTACGTCGGTTGTTGCGTGTATTGGAAGGAATCTTTATTGGCTTAGCATTTCTAGGATGTGCAGCAATATTTTTTAGTTCCGGTTATATCGCCAATAGTTGGCTTAAAGTCAAGGATCTTCCGCTAGATGAAGTTCATCATGCTATTATTTTGATGGGAGGGATTGTCGCTTTACGTTGGGTGTGCGGGCTTTATCGTGGCACTATAAATGGCTTTGAGCGTATGGTATGGCTAAGCAGTTTTAACATTTGTGTAGCGACATGCCGTTTTGTTTTGGTGATACCATTTTTTATTTATGTGGGAGCCAGTCCGTCAGATTACTTCAGTTATCAATTGCTGTTGGCTGTTATTGAGTTTTTGGTGCTTGTCAGAAAAACCTATAAACTCTTACCTAAAGTTGTTATTACTAAACGGTTACCGTGGGATTGGGCTCCGCTTCGTAGTGTACTTAAGTTCTCGCTGAGTATTGCATTTACCAGTTCGGTTTGGGTTTTGGTAACGCAAACTGATAAGTTACTGCTGTCCAAATTTTTATCGCTGGCAGATTATGCCTATTTTACATTAGCGGTTCTGGTCGCCAGCGGTATTATGGTAATTAGCTCGCCCATTAGTGCGGCATTGTTGCCGCGTTTGACCAAATTAAATACTGCGAGGGATGAAGCCGGATTAATACTATTGTACCGTCATGCAACTCAATTTGTATGCGGTATTGCCATCCCAGTCGCATTAGTGCTGGCGTTTTTCTCTGAACAGGTCCTATGGGCATGGACAGGCAATTCGGACATTGCTACTAAAGCTGCGCCAGTGTTGACTCTATATGCATTGGGTAACGGCATTTTGGCGATTGGTGCATTTCCTTATTATCTGCAATTTGCTAAAGGAGATTTGAAACTCCACATGATTGGAAATATATTATTTATAATTATGTTAATACCGGGCTTGATTTGGGCAACAATGCATTATGGTGTAATTGGCGCTGGTTATGCTTGGTTGAGTGCTAATTCAGCGTATTTTCTGTTTTGGGTTCCTCTGGTACATCGGCGATTTGTGAAAGGTTTACATAGTAAGTGGTTATTCCAGGATATTATAAGAACTGTTGGTTTGCCAATAATACTAGCCGTGTTGGTACGTAAGTTTGCGATATGGCCGCATGAGAGAATTTACGTGATTTTTGGTTTGATTATGGTTGGCCTTATCGTGCTTTCACTTTCAGTTCTAAGTTCTGCTTGGTTAAGGAAATCAATTTTTGGAAGGCTCAACAATAGTCGTAAAATTAGAGAGGGTTAATGTTTAAAAAAATTAAATTGAATCGTGGCAAGGCCATTGTCTTTATGGGATCCATGAACGCCATGCCCATGATGTATGCCTTGGAGCTTAAAAAACTCAACTATGAAGTTATTTACTTCGTTGATGTTTCAAAAGAAAAGACCTTATCTCGACCAGAAAATCACTTTCCTGATATTGATTATCCTTACCCATTTTGGGTAGTTGAGTGGATTCTGCCTAGTCAGATATTTGTCGCATTGTTCCCGCGGCTATTTGCTTTTTTATTAGAGAAGAAAATAAAAAAATTAACGCATAAAGAGATTGGATGTTTCGTATTGAATGGTTTTTTTTGTTCTTTGCCACCTTATTTAAGCCAACGCTCAAATAAAATAGCCTTATCGCATGGATCTGATCTTGATGTGTGGGCAAATATTGAAGATTCAGATGTGCTTGTTAAAAGTTTTAAAAATAGATCTATATTTAAGTTTTTACCAAAATTAATATCTGGCATTCTGATTAAGTCTATTGTTAAAACTCAGTACAATGGTTTTGCTCATTCTGATGCTGTTTTATATTTCCCAGCCGGATTTAATGTTGAGGGCGATAAGGTTATAAGTAAGCTTATAGATTCCGGAGTAAAATATATTCCTAGATATGATATTTCATTTGAGCCGCTTAAAGGGCAATCTAGAGAATTTAGATCACCTTCTGAAAAATTGCAAATATTTTCAGGCGTTCGTTTTTTGTTCAAAACATTTCCAGATGGAAATACGGGTTATAACAAAGGAAATGATATTATTATCGAAGGAATTGCAAAATATTTTACTATAAATAAAAATATATGCGTTCATTTTGTCGAGAAAGGTGAGGACGTTCAATATGCGAAAGAGTTGTGTGCTCAACTTGGTATAACCGATGTGGTTGTATGGCACAAGGAAATGCCTTTTAAGCAATTACTTCAGTTATATCAAAATTCAGATATTTGCTTTGACCAACTTGGAAATAACTGGATTGCAGCAATTGGCGGTTATGCACTCTGGCTTGGTAAGCCATTAATTGCAAATGATGACCCTGCAGTTCGATCTGGGGTTTGGCCGGATCATAATCCAATTTGCTCGGCAAAAGTTTCTGATGATGTTCTGCAATGGCTTGTTAAGCTTGATGATATTGAAATTCGAAAAATGATATCCGAGGAATCGAAGGGATTTGTAGAGACGTATATGTCACCGATCAAAGCACTGAAATGCATTTTTGATGTTCAATCTAATATTGATTAGGTCTGATATATGCTAGGAAATCCCCTTGCAGCAATTTGTGGGCTATTTTTTTGTATAGTAATGGCACTTATATGGCTGACCTCAGTTAGACGTTCTTATTTTGGCTGGTTAATTATATATATTGAATATTTCTATGTGCTTGGTATGGGGGTATATCCATTATTAATATCTGGTGGATTTATTGATTATCCGAGTCAAGCTTTAAATTATGAGTCTACGAATAATGGAATATCTATTGCCGCCTTTTTTCATGTTATTTTGTATGGACTTGGCGCAATTTGCGGTTATTTCTTGGCAAGACCACTTGCACGAATAATCTCATTAAAAGTTATTTCATTTGCAGAAAATAATAGAATTAATAATTATACTTGGTTTTATTTAATCTCCGTATTGTCATTATTTTTTTCGGGTTTATATTTTAGCTTGGTTGGGATTGAAACTGCCCTATTGAACGCCAGTTTTGCACGTGGAGGTGATTTTTCGGGACTTGCGGGTTTTGAACAATATCAATTCTTGAAAACATTAGCTATGATAGGTTTATATGCTATGGTTTTTGTACCATACATCATTTTTGATGGGAAGCGTGTAAAATCAACTTTTATTATAATTTCACTCATAGCGCTTTCAACATACTTGTTGACAGTTGGTAGAATTATTTTGCTCGATACTCTTGGGCTTTTTATGTTGTTTTATTTTGGATTTGGAAAATCTAGAACGGCTGCGTATGTTCTTGGTTATGTGATGTTTTTTCTTATGTTATTTATATTTGTATTTGGAAAGGTTTTTGTTTCGGCATTCGCTGCGTATTTATTTGGCTCCGGAAGTTTTGAGCTTATTACAAAAGAAGAAAGTGGTTCCGCAGTTTTTTTTGGTCATTTTAGTTCTTTGATATATTCAATAGATTCTGGTATTAAAACCTTTTTAAAGCATGGTCCTGGTTTATCTAAAGCTAATTATTTAGCGTTAATTGGATTTATACCCTCTTTTATCTATTCAAGTCTTGGATTAGAATTCATGAGTTATCAGCTTGTTGATCCAAGCGAGAGCTTAAGCTGTATAAACACAACGTTCGTTCCTATTGCGGATTCATGTTCTATCCCTCCTTATTTCCCTGCAGCTTCGGCATATTTGTTACCGTTATCTGGTGGTTTTATATTCGCTTTTGTACGTTTTTTGATTTACTCGATTTTAGAAGTGTCTTGGATCGCCTTAAAAGATAGGAGACCTTATTTCCTGTGGTTCCCATTATTCTTGTTATTTATCTTAAATCGTCTAATGCTTTTTATACCTAATACAACCTCATCTTCTTGTTTTATTTTTTGTGTATTTATTTTTATTTTAAAAACTCGTAAGGTGCTCGTAAAATGAAGAAGATAACCCATATTATAATCTCCCTTGATGTCGGTGGTGCTGAGTTAATGCTCAAGCGTCTTCTAGAATCGCATCAAGGAAACCTGAACTATCGCCATTCAGTTATTTCACTCAAGCATCTTGGAAAGGTGGGAATGGTTTTAAAAGATATGGGTGTTGAGGTGTGTGTTTTGGATATGCGAACCCTATTTGATATTCCAAGGGTGCTTTGGCAATTGACGCGCATAATTCGCTCCGAACGCCCTGATGTAGTGCAAACCTGGATGTATCACGCTGATTTACTCGGAGGATTGGCGGCACGCTTGGCTGGTAATCATCGTGTAATATGGGGGATACGCAATACCTATATTAGATCGGGTCATTTGACACTGCTAGTTCGTAAGATTTGTGGTTGGTTTTCTAATTGGTTACCTCATACGATTATCTGTGTAGCTGAAGCTTCGCGTTTAGCACATATTGCGCTGGGTTATGAGCCGTCACGAATGGTTGTCATTTCTAATGGTTTGGATACCTCCCGTTTAGTGGCAACCAGTGAGCAAAGAGATACTTTACGTAAACAGTGCAGTTTTGATGATAATGACATTGTGATTGGTAGTCTAGGTCGTTTTCATCCCAATAAAGATCATGCCAATTTTGTCAGAGCGGCTGGTTTATTAGCTCAACAATTTTCTGCTGTTCGCTTTTTGTTGGTTGGTCGCAATCTGGATGAGAACAATACACAATTAACCGCGTGGATTAAGGCGACTGGTTATGAAGATCGATTTGTGTTGTTGGGCGAACGCTCAGATGTGTCTATTTGTCTTGCTGCTTTTGATGTGTATTGTTTGCATTCTCTTACCGAAGGTTTCCCAAATAGTACAGGAGAGGCGATGGCGATGGGTTTACCTTGCGTTGCCACCGATGTTGGCGATGCAGCTTTGTTGTTAGCCGATACTGGTGTTGTCGTGCCAAAAGCCGATACGACTGCCCTTGCTCATGGACTCAAACAAATTGTTGAAATGACACCAGAGGCGCGTTTAATATTGGGTAAAAAAGCTAAGGAGCGTATTTATTCTGAATTTACGATGGATCGTTGTCGCGAACGATTTGAAACTGTCTATAAGCAAGTACTAACTGAGGCGCGTGGATAATGTGTGGACTCGTCGGATTTTTCGGAGGTAGGGCTTTTAAGGATGACCATGACCATCAAATATTGATAAAAAACATGTCTGATACCATAAGTCATCGTGGCCCTGATGATGCAGGATATTGGAGTGATGTAGAGAGGCAAGTTTGCCTAGGACATCGACGCTTATCGATTGTAGATTTGTCGCCCGCCGGTCATCAACCGATGCATTCTCCAAGCGGTCAATATGTAATGGTGTTTAATGGTGAAATTTATAACCATCTAGAATTAAGGCAACGTTTAAAATTAGACCACTCATCTAGAAACCCAGTCGATAATGGGAAGTTGGTGATTAGTTGGCGTGGCCATTCTGATTCGGAAACTTTATTGGCTGGGTTTGATGCATGGGGTATACAAGGTACTATTGAGCGCACAATTGGCATGTTTGCGATTGCAGTATGGGATAGACATTTCAATACGCTTACTCTAGCTCGAGACCGTCTTGGTGAAAAGCCGCTTTACTATGGCTGGCAAGATGACACATTCTTATTTGGCTCAGAGTTGAAAGCTTTGCGTTCACATCCCTCTTTTAAATCTGATGTTGATCGCGATGCATTATGTTTGCTGTTACGGAATAACTATATTCCTGCACCTTATTCCATTTATAAAGGTATTGCCAAATTGGTACCCGGATGTATATTAACTGTTTCCTTGCATCAACCAGAACCCAATGTAATAACGTATTGGTCTGGTGCGCAAGTAACCGAATCCGGTGTAGCTAATGTGTTCACCGGTAGCCCAATTCAAGCAGTGGATGAATTGGAAAATTTGTTAAAAGATGCAGTGCGTCAGCAGATGATGGCGGATGTGCCTCTGGGTGCGTTTTTATCTGGTGGAATTGACTCCTCTACAATCGTGGCGTTGATGCAGGCACAATCATCGCGACCGGTAAAGACCTTTACCATTGGTTTTGCAGAGGAGGGATACAATGAAGCCGTTCATGCCCAGGCGGTCGCAAGGTATTTAGGCACGGAGCACACAGAGTTATACGTGACGCCTGCGCAAGCCATGGCTGTTATACCAGGTTTACCTAGCTTATACGACGAACCATTTTCCGACTCTTCACAGATTCCGACCTTTCTTGTTTCACAACTGGCTAGACAGCACGTCACTGTGTCACTTTCGGGCGATGCGGGCGACGAGTTATTTTGTGGGTATGGGCGTTATACAGAAGCATCTAACCTATGGAGAAACGTTTCACGTATTCCACCTTTGCTCAGAAAATTAGCCGCAACAGGTATAACAGTATTGTCACCAGAGATGTGGAATCATCTGTCAAAAACGGCGCGATCATTATTAACGGACAGTAAACGGCCATTTTTGCTGGGTGACAAATTACACAAGGGGGCGATGTTATTATCAAGTCAAACTGCTGATGAATTGTATCGTGATCTGATTTCACATTGGCGAGATCCGGCTGCTCTGGTTATTGGTGGTGTTGAATCGCCTACACTATTATCCGGTCTTACACCTGAGTTGTTAGGGCTTAACCGGATTCAACGCATGATGGCGTTAGATATGTTGACCTATCTACCGGACGATATTCTGGTTAAAGTGGATAGAGCGGCAATGGGTGTGTCATTGGAAACGCGGGTGCCGTTTTTGGATCATCGTGTTGTGGAATTCGCTTGGCGTTTACCGCAATCAATGAAAATGCGTGACAGTCAGTCGAAATGGGCTTTACGTCAAGTGCTATATCGGCATCTGCCAAAGGAATTGATAGAGAGGCCTAAGATGGGTTTTGGTATCCCGCTGCATCATTGGTTGCGTAGTTCTTTGCGCGATTGGGCTGAATCATTACTTGATGAAAAACGATTGCAAAGGGAGGGATATTTTTATCCGGCAGCTATTAGGCAAAAGTGGGCGGAGCACCTTTCCGGGCAGCGTAATTGGTCTTATCTGTTGTGGGATGTATTAATGTTTCAAGCGTGGTTAGAGGAAAATCCATAATGAAAGGAAAGGTTATCATAGCGTTGAATACTGCGTGGAATTTGTATAACTTTCGAGCGGGGTTGATACGGGCGTTAGTTGCGGAGGGGTATGAAGTAGTAGCAGTTGCCCCATCGGATGAATATGATTCTCGAATAACGGAATTGGGCTGCCGATTTATGCCTTTGGCAATGGATAATAAGGGTACCCATCCTGTAAGGGATTTATTGTTGTTTTTACGGTTTGTTCGTTTATTTCGGAAAGAGCGACCAGATGTGTATTTAGGCTATACCATCAAACCGAATGTCTATGGTTCTCTGGCTGCTCATGTTTTAGGGATTCCTGTAGTAAATAATATCGCCGGCTTGGGAACTGTTTTCATTACGGAAAATTGGTTGACAAGGTTAGTATGCTGGTTATATCGAGCAGCGTTATCACGTTCTCGATGGGTGTTTTTTCAGAATAATGAAGATTTGGGTTTGTTTGTAGGCGCAAAATTGGTCGCCGCAGATAAGGTTTCAAGATTACCTGGTTCTGGAATTGATCTTCATGCTTTTCAGCCGGCTCCAGTACCTCCTTTAAAAGAGGCTTCATTCCGTTTTCTTCTTGTGGCAAGGATGCTAAAAGATAAGGGGGTGGTAGAGTTTGTCAATGCCGCTCGAATTGTGCGACATAATTTTCCCGATGTTGAATTTAATTTGCTCGGTTTTTTGGATGTACAGAATCCCACTGCGATTTCTAATGAACAGATGTCGGCTTGGGTTAATGAGGGTGTGGTTCATTATATCGGTACAACCGATGATGTTAAACCATTTTTGACTGAGGCCAGTTGCGTGGTTTTACCCTCATATTATCGTGAAGGCACTCCTCGATGTTTGCTGGAGGCCGCTGCGATGGGCAAACCGATTATAACCACTGATATGGCTGGTTGTCGCGATGTTGTGGATGATGGTGTAAATGGATTTTTGTGCAAACCAAAAGATGCTATTGATTTAGCGCAAAAAATGCATCAGATGATCATTTTAGATCCTCAGCAACGGGACGAGATGGGTAGAATGGGACGGTGGAAAGCCGAACGAGAATTTGATGAGACTATCGTGATCAATTGTTATTTGGAAGCGATCGAGAATTGTTTTAAATAATGTGTATCAATAAAAAGAAAATATAGCTTGAGAAATTCTCAGATATTGTTAGAAACTGATAGTCTAAAATGAATTCATAGAGTTATAAGGAACACAATTGAACTAATTGATTTAAAGATTATTTTTCTGGGTATCTCCTTGGCTGAGGTGACTGCTATGGGTAGTGCTGTCATCTATCAAGGAATTCCTCAAAACATTGGCTAAGTTTAAAGGGTCTGTGGAAGGAAACTATCACACAACAAAATATAATTATTTCACCGTAATCAAGAAAGGATACTCTAAATTATTTTATTGATCCACCCCCTCCAACTTATACCCAAACCCCCTAACAGTCTTAAACAACTTCAACTCATGCTCATCATCAATTTTCCGTCTAAGTTGGCGGATATAAACATCCACCACGTTAGTTAAAGGGTCGGCATCATACCCCCACACCCGCTCAAGAATCCGAGTCCGGCTCAAAACCCGCCCCGGCATCCGCATAAAGCATTCCAGCATCGAAAATTCCTTAGGCGTCAGTTCAATTCGGGTATCGCCGCGCCATACTTCGTGAGTTTCGGTATTTAATACCAGATTAGCGATGCGTAATTCTTGCGAATCTTGTTGGGTCTCGCCGCCATGCCGGCGCATCAGCGCTTCGATACGTGCCAGTAGTTCCTCAAAAGCGAATGGCTTCGTCATATAATCGTCGGCGCCTGAGCGTAGGCCGGAGACCTTATCCTGCAAGGTGTCTCTGGCTGTTAGCATCAGCACCGGGGTTACGACGCCAATATTTCGTAATTGCTCGCAAACTTGTTTGCCATTCAAATCCGGCAAGCCTAAATCAAGCACTATAACTTGAAATTTTCGAGCGGTAGCCAGATCGATAGCAAACTGTCCGCTATTGGCCACTTCGATCGTATAGCCTTCGGTTTTAAGTCCGCGCTGTACGAAATTGACGATACGTTCATCGTCTTCTACCAGCAGGATGCGCTTGTAGCCGATATCCGTAGGGCTACTGTATGGTGTAAGGTGATTTTCATTCATAGGAAAGTTTATCCTGGTTAGCCGATATCAATGGCAAAGTGAGCGTGAAAGTCGAGCCGTAATTTTCGTTGCTGGCTACCTCGATTCGGCCGCTGTGGGCAACGAGGATGGCTTTGGCCACCGGTAGACCGAGACCTGAGCCGTCCTGTCTGGAACGGCGGGCATTTTTACTGCGGAAGTTGCGGTCGAAAATACGTTCCAAATCTTCGTTGGGTATGCCTATACCGTGATCTTCAACTTTTAATTTTGCCACATTTCCTTCTCGCCATAAAGAAACAGCGATATGTTCGCCAGGATTCGAATATCGGCAAGCATTGTCACCCAGAATGAATAACACTTGCCGAAGCCGTTGTTTATCTCCGCGTACCCATATTGCCTCGCGGGTGGCATCCAAGGAAACCGAAATCGAGTTTTCCTGGGCCAGAACATGAAAATCTTCGACGCTGTTGATCACTAGCTGGGTAAGATTCAGGTTCCGCCATTCGAATTGCATGTTTGCAGTTTCTGCTCTGGCTAGAAATAACAGGTCGTTAACATATTTTCCCAATTGCATGGAAAGATCAACTATACGTTGTAAAGCGTCCTTATACACTTCAATATCATGTGTATCTTCCCGAAGGGTGACTTCGGCTTCTCCGCGAATGACAGTAATCGGAGTGCGGAGTTCATGACTGATGTCGGCCAAAAACTCACGTCTGGCAACATCCATCTGCTGGAGTTCTTCATTTAATTGGTTCAGTTTGGCTGTACGTTCAGCCACTTTATTTTCCAACAACGCGCGTCCTTCGCGTAGCTTATATTGCTGATGCCCAAGTTCCTGCGCCATTTGATTGAAGTGCGTGGCAAGATAGGCAAATTCGTCTCCAGTATCCAAGTTTATACGATAGTTGAGATTGCCGGTTGCTATTTGATCAGTCCCTTTCATCAAGGCTGCAATAGGTTTTCTGACACCGCGAAGCAGTAAAATGACTGAGGTTAGGCTGAATATAGTCGCAGATAACGCGGTTAGTGTCGCAATCCACCGGGATTTTCTAATCAAACTTTCCAGTTCTCCCTGGGTTATTCTGGCTTTTTCGCGTTCAGCAGTAATGGCAGCGTCAATTAATGGTTGAAATTTACCGTCGATTTCTTCTTTCGAAAATTTATAAAGTGCTTGTATTGCCTGCTCGCGCTTACCCTGTTGATAAAGCTTTTCAACTTCCTTAAAGCGATATTCGCCGGATTCCAAAAAAGCCGTGAGGTAAGCTACTCTTTGTAACTCTGCACGTTTATCCTGCCATCTTTCAGTGTGATCTCCGCGAATTTGTGTCTTTATCGAAGTGTTTCTTAGATCATCCATCGCTTCGTAGAGACGATTTTTGGATATCTCCACGTCAGCTTCAGCTATTGCAGTTTTGTTTATCACCCGATCCATGTGCTGTTTGAAATGACGATAGGCCTCCTGAGACAAACGTTCATATTCATCGAATGTCTCATAGGCGATTTGGCAGCGTTGAAAATACAGGACAACTTGATTGGAACCCCAATAAAGTGCAACTCCAAGAAACAGGACAAAACCGAACGAGACGATAATAACCAATGCCAACCGGAGATGAAACATGATATCTAATTGCCCTCGGCGCTTTCATCCAGTTGTTTTTCCATGGTTCTGATTGCTTTCAACTTTTCTCGCAGCAAGCGGGATTCTTCCGATTTCGATACCCCGTGTTCCTTTGATTCGATAAGGGTTTGCAGGTTTTTTTGTTTACGCTCCAGAGTCCCGAGTTTTTTCGACTGAGTGTTCAAAACTTTTAAGGCTTCCATCTGTATGGTTAGCAAATTTTGTAATTTATCATCAGTTAGTTTTTCTTTCGGAATTGCTGCGACCCCATCAATAATTTTAGGAATATCGCCACAGGCGTCGGAGAGCAAGCGACCTACCATCAGTTGTAATTGAATGCGAGTATCCGGCGATTCTTTTTGCCGTTTCAGTAAAGAACGGCACTGATCGGCACGTACGGGAGACGGTTTGCCGGCCATATCAGCTCCGAATTCAAGTAATTCATCCAACTCGGACCGGACGATGGGTACGATATCAGGTATGACGGGATTTTCTTTGACTTCGGTTTCAAACAAAGCGCACCCGTTCAGTAGAGTCAAAATGGTCATTAGGGTTATTAATTTCATATTTAATGACAGCATGTATTCTTCAAATCTTAGTTGCTATTGGAATTCGAACCCGAATGCGGGTTCCATGTTGATCGTCTTTGGTTTCGATAATAGCAATGTTGCCTTGGTGGTTAAGCACATATTCTTTGACTATGGACAAACCTAGTTCGGAGCCTTCAAACATGTCACCGGACTGGTTGGCCTTGCCCCGAAAAAAGGGTTCGAACACATACGAGCGCTCATCGGCGGCTATACCAGGGCTTTCATCCTCGACTTCAAGTTCCATGAAAATGCCTGAATCGCGCAAAATGATGCGTATTTCACCGTTCATCGGCGAAAATTTCACTGCATTGGCAAGCAGTTGTTCCATAATACAGCGCAATTGCGAAGTAATGCCGGAAATCTCGACCGGTTTGACCAATTTTTTAAGGGAAAGCGATTTGGCCTTAAAATCGGATTGATATTCTTCTATCACTGAATCGATCAAATCAGCCATATTAACGATCTGCTTATGTTGTATTTCCGGGGCGGATATTATTTGGGCATATCGAAGTAATTCATCAGATACCGAGGTTAGTTTTTTTACATTGGCAGAGAGCAGCAATGCGCATTCTTCTTTAGAACTATTTGTTTTTACATCGTTCAGCAGGTTTAGTAATTGAGCTGCGCTTTGTCTGACTATCTCCAGAGGTTCTTCGATTTCGCGGGCGACATTCTGCATATATTGTTGTTTGGAAATTTTTAAACCCAACAAATGCATTCGTAACCATTCAAGGTAATTGCCAAGAAAGCGTAAATCCGCCGGGCCGCTGATCCGTATAGCTTTTGATAAATCACCTGAGCCCAATCGGCAAATCGAGAGATTTAGCTGTCCCATCGAACGCGAAATCATCCTAAGCAAAAATACGATAGAAGTTAACGATATCAACAGCAATATCGCGCCTTTTAATAAAAGCGCCTGCTCTAGGGATTCAGACTTTTGGTTAAGATCATTAAACTGATGATCGACTAATTTCTCGAATTCCTTCGAAAGCGTATTTGAAGATTCGCGCAAAGCCAGAAATGCTTCGTCAACTGGCCAGTTAGGGTTCTTCTGATTTGCAGAGCCTATGATCTGTTGATAAATCAGGTTTTCCTTTTCTGCAAGTTCGTCGGCCAAAAGCGTTATTTTGTTGTCAATGGTTAATATCAACAACTCATTCAATGCCCTTTTGAATCCGGCCCGTGCAGTTTCGTAGGACTCCAGGTCATACGGTTCTCTTAGGGAAGGGTCGGACAGCAAAACGAACAATCGGGCTTTACGTTCAATTTCGGAAGACTTCTGCAAAACCAGCCCAACGGTTTTTGTTTGCTCAAATACTTGAAAATTAATGGATCTGTTGAGTGCTGCCGTATCCCTCATCACTAAAGCGGCATACATTGCGCCAAGTAAAAGCGGGAAAACGGCAATGACAAAACCAAAAATTATCAGGGATTTTAACGTAAATATATTTTTGAATGTCATCTTACAGTCCGGTGGTTAAAGCCAAGTCCATAGTTGCCACAAATCTGTTTTTCTATAAGTGTTTAGATCGCAATGCGTAAAAGAACGCTTTGATTTTGTCGATTTGCCGCCGGTTGAACGGCTCGAATTAACAGTTTACTTGCGTTTCCGTTTGTCAAGGGACTAATTTATCAAGTAGGCGGCTAGTGGTGTTAAAAGGTAACGTATAGTCAGAGCATGTTCAAATCTACTGCTTATGGTTCTCATCATACGCTGAAAAAATATTATGCTTGCCATTAATCAATCGCTTGGGGCTGTATTCCGGTTATTGTCATTCTTTGGAATAAGAATAGGCTGCTAATAGCTGGCTTCCGGGTTTAGCCTCACGCTGTTCGACTCTGCTTATTCTTGACAAGAAACCTGCTGACTCGTGTCCTTCCGGAAAAACCGAGTTGGATTAAATAATGGAGTTTTTGATTATTTAATCTAATTTTAATTTACGTCTAATAAAGTATTCATCAAGTGTCTATATAACTCTTAACATTTGAGATTTTAGCCGAAAGTGGCTTTTGATGCTAACAAACATGTTTCTACACTGATTAACCGTTAGCAAGGATTGGCTCGGAATCGTCCGATCAAATAGCTGTCGGTTAACATTTAACCGATCTTAATCCTTGAAGAACGTAGCGCGATTCGGTGCGACCGGTAATGCCCGTATAGAAACCGGATCTTGTTTAGCGTATAAGGCCAGAATTCGCTATAAGCGGGACTAGAAATTATTCTTCACAATCAATAAGAAACCGTCAGTAAATCTGAGTGTTTCCATTTTATAGCTAGGGGATTCGACCATGATCATTTTTATCAGAAATATTCCTGCAAATACTCTCCCCAGAGAAATAACCGATTTCGTATGTTCGGAATTAAAGGGCGAACCGTTTTTTTCATCTGAATTGGTTTTAAATGCAGAGATCTTTGCGCTACAAAATAAGGATACTCAGGCATTCGAATTTCATGGCTTAGTTCACATCAAGCCTATGGCGGAAGGTGGCGAGGAGGCCATTAAAAAGTTAACTGAAAAGCGCTTTAAAAAAAGCGTTGCGATGCTTAGAGATTACAATCACCGTATTTGGGGTAATGAACGCAGAAACAACTATAATCAACTTGTCAACGTAAGCTTTAATAAACGCTCTGCTGAACGGAGACGCGGCCGTTATTTAAGAAACAACGAAAACATGCAGACTATTACTTCTTCTATTTCTTCAAGCGTCTATGTTATGCCAGCAAGTTGAATTTTGCCGGGGCCGGCTTTTCGTGCTGAGTAAAATGAGCCCCGAATATTTGCCAAGTGGCGTGATCAAAAAACGCCAGCGTTTGTACCAAGGTACGCTAAGCTGCCACAATTATATCTCAGCCAAATTACCCTTGTCTTCCAGCCAAGTCTTCCTGTCACCGGAACGCTTTTTTGCCAGAAGCAAGTCCATTTGTTCGAAAGTTTCATCGTTTTCGGAAACGGTTAATTGCACCAGGCGGCGAGTGTCGGGGTTCATGGTGGTTTCGCGTAATTGCGAAGGATTCATTTCCCCTAAGCCTTTAAAGCGCTGGATGTTGACCTTTCCGGTCAATTTTTCGGCTTCGATGCGTGCTAACACGCCTTGGCGTTCCGATTCATCCAGCGCGTAAAAGACTTTTTTCCCGATGTCTATCCGGTACAACGGCGGCATGGCGACAAACACATGTCCAGCCCGAACCAGCGCGGCGAAATGCCGATAAAACAGCGCACATATCAGGGTGGCGATATGGTTGCCGTCGGAATCGGCGTCGGCCAGAATACAGATTTTGCCGTACCGCAGGTTTTGCAGATTGTGGCTGTCCGGTTCAATGCCCAAGGCGACCGCAATATCGTGGACTTCCTGCGAGGCCATGACTTCCGACGAGTCTACTTCCCAGGTGTTGAGAATCTTGCCGCGCAACGGCATGATGGCCTGAAATTCGCGGTCTCTGGCTTGTTTCGCCGAACCGCCGGCCGAATCGCCCTCCACCAGGAACAGTTCGGTACGTGTAATATCCTGCGCCGAGCAATCGGCCAGTTTGCCGGGTAGGGCAGGGCCGCTGGTGATTTTTTTGCGGATGATTTTTTTTCCGGCTTTCAGGCGTTTTTGGGCGCTGGCCAGAATGATTTCGGCGATTTTCTCGCCTTCCTGCGGATGCTGATTCAGCCATAGACTAAAACTGTCTTTGGCGATGCCGGAAACGAAGGTCACGCATTCGCGGGAGCTAAGCCGTTCTTTTGTTTGGCCGGAAAATTGCGGATCTTCCAGTTTTACCGATAATACAAAGTGACAGGTTTCCCAGACATCTTCCGGCGCAATTTTAACCCCGCGCGGTAGCAGGTTGCGGTATTCGCAAAATTCGCGCATGGCCTCGGTTAATCCGGCACGTAAACCGTTTACATGGGTGCCGCCCTGGGCGGTGGGGACCAGATTCACGTAACTTTCGGTGATACTTTCCGGCAAGCTTTCCCCTGTCCAGACAATACCCCATTCCACGGCTTCGGTGCTGGCAGCCATATTGGTCATGAATGGCTGCTGTGGGAAGATTTCTACATCACCGACTCTATCCAGCAAATATTCCTGCAACCCGTTCTGGTAACACCATTCGAATTGTTCTTCGGTCGGTTCGGATTTTAGCGAGATTTTTAAACCGGGGCATAAGACCGCCTTGGCGCGAAGCACATGTTTTAGTTTCGATACCGATATCCGGTTGGAATCGAAATATTTGCCATCCGGCCAGAAGTGGAGGCTGGTGCCGGTGTTGTTCTTGCCGACCGTGCCGGTTTGTTGCAATTCACTGACTTTTTCGCCGCTGGCGAAACTCATTTCGTAAACCCCTCCGCCGCGTTTGACTTCAATTTTAAGTTTTTCCGATAAGGCATTGACCACAGAGACGCCGACACCGTGCAGGCCGCCGGAAAATTGATAGTTTTTGTTTGAAAATTTACCGCCGGAATGCAGTTGCGTCAGGATAACTTCTACACCGGGAATGCCCTGTTCGGGATGGATATCGACCGGCATGCCGCGACCGTTATCTTTGACAAATACGGAACCGTCCTTGAACAAAATCACGTCGATAGTATCGGCGTGGCCTGCCAGCGCTTCGTTGACGCTGTTATCCACGACTTCCTGTACCAGATGGTTGGGGCGAGTGGTGTCGGTGTACATGCCGGGGCGTTTTCGTACCGGTTCCAGACCGGTTAACACTTCAATGGCTGCGGCGTTATATTCGTTATTCATGGTTTGCCGGTGTTTCGTTTAACTGTTCGATTTTCATTTTTTGGTTGTTTCTTGTTATGCGCGTTTTTTTTGAAACCTTGTAGTAGACGATAGAAGGCGCATCTTTCGCGATTGATGCGCTTCGCTGTCGCTCAGCACATCCTACAGGAATGCGGGACTGCTTAGCCTTTAAATCGCCATCTCAGCCTGCAATAATTTGATTTGATCCCTTACCCGTGCCGCTTCTTCAAATTCCAGGTTTTTGGCGTGGCTGTACATTTTATCTTCCAATTGTTTTAACATTTTTGCCGATTGTTTCGGTGTCAACGCTTTATATTCAGCAGCGGTTTCAGCCACCTTGGCCCTAGCACTGGCTATAGAACCGCCTGAGCCGGGAATAGACAGTTCCAGAATATCTGTCACCGATTTAAAGATGGTTTTCGGCTGGATATTATGTTCAAGATTAAATATCCGCTGTTTGTTGCGGCGGCGCTCGGTTTCGTCGATCGCTGTTTGCATGGAGCGGGTGATTTTATCGCCGTATAAAATAGCCTTGCCATTGACGTTACGCGCTGCGCGGCCTATGGTTTGCACCAGAGAGACCTGCGATCTTAAAAAACCTTCCTTGTCGGCATCCAGAATAGCCACCAAGGACACCTCCGGTATATCCAGGCCTTCCCGTAACAGATTGATACCAACCAATACATCAAACACCCCCAGACGCAAGTCGCGGATAATCTCCACCCGCTCAACAGTTTCGATGTCGGAATGAAGATATCGCACCTTAATGCCGTGTTCCATTAGGTAATCGGTCAAATCTTCCGACATACGCTTGGTTAGGGTGGTTACCAGCACCCGTTCCTTTACCGCTATTCTTTTATGTATTTCCGAGAGCAAATCGTTAACCTGAGTGGTAGCCGGACGTACTTCCACCAAGGGATCGACCAGACCGGTCGGGCGGACTACTTGCTCCACCACTGCACCGGAGTGCGTTTTTTCATAAGGCCCCGGTGTCGCCGACACATAAATGCGTTGTGCGGTTTTTAATTCGAATTCCTCGAATTTCAGCGGCCGGTTATCCAGCGCCGACGGCAAGCGGAAACCGTATTCCACCAGGGTTTCCTTGCGGGAGCGGTCGCCTTTATACATGGCGCCGATTTGCGGCACGGTAACATGACTTTCATCAATGATCAGCAGCGCGTCATTCGGCAAATAATCGAACATGGTCGGCGGCGATTCACCTTCGGTACGACTGGAAAGATGCCGGGAATAATTTTCGATTCCCGAGCAATAGCCCACTTCCATAATCATCTCGATATCGAACAGGGTGCGTTGCTCAAGCCGTTGTGCTTCAACCAATTTGTTGTTGTCGCGAAGTACTGCCAGCCGTTCGGCCAATTCGATTTTGATTTTCTCTACAGCCGATAAAAGCTGCTCGCGCGGCGTGACATAATGGGTTTTTGGGTAAAGGGTGAAGCGAGCGATACGATGCAGCACTTCCCCAGTCAGTGGATCGAACATTGACAGCCGTTCGATTTCGTCGTCAAACAACTCAATGCGCAAAGCCTGTTCTTCCGACTCGGCCGGAAACACATCAATCACCTCGCCACGTACCCGATAAGTGGCGCGGCGCAGTTCGGTGTCGTTACGGGTATATTGCATTTCCGCCAGCCGCCGTAAAATATCGCGCTGATTGATCAGGTCGCCGCGTACCAGATGCAACACCATCTTAAAATAGGATTCCGGTTCGCCCAAACCGTAAATGGCCGAAACAGTAGCGACCACGATGGTGTCGCGGCGTTCCAGCAAAGCCTTAGTGGCCGATAAGCGCATTTGTTCGATATGTTCGTTCAGAGAAGCGTCTTTATCGATAAAGGTATCCGATGCGGGTATATAGGCTTCCGGCTGGTAATAGTCGTAATAGGACACGAAATACTCAACGCTGTTCTCCGGAAAAAATTCCTTCATTTCGCCGTACAACTGTGCCGCCAGGGTTTTATTCGGTGCCATGATCATCGCCGGACGCTGAGTTTGCTGGATAACATTGGCAATGGTAAAAGTTTTCCCGGAACCGGTTACCCCCAGAAGGGTTTGATGCACTTCGCCGTCGTTAATGCCTTCCACCAGTTCCCGGATTGCAGTTGGTTGGTCGCCGGCCGGCTGATAGCTGCTTTGGATATTGAAAGGTTTTTGCACTTTAGCGGTCTAGCCTAAATTTCGAAGCGCTTATTATGGCTGCTTTGGTTGGTCTTGCCTATCGGCAAAGCTCGTAGGGCGGATGCCGATAGGCGATCCGCCAAACCTGGGACAACAAAATACCAGACAGTTCATCCAAAAAACCATGACAGCCAAAAACCGGGAAAGTATGGGCGAACAATTTTTCGCCCATATTGCCCTGTAAGCAGGTATGTAGTACGGCTAACTATTCATTGTCAACGCCGAACATTTCCAGAAACAATTGCTCCGAACGACGCCTGCCTTCCTCGGAAAGGCCAACCGATTTGGTTTGATTGACAGGATTGGAAATCAGTCCTTTTTCATAGAGCCTATTCATTGCATCCCAATCAAAGCCTTTCCAGGTCCGCTCATGATCATGTAGACCAAGATACATCAGGGCCAGCACGGCGTTGTCAATGCGGTCTGTGGCGATTTTCATAAGTTCTCGTGGTTCTGATGGCTAAAAGGAATAAAAAAATATAAATGCTTATGACACCTTTTTAATGTCTGCTTCCAGTTCCGAAACCACATTAGGCGGTACATGGTCACAATCAAGCAGTCCGATGTAGCCATCCGAGGCTGCTACCACTATCGAGCGGTTAAACACATGCGGAACATGGCCGGGCATAAGCTGATGCGATTCGGTCCAGCCGACTGCCCGTTTCACCACAAACCAGTTATTATTGATTTTTGCCAGACTTTCGGTGCTGCCGAAGGCGCGGATGTGGCGCATGATGTGTTTGACCGGTTTTGAAAAATCGATGACTCTTTCGGCTACCGTGGTTTTTTGCCAGTAATTCCCGGTCGGTTGCGGCTTGGCTTGCTGCCAAAGTTCGACGAAATTACCAGCTACTTTACTTGCAAGGCGTTTGGCTGACATTTGAATTTTGAGGTCAATGCTTTCATGACACTCGTCGGGTTGCAAGGCAAAGGTATCGCAGGCGAGAATATCCCCGGCATCGATTTTAGAACTGACCTGATGGCAGGTTACTCCCCAAAAATCTCTTTTCTCAAGAATGGCACGCGAAGCGGGGTAGGGGCCTCGACCATCCGGAAGCGGCGATGAATGGAAGTTGACCGCATATTTTAAAAACGGACGCCAGTCTAAAATTTTCCAGTCGTAACTGGCAACAATCAATACATCGCAACCCTGATCACGTAAACTTGCCAGATCTAACTCTGTCATCCGCGATAATTGAATGGCTGCATTATGCTTTTGTGCATAAGTGATAACAGCTTGCTGATTGGATAAAGGATGCGTCATCGGCACTGTAAACAACTTTAAGGGTTTCCAGCCGGCACACACAAAAGCATCGAATACGCCTAAAAAACGGTCGGTCGCGGTAATGGCAAAGTTCATGCAATAGTTAAATGTAAATTTTAGATGTTGAGAGAGTTTATCCGAGAATGGGGGGATTGTGTTGTTGGTATTATTAATTTGGTATAGTTGCATTTTTGTTAACAGTCTAACAAGCTCCCATCATCAGTCGGTTAACTCACAACATGATTTCACAAAACGACTTTGTCAACTGGTTCCGGGCTTCATCCCCGTATATACACGCCCACCGCAACCGTACTTTCGTCATTTTTTTCAGCGGCATAGCGGTTACCGAGCCCAGTTTCGATAAACTGATCCACGATTTCGCTTTGCTGAGAAGCTTAGGGATAAGGTTGGTGCTAGTTCACGGCATACGTTCGCAAATCGATGAACGCTTACATCAGCAAGGCGATACCCCTAAGTTTCATCATCATTTGCGAATTACCGATACCGCCACTTTGCAATACGTAAAACAGGCTGCCGGTTTGGTACGGGTTGAAAATCGAAGCCTTGCTTTCCATGGGCGTGTCCGGTTCACCCATGGCCGGCGCCAAAATTCGGGTCGCTTCCGGGAATTTTGTCACTGCAAAACCTTTGGGCGTTCTGGATGGCATCGATTACTGCTTTACCGGCAAAGTCAGACGAATCGATAGTCAAGCGATACATCAGCAGTTGGATCAAAACAATGTGGTACTGATTTCCCCTGTCGGTTACTCGCCTAGCGGCGAGGTATTTAATCTCTCTGCCGAGGAAGTCGCTACCGAAGTGGCCATTGCTTTACAAGCCGATAAACTGATTTTGCTGACGGAGCAAAACTGTCTGTCACCGTTCGATCAAAGCCCTATTCAGCAATTGACCACAGTTCAGGCCGGTCTCTTATTGCAGCAAAGACCCGGATTACCGGATACCATAGCCCGCTCCCTGTTTGCTGCGATGCAGTGCTGTCAGCAGGGCGTACAGCGCACACATTTGATCAATCGTCATGTTGACGGTGCTTTGCTGTTGGAACTGTTTACCCGCGATGGCATCGGTACGTTGATCAGTTCGAACGATTTTGAAATGATACGTCCGGCAACATTGGAGGATATCGGCGGTATTATGGAATTGATTAAACCGCTGGAGCAGCAAGGCATTCTGGTGAAACGATCCAGAGAAAATCTGGAAATGCAGATTGGCGACTATATTGTCATTGATCGCGATGCCTTGATTATTGCGTGCATCGCGTTTCACATTATTCCGGATAGCAACTGTGCCGAAATAGCTTGTCTGGCTGTACACCCCGATTATCAAAAAGGCGAACGCGGTAATAGTTTGCTTGAATATTTGTACGAAATTGCAGAAAAACAAGGCGTTAAGCGCCTGTTTGTCCGGACTACGCAAACCCTGCATTGGTTTGTGGAACGCGGCTTCATGTCTTGCGAAGTGTCCGATTTACCGGTCACGATGCGAAACGCCTACAACTATCAGCGTAATTCCAAGTTGTTGTATAAAGATATCGTCAGGTGACAGCTGAGTAGCTGCATATCCATAATCATTAGTCGTTAGCGTTTAGGTTAACTTGTTTGATTATATCCGGGTTTCAAAATCTGACAATCTATCCGTTGTGAGTGCCTTCAAAGTTCGGAACCGCTATCGCCGGGTAACATCGCCTTGCGAACTAAGGGAATCGGCGGGGCGCCATAAGATAAAAACGCATCGTGGAAAGCTTGCCAGGCGGCTCGTCCGCCTCGTGTGGCAGTCCAGTCTTCCCGTAGTTTTCGTATCATGAGCTTACCCAGGGTGTAATTAAGATAAGCGGGGTCGAAAGGTGCCGCGCGCGGCCTGTTGGCGAGCGTTGCCAACATCGCGAAAGGCTAACTCCCGAAACATTTGCTCCGAAGTTTCGATAGACATGCCCTGAGTGTGCAGACCGATGGCAGAAAGGAAGCGGACATTTCGGATCAGGGCATTCAATAACTGGCCTATGTGGGTCTCGCCATCCCCCGCATTCAGGCCGGCTTCCCACATCAATTCTTCCGAGTAATGAGCCCAGCCTTCGGAGAAGGCATAGCTGCTGAAAAGTTGACCTAGCTTTGAACTGGCCGATCTGGCATGTAAATTTTGCAAAAAATGACCGGGCCATACTTCATGTGCGGATATAAACAGCAGGTTGGCATGACTGGGTACATAAGCAGCCTGATCTGCCGCACTCCAATTAGGATCAGGGGGGGCTACATAATAAATGGCCGGAAGACCGGTTTCAAATGGACCGGGAATGTCAATATAAGCGGTGTTCCAACGTTTGTATGCCGGCGATTCGGACACGGATGCATCGTTGCTGCCGCTTGGAATCGATACTATCCGCTGTTTCTCTATAAAGGACTTTAATGTAACAAGTTGTTTGCGGGCTTCGGCGACCGGTCCGAGCGAAGGTTTTTGCGTTTCCACCTTCTCGACGCAGTTCGCCAGAGGCAGCCCAGGCAGATATCGGCCGCATTCCTCCCTTAGTGCCGCAAGATTCCGCTCAAGGTCTGCCCTTCCGGCTTTTTCCAGAACATCCAAAGGCACATCAATACCTTCCGTTGCGCTCAGCATTTCACGGAAAAGGTTGCTGCCCAAAGCAAAGTCATCAGTAGAGTTAACTCGTTGGCTTTCCAACCAGTCAGCCAGTGCTAACATAGCCTTGCTTGCCTGCTGCCGCGCCTGTATAAATTCCTGCTGTAATTTCCGGTTGGCTACCGACGCAAAGGCTGCTGTAGCGTCGTTTTCATAAAACTTGGCCAAGCCGCTAAACAAGGTTTTGCCGACATCGACATAAGAACGTGGGAGTGGTTGACGAAGATTGCTGCGAATCTGCGTAGCGGCTTTTGGTATGTTCCGTGCGTATTTGACGAAAGCGCGCAGCCGTTGTTCGGCAGGAGCGTACGGTTAGACTCACATAGAGATTGGGGTCCAGTGCTTCGGAGTAATATATGGGGTTTTTATAAGGGGACTGAGCGGTCTGTAACCAGAATAAATCTTGTTTAATCACAGCAATCAAATATAGACGTTCAAAACGTTCTGAATCGCTCAACCGATCCGTCTCATATCCGGTCGCCTTTGCTTTTTCGGATTCCAGCCACTGCTGCTGCTTGTTCAGACCGGTAGGACTCCAATCGGGAATACCGCCATCGAATTCATGCCGTCCGGCCTGAGCAGCAAACGGCGGGTGGAAGGTAAAGTAAGTTTCGATAAATCCGTTGGCGAAATTTTCCCAAGGACTTTGGCGTGGGCTTGCGCTTAAAGACTCAGCGCTTAACAGCAAAATCCCGAATATCGCCCAAAGAGAAAATAAGCGCAACATTCGCCGATTCGTCATAAGATTTGGTATTGATGTTTTCATAAAAATTTCAATTCAATCGTGTAGAGAATCAGGTTAACCATACATTGTCGATAATTTAATTTGCTGTATTAATCTGCATCCATTTTTCAGGAATGTACGGATAGTCTTTCAGTCCTGCTTCGGCTCGGTTGCGATAAATTTTAATGCCTTCTTTTGATATCGGATATTGGTCATCATAAAATTTAAAATTGCCTATAAGAACAATGTTGTTTAATTTTGGCGCGGCGCCGTTATAACGAATAAAGTCGCAGGGCTTCGGTTGATCACAGATAGCAATCACGTTTTCTATCAGTGTTTTATTATTCGTATGGATAGGGAAATTTTTTGTTTCCATAGCTAAGCCGATAAAATCTTCATTATCGCTATTGGGTCCAAGTTGCATGACGACGTTTCTGATAATGGTATCTCCACCTTGAGAAATATCTATTGCGCGCCCGGAATGAGAATCGATTCCTGCAATGACAACGTTTTCGATCAAGTTTTTAGGTGCTCGGCTTTTAATGCCATGACCTGGGCGATTGACGCCCATTCTCACAAATTTGCTATCGCGAATGACTAAACTGCCATCGGGGCATTCGCCATTTGAACAGGCATAGACCATATGCCCAAGATCGGCATTACCATTCAAACCGGAATTTTCGAATTTACTATGTTCGATAGTGAGTGTTCCCTTCCCGCCGATTACGCCCATTTGCATATCGTGGCAATTGATATTGAGCAGTGTAAGATTCTTTCCTTCGCCCCGGAAACATGCCTCATTGGCGGTTTCCGCGCCGTCGGGCAAGGTAACGTTCAAATTATCGAAAACCAAATCATTCCCGGCAGCAACAAAAGTCGCTTTTTCAGCGACAATACCTTGAATTGAAGCGCCCGTTTCGCCGATAAATTTTAGATCATTTCCAATAATAACTGCACTGTCAATGTAATGAGCCGAAGAAAATTTAAGCGTCGATCCGGGTTTGATCTCATAAAGTGCAGAACTTAATAGCTTGTGATTCACACAGGACTCACCATCGGCTTTACAAAGAGAAATTTGCCGGGTATCTTGCGGAGACTCGCCTTCTGAGGGTTTCCATACCCACATGCCTTGTAAATGATGAGAGACTCCCACAAATACATCGTATTTTTCTATGTAGTGCCATTTACTGAATATGCCATTCCTCGTAGCATTTCCGGGTCCCTTGTTTGCTGAATAGCTTGACCATTTGCCGCTTTCCGGGTCGAATGTATGAACTGTAGTGTTACCGGACCAAAAATACAATTTACCCTTTCTTAACTCCATTCCATCGGTACCGGACAAACCCGCCGGGAATTGGTCGGCATCGATAATTTTTTTGAATGCCAGTACTTCACCCTTAGGGCCAAGCACAAATTGAAAAAGACCTTGATTTACTATTGCCCATAACACATTGCGCGGGTTGTCGTAGATCAAATTTGCAGTCGAGCCGTAATCGGCGGTGCCTTCCCCGGAACCTTCATACTTCAGGCTCTTCGGGTCAAAGATGTAGACTTGCCGCTTACCCTCCCAAAGATAAACCTGTCCGTTCCTGTCGTTATAAGCTGTATGGGCGAATTGCTGGAAAGGTCCTTGTCCCTTTGGATGAAGATTCCACTTTGGGTTCGGTTCAAGGATAAGTTCGGGGACCTCGTCGGTAGGAACAAAACCGCCTCGGCAATAACCAACGGAACCCCATATAAAGATACTTTTCGTATCCGGTACGTAAATGATCCCGTCATAGGTATGATATGCGCGCGGTCCTTCCTTAGGATGTGGGCATGGGCTATGATCGTTGGGATCCGATTTCGATGGAGGCATTAAAACTTCCCAGTGAAAAGGCCGTTTTCCTTCCCAGCAGTAACTATACACTTCATTACCGCCATAGTCCTGATGTCCGCCGCCTAGAAAATAGCCGCAATCATTATCCCATGCGGCTCCGTTCCAGGCGATAATGACGGCCACCGGACCGATTATTTCCCCTTCTCCTTGTGTTTTTTCTTTATCGACAAAGACTTGATTAATAGTCCCCGGAAGTTCTAGCCATTCCCCAGGTTGCATCGCAGCAGTCAAATCGCGAAAATTTTCAAGCGAACGGCTAGGGATTCGTTCCGTTTTCGGTGAAGAAAATGCCGCCGTATCAAGAAATAGCGAAAAAATAAAAAAAACGATAAATAAGCTGTATGAATGGAAATTTAAAGGCTTTGGAAAGATAGTCATAAAAAAATCCTGATTAGCAAGTTAATTTTGAAGATCGAAGCCAAATGTGTGGACGAGGCTTGATGTTATTGTTGACCGGAACAAGTTGTATCGCCGGATGATGAAGATTCAAACGATGACAAAAATCATAAAAGAACAAAGCTAAATAACGAAAGGCAGGTTTTGCAAAATCCAACAACTGACAGGACCCGCCCCGATGGTTCTTTAGAGGAGGAAGCATGTCATTAATCCTAAGCGATTCGGGTAATGCACCGAATCATCTGTGGGCAACCTGCGGCGCAATACGGCTATCGCGCCCTAAATATCCTCAAAACAACCCAGCCTGACAATTTTTTAAATAATCCCTATTGATTCTTTCCAAAGGTAAGCCTGGAGAGTCCGGTGAAAATTTTCCTAATGACATCAAGCGGCTAGGGCTAATCGGGCCAATTATTTTTGCCAGATCCGTTAGCTTTATACCCTGGCGGATAAGAAATAAGGTGTAAGAGTAGCTGATAGTATTCGTATTGATTTGCTCCGGCTCGGACAGACCGGCATCGATTGCAGAGCAGGTAAGCAAGGCGTCGAATTCTTCGACGCTGACTTCTGCGGGTTTCCAGGTGGCGGCAGTCAGCAAAGCCTCAGTGCATTGGGTCATAGCCAATTGACGAGCCGAAAGTGGAATGGTCAGGATTTTTGAGGCAAGATCAAAACAATCGGTTGTTAAGGATAGTATTTCTTCCGCAGATAAACCGTTTAGCAACAATGCCAGTATAATCTTGCTAGGCCGATCCGCAGAGCCGAATAGGGTTGCTATTTCCTGACGCGATAACTCCCGGGGTTTAGCTTCGATTTCCAGGACTTTCCGGGATGAATAGGTAATTTGGTCCGTTGCGGCGCCATAGTCGGCTAAGGTTTGTCGACTGGTAAAACTCAGGGGCGTGATCGATACAGTCTCCATAGCGGGCGTCTGGTTTTCCCGGTGCAAAAACTCAATAAGCCAGATCGCTAAGAGGCCGATCGTCAAGCTGGCAGCGAAAGCAATTGCCGATTCCATCCAGTAATCGGGTCTGATCGGTTTGTCTGGTAAGGATGCCGTATCGATGATTTCCACCTGCGGATATTTCTGTCGTTGCTTGACATCAATGTTAACCAGTCTTTGCTTAGTCTCCTGTTTTAAAGTTTCCATCGCTTCCAGTTCCTTTTGCAAAGCCTGATGTTTGGCAAATTGGCTGGTGTAGTCGGCGACTATTTTTTTATGTTGATCAAGTTGATTTTGAGTCGCCAGCACAGCTTGATGAGCTGCTGCGTAATTATTTTCAGCCTCTTGAATGGCCACACTTTTGCCGTTGTTGATTTTGCCGGCGATTTTATCTTCGAGTTCCGCCAGTTCTGTCGGAATTTTGCGTAGGGTAGGGTTAAACTGGATATATTGGTCGGTATACTGCGCTCGTAGACCTTGCAGTCTTTCTCTAAGTAATTCGGCCTGTTGTGTCAATAAGGCTATTGCCTCCGTATCGGCTTCAGGCACAACGTTTTTATGCTGAGCCAAGGCATTATGAATTGCATCGATCTTGGACTTTGCCTTGATTTCTTCTGCCATGACTTCATTTAAGGATTCATTTAATCCTTGCAATCGGGCATGAGCGACATTATCGGCGCTTTCTACCGACAGAATATCGTGTTCCCGGCGAAATGTATCCAGTTCCTGGCGTTTATTCTCGATTTGCCGGTCAATTCGCGCCAGTTCGTCATTCAGGGATTGTTGTACCTTGTCCGAGTTTTCGGTAATGTATTCAGCTCTTGATTGACTATAAGCATCGATCCAGAAATTGACGGCCATTTGTAATACATGCGGTTCGGAGCCTTCCGCGCGCAGCTTCAAAAGATTGGTACCTTGTATGGGAGAGACTGCGAACATGCCGCTTAAGTCATTTGCCGACAATTTAAGGGAACCGGTTTTAAGTTGTTCAGCGGTTTTTTCCAGTATGGCTTGTCCCAGCAGTAATTGTTTCTGGATATTAACATGTTGCAGGTCCGGATCGGCGCTGGTTTGGTCGAGATCAGTCGCGGCAGTGGTCAATAGCGAAGCTTCGCTGGCATAAATTGCCGGTTGGGTGAATACGTAGATTTGCGACGCCAATAGAAACGGCAGAAAAACTGACAAGAAAAAAACCAACCTCCGGGGTTTGCGGGAACGGACCGTGACGGGTTGCCGGAATGCATCGCCAATTACCCGATATGCGTTGGGATTAGAGGGCATAATTGTTCTTCCTGCTGCTTGAGAAATCGAAAACAAATTGTAACTCTAGATTAATGCTTGTTGTTATGGTTCCATCTCTGTAATCGTTCGCAATCATTTTATAACACATTTTTTCAGCGCAAAACAATCGGTTTGGCTTTTACTCCAGTAAAGGAGGTGAGGTTGGAATGGCACTTAATTTAAGAGGTTACTCTTAAATATAAACAATAACTTAATAACAGATTTATACCTAAATAGGATGTGCTGAACGTAGTGAAGCGCATCAATCGCGATCGATGCGCCTTCTTACGCCGGCACATCCTATGATTGCATACTATTGGATTATAAGAGAAACCAGCTTAAATAAGCGCCATAAGGCTTAGAGTAAAATAAATCGATAAAATGAGCAGGACCCGTAGGGCGGATGCCGAGAGGCGATCCGCCAAGCCTGGCAAATCATAGTACTCGACAGTTTATCCAACAAATCATGACAGCAAAAAACGGGAAAGTAGGGGCGAAAATTTTTTTCGCCCCTACAATTCCGAATGGAGGAACCTTCATCAGGTTCCGCCCGAGCTGTTTTGTTCAAAAGTTTGTCGCATCATTATAGTAACTATCCAAAAATCGCTTTTTCATAGTACCATTACCGGTTATCGAACTTGACCCTTTATTAAGGAAACCAGATGAACTATCGAAATTGTATTGCACTATTACTGCTTTGTTACGGCCTTAATACCCACGCTGATGACACATCTATCGGTTATGTAAAAGTGGTAAAAGGCGAGGCCTGGCTGACTATGGCCGGTAACAGGCAAAAAGCCGAAGCAGGTTCTCCTATTATGTTGGGAGAACAGCTCGATACGGGCGATGACGGTTCCATTGGCATCACTTTCAAGGATGAAACCATTATTTCTATAGGCCCGAATACCAGCGTAACGGTAGATGAATTTCTTTACCAGCCAGCCCAAAAAGAACTGAAATTGTCGGCCAATATTCTGAAAGGCACCCTTCACTATATTTCCGGTGTGATTGCCAAGCTTAAACCCGAATCCGTGTCCATCAAAACGCCCTCAGGTTTCATTGGTGTTCGCGGCACACGCTTTTTAGTTAAGGTAGAAGAATCATGATGGTTATTAATCAAAAAATCGGTTTTCGGCAGGGGCTGTTGCGTTTAAGCTTGGTATTTGCTGCCGGTCTGCCGGTTTCCGGCTGTGCGCCCGCTTCATATGTGACTTTGCTGGAAAATACCGATGGTTCGATCGGCAAAGTTATCGTTATCGGTAATCAAGGTAGTAACATTATCGACCAGGCAAATTATGCTGCGGAACTGGACGGTTCTTCCGAGGAATTGTTTGCGGTTAGTCAAGAACGCATCAAAGAAGATTTTAGCGGGGCACTATCGGCACAACCGCCGTTACCCAGACGTTTTCAATTGTATTTTGAAACAGGCGGTGCCGAATTGACCGCTGAATCCAAACAAAAGATACCGGAAATCATCGCTAATATTGGCAATCGCCCGGCAGCCGATATTTCCGTGACCGGTCACACCGACACTGCCGGCGATGCAAAAGCCAACGAAGAATTGGGCTTAAAACGCGCGAAATCTGTTGCAGAATTGCTGGTCGAACAAAATATTCATGTGCCGATTACCATCGCTTCGCACGGCGAGACAAACTTGTTAGTCCCGACTGAGGATCAGGTAGCGGAACCCTTGAACCGGATGGTGGAAATTTCTGTCCGTTGAGGAAAGAACATGCGGTCAATCAAAAAAACGGTTTGTCCGCTTAAACCAAAACGACAGGCTTAACCCATTACCGGCAAGCGGAAATGGGTTAAACCTCGTGGCCAATCGTTAAGGTATGGTTGCCTGCATCGCTTGAGTATTGGCGGTGGTGCCGGATATGCATTCATCGGCGCAAGCAGTCAACGGATCGTTAGATTTGCCGGTACCTGCAAATACGCGCTGAATCGTAGAATCCTTCAACGACAATACCGGGTTTTGCGTCTGATGGGTTTTTTCGATGGTTTTCATGCTGATTCTCCTAGGTGGGTTTATACAGCGTTTCCGGCTCACTTGCAGTGAGGGTGTCAAAACAGTGCGGGTTCTGTTCCCGCGCCTCGCAATAATCAATCAAATCCTGTTCCAGCGAACGTTGCCGCGACCGGCAGAGTTCAACCAATCTCGACTGGAACAACCTTGAGCCTTCCGCCAGTTGCGGGATACATTTTCTGCATAAGCGGACTGCCCAACAGTTTTGGCACCGGGTTTGCAAATGTTCGTGAAATTCTTTCAGAATTGCCTTGATACGTAGGTAATCCAGGCCGCTATCGATATTGCCGATCGGCCAGTGCTCATCGCCGTGTTCGCACATGTGCAGCCTGCCGTCCGTTGTGACATGGCAACGCATACCCGGTATGCACTGTCCGGCAGAGGTCGCCAGCGCTGGGATTGCGTCCATTTCGCGGTTATGGAGCTTTTGGAATGTGGACTCGGCGCAGGCACGGCTGAATTCGTCGGCACTGCCGGTGCTGACCATCTGAGTAAGGTAGGCTTTCCGTATGGCTTTAGTGTCCACCTGACAAGAGGCAATACCCAGAAGTTCGGTGAGCCGGGAAGGGGCGGAATTAAGCGAGCCCAATTTGGGCACTTTATTACCGAATGTTTCAGGGTGTTGCCGGATGAATGCCTGAACTTCTTCCGGTGGATTGGGAGGAACCAATGTCATGGAGAAGTTGACGAATTCCCGGTAATAATCCGGGAAATTCTCTCGGAGACGCTGAATGTTTTTCCAGACAGTACCGAAGGTTGGCTCGTGTTTGCGGGTCAGACGATAGCGATTATGGTGTTCGGGCGAACCGTCCAGACTGATAAACAGGTTAACCTGGTTTTTGGCTAAAAAACGGGCGATATTGTCATCGAGTAACCATCCGTTAGTGGTCATCCCCAGGTTAAGCACCGCGCCGGCGGGTAAGCATTTCCGCGCTTCTTCAACAATATCCTGAATAAATTCGTATTTCAGTAACGGTTCACCACCGTAAAAGCCGATAGAGTAAGTGGTTCGTGGGAAGCTGAAGTACCAACGGATGGCTTTGGAAGCTATTTCGGCTGACATGCTGTTGCTGCTGTGTTGGCGAGAATATCCATAAGCCCCCGAAAAGCCGCAGTAGCGGCAGCGAAAATTACAGGCTTCGGTCACACTTAGTGTCAGGTGGACAGGTCCCTCGCTTTTGATCTTTTCCAGCCCGTTGGCGATCAGGTTTTCGTCGAAAATACCGATGCCAGGCTGCGTTTCTGAAACGATACCCAGTTGCACGGCAGAGACGTATTTCTCTTCTTCAGGTATGGGAGAAGATAAATAGTCGAACAAGCCGATATCGATCCGGAAAATTTCATTACTTTCCGTGGCATACAGATAATGCTGGCTTTTTGTCGAAAATAACTTGAGCCACATGGACAGGTTCTCCTCTCGGCTTTCCGGTTTGTGGGGAAATGCGGTCTTCTGTCTTTATGGGGCAAAATGCTTGGCTGCCGGAAATAAACTTAAAGCATATTTACTATAAATATAAAAATGTTTCTACTGAGTATTTTAATCAACTATTTGGATGCTTTGATCTTGCCAGTGAAAGAAGATACTTTGGTTTTAACGATCTCGCCGTCTTTTGTCATTATTTCCTATTTTCCCCCCAGAACAATCAAGTCGCCGCAGTCGTTTGCCAATAAGCGCTTCAAATGCAGCTTGACCAAGGGATCGGCCGGCCGATTTTCGGCAAGTTGCGCGAATGTTTGAATGGCATCTTTGCTATGGTTTGCCATCAGTGTGTAGGCCGCTTGGTACTCTTCATCTTTAGCAGTGCCAGGCGGCAACGGTTGATAGACCAGCAACGCTTGTTGTTTGCCTTTCAGCAATAGCCTGCCGATAGGGCGGGCTTGGATATTGGCGCAACCTAGCAAGGTCGCTTCCGATACGCAGATGGTGGTACCGAGATATTTATTGGCGCTTTCAAGTCGGGCAGCGGTGTTGACCGGGTCGCCCAAGGCGCGGTAATCGAACATGGTGGAACCGCCGAAATTACCGACGATGACTTCGCCGCTATGCACGCCGATCCGTGTGTGGCCCAGGTTTATGCCTTTGCTGTTGAATTGCTGCCGGTATCGATGGGCAAATGCCTGCATTTCCAGCGCGCAAAGCAGAGCGCGTTGTTGGTGATCGTCTTGCACCAGCGGTGCCGAAAACAAAATCGCGACGGCGTCGCCGACAATACGGTCCAGGGTGCCGTTATATTTGAAAGCAATCGCAATCATTCCGTCCAGATAATCGTTTAACCAGAGCACGGCGTCGATTGGATCTATGCTTTCCATGAGATCGGTGTAACCGCTCAGATCGGTAAAGATAAAACTGCAATGCCGTCTTTGGCCGCCCAGTTCAAGATCTTCGGGATTTTGCAGGATATGGTGTACCCGGTTAGGGGATACGTAGCGTGAAAAAGCTTGTTTTAACCAGCGCTGGCGGTTTTCGCTGCCAAAATGGCTGATGGTGCCGGCAGAAACGAAGGTGAGTAGAATGGCTAGTCCCGGCGTTAGCGGATCGAGCAGTATTCCGAAACGGCTGAATGCCAGCCATCCGCCGTAGGGTAGAGCCAGCAAAAATAATATTGTTATCGGCGCAGATACGCTAATCGGCCTAAGCAGTGCAACCGCGCCGACTAACAAGCCTCCGAGGATAATTATGGGCAATTCGACGGCGTTGGCCCAGTCGGGGCGGCTAAGAAATTCGCCGCTTAACATTTGCTCTATGGCCTGCGCGTGAGCTTCTATGCCCGGCATAGTTTCGCCAAGGGGGTTGTATTGAAGATCGCCCAGTCCTTTGGCGGAGCTGCCGACCAGCAAAATTTGCCCGGTCAGCAAATTGGCGGGTATTTCTCCGGATAAGACTTTCCAGGCCGGTATATAACGCTCCGGGACAGGCAGGCTGTAATGTAGCCAGAATTCGCCTTTATTGGTGGTAGGGATCAGCAATTTGCCGATCTGAATTTGCTGCAAACCATTCGCCTGTTTTGAACTGTGGAGGATGTAATTTTGGGTATTCTGAAAAATTCTTAAGGTTTCCGCCGATAGGGAAGGCAACAGGATGTCGCCTATTTGCATGACCAAAGGCACTTGCCTGATCACGCCATCGGCAAGCGGTATAAAATTTAATGCCCCCATACCGGCCGCCGCTCCTTCGAACATTGGCAAGGTATTTAAGCTGCCGGAAAAATGATGGAGATCGGGGGAGGGGCCTTTTATGATATATCGGGCTTTTTGCAGCGGTATTTGCAGTGTTTGGCCGTCTCCTTCGGCGACAAAACCCAGTACCACGCCGCCATGCTGCAAACTTTCAGTAAAAATACTGTCGTGATCGGGCAACTGCGATATCCTGCTGCTTATGGCGTCCCCTGTGTGCCATAATTTCAACATTGCTTTCGGGGAAGTCCGGTCCGGTTCGGCAAATATCACATCAAAAGCAATGACTTTCGGCTGGCTTTGGCGGAGTTCGTCGAGCAGTTCGGCCACTAGAATACGAGGCCATGGCCATTGACCGTGTTTTTGTAGGCTGTCTTCGTCAATATCGATAATGCGTACCGGCGAGGCTTGATAAATTCGCGGATGCCAACGTTGATACTGATCGAACACAGAATAACGTAAAGTCTGTAATATCAGAGGGTCGATCAAGTAGATAGCGGATGCAAACCCTATTATCAGGAAAGGAATCAGCAACACTGCCTTAAACTTTGCCATCTTGCCCGAAAAATCAGGGCCTGGCTTTTTGTATTTAGTTTTCATTGGCTTAGGAGCGTGCACGGAAAAATTATCAACAGTATGTCCGGTTTCCGTGGAAAAATTCCTATTCAGCGCCTCTCAAGATAACCTGATTTTATGCGGAATAGATTTACTGTCGAAAAATATTCCGAATATTTTACTGGTTAAAGTTTCAAAGCACGAGTTTATCAATATCGGAAATTAAAGAAGGGATTGTAGGTTGACAGGTGTTTGTTGGAGTCGCTCTTGGCAGTTTTCGTGTCCAAACGCTTATACAGTTGACCGGATATCTATTTCGACATGCATTCATCAATCCTGCATATTCAGTTCTCAGTCATAAATTCCAATGCCAATAATGCGTCGGCACGCGATAAAGCTATGTTGGCACACGCTTTAGCTACCATCCTGACCAATTCCGGCTCCTGACGGTTAAGGAACTCTTTCGGACTTAATTCGCCGCTAAACATTCGCTTCGCCTGTTGTAATGTCATTAATATGTTTTCCTGACCCAGATAACGGCACATATAGGCGGTCAATGGCGATTCGTTCGAATCATTTTTTGCTCGTTGGCTACGGCCGAATTCCAGAGTGTGCAATAAATCGGGATCGATGGATTTGTCGCTAATAATTTGCGGAAGAAAATCATCGGCTCGTAAAGGTTTGCATTGTTTGCCTTTAATGTCTCCCAACAGCAAAGATATCGGACAATCGCCTCCGGTAAGTAGTGCTAAAGCTTCAACCAAGGCAATAGCTGCAATTTTCGTGTCGATATATTTGACTGCGAAGCCGATATTGTTGCGTGCGGTATGATGCAGGTGGGCTATTTCAGTTTTATTGGGCGTGTTTTGAAAAGAGTGAAAAACGTGTTCGGGATTCAGTGACCCCAGGAATCTCTCCATGCGCAGCAAGGCGTTTCGGTACTCCTGGATCGAGTATATACCGATTGGATTGATAGGCGCGTTGGATTCTTCTATTAACAGCCAGGTGGCCGATAAAAAATAGCCTGGGTCGCTTGCCGAAAAACTGACAACATCTCTATTAGCCAGCACAACCGCATCGGTGATCAATCGCGATATGTCTTCTTGGTCAAATGAAATGTTGAACGATTTTGAGAGGTGCCGAACCCGTTCAGCCAGTTTTTCAGGGAATTGTCTGCCTTGGCTATCGGCTCCACGAAAGGGCACTGTTGCCTCAATGCAGGCAGCAATGGCTATCAAGTCGTAGGTTGGCAGATAGGCTTTTAACAACCGTAAGGCGATAATTGCACTCAAAAACTCGTTCATGCCGCCAAACAAAGGCAAAGTGTCTCCTTCCTTAAAATCAAACAGGCAGGAACAAATAGTCAGCGGTAAGTCGTCCTTGCCGAAATGCTGTAACACTAGAGAATTATTCTCAATACGGACTAGCGGTTTAAGCAGTTTTTCAGCACCCTTGGGGAAGCCGTTATCGAGCTGATAATAAACGATGTCGTGAAAAAGTCCCGCCAAAATTTGGCGCGGGTTCATGCCCTGGCATAATTCGAATAAATGCGTAGATGTATGGTACACCCTGCGTCCGTGATCCATGGAATGATGAATAAGCATGGCCAGCCGCTCAATGTTCGTCATTGGTACTTCGACAGACATAGCTTTAAAGGCATCTGCCAAAAGAAGAATCAGGTGGTTGATAGTGGAAATGCTTTTCACGGATTAACTGGGTATTTATTCTTCTTATAGTAAATTTTTTGAACCAGTGTAGATTGAGATAGCCTGCTAAAACGACTCACGACTTTGACTTTAGTTTCACAATCATGCCAAGCCTTATGGTTTGAGTATAAAGGGTTTCTTGATTTTCAACAAACAGGCAGATTAATTCAAATACGAAAGAAGTTGCCTCCTATCTCCGGTTTGTCTGTGAAGGCCGGATCCATAACTCTAAACTCGGCGGTTATGCAAATCAAGTCGCCTTAGTTAATTTGTTATTTAAGGAAAGCCATTCCTGGGAGGGTGATTTTTAACTATCGTGTTTTAATGTTTAATATCAGCTAGATATTTTCTCACAGCAGGTTTTTTATGAACTGATAATCAAGCGCCTAAACTATTTCTCTTTTACAGTTAAGCTTAAGTGCTTGTATTAATAGCTAAATAAATTTACATATACAATTCATAGCAATGAGCTTTTAATTCATGCAAAGAACCGGAATTTTGTATAGCTGTCAAATCAAACGGCAGTCTCGTGAGTTTAAGGGGTCTTTCTCTTTACCGGCTGGTATTTGAATTTATTTCCGGCCTAACGGGTAAGCTTCATTAAATCCCTCTTCCGATGAGATAGGTAAATGAGCGGCAATCGCCGTAATGCATAACATAAAGCTTTGGCTTAGCTGGTGAGGTATTTATTGCTAGCGCATATTCGATGTAATCCGTATCGTCTCGCCATCCACAACAAACCGGCCGTATCCATGGTGATGGATGGTTTTGATATCTGTTTGTTTTATGTCTATCCAGGCTTGAATTACCTCTAGTACGAATAAATTGTATTTGTTAACCAAGCGGGTGTTGACGACTTTGCATTCCAGATTGGCAAAACATTCAGTGATTAATGGTGGCGCTACCTGCTGCGCAGGTAAAGTCGTTAAGCCGATTTCCTTTATTTTATCGATAAATTGACCGGAGGTATTGCCTATCTGTACGACCTTGTTTGCCATTTCATCCGTCGGTATTGCAATGACGCATTCCCGCGATAACAGTAAGGCCGAATAACTGTAGTTTTCGCTGCTGACTATACAGGCGAGCAATGGTGGCTCAAAGTCCACCACCATGTGCCAGGACATAGTCATGACATTGGCTTTACCGGTATGGTCCAGGGTTGACAACAAAACGACCGGTCCAGGCTCCAACAATTGATAGACCTCGGATAATGGAAAAGCTTGCATTATTCCCCCGTTTTTAAAGTCGCTGGCTTTGCGCCGCCAGTGGGCCTAACGTGGATTAATAGATTAATATACATGGTATGAATCGCCGTTTAAGAAATCACAGGGTTCTATTTTAAATGTTCCAGTTAATTGTTCTTATGTTAAAGATTTCCATATTGATCCTATTACTTAAAAAATGTTGTTGAACGTTACGCTGTGGCCATAATGTTGAACAAAATTATCGACTATTTCGGTAACGATAGAGGAGTCTGTTAAATGTGAATTAAAATTATCAAGGTTAGTTACCGATTATTTTTCATGGATACCCGGCACGGTCAAATTCTGTAAGACTGTGTGATAAATTAAAAAAATCCATCTATTTGATCGAATATTCACAAATTAGCAGTTAATATTGCCTTTTAACTTTAAGCAAGAGTAATGCCATATTTGCATAAGCAATGTAGTGACATGGGCGTAAAGAATTCAGGCTTTGATTAAAGAAAACTCTGAGCCTGTAGCCGTCAATGCCGTCAGTGTGGTTCTGACATGTTTGTCAGTTCATGACATTTATGGTCTGATGGGAAGTTCGTCAAAAAAAGATAGTTATATTTCTGGTAAATTAATTTATTCTATACAAAAAACACAGAAGTGAAGCGAAAAAAATCAGTTGCGGCTATTAAGCTTATGTTTAATGTTAGTCTGCAATGGCTGGACTAAGTCAGTGACAAAATACTGCCGTCCAATAAAGCGACTATTTTCGTCATAAGCCTATCTTTCTGGCTCGATAACTAAGAAAAGTATATGGCATGGCTTATGCATGCAGTCGTATTAAATGATTAGATGACGGGTGAATGCCGTAAACACTTATATTCTAATAAATAGTACACAGATCAAAGGTGTTGTTAGACAATGAAATCCAGATTGATAAAAATTCCTGAAAATTATCGTTTTCCGTTCAAAGTTAACGAAGTTGGCTTCATGGAATGGTTTAAAGTTCAGACGTTCAAAAATTATTTCGATGATTCTTTGACCTTATTTTATATATTGAAAATATTGAATATAAAGCTTTTTCCAATCAAAACTCGATTACTTATTTTGCATAAAATAAGCGTAGTTTTACCGGAGCTGTCAAGTTATTTAGTATCGCAATTTATTAATCAGTCCATTCCCTTACAGGATAAGCCCGCTTACTGTGCTGAATTAGTTGCCGGGATATATGGCGAGATTTCAAAAGGTTATCATTTGCTAATTTCATCTGACGAATTCTTAAATAAGGATAGTCTAAGCAAGCAAGAAAAAATTGGAATAATTTATGATGGGCTTGATGCTTTAAATAATGCTTTAATCAATTTTTCATTATCTTATTCATCAGTTGACGTTGGGTTTTGGCAAAGAACATATGATTTCTTTATATTGGCTAAAGAATTAGGGTTAACAAAAAACAAAATTAATCCGCAAGGCGATTGTATTGAAAATGTGTTTAAAAGTATATTGGCATTTTATCTGAGTAATCCAAATCAGTTTAATCCGGACGAACTGCTTATAATCTCAAAACTCATTTCTCATTATTCAGAGTATAATAGACTGCTAACGCCTTCGGCTGAAAAAACATTTAAAAGATTGCCGGCGATTATTTTGAACGAAGATAAACCACCAAAGTTTTCCGATATATCACAGGCATATGAAAATTATGTTTTTTATATTGCCACTGCAAATTTGGCAGCTCAGATTCTTGAGTCCACTAATATCAAAGAAGTGGACAAAAATGGACAGAATTCCTTAAGTCGTACAAGCTTGCTTCGCTTGGTAAGGTCATTGACCTTAAATTCAAGGCGCAAATTTGAAAGGAAGCAAACAGAGCAGCCTTGTTCAGTAATAATCGGTATTTATGAGTTATGTAAATTCTTTTCACCAAAGAATGTTAAATCAGGGTCGAAGGCCTTAAAAATAGAATCCATTGATAATCCTATGGCTACTAGTGGGATTTTCATGGATAAAAGACTGAAAGAGATGGGATTAGGTGATCAGCCCCATAAAAATTATAGACATGATATCATTGATGATGAAAGGCTTTATGCGCTAAAAGATAATCCAGCTAACCAGCAAGAATTGAATATTTGGGATTCTGATGGTAACGACTTAACAACTGGTAATATAAACGAAAATGCAAATAAGGTTGTCGATATTAGCAAAACCGGTTTGGGAATTATCTTATGCGAACCGAAATCAAAGTTGCGAATCATGAGTTTGATGGGAATTTTTGATAATAATTTATCTTTATTTGGCATAGGTTTAGTGCGCAGAATTACTTACGTAGAGAGTTTGTTGAAACTTGGAGTTGAATTGCTGGCAACAGAAATATGTTTTATTTATGTTTCTTCCTTGTTAGTTGACCAAGAATATATGGTTGAAGGCATATTATTCTCCAGTCAAAATGAAAATGATACGGTTGAAATCATTATTCTTCCTGTCATTAATCTTAGCATTAATCAAACTGTATTTATCACAAAAAGTTTTAATGGCGATAAAAAATATTATAAAGTTATGGGTACTTTAAATAGGACTACTGACTATTTTCATTATAAATTAGGCCCCGGTCATAAATTTTAATTTTATAGGAAAGCTTGCAGGATATTGCCGACCTTAAGGAGACTCCGACATCCGCGATTAATGTGCTTTACTGCCGCTCAGCCATCCAACATGACTGATTTTATTTCAGCTAGATAGTTACAATTCCAGCATAATACTCGGCTTTACCAATTGCGTAGCAGTCAATTTCCTCCGATCGGCTCATTACTCCGGTGTTACGGACTATGTCCTATCTTAACTGATGCGGCTGAAATCATAAATTATGAAAAAAAGCGATTTTTATTACCCTCTGCCGGAATCCTTGATAGCCCAAAAGCCCTTATCGAAACGTAGCGCCAGCCGCTTGTTGCAGCTGGATAGACAAACAGGAGCGATAAAAGATGGCAGGTTTTCCGATTTTATAGATAGACTGCAACCGGGCGATTTGCTTGTGCTGAACGATACCAAAGTCATTCCGGCTCGGCTTTTCGGCCGTAAAGCCAGCGGCGGCAAGGTGGAAATTCTCATTGAACGCATAGAAAGCCCGCATCAGGCATTGGCGCATGTTAAAGCCAGCAAAGCGCCAAAAGCCGATACCTTGCTGATTCTGGATAATCTGGCCGTCTGCCGGGTATTAGGCAGAGAACAGGATTTGTTTCGTCTGCATTTCGGAACGGAATCGGTAGTGCCCGAACTTCTGGCGCAGATCGGCCATATGCCGTTGCCGCCCTACATCAGCAGGGCGGACGATATTGACGATCTTGAGCGATATCAAACCCTGTTTGCTAAAAATGCCGGTGCGGTGGCGGCGCCGACTGCCGGATTGCATTTCGATCAAGAGGCGCTGGATGCGCTGGATGCAAAAGGCATAGAAAAAGCATTCGTGACCCTACATGTCGGTAGCGGCACTTTTCAGCCGGTTCGGGTAGACGACTTGTCGCAACATCTGATGCATAAGGAACATTTCCAGGTTTCCACGGATACCGTGTCTGCCGTTAAACGCACCCAAGCAAGCGGGGGTCGGGTGGTGGCAATCGGCACTACTGCGGTGCGTGCCCTGGAATCGGCCTCGGCAGGCGGTGAGTTGCAAGCTGGTTGCGGCGATACCGATTTATTTATTACCCCAGGTTATCGGTTTAAAACGGTCGATGCGATGCTGACCAATTTTCATTTGCCGGAATCTACATTATTAATGTTGATATCGGCCTTTGCCGGTTACGATGCGGTCATGAATGCCTATCGTCATGCAATAGCAGAACGCTATCGGTTTTTTAGTTATGGCGATGCGATGGCAATCTTTTAGCATTTACAACCCTAACTCGCTCAACCCCGGATGATCGTCCGGCCTACGCCCCAAATCCCAGTGAAAAAGCCGGTCTTTAGCCTTGATCGGTAAATCGTTTATGCTGGCGAAGCGGCGCTCCATCAGGCCGAATTTGTCAAAAGCCCAATTTTCGTTACCATAACTGCGGAACCAGTTATCGGAATCATCGCGCCATTCATAGGCAAATCGCACGGCAATGCGTTCTTCGCTACAGGCCCATAATTCCTTTATCAGCCGGTAATCGAGTTCCTTAGCCCATTTGCGTTGCAAAAACGCCCGTACCTGTTCCCGGCCATAGGGAAACTCGGCACGGTTACGCCAATGGGTATTTTCGGTGTAAACCTGAACAACTCGGTCAGGGTCGCGACTATTCCAGGCATCTTCCGCCATGCGCACTTTTTGCGCGGCGGTTTCCAGTGTAAAAGGCGGTAAGGGCGGTTTGGTTTCCATGGTTTTCTCCGATTATTATGGATAGGTATGTCCTTAAAAATGTCGCATATCAAATCCTAGCAATTTTGTTTCTTCTTTTGCCGGGTGTCAGTTCTTGAATGCCGTCAATGCAGATAGCGGACCGTGACTGGCTGGCAAGCGTTTTCGACTGAACTCAAGCTGACTGGTTGGAATCAATCTCTTAGAGTCGTTATCCCCAGGCTGCGGTTATCTCAAAACATTGAGGTTACATTTTACCCGGTTTTGTTTTCCAGCAACTGGGCATGCGCCGCCGCCAGGCGGGCAACCGGAATACGCGGTGCCGAACAGGAAACATAGTCCAGACCCAGATTATGGCAGAAGCGAATGGAACGGGGATGGCCGCCATGCTCTCCGCAAATGCCTATCTTTAAATCCGGGCGTTTGGACCGGCCTAAATCCACAGCCATCTTCATTAACTTGCCCAGTCCTTGCTCATCCAGGGTTTCGAACGGGTTGTCCTGCAATAAGCCGGAATCTTCGTATAACGGTAAAAATTTGTTTTCCGCGTCTTCTCTGGAGAACGAAAAAGTGGCCTGGGTTAAATCGTTGGTGCCGAAAGAAAAGAAATGCGCAATTTCGGCTAGATGATCGGCGCGTGTGCAGGCCCGCACGGTTTCTATCATGGTGCCGAATTTAAAGTTAAGCTTAAGACGATATTGCTCTTCGACTTCGGCTTTGATTTCATCGACGTATTGTTTGACCTTTTTTAATTCCTGGGCGGTGATGACTTGCGGCACCATGATTTCAGGTTCGATTAAAATGCGCTGTTTCACGCAACGCGCGGCGGCTTCCAGGATGGAACGGATTTGCATTTTGTAGATTTCCGGGTAACTCATACCCAGCCTGACGCCGCGATGCCCAAGCATCGGATTGACTTCGAACAGCTCCAATACTTTGTTCAGCGTCATTTCCTTCTTGGCAATCGCTTTCATTATCACCTCTTCGTTGAGCTGATTGAATGGGGGAGGCAGTTCGATACCGACGTTTAAGGTGTCCAGGGTAACGCGCTGGCCTTTGACAATCCTCAGATAATGTTTGAGGGAGTCCAGTTCTTCCAGCAATTGATGCTCGTTGGGCAGAAATTCATGCATAGGCGGATCCAGCAGACGCACGGTCACCGGATGCGGCGACATGGCTTCGAACAGTTGCTGGAAGTCGTCGCGCTGAATCGGAAATAGTTTCGCCAGTGCAGTTTCGCGCTCTTCGGTGTTTCGGGCCAGGATCATATCCACTACCAGAGGTAAGCGGTCCGAGGCGTTGAACATGCGTTCGGTACGGCACAAACCGATGCCTTTTGCGCCGTAGCTGAAAGCCAGTTTTGCATTTTCAGGGGTATCGACGTTGGCGTGGATACGTAAACGGGCGATATCGTCCGCCCAGTTTAACAAGGTTTTTAAATTGTCGGAGAACGACCATGGGATGGTTGGGATGCGCCCCAAATAAATATTTCCGCTGCTGCCGTCTATCGTAATCAGATCGCCTTCTTTAATATGAATATCGCCGACGATGGCCTGACGCGTCCTGACATCGACTTTAATGTCTTCGGCGCCGGCAACGCAGGCCTTACCCATGCCGCGTGCTACCACAGCGGCGTGTGAGGTTTTGCCGCCTCGGCTGGTGAGTATGCCTTGCGCCGCAAAAAAACCGTGAATATCTTCCGGTTTAGTCTCTTCGCGCAGCAAAATTACGTCTACGCCGGTTTTGCCGAGCTGCACCGCACTATCCGCATCGAATACGCATTTGCCGCAAGCCGCGCCGGGAGAAGCCGGTAAGCCTTGCGCTATGGGTTTAAAATTATGATGCGGTTGCAGTTGCGGATGCAGCAGTTGTTCCAACGCTTCCGGATTGATCCGCAACAAAGCCCGTTCCCTGCTTATCAGGCCTTCGTTCACCATATCGATAGAGCTTTTGACCATGGCTGCCGCATTCATTTTGCCGTTGCGGGTTTGCAAGCAATACAACACGCCGCGCTCTATGGTGTATTCGTAATCCTGAACTTCTTGATAATGGTCTTCCAGCTTATTGCGCAGTTCCACCAATTGCCGGTACTGATCGGGCATTTCCTGTGCCATTTCCTGCACCGGTTTAGGGGTGCGGATGCCCGCCACCACATCTTCGCCTTGCGCATTGACCAGATATTCGCCATACATTTCGTTTTCACCGGTGCCGGGGTTGCGGGTGAAGCCGACGCCGGTTGCGCAATCCTCGCCCATATTGCCGAAGACCATCATGACGATGTTAACGGCAGTGCCGTTGGCGATTTCCGGGGTAATGTGAAATTCACGGCGATAATCGATCGCTCTGCGGCCCAGCCAGGAGTTAAACACTGCTTTGATGGCGATTTCCAGTTGTTCATAAACATCTTCCGGAAAAGGCTGGCCGGTTTCTTCCAGTACCACTTTCAGAAAAAGCTCGCTGATTTCATGCAATTGATCGCTGCTCAGCGCCACATCGGCCTTGATACCGGCGTTGTGTTTAACGGTCTGGAAGTGGATGTCGAATTTTTCGTCGTCGATACCAAGCGCGACCTTTCCGAATAATTGGATAAAACGGCGATAGGCATCGTAAACGAAGCGCGGGTCGCCGGTTATATCGATCAGTCCGGCCAGTGTGCGTTTATTCAGGCCCAGATTCAGAATGGTATCCATCATGCCGGGCATGGAAATCGCCGAACCTGAACGCACGGAAACCAATAAAGGATCGCTGTCGCCACCGAAAGTTTTGCCGGAAAGCTGTTCGATGTCTTTTATCTGCCGACGGACATCTGCTATCAGATTGACAGGCAAAGTTTTGTTTTCCAGATAGTTTATGCAGGTTTCCGTCGTAATCACAAAACCCGGCGGCACATTCAAGCCCAACTGCGTCATTTCACAGAGATTGGCGCCTTTGCCGCCGAGTAAAGCTTTGTTTTTACCATCGCCAATTTTGAATGAATAGCAGTATTGTTGATTCATGTTGACCTGATCGAGTGGGTTGTGTGAAAGCGGCCTTGCCTAAAAGACATAACCTTAATGGTTCTTGTTGGGCATAGTTTTACTTTGATTGGGGTATTTTACAAGATGCAAAAAAAAACCGCTTATAGTTTGCATGAGGCTGTGTTGCTCGTCACCTTAGTCACGGTAACTATTCAGGCTTGCCCGTGTCGAGCGCTTCGTTCTGCGGGGTAGGGCTTAATTCTACGAAACCTAAACCTGATAGCTAATACGTGAGGATGTTAATAGTAATGCTAACCTTGCAGAGCGTGTCGAATATTCCTTGTTATCCACAATCTGTATTGTTGTGCGATGATAATGCCCATTGTTCAAGTTTAGCGACTCAAGGCTATGGATATTTATGCATTAGTTTCCCTGCAATCGTTGTGATCGGCTTTTAGTATTATGAACCCAATTGTAGGTATCTTATTGGCAGCAGGAGCCAGCCGCCGCTTTGGCAGCGATAAACTTACCCAAACGTTAGCAGATGGCGACAGGCTGGCAGTCCGCGCCTGCCGCAATCTGTTGGCTGGTTGTGATGAAGTGCTGGCGGTAGTTCGTCCCGGATGCGATGTGTTGGCCGCCCAACTGGAAGCTGAAGGTGCGAAAGTATGTATCTGCGCCGATGCCTATCTGGGCATGGGCGAGAGTCTGGCCTTTGGCGTAAAAGCCAGTTCCCAGGCAGCCGGTTGGCTGGTTGCTTTGGCGGACATGCCTTGGATAGCGCCTGCGACCATACGCAAAGTGGCAGATGCACTGCGTCGGGGTGCGATTATTGCTGCGCCTTGTTGGCAAGGCCAACGCGGGCACCCGGTCGGTTTTTCACAGGTTTTAGGTATGGAACTGGCTGCTTTAAGTGGTGATACCGGCGCGAAAGCGGTGTTTCAGGCTCATCTTGAACAATTCATAATACTCGATTGTGATGATTCCGGGATACTCCGGGATATCGACACGCCGGAAGATTTGCACATCCTGAAAAAATTCTAAAGCGTCATGATTAGGAACTTGCGCGAAATAACTGCGTCACCTAATTAGAGGTGCAATGATAGAGAGCTGCGGAATCCGGCATGTGCGAATAGAGGGAAGAAGCCCTGTCTAGCCGCCTTTACTGCCCGAATATACCCGTGTAAGATGCGGGCAAAGTAGCATGCATCCGCATAAATGAGATGTGGAAGCGCATTTGACTACGCTTGATGACTGAAGGGAGTCCCCCGATGACCACGCTTAATATCAACGGCAAATCCCATCCCATTGACTTACCGGCAGATACACCCTTGCTTTGGGTCTTGCGTGATCACTTAGGCTTGACCGGAACCAAGTTCGGCTGTGGCATCGGTCAGTGCGGTGCCTGTACGGTACATATCGAAGGGCAAGCTACGCGAGCCTGTTTGACACCGATTTCAGCCGCCACCGGCAAGAAAATCGTCACCATTGAAGCTATCGGCAAGGAACCGGCCGGCACTAAGGTTCAGGAAGCCTGGTTAACGCTATGCGTTCCCCAATGCGGTTATTGCCAATCCGGTCAGATCATGGCTGCTACGGCGTTGCTGAAACAAAATGCCAGCCCAAGCGACACCGATATCGACAAGGCAATGAACGGCAATCTCTGCCGTTGCGGCACTTATAACCGGATACGCGCAGCCATCAAACAAGCCGCCGGCTTAACGGAAGTGCAGCCATGAGAATTCTACCCGATCATTCCGGTTTGAATGCCGATATGTCAAACACAGCCAGCGACGATTTATGTATTGTCAACATCAGCCGGCGCGATTTTCTTAAGGATCTGGCGCTTGGCGGATTTGTGCTGGCCGTTGGTTTTCCCTCAATGACCTGGGCAGATGAGACTGCCGCGCCTGTTGCCAATAAATTCGGCGCCGATGCTATGCCGCACGGTTGGGTAGATAACCCTTTGCTGTTCGTCGCCATCGGTGCCGATGGCATAGTGACTATCCTTTGCCACCGTTCGGAAATGGGGCAAGGCATACGTACCAGCCTGCCGATGGTAGTGGCGGACGAACTCGAAGCAGACTGGCGGCAAGTGCGTGTGAAACAGGCATCCGGCGATGAAATCCGTTACGGCAATCAGGATACCGATGGCTCCCGAAGCATGCGCCACTTCTTTATGCCTATGCGACGGGTCGGCGCGGCAGCCCGTGCCATGCTGGAAGCGGCTGCTGCTGCCCATTGGCGGGTCCCGATTCAGGACGTCCGCGCCGAACTGCACCATGTATTGCATCCTGCCAGCGGCAGAACCCTCGGTTACGGACAACTGAGCAAGGCGTCGGCAAAATTGCCGGTGCCTGCTCGCGACAGCTTGAGATTGAAAAGTCCGGCAGATTTCCGCTATATCGGCAAGGGCCAACTTGGGATTTATGATGGGCGGGATATTGTCGCGGGCCGTGGCCAGTATGGTATCGACACACGCTTTAAAGACATGTTTTATGCGGTAGTGGCCAGGCCGCCGGTATTCGGCGGAAAGGTCATTAATTACGATGCCGGCGAGGCGCTTAAAGTGCCGGGCGTGGTACAGGTCATAGAGTTGAAAGGCAGCCCTCCGCCGGCACACTTCAATCCGCTCGGCGGCATAGCTGTGATTGCCCGCAATACCTGGGCGGCTATTCAGGGGCGTCAGGCGCTGAAGATTGATTGGGACAAAGGGCCGCACGGAACTTACGATTCGGAGGCCTACAAGGCAGAGTTGGAAGCCGCCGCTCGCCGGCCTGGCAAAGTGGTCCGTAACGACGGCGACGTAGATGCCGCTTTACAAGGCGCGGCCAAACGGCTGACAGCCGAATATTACCTTCCGCATCTAGCTCAGGCCCCTATGGAACCGCCGGCGGCAACAGCCCGGATTGTTAATGGTGCGTGTGAAATCTGGGCTTGCACGCAAGCGCCGCAGTCGTCTCGCGATATGGTGGCCAAATGGCTTGAATTGCCGGTAGACAAGGTAACGGTCAACGTTACGCTGCTGGGCGGGGCATTCGGACGAAAATCGATACCCGACTACGTGATTGAAGCGGCTCTGTTGTCGAAAGCCATGAACGGCAAACCGGTCAAGCTGACCTGGACGCGCGAGGATGATTTACGCCACTCGTATTTTCACACGGTTTCGGTCGAGCGGCTGGAAGCAGGGCTGGATGAGCAGGGCAAACCGGTGGCCTGGTTGCACAGGACGGTGGCTCCCAGCATTTCTTCGATCTTTGGAGCGGATACTAAGCACGAGATGCCGGTCGAACTCGGCCTGGGGGTTATCAACGTCCCTTTTGCGATACCTAATTTGCGAATAGAAAACCCCGAGGCGGAAGCGCACACCCGCGTCGGTTGGTTTCGCTCGGTGTCGAATATCCCGCATGCCTTTGCCGTACAGTCCTTTGTAGCGGAATTAGCCGCTACGGCAGGCCACGATCCCAAGGATTTTTTGCTGGAACTGATCGGCCCGCCGCGCCGTATCGACCCGCGTAGTTTAGGGGATAACTGGAATCACGGCGAATCGCCGGAACTATACCCTATAGATACCGGCCGTCTTCGCCGTGTCACCGAAGCTGTCGCGCGCGAAGCCGGTTGGGGGCGGGAGTTGGCCAAAGGGCGAGGGCTGGGTATCGCCGCTCATTACAGCTTCGTGACTTATATCGCCGTTGTGGTTGAGGTGGCAATCGCCGCGAACGGCGAACTGAGCATACCTCGCGTAGACGTGGCAGTGGATTGCGGTCCGCAGGTTAATCCCGAACGGATTCGTTCTCAGCTTGAGGGGGCCTGTGTTATGGGGATAGGCTTGGCTACCCTGGGCGAAATCAGCTTTAAGGAAGGGGCCGTTGTAGAGGATAACTTTCATGCTTACCAGATTGCCCGTATGCAGGATGCGCCGGGTGAAATTCGGGTACACCTGCTGCCGGCGGCCGATTTCGATACGCCGCTCGGCGGCGTTGGCGAGCCGGGCGTGCCGCCTATCGCCCCGGCATTGTGCAACGCGATTTTTGCGGCGACAGGCCAACGGATTCGTCAATTGCCGATTCGGGATCAGTTAAGGAAAGACTAAGCAGCCTGATTCCGTTAACTTCAAGACACACTTAACCTTAAGGTGTTAACACTCGGAACAAATGATCGGCATGACTGACATGAATGGATCAGCGATAGCTCATCCCCCAAAGTAGCGATTCATCTGGATAGGCTATCTTTTATCCATTTGACTGAATTGTCCAGTACCGCTATAAGCCTGACCTAATTTGAGATTGCATTTTTCAATAATCGGATATACGGATTGTTTATTTTTATACTTTATTAATCAAATCTTAAGGGAAGCCGTTTATAGTTATTTCTAAGTGCTACTGCATAGAACGTTGTTTATATAGCAGTTATGCTGTTTTAGAGTGACTTGGCAATAGAAAAAAATTAAAGGATGAGTTATGGAAAATAGAACTACTGAAACTTTAGCTCAAAAATGTGAGCCTAGGCAGTGTGATCACCCGACACTAATTAAAGAATGTGCTTTCGGCGGACCAACCGGAAACTTCTTCTGCACGCAATGTGAATGTTTAATCACTCCCGGCGTGCAATCGCAAACTCAAATGCAGCCGAGCCAATATCATTCTCGAAAGCATGCCGTTGTTCCGCTCAGATTGCCCGCTTTTTTTGTTTAAGACCGGTGATTAAGATTTACCCGGCTTGAGTGAGATTCATCATTTGGGTTCCCAAACTGGCTTGGGAACCCAGTCTTAGAAGATACGATTTCATATATCACTTATTGATCGCCAGCTCTGCAACCCTGCGCTCGATTTCTGCCATCATGCGCTTATACGCTTCGCCTTGGGTGCCGCCGAAACGTTGTAAAAATTCGGCTTCGGGCATGAATTCCGGCAAGTCGCTTGTAAACGGAAAAATGTCGCTTTCCTTTGCTGTCGCCATAAACTTTTGGATTTTTTTTGCGATTGGTTCGCTGCTGATCGCCTGTTCACCTATCAGTGTACCGGCTCGATCGGCCGCGATGTCATTAAACGAAAATCCGCTGCCGCCATGCAAGTCTTCAATTTCCTTAAATACACCCGCCGCATCTGCGAATGGTGTTCCGGCATAAGCAGCCAACATTGCAGAGACCAGATAATGTTTGGGGAAATCGCCCCGGTTATTTAACGTTACCGTACGCCAAATTGGATGTGGCCAATTTTTAGATTGCGGAATGATTTTTCCTAAATCTATGTGGTTCACGTAAAAAGTGAGTACCAGTAGCGCATCACGATTTTCGGCAATCGCATTGCCTTGGTTGCTTCGTTCGTTTGCCAACTGAAATATCGGCATTAATAATTCGGTGAGATTAAGACTGCTTTTGCTGTTTTTCGTTATCGCAGCCAAACGCTGTTGATAAGTTTCAATTTGCTGATGGTCTTGTATAGTAAACAAGGCGTCGCTAAATTTGGCAGGCAAATCGTTTTGCCAGCGATAACTAACTATCATTCGTCGCTGTTCGAATTTTACCTCCCTGATCATGGCGGCGATGGTTTGCCAGTCAGGTAATGATTGAGTTAGCAGCGGTAAACATTTTTCGATTATAAAATCGGCTGGAAAACCTGGAATCCATAATTTTCCGAGGTTCATATGGTCGATTTGCGGTAATTGCCCAGTTTGCCTGAGTACGATTGTCAGATTTAAATATCGACCGAACGGGTTGCCGGGCAAATTGAATGTGCTTTCGATATCGGCTCGGTTTTTATCGATTTGTAATCCTGCTACACCGCCTAAATATTGATTGGTGAAGTAATTGATGGCCAAATCCAAATCTTCCTGAGCAAGGCTTACAGAAGCGATAGATCCCGGTCTTAGCCGACGCGGATCGTTTTGCTGGAAAACCTGTTTTCCATGGGTAATTTGCGCGGCTGTCATCTCGGCCTTATCATGCAGTATTGGCGTATTCTCCAAGATCTGGTTTAGGGTGGCGAGTAGTAAAAGTGCTACAATTGAAATTGATAGCATGATTAATTTTGCAATCAATTTCATAAAAAAATCATTCCATTAAAGAAAACAGGCATAGCAGGGACAAGCATTTCGGTATGAATAGGGGAATCGAATATATTATTTTTTCTATTCTATACCTTAATATGAAGATACTTGGCACATAATTGCATGACCTAAGCCTAAATTTATGAAAAAACCGCCCGGTTCAACATTGGCTTGTCCGGTCATTCGGTTATGGCAAGTTTCAATCATCATGAAAAATCCCGCATGTATATTGATTTGTTGTCTATTTCTAATTTGCCAGGCATGCGCGACACCCTCGGAAAAATTTCTGAATACCGCAAAGCAATTACATTTTAACCAGCAATTGCAGATCGGGTCGGTTTATCAGCATCGCTTGATTTTAAATTCCCCGGCAACCGGTTTGGAGGCTTTTGAGGAACTGCATATCTATCTTGACGGTGATGGTACGCCGTGGACAACTGACGATAGAAAAACCGAGGATCCGACATCTAGATCTGCTTTGATCCTGGAATTAATGGCAAAAGATCCGAGTGCTGCGCTATTAATAGGGCGGCCTTGTTATTATGGACTGAATTCATCGGCCTTCTGCAGGGACAGTTTATGGACTTCGCAACGTTATTCTGCAACTGTGGTTGACAGTATGCTAGCGGCCATCCGGCAATGGCTTTCGACCAAAAAAATCCAAAAACTGGTGCTGATTGGTTACAGCGGCGGCGGTACCCTCGCGGCATTATTAGCATCGCAATTGGAAAACGTATCGGCAATGATGACTGTTGCAGCCAATCTGGATGTTGAAGCCTGGTGTCAATATCATGGATATAAGGGGCTGAGCGCTTCATTGAACCCGGCAAAAGATGCTCGTATACCAGTTTCCGTTCGCCAGATACATCTTGCGGGCTTGCAGGATGACAATGTACCGGCCGGCATCATCGAAGCATTCAGTCGTTCACAAGCCAACAGCCATTATGTAGCCTTGCCCGAATACGATCACGTGTGCTGCTGGCTGGATAGCTGGCCGACAATCTTGAAAACACAGTTAGGAAATTAAGTTGGAGCATATTTTTCCGTTGTCCAAACTGTTTACAGTAATGATAGATGTTATATGCGTTGTTTATATTCTTATGTTTTGTTGAAAAATTTGCACATCTTGATTTTTTCTTTATTGAATATTTGTTAAAACCGCTTAAACTTGCGAAATACGGCTTCGGGTTAGACTCCAAAAACTTTATCGCTGAATCGGCTGATAAAGAATGTACGAACACCTGATTCGTTCTCTTAAAATATCTTATGGCGGGTTGTTTTAATGGCTGTAGAACAAGTGTTCAAAAAATATTTTGTCTTTGGAAAAACCGATTGCGGAAAGAGTCGGGATCATAATGAAGATAATATACTAATCAATAGTAATGCCGCACTTGTCATGATTGCAGATGGTATGGGAGGGCATCAATTCGGAGATAAAGCCAGTTTCGAGGCTGTTAATCTGATTAATGCATTAATTGAAAAATATCTGCCTGTTGTTCAAAAAAAACAGAGTTTATTTTCCTGGTCTAAAATTTTTCGATTCTTTTTTAAATACAGCGATTCTGTTTCAGGGTTTAAGGATTCTGTGCACATTATCGAAGATATCCTGATTGAAGCCAATAATTCGCTTTATCGATATAACCGAAGCGAACAGTTCGTAGACGGCAGAGGGATGGGAACAACGATTGTCGGTTGTAAAATGATCGAGCATCCGGCAAAATTTCTCGTGTTTCATGTTGGCGACAGCCGTCTTTACCGTTTAAGGGATAATCGGTTAAGTCAAATTACAAAAGACCATTCCGCCTACCAGTTTTGGTTGGATAATGGCCAGATAGGCAATCAACCGAACTCCAATGTTATTTTGCAGGGAATCGGGCCTTCTTCCTTCATTAAGCCTGAAGTGCAGGTTGTCGATGTCGTAGAAGAAGACAGCTTTTTACTGTGCTCGGATGGTTTGACGGATATGGTTGAAGATCAAGTGATCGAAGAAATTTTAAAGGGTTTATGTAAAGAGAATATTGAAGAAAAAGCGCAACAGTTAATAGATGCAGCGAATAATAACGGCGGAGCCGATAATATTTCCGTTGTGCTGATTTGCCAATAGTTGTTCAGGCTATTCAGGGCGAAGTGGCAAAGTTTTCCGGATAAAGGATTGCCTGCACAGAAGCCCGTATCGTTCTCACGTTCCGTGTGGGAATGAAATAAAGCTTAACAGTGATTTGGTATTTTCTATTCCTCAACAAATTTCAGAGACAGCTTTTTAATAGTAATATTATCATCGTTGTTCAATTTGACGCGTGAATAAGGTTCGCGGCCGTTAATTTTTATAAGTCTATTCACTAGCGGCGACAGATAATAACTATCTCCCAGCCGTGAAATTTCAGCAATAGTGCGAGGAGTAAACCATCCACCTACACACAAATCGTTTTCCTTGCTTTTACCTACGGTGTAGTTGTCCCGATTTAGCAATAGTTTATTGATATTTCTGGTTTCGCCATGCACCAATAATTGACAATTATGCAGCTTGGGTGTTGTTGCAGTTTGCTCTGAGCGGTTATTTTTCAGCATAATCGTTCTGTCGTCGTCCTCGGTTTGCGTAATGGCTCTTACCGGTGCCGTTTGGTTACGAGAGCTGACAAATTTTAAATCATGTTTGCAAATACTGATGGTGTCGCCAAATTTTATTAATTGTTTTTCTACGACTTTAACGCCATTCAAATAAGTGCCGTTGGTACTATTTAAGTCTTCAATAAACCAGATGTTACCTTTTTTGGTAATAACCGCGTGAAGTAAAGAAACACCTTTATTATCGATTTGAATTTGATTGTGTTCAGCACGGCCAACACTCACTGTTTCACCTGATATTTCAATAGTATTCTGCAGTGAGCTGTTAAAATAGACTTCAATGAAACTCATTATTGATACTCCATAATATCTTTAAAGTCGTGGTAGATAAAGTATTAATACAATATCAAGGAAATTTGAACATAGTTCATAAATAAACGGATGTCAGTCTAGCAGACTCTTACGCTGTTGGAAATCTTTGTAATTCAATGTGCTGCGGTAAGAAACCGGGGTCTGATTTTTATTGACGCACAAAATGCAAAACTAAACTTTTGGCGGATATAATAGATGTAGAGGCAAACAATCTTCCCCCCTAGGCCTTCCTAGGCCTTTATGTACCGCAAGGCCGTTGCCATTGTATAGTTTTTGGGCAAAAGATTTTTTTACCCTTGCGTGGTTAGGTTGTACCGGTAGCCAAGCATGTTTTTAATGTGCCAAAATTCATAGCAGTCCGCCGAATTTGTTTTGGCGATTAGATTAGCCGGGAATCAAACTGATGGGTGGGTTTAGGCAATAGCCGTAACCCCATTCCTCCAGAGGTCTTTAAACCACATTATTGCCGTGAAACGGGGATTAAAGCTTTACCGTTTGTATTTATTGTTTTAATGTTTGAAACATAACGCTGGGAAGCTGTTCAAGAATGCTAATGAACTACTGTATATAGTGATCATGAGAGAATGAATGCGCTATATATTGCGTTTAAGCATTAAATGCCGGCATTCTTGAATTTGGTGCAAATTTGACACAGATAAGGCCTAAAATGAAACTATATCTCGAAAAAGCATATACTATTCTTGCCTTGCTAGTATTTTCGGAACTTGCACTTTCGCAAGGTATCGATAATTTTATTTCCAATCAAGTGCAGTCGCAAATCTCCCGGCAGGTCAGCGTCGGGATTTCCAAAAGTCTTAATGATAATCTTCTGATTCCGCAATTAAATATCCGCAATAAATCCGGCGCAGTCAAGGATCTTAGTCTTAGCAATGACGAACGTTATTTTAATGTGTTACATCAGGATGGGACGGTTAGAACTTGGGATGCCATGCAAGGGGTACAAAGACCCGCCATCAATCCCGGCAGCCTGCATTTCAGCAAAGTGGTGTCCGCTTCCGCCGCCGGTATTGCCATCATCGGTGCTGCAGACGGTAAAATATACATTTACGATATTCTGACCGCCAAACCGGTTAACGTATTGGATGGCGGCGCTAGCGAAGATGTACTGGCTCTGTCGATAACAAAATCCGAAAATAAACTGGCGGCAGCTTATGCCGATGGAAAAATAATTATTTGGGACTTGAAAAGTTTTAAAAAATCAGCGGAATTGAATTCCAACCAGACTAACCAAATAAGCGATATAGCATTTACCAGTACCGATAAGTCGTTAATAGTCGCCAGTAAAGGCAGTGTAGTCGAATTATGGGATTTGGACAAAACGAGAAAGCCGATAGAATTGAGTAAAGCACCCGCTAATATTCTGGGTTTATGGGAAAGCCCGGCAGGGGATCTGGTTTTTGTTGACAGCGATGCCAATCTACAATGGCTGGAGCAGCCGGAAAACCGCTTGCGGATAAATAAAAAGATACAAACTGAAAATACCTTGTTATCAGCCGCCATAAATTTTTCCGGCAATGTTTTATCATTATCAAATAATGCCAATAAAATTCAATTGTTTAATCTTAATGACCTGTCCTTGCTCAAAGAAATAGCCAGCAAGGTAAATATCGGGCATTTACGTTTTATTAATCAGGGTAAACACCTGCTTGGTGCCGACGATAGCGGCGTACTGCATGTATGGGATATGGTAAAAGCTAACGAAGTGATGCAGTTAATCTCTACCGATAACGGTTGGACAGTTGTTGACAACGCCGGGCGCTTCGATAGTTCGGAGAAAGGCATGCCTAATGTGTCTTGGCAGGCCGGTGACAAAGACATTCCGCTGGATAATTTTTCCGGAAATTATTACGAACCGGATTTGTTGGCGACACAGCTGACCAGCGATAATTTTATCAATCCAAACCCGCAAAAAGTCTATGATGGCATCAATTTACCGCCGGAAGTTAATTTAACGGTACCTGAAAGTCTTACCGCCGGTAACGAGGCAAAGGTGTCTTTTGAAATTGTCGATACAGGTGGAGGCATTGGCGAACAGCGTTTATATCAGAACGGAAAGATTATCGACCCAAGCTTTATGGATGAAACTAACGACACCGAAGTTGATGGCATACTCCACAGGAAAGTCAGTTATAAAATAACTCTGTTGCCTGGTATTAACAAATTCAAAGTCGTTGCCACCAATAAAATGGGCATAGAAAGCTTGGCCCAGCAGCAAAGCGTCCAAACTGCAGGAGCCGGAAAACTGCCCGATTTATATGTGGTTGTAGTCGGGATTAATAAATATCAGGATCACAGTCTTGATCTGTCTTATAGCGTTAAGGATGCAGAGTCTATAGTCTCGACATTAGGCAATAAAAATACCTCTTATTTTAATAATATATATGCCGATGATATATTGGATCAAGGCGCAACCAAGGAAGCAATTGTCAACAAATTCAACGATATTGCGAAAACGTCAAAAGCCAACGATGTATTGATTGTCTATTTTGCCGGGCATGGTATTGCCGTTAATGGCGAATGGTATTTTTTGCCTCATGAAACAACTTTTCATCCGGATGAACAATACTATACCGGCGTAGGGCTTGCTGCCAAACAGATAGAATCCATGATAGCCAAAATTCCGGCGGAAAAGATTTTAGTCATGTTCGATTCCTGTTATTCCGGTTCGGGAATTAAGGTTTTTGAAAATTTGAAAAAAACTCAGCGCCATTTCAGCCGTTCGCTTAGCAAATCCGACGGTATTGTGGTTTTGGCAGCTACCCGTAAAGATCAGGAAGCCCTGGAGTCTGCGGAACTGGGACACGGTTTGTTTACTTATATTGTCGATAAAGGCATGAACGGCGCTGCCGATATAAATCCGGTCGATAAACAAATTAGCGCGCATGAAGTGGTGACTTATGCCTCGGAGACTATCCCGAGTTTCACTCATAAATATGTGAACGCTACTCAAGAGCCTACTTCTTTTACCATTGGCGATGATTTTATATTATTGGGTTTATAGTGCTTGGCAGGAGATATTCCCGTCCGTAATTTGAAGTGTGTTTGGCTGAAAAAAACAAAAGGCCGGTTAGCCGGCCTTTTGCGTACTTTACCGGGCTTAAGCCAACAAGCCTTGCAACAGGCTGTTCAGCTTGTGTACGAAGGCTGATGGGTTATCCAGTTGTCCGCCTTCGCTGAGGATGGCTTGATCGAACAGAATGTGGGTAATGTCTGAGAAGCGGGCATCGTCCTGTTCGTTTTTTATGGCTTTAACCAGCGCATGATCGGGATTGATCTCGAAGACCGGTTTACTGCCGCCCATGCCCATCATATTCAGGGATTGGCCGGCTTCCTTCATTATGCGTTCCATATTCAGGCTCATATCGTAAGCGCCGGTGACCAGACAGGCAGGAGAGTCTGTCAGGCGGTGGCTGACGCGCACTTCACTGACTTTATCGGTCAGTACCTCTTTCATCTGTTTCAGCACCGATTCAAAATCTTTGCTGACTTCTTCCTGATGATGTTTCTCTTCTTCGCTATCGAATTTTTCCAGATTAAGTTCGCCTTTGGCGATGGATTGCAGATGTTTATCGTTGAAGTCGGTCAAACTGGATACCAGCCATTCGTCAATCCGGTCGGATAGCAGCAATACCTCAATGCCTTTTTTACGGAAGATTTCCAGATGCGGGCTGTTTTTAGCAGCGGCAAAGCTGTCGGCTGTGACATAGTAAATGTGTTCCTGGCCTTCTTTCATGCGGCTGATGTAATCTTCCAGCGACACGTTTTGGTCTTTACTATCGGTGTGGGTCGAAGAGAAACGCAGCAGTTTTCCGACGCGTTCTTTGTTTTTATGATCCTCAATCGGTCCTTCCTTGATGACGTTGCCGAACTGTTCCCAGAATTTTTGGTATTTTTCGCTATCGTTTTCCGCCAGACTTTCCAGTAAACCTAAGACCTTCTTAACTGCGCCGGCCTTAATGGTGTTGATTTGTTTGCTTTGTTGCAAAATTTCCCGCGATACATTCAGCGGCAGCGAATCGGCATCGATCACGCCGCGTATAAAACGCAAATAACGCGGCATCAGTTGCTCGGCGTCGTCAGTGATGAACACTTTGCGAATATAAAGTTTCACACCGTGTTTGGCGTCCCGGTCCCACAAATCGAACGGAGCGCGGCTAGGTACATACAGTAACAGAGTGTATTCGGTTGAGCCTTCGACCTTGCTATGGACATGGGTTAAAGGTTCTTGAAAATCGTGAGCGACATGTTTGTAAAATTCTGTGTAGCCTTCCTCGCTAATTTCGTCCTTGGATTTGGTCCATAATGCAGAAGCACTGTTTACGGTTTCGTCTTCGCGGCGAGCCGGAACGGTTTCGTTGCCTTCCTCGTCTTTTTCGGCAGGCACTTCCTTCGTCATGACGATAGGTAAGGAGATATGATCGGAAAACTTTTTGACGATGGAACGCAAGCGCCAGCCATTTAAAAATTCTTCCTCGCCTTCTTTCAGATGCAGAACGATTTCGGTGCCGCGGCTGGCTTTATCGACAGATTCTATAGTGTAATCGCCTTCACCGGCAGATTCCCAGCGAACGCCTTCCTCTACGGCAGCCCCAGCTTTGCGCGTGGTCAGCGTCACTTTGTCGGCGACGATAAATGCCGAGTAAAAACCGACGCCGAATTGGCCGATCAACTCGCTGTCTTTGGTCTGATCGCCGGTCAAGCGCTCAAAGAATTGTTTGGTGCCGGATTTAGCGATGGTGCCGATATGATCCTGAACTTCATGGCGGCTCATGCCGATGCCGTTATCGTTAATGGTGACGGTTTTTTTGGCTTCATCGAAATCGATACGGATTTTCAGTTCGCTATCGCCCTCGTAAAGACTATCATTGCCCAATGCTTCGAAGCGAAGTTTGTCGGCGGCATCGGAACCGTTGGAAATCAATTCGCGAAGAAATATTTCCTTGTTGCTGTACAAGGAATGAATCATTAAATGCAGTAGATGCTTTACTTCGGTTTGAAAGCCCAGTGTTTCTTTTTTTGCTTCAACAGTCATGTTATTGCTCATATCAAGTTAAGACCAAGTTAAAAATCGTAACTATTCAGCCTATATTTGGATGGCCTGGAGGATGCTGCCGACGTTAGCAGGCGCATCTTTCGCGATTGATGCGCTTCGCTACGTTCAGCGCACCCTACAGGCTTGACCATATTAAACCGCTGAATAGTAAAAAAATATCTGACATTGGCAAATTGGGGGTGGTAATTTTGATTTTCAAGTCCAAAATTGTGACAAACTGTAGCGTAGAAATTTCGTTTCGGTATTTTTGACATTTTATAGGCACTTATGAAATACAGCTTAGCGGGCAAATCCATTCTGATCATCGATGATTTTGGGGCGATGCGCAAAGCGTTACGAGATACGCTATACACGCTGGAAGCCGATAGTATTTATGAGGCGGATAGCGGTGTTAACGCTATTAACGCCATGAGCAAAACCAGTTTCGATGTCGTGTTGTGCGATTACAATCTGGGTGAAGGTAAAAACGGAATGCAAGTGCTCGAGGAAGTCAGGAGCCGTAAACTGATCGGTAACCATTGCGTGTTCATTATTATCAGTGCCGAACAGGCTACCGGCATGGTGCTGGGTGTAATGGACGGCAAACCTGACGAATATCTTGCCAAGCCCTTTACTGCTCAGCAATTGTCCATTCGTTTGCAGAGCAATTTTGCCCGTAAAAGTTATTTGGCCGGCATCGAAACGGAGATCCAGCGCGGTAACCTTTCAAAAGCAATTAAAATTTGCGATAGTCTGCTGGCGCATGACGATAAGAAGATGCACACCTATATACTCAAGTATCGTGCCGAGTTGGCGATGAACAGCGGCGATTTTGAGACCGCCCGGAACATTTATCGGGAAGTGCTGGCGAATCGGCCGTTACCCTGGGCAAAATTAGGCTTGGGTATTCTCGAATACCAGCAAAATAACATCGAATCAGCCGTTGCAGTGTTCGAGCAATTGGTCAAAGAATTTCCGATGCTCCTGGAAGCTTACGATTGGCTTGGCAAAGCCTATGAGAGTTTGAATAAACCGGATGAAGTCGAAACTATTTTGAATCAGGCCGTCGATCTATCGCCGCAATCGATTTTAAGGCAAAAAAAACTGGCGGCAACTGCAGACTATAACGGTAATCTGGTGTTGGCGGAAAAAGCCTATAAGGCGTCTTTACAACTCGGAAAATACTCAATCCACAAATCTTGCGACGATTTTGCCGGATTAGCTAAACTTTATACAAAAACCAAGGCCAACGAACAAGCGCTGAAAACCTTGGCAGCGATGCGCAAGGAGTTTACGGATCATCCGGAAGCCGAGTTACGGGCTGCCAGCATAGAAGTGGACCTGTATAAGAATATGGGTAACGAGGAATTGTCGATGCAGGCCATGCAGAAAGTATTAGGATTTAGTCAGCATTTAAAGGGTAAAATCCCCAAAGATTTAGAGTTGGATATTGTTAAAACCTGTTTTTTAAGCAATCAGCCTGAAAAAGCCAAGCAAATTCTAGACGGATTGATTAAAACCCATATCGATGACGAGGTTTTTCTCAATAATGTGCGGCGTATGCATAGCGACATCGGTATGGAAAATCATTCGGAAAAGCTTATCCAGAAAACCAAGCAGATGGTGGTTTCCATCAACAATAAGGCTGTTGCTTTATATAAGCAGGGCAACTACCGGGATGCGCTGGATTTGTTGGAACAAGCCATGGAAACAATGCCTGAAAATCAGACCATAACTCTGAATATGCTCAAAATTATCATCCATGATTTAAAAGCTGGCGATATTAGCGCTAATAAATTGGCTCATGCCAAATCCCTGTTCAAAAAAGCCCAGCAAATCGGTATTGAAGTGCATAAGCTAGGTCCGCTGAAAATGCAGTTTGCCCAACTGTCCAACAAATTATAATTATTATCAATCATGACCGATTCTGCCAAAAACCCATCGTTGTTTCCTGTCATTCTGGCTTCCACTGTGCATGATATAAAAAATTCCTTAGGGATCGTTCTGGAATTGATCAGGAAGATGGCGGAATATGAACTACCGGGTCTGGGCAAGGATTTTTCGCAACTTGAATTCGAAGCTAATCGTATCAATCACAGTCTAATGCAGTTGTTGGTGATTTATAAAATCGATGTCAGCAAGTTCGGTTTGCACATCGATGAATATCCGGCACTGGATATTCTCAACGAAACCTGTGCACAACAGCATTCCTTAAATCGGTATAAGGATATAGACTTGCAAATCGATTGCGATGACAGTTTGTTTTGTTATTGCGACTATTCGAATATCAGCAACGCCTTGGCAACCATTTTAAATAATGCCTTGCGCTATACGCGAAGCAAAATATACCTTTCGGCTTGCGAGGAGGAAGGCTATTTTAAATTCAGCATAGAAGACGACGGTCTGGGTTATCCGCAGCATCTGCTGACTGCCGATTTAAGCTCATCGACGGAATTCGACTGGGTAAAGGGCAATACCGGGCTGGGTTTATATTTTGTGGCTATGATTGCCGGTTTACATAGTAATAACGGCAAAACCGGTTTTATAAAAATCGATAATCGGAGCCGGTTGGGCGGGGCAAGGTTTTGTTTGTTTTTGCCTTGAGAGTGGTTGAGCGGTTGTTTTACCTCAAGACCTTCACCGCATTCCGTAGCAATTGCAAACACAGACGGCTCGCCGCCAAGTCCAATGCGCTAAAATCATCTTGGGTGGTCAGCAGGGGATTAGCACCGGCTTGCAGTAGTTGTTCAACCACGGCGAACTTGCCGCTAGACGAGGCATATATCAGCGCGCTGGCTCCGCTGGGATTTTGGTAATCGATATCGATGTCGGCTTGCACCAGGAGTTGAATACATTCGGCAGACCCGCTAAAGCAAGCTGCCCATAAGGCATTGTTGCCATATTGATCCACTATGCTTAAATCCTGTATTTGTTGCAAGAGATAATCCAGCACATCAGCCCGGCTTTGCCGGGCCGCCAATATGAGGGGAGGATCCGGCAGGCCGTCATTACCGCGTAACCAGTCGCTGATTTCAGAGGGGATGTGCATCTTCAAACCAGTGACGGACGGTGCAGTAACGACAAATGACCAATGCCGGCTGCTTGCAGTTTTTCTGCCAACTCCCGTCGTCCAGCCTCACCTTTGCCGCGCAAATAGCGTAACTCGGCAGGCGTCAACAAGGTTGCGGCGATTAATCGAACCTCACCCATATCCGACAGCGATAAAGTTGCCGTTGACAGGTCCGGCATACTCAATAGTACGCCTGTTTGGCCGCGGCCATCTTTAATATGATCTATGTTTAATTCCAGCGACAATAACACCCCCGCCAATAGCTTTTCGGATAAGCGCGAGTAGCCCGCCAGGGTGTGGCTGATTTCCGCCAGCATTGGAAATAGCCAAGTATCGGCTAATGCATTTAACGGCGCGTCTTCGTCCAGACCGGTATCGGGCGATTCAATAAATACCTCTATGCCTAAACCCGTATCGCCTCTATCGCGTTCTACCCAGGGATCGGACAAGCCGTCTGAAATGATGCAGGCATTTTTACCGTGGCGCGCGCCCAGCCAAGCTGCTCCGGCAGGCCACTCCGGCCCATCGCTCATCGGCCCCATCAACGAGGTTAATAGAGCCAATTCGGAGCCGAAGCATGCGCCGACGGCTCGATGTCTGGCTTCTGTCGCTATCCGTAGCCGGTCGCTATAGCTGAGGCCGACGATAAACTCAGGACTCATATTTTTCTCTCCCTTCAGTAAAGATGTTCGGCGTTGCCGTGCGGTCTCCCTCACTTCCTCTTCGCCGTCGCTGAGCATTTGTTCCAGTAAATCCGGCTGGGCGCGTAACGCAACTTCGTAGCGCACGGTCCAGTCGCTGTCGTTTTTCATTAAGTATAAATCGTCAATATCCATACGCTGAACGACAATCCGGCGAATTGACACTTCAGTATCGTTTGCGAGCAAGCCCAGGCTGACCTGGGGAATACGTTCGGCAACAATGCGCCTGACCTCGGTGTCCGGGTCAGCCACCAGACGAAACAAGCGTCCTTTAGGTAATCGTTTAGCAACATATGCCCGCACCAGATAGTCCGGGTCATCAGCCATCAACTCCAACTGGTTTTCAGGCAGACGGTCGGCGACGGTAACCCTGACTTCTCTATCGATATCGTTAACTAGTTTCAGCAGCCATTCCAGCGGTACCCGGTAAGCCAGCACCCGCCTGACCGCTTCGTCGGGATCGGTCAACATCGGCTCCAGACGATTGCTGGGCAAATAGCGGGCAGCAATGGCTCGGCGTTCCCAAAACGGATCTTGTGCGTAGTCGGGCGCAAAACCGGGGTGAGCTTTGAAAAACCGGTCGATCTGGCGGCCGCTTTCGGCTCGCACGCAACAATCGCCGGGCTTGCAAGCGCCGGAGGCGAAAAGGGTGTCCTTATGGCTGCACAGGTTGCAATCGGCGAACGGTGTTAAATCAGGCGTATCCTGATCGACGGAGGTTGCGGACATTAATTATGCAGCCTCCGCCAACTTTGGAAGCAATAACGGAGCGACCTGAGCCAGCCAGGTTTGCAGACGCTCATCGGTCAAATGCGGCTGACCGCGTTGATCCAACACTAAGCCGACAAACTGGTTGTCGATCACCGAAATCGGAGTGCTCGAACTGATAGCCTTCGGTACTCCAGCGCCCGACCATATCGGCGCCATAGCCGTAAAACACACGATACAACTGGATCAGCGAACTAGCGAAACGAGCCGCGTAACGTTCCTGATGCCCTAATCCGAACAACGCCACCCGCTTGCCGGATAGATCTGTCCCGTCCAGCTTGGGTACGAATTCCGCCCAGTTCGCTTCCTGACATCCCACGGCCAGACCCGGCAAGTCGCCAACACCATAGCTTGGCGTACCTAGAATCAGAGCATCGTATTGCAATAATTCTTCGACACTGGTTCGATTGATGTTTTTGGGTTTATCGGCTAATCCCTCACCTAAAATACTGTAGATTCTTTTTGCTACAAGTCGGGTGCTGCCGGTATCTGTGCCGAAAAAAATGCCGATTTTGCTCATAAATAACCTGTGATAGAAATTGCTGGACAAGGCGTCGCCGCTTTTATTTAGTCACGCAAATTTCGCACCAGATTTTTAAATCAAGAAATTTCTTTATAATTTAATGACATATCGTTAATTACCTGCAGCGGCTCAATCGTGACGATAACAGTTTGTCAACAATTGTGACTTTGCTTGAAAGGTTTACGACATCCCGCTGAGAATTCGTAGGGCGGATGCCGATAGGCGATCCGCCAAGCCTGACGTAACAAAATATATCCAACAAACTATCACAGCCAAAGCCTGGAGCGCTTACCGGCTTCGAGTGACGGAACCCTGATTAGGTTTTATACCGTATGGCCCTTGAGTTTTAACGATTGCCTACCATGTCAAGGGAAGTTTGGTGTGGGGTACGGTAAGGTTTTCAGTCTAAACAATTGCCGCCTTGCGCTAGCACATTGCGAATACAGAGCTAAATGTCTTGTTCGTCTTCGGTTTTAGCCGTCTTTATGCTGATCTTTACCGGCTTTTCCGGTAAATTGCTGTGCTTTTGAGGATAGATTCGCTGCAACTGGGCAAGAAAATAAGAGTCGTAATGCCAGTTTGGTTTTGCGGAAATGGGTTCGGGTTTAGTGTCTGTAATATTGCTCATTGATGTGTTGCGGTTATGTTTTTCATTAAAAATGCTCAAGTGTTACAAAAAAATTTTGTAGTAGTGATAGTTAGCGTTGTACCAAAGCCTTGCCTTGACAGTAGATTAGACTTATCTCCGGTTCTGTTTAGGCCACTTTGCTTTTTAGCGCAATTGCCAAGATTGGCATTGCATCGCGGTCTTTGCATAAATCGACTGCCGGTAGTGAAGCGCCATTCACAACCTTAAAGCTTGGGAGCATTAACCCTCTACCCTCAGTCCGGCTTTTACTGTATTGATAAGGTTCTTAAGCTGTTGACTGCGATTGATTCGGCGGAATTCTTCAAGCTTCCAATCTGTAGGAATCGATTCGAAGCATTTGTGTTTCCAGAATTTGTAAACTTTATCGGCTGAGGTTTTCGCAGTAATCAAAATGTAAGCATCTAAAACAACTCGCATTCAGGCCAGTGACTGGCAATCGCTTCGTAAATTGCAGCTAGGACATTATTTTGATCGAACCGTTTGTAAAGTGATTCACTTTTCAGTCACTAAATCAAAGATCTGCGGCTTAACTGAAATATCAATAAATTGAATTGAAATCAGCCATCCTTTAGCATACCGGTTCCAATTAAGTAGGCATGTAAGGCTATATTGGTGGATTTAGGAACAACGATAGATCATCCAACTCTGTTTGTAGAAGCCCTCCTGTCAGTTAGTAGAAATCGGCACTTAATTATATGCGCTTATGCTCTGAAACGCATTAAATACTCAATCAGCAGAATCTGATTTTGTGATGTGGGAGCATCTGAGCAGCAAAAACGACCGCAAATCCAGCAAAATGCGATTTGATTGGGTCTCAAAAGCAGCGTAAAGGAACTAATGCCATTTGGTTTTTTCGTTTCTTTATAAAGGCTTATTTCTGCAATTATGGATACACCGGCTTTTTCACCGAATTTTTAGATTTTGCGTTTTTACACAATTTGGGCGAATTGCTGAACACCCATTTTGGAAAACCCAAAAAAGTGTTCAGCTTGCATCGGAAGAGGTGTCGAGATTAAGCTGGAATATGCACCACGTTTTTTTCTGGGTTGGAAAGCTTGTTTAAAAATCGAAAGTTTCCACTTCGGAAATCAAAAACAATGGTGCGCCGCCGCTGGAAATATCTACTGCGTGTTGCGCGGTTTCTTTGCCGCCAGGCGAATTCAGGCATTCCTCCAAATCGGCCAGCGAAGGAAAATATACTTCGGCGAAACGATGATACGGCGCGGCGCTTTGATCAGCTTTCGAGCGGATCAAAGAAGCCACGAAACGAGTTTTACCGGCTAGCTTTTCTACAGCCATCGGCACATGCTCTTCGTTGTAGCGGCGCTCAAAAGTTGCCAAATCGGTTGGCACCGGATACATTACAATTAATTTTACTGCTTTCATAGGTTTCTCGAATAATAAGTTGAACAGGAGTGCATATAAAATGCTTGGCGGATTCAAAAGTGAAGTGCAACACCCCGGGATTTTAATGAATAAGGGTTAAGTGTTGCGAGCTGTTCAAGAGCAATTCTCTATAAACAGCGAGAGGACATCGTACTCCAAGCCCTTTTCTAGGGCGAGCGTTTATTTCATCGGCAATCGCATCCAGTTGTTGCTGAGTGTAGCCGGAAAGATCGGTGCTTTTGGGTAAATACTGGCGTACCAGACCATTCATGTTCTCGTTGGAGCCACGTTGCCAGGGGCTGTGAGGGTCACAAAAGTAGACGGCAATGCCGGTTTGTTTGGTTAGACTTTTATGTAAAGCCATTTCCCGGCCTTGGTCATAAGTCATGCTCAGACGCATGGGCTGGGCAATGCTATTGAGCTTGTCGGTAAACGCTTGGAGTACATTGGCAGCACTGGCGGGCTTAGGATGCGGCAACTTGACCAACATCAGTAAGCGACTGGTGCGTTCCACTAATGTACCGACCGCACTGGCGTTGTCCGCACCTTTGATCAGGTCACCTTCCCAGTGCCCAGGAAACTGGCGATCTTCAATTTCTGGTGGTCGCAGGTGGATGCTCAGCATGTCTGGAATGTGGCTTCTACGATCCTGGCCTTTGCTACGGGGTACACGCTTGTTCCGGGCATGTCGCAAGCAGGCGATCAGTTCACGACGCAGTTCACCGACGGGTTGGGCATAGATGCAGTTATAAATGGTTTCGTGTGACACGCGATAATCATGGCCTTTGGGATAGAGTTGGGAGAGCGCCAAGTCGATTTGTTCCGGTGACCAACGCAGCTTCAGGAAGTGTCGCATGACCTCAAACATAATGCCATCAGGGTGTAACTTAGGTCGTGATCGAGTTTGGCGACGGCGATGCAGGCATGCCTGTTGGGCATGGGCGCTGCTGTAATCCGTCGTCTTGGTATTGCGAGAAAGTTCTCGACAGATCGTGCTGGCTGATCGGTTCAACTGGCGCGCTATTTCTCGGATGCCGTAGTTCTGTTGTCTCAAGCTGGCGAGCGTCACGCGATCTTCTGGTTAAGCTGGGTATAGCGTCTTGATGTGTTTTCCATGTGCGCACCTTACTAGAAGTTGCGGTGTTGCACTTCACTTTTGAATCCGCCCTTGTTTAGGCGATTAGTAAAATACAGATTATCTATGAAACCATAGGTATTATCTATTTTAAAAAATCTGGCCAACGAAATGCAACTCGTAGGGCGGATGCCGACAGGCGATCCGCCAAACCTGAAACAACAAAATACCCGGCAGTTTATCCAACAAACCATTACTCCAAAAAAGCGGAAAAGCTTATCGGCTTCGGATGGCTGAACTCTTGTCAGGTTCCGCTCTGAGGCCCCTTTCATTTTATTATGTTAGTTTCAATGTAATAATGCCTAAAGCCAGTAACTTTCAGCAATTCGTTTTCTATCTATATTGCATAAACATGCCAACAAATACCAAGTCGCAAAATATAGATGTTAGTCTCGATCTTCCTGGAATGGCTGTCAGTCGGGCTTTAAAAATCCAAAGATAAATACTGATTTTTTGTTAAATCTAATATCATATGCATTTACCCTTTCCTTGACATACCCATCCTATAAACACTGTTGACAGTGCTTTCGCATGGCGATAGTATCAGCCTATGATTACGACATTCCATGATGACGAAACACACAAGGTATGGGAAGGCGAATTCTCAAAAAAATTGCCCGAGCAAATTCAAGCGGTGGCCCGACGCAAGCTTCGTATGATCAAAAGACTTGTGCGTTCCGCCCAATAACCGCCTGGTAACCTTGTAGGGTGATCGAAAGGGGCAATGGAGTATGACCAGTGGCGGGTCTGTTTCATTTGGGATATGTGTCATGCTAAACAAGTTGAAATCTGTGACTACCATTGAGGAAACGACATGAAACAATTGCCCAATATTCACCCTGGTGAAGTGCTGCGCGAGGAATTTCAATTAGCCAATATCGGCTAGCGAAAGCCATAGGCGTCACCGGTGCGCGCATTTCGGCCATTTGTGCGGGAAAACGGGCTATAACGGCGGATACAGCTTTGCGCCTGTCGGCTTTTTTCGGCACTACGCCCGGTTTCTGGTTAGGCCTGCAAGCCGATTACGATACCGAAGAAGCGGCGGCTTCGCTACATGACGACCTTTTGAGAATACGTCGCTTTGACACTAAAGCGGCGTGATGATGGTTGGTTTCTTGACATCAGCGCCCCCCTTTCCATCTTTCAATCGGAAGGCGTAATTCAGGCTCGGTATACAAGCTATAATAGAAGGTTAAAGTATTGACGACAGTACAAATCTCTAGATATGGGTAGTCTGACATTTTAGCCAGGCAGCTCATAGTGCCTAGGGAGAAGGTTTTTAGTCCAGCTTAGTAACGATTTAATGGCTGAATTCCCCGAGCCTAAAGGTCTTTCCACGCGGAATTTAGAACAGATTCGCCGCTGGTACCAGTTTTGGTAAGGTGATTCTGCAATTGCGTAGCAGGCTGCTACGCGAATTGCGCTGATACCTTTGGTGGCACAATGTCGTTATCACCAGTAAGAGCGAAACGCAGGAAGAAGCACTCTATTATGTTGTCAACACTTTAAAACCACTACTGTCCTCCGAATATTCTGCGCATTATGCTATCGTTAATGCACTCTACGTCTCTCAACATCAAAAGCAGATGTCAGCAAAACCTTTATTTAGGTGCGTCGTTTTTTTCAGTTTCCGGTTTTTCAGTGGCCGGCTGAATTTCTGTGATGCTTAAGGCATTACTACTGACTTTCAATTGCAAAACATTGGTTTTGTGCGGATTCAAAGCAGCCAATGCCCGCCATTGCGCATTATCCAGATTGCGGAATGCCGCAAAAAAACCGATTAATTTGGTATCCCGGTCGGGTTCGATCTTCAAAATGGTATTTTCATTAGGTGTTAGAAGAATTTCTTGCTTATGAACCAGATCGCCAGCCAAAGTTGCCTGTTCCTTGTCGAACAAGGCAAAGAAATCCGCATTGGCGAAATTGCTTTTTTCTTTCAGTTCGTAAATACGCAATAAAACCGGCGAAGCTTTGTTGTTGGCATCCGGATTGACGGAGGCGTCGCTGATGATGTTTAAATCGACCAGTGTTGGCGGTAAAGGAGGTTCCGGGGGCGGTGTCAACGCACAGCCTAGGCATAAAAATAACAAGAAGATGAAGAGGGACGAGGGTTTATGAATCATGGTCCTTTATGGGTCAATGTGCTGGAAAATTGGGTGCATCGAACGCACCATGAGGCCGCCGGTTTATCCTAATCAATCGCTTTTCAGGCGAACGCCGGAGCGTCCGGGGCCGCATTCCCACGCCGGAGCGTGGGAACGATGGCGGGTGATAGGCCGGCATGACTATATAGTTTCTATTGAATATAGCATAAGCGCATCGTCGATCAAATAACCCCCGCCGCCTGCAAATCGGCATGATAAGAGGAACGAACCAACGGGGCACTGGCAACCTGCTTAAATCCCAGATTTTTGGCAATGTCGGCGTAACGTTTAAATTGTTCCGGATGGATATATTCCTTTACCGGCAAATGTTCTTTGCTGGGTTGTAGATATTGTCCCAGGGTCAACATGCTGCAACCTTGCGCCAGCAGATCCTGCATCACTTGTACGATTTCTGCTTCGGTTTCCCCGATGCCCAGCATCAGGCCGGATTTGGTCGGAATTTCCGGTACTAACTGCTTATGGCGTTGCAGGAGGTGCAGAGAGGTTTGATAGTCGGCGCCGGGTCTTGCTTCCTTGTAAAGCCTGGGTACGGTTTCCAGATTATGATTAAACACATCGCAGGTTTGCCGGCTGAGGATATTCAGCGCAATCTCGGTACGGCCTCGAAAATCCGGTACCAGGATTTCAATGGTGATATTCGGCGATTGTTTGCGTATCTCGCTAATGCAGGCCGCAAAATGACCGGCGCCGCCGTCCCTCAGATCGTCGCGGTCAACCGAAGTGACGACCACGTATTTTAATTGCATGGCGGCAATGGTGTTTGCCAGATTGGCGGGTTCCTGAGCGTCCAGCGGTTGCGGTTTGCCGTGGGCGACATCGCAAAACGGGCAACGGCGGGTGCATAAATCGCCCATGATCATAAAGGTAGCCGTGCCGTGATTGAAGCATTCGCTCAGATTTGGGCAGGCGGCTTCTTCGCAAACCGTGTGCAGGCGGTTGTCGCGTAAAGTTTTTTTAATTTCATTTACCTTGTCGCCCGTCGGCAGCTTGATCCGCAGCCATTCCGGTTTGCGCAATATAGTCTCCGGTTTTTCAACTTTCACCGGAATTTTGGATAATTTATCGGCGTTGCGTTGATGGGTGACGGGCGTTGCGCGTGAGGGGGCGTCCAACTTCATGTTTCTATTGCCTTGATGATTCGATGAATAACGGGTACGGCCAATTCGTGGTTTTCGATAGAGACGCCGTTTGCCGCCATTTGAGTGATTTCCAGTCCGCTATACCCGCAGGGATTGATGTTTTGGAAAGGTTTTAGGTCCATATTGTTGTTCAGGCTGAGGCCATGATAGCAGCAGCCGCGTTTGATTCTTAAACCCAGCGAGGCGATTTTTTTGCCTGCGACATAAACCCCTGGCGCATCGGCTCTAGCCTGGGCCAGGATACCGTAGAGTTTCAGGGTATCTATGACGGCATTTTCCAGGATGGTGACTATCTGTCGCGGGCCTAAATTAAGCCTGCGCAGATCGGCCAGCACATAAATCAGCAGTTGTCCCGGACCGTGATAGGTGATTTGTCCGCCTCTATCGCTTGCGACTAACGGGATGTCGGTGTGGCTAAGCAGGTGTTCGGGTTTTCCGTTCAGCCCTTGCGTGTAAATCGGAGGATGTTCCGTTATCCAGATTTCATCAGCCGTGCCGGTTGTTCTTTCGGCGGTGAATGCCTGCATTTGCCGCCAGACTTCGACATAATCCTGCAAGCCCAGATTGCGCAGAATGGTAGGCTTAGACACGGATAATACTAAAGTGCCATCAACACATCCGGGCTATCCGTCAATCCCTGATAGATGGCATCCAGTTGTTCGCGGCTGGTGGCTTCGATCATCACTGTAACTGAGGTATAGGTGCCGGCTTTGCTGGCTCGGCTGGTCACAGCGCCTTCGCTGATGTCGCTGACATGGCGGCGGACGATCTCGACGACGATGGCGTCGAAATCGTCGCGGCTTTTGCCCATGGCTTTAATCGGAAACTGGCAGGGAAACTCCAGCAGTGATTCGGTTTCGCTCATCTCAAGGTGGTTTTGTAGGCTTGTAAAAGTTCGTCCATTTTCTGCCAGAGCGGGCCAGGTTTGCCGTCTGCTACCGGAGAGCCGTCAAGTTCCACTATCGCCAGAATTTCCCGGGTGGAACTTGCCACCCAGATTTCGTCGGCGGATTGCAGCGCTTCCAGGGCGATGATGTTTTCGCAGCAAGGTATATTATTGGCTTTGGCAAGCTCAAGTATTACATCGCGAGTGATGCCGGGCAGGATTTCGTTGCTCTTCGGGGGAGTGATCAATTCGCCGTCTATTACCGCAAACAGATTGCTGGCTGCGCCTTCTATCGCATAGCCGTTTTTAATCAAAATGGCCTCGGCGCAGTCGCGATCGATAGCTTCCTGTCTTAACAGGATATTGGCCAGCAAGGTGATGGCTTTGATATGGCATAATTGCCAGCGCGTATCGTCAACGGTAATGGCTTTTATGCCGGTCGCTTTTCCGGCAAACGGCAGAATATCCGAACACATGGCGAAGATGGTCGGTACCACTTGTTTCGGAAAGGCATGGTCGCGTTTCGGCGCGTAACCGCGAGTGATTTGCAGATAGATGGATTGATCTTTATCGCTGCTCAGTAAAGGCTGAAAAATGTTTTGCCAATCGCTAACGCTATAATTCAATTCCAGGCGGATGCCGCTCAGGCTGTTATTGAGGCGTTCGACATGATCCGCCAGTCTGAACAGATGACCGTTATAAGCCGGTATGACCTCATAAACGCCGTCGCCAAACAAAAAACCGCGATCCAGTACCGAGACTTTAGCTTCTGCCAAAGGCAGATATTCACCGTTCAAATAAACCTTGTCCTTCATTATTTCTCCAGAAAGCCTAAAGCAAAATCGTACAGACGACGGAAAATGCCGCCTTCGGCGATGCTCTCCATCGCTACCAGCGGTTTATTCAAAATGGTTTCGCCACCCAGCGTGACATTCAGACTGCCGACCGTATCGCCCTGGTTTATAGGCGCAACGATGGCTTTATCGACCTGGGTTTCCGCTTTTAATTCGCTAAAATGTTTGCGGGGCGCGGTAACATAGATATCTTCTGCTACGCCGACTTGTAATTTTGAGGTGACGCCTTTTCTGATCCGAGCTTCTGCCAAAGGCGTTTTTGCTTCATAGAGGCGGTGGGTTTCAAAGAAACGGAAACCGTAATTCAACAAGGATTGACTTTCGTTAGCGCGGGCATTCGGACTGGCTGTACCCATAACAACTGAAATCAAGCGCATGTCTTCGCGTTTGGCGGAAGCAACCATGCAATAACCTGCTTCCTCGGTAAAGCCTGTTTTGACGCCATCGACGGACGCGTCGCGCCACAAGAGTTGATTGCGGTTTTGCTGGGTAATTTTGTTGTAAGTGTATTCTTTTTGAGAATCCCAGCGGTAATAATCGGGGAATTCCCGGATCAATGCCTGGGTTAGGGTTGCCAGATCGCGGGCGGTACTGTAATGGTTAGGGGTCGGCAGGCCCATGCTGTTTTCGAAATGACTGTTGGTCATCCCCAGTCTTGCCGCTTCTTTGTTCATCATGGTGGCGAAGGTTTCTTCACTGCCTGCCACATGCTCGGCCAAAGCTACACTGGCATCGTTGCCGGACTGGATAATCACGCCCTGTAACAAATCCTCCACGGGGACTTGCTTGTTGACTTCGACGAACATTTTCGAGCCGCCGGTTTCCCAGGCGTTTTGGCTGATAGTGACTTTTTCGTCGAGTTTTAAATTCCCGGCTTTTAGTTCGCGAAACACTACATAGACAGTCATGATTTTAGTCAGACTGGCCGGCGCTAAGCGTTTATCGGCTTCTTTTTCCGCCAGTATCCGTCCGCTGTTAAAATCCATTAGAAAAAAACTGGATGCGGCTACGCTGGGCGCGGTTGGCGTAAAAATCGGGTTTGCTGCTTCCGTTGCTTTTACGATGAAAAACAGCAGCCCTGCAAACAGGCTTAATCTTGAACGGTAATATGGCATCATGGTCACGAATTAAAGAACATTCCGGAAAAGAATATTGTAACACCGACAAGGGTTGCTTATACTCCCGGCATAGCAAATTTTGGCGATGGGGCTTCTATCAGAGCTTGCGTGAAGGTATTTCTTTATACCTGAATTGGCATAATAAGAGGATATTGCAGGCAAAAAAACGCTACCCAAGAAACCCCTTAACCAGGACGAAAACTTTCTGTGACTAAACCACGCCTGCCGAAATTTGCAGCGCGATCGGTATGGAAAAACGGCAGCATCATTAAAAATCAGTGTGCTACGGCAGATAAATTTTACCGCCCGTCTGTTTCTGCCTATACTCTTTAATAGCAAAGAATGGAGCAAGGCAGTGCAGACAGATAATCGCGAAAGAAAAAGATTTTATCCGCAAGGATTGGCGGCACATATTATAATAACGCCGCCGCAAGCCGATGATGTCGTATTTGATGGGAAAGTCGTAGATATGAGTTACGGCGGCATCAAAATCAGGCTGGAACAACCGTTCGCTCAGATTATCGAGCAAGCCGAAATGCGAATTACCCTGGTATTGCCGGAATCCGGCGTACCGGTTTCCATACATGGTACGATCAGGCATGTTGTCAATCAGAATGAATGCGGTATGCAATACGCCGACCGGCATACCGAATTCGAATTGGATGACTTGTTGTTCGAATGCGTAAAACTGGCGCCTCATCCCTTAGACGATTAAGCGGATTTATATCGGCAATTTACCGGGCATTGACAAATTCATGGCAAACTTCTTAGAAAAACTAAAAAAACTCTGGCAACACCTGAATGGCGATGCCGCTTATGATCGCTATCTTGCGCATTGCATGCTGCATCATGCTGCGCAGGGTGAAATGCCGCTTAACCGAAAAGATTTCTTTGCCGCTGAAACGCAACGTAAATGGAATGGCGTCAGACGTTGTTGTTAATTGCCATGCCTACAAATCAGAGGTTTTTAGGTGTGTCAATCAGGTATTCATTGCCTTTTTCCCGTCGATATTTTCCGTTAATATTGGTCCAAAATTCCCCGAAACAATTACTTTAACACCAGAATCGCGCCATGCCTATCTGCTTGCATCATCTTCTATCCAATAGTCTTAACCTATCCCCCGATGCGGTTGCCGTATCCCACAAAGAGGCGGCGTTTACCTATAGCCAGTTAGCTGAACTGGTTTTGCAACAGGCGAAGGCCTTTCAGGCTATACATTTAAAACGTCAACAGCGTGTTGCAATTTTTTTACCCAAACAGATCGAAACCGTCAGCAGTTTTCTGGCTGTCTCTCAGGCCGGCGGGGTGTTCGTGCCGGTTAATCCGGTATTAAAGGCTCAGCAAGTCGGGCATATATTCAACGATTGCAATGTACAGATTTTAATTACCTCCGCAAGCCGGTTACAAAGTTTGGCTGAAATCATGGCCGATTGCCCCGATCTGCACACCGTGATTCTGGTTGATGGCGACCGGAACGAACATAAACTGGAAACGCAACGCGTTATAGGCTGGAAAGCATTTATTGATCAAGCCGCTGACGAGTTGATACCGGTTCGTGGTATCGATACCGATATGGCAGCGATTCTTTATACTTCCGGCAGTACCGGTAAACCGAAAGGCGTGGTGCTTTCTCATCGTAATATCGTTGCCGGAGCCGAGAGCGTGGCGGAATATCTGCAAATTTCCGCTGGCGATCGCCTGCTGGCAGTATTGCCTTTCAGCTTCGATTACGGACTTAATCAACTCACCACGGCCTTATTAACCGGCGCTACCTGCGTACTGATGGATTATTTGTTACCGCGCGATGTGATAACTTCACTGGGAAAATACCGGATTACCGGTCTTGCCGCCGTTCCGCCATTGTGGGCGCAACTCGCGGAATTGCCCTGGCCGGAAACCATTAACGATCATTTGCGCTATATGACCAATTCCGGCGGCAAAATGCCGAAGGCTATCTTGCAAAAATTGCGCGACAAGACGCCGAATAGCCGGTTTTTTTTAATGTACGGTCTGACAGAAGCATTCCGTTCCACTTATCTGCCCCCCGAACAGATCGATATTCGCCCGGATTCGATGGGTAAAGCCATTCCGAATGCCGAAATTATGGTAGTGCGCGAGGACGGTAGTCCTTGCGGTCCGCATGAGCCTGGCGAGTTGGTGCATCGCGGCTCTCTGGTCAGCCTGGGGTACTGGAACGATAAGGAAAAGACCGCCGAACGTTTCAAGCCGGCTCCCGGTCAGTTGTCAGGTTTGCCTTTAACGGAAATAGCGGTCTGGTCCGGCGATACGGTGAGCATGGACGAAGAAGGTTATTTATATTTTGTCGGCCGTAGAGACGATATGATTAAAACTTCCGGTTATCGAGTCAGTCCCAGCGAAATCGAAGAAGTAGTTTACGCTTCCGGTCTGGTTAAGGAAGCTGCAGCCATCGGCATTGAACACGCCGCATTGGGTCAGGCCGTATTGGTTGTGGTCAGTGTTAACCCGAATGCGGATTTTAGTCCGCAGTCCTTAATAGACCGTTGCAAGGCCGAATTACCGAATTTTATGATCCCGGCTAAAATCGAAGTATTGCCGGATTTGCCGCGCAATCCGAACGGTAAGATCGACCGTAAACAGCTTTGCCAGCAATTTGCCGACTTGTTTCAATCCTAATAATCACGACTATGACACATAAAACGCCCCGTCACAGTGCTACGGATTTTTTTCCTGTCGATCACGGCCAGCTTATATTGGGAAATATGCCGCTGACACAGTTGGCGCAAAGAGTTGGGCAAACCCCTTTTTATGTCTACGACAGACAGGCTTTAACGCAGCGTGTTAAACACCTCCGGCAAAACATGCCTGCGGCATTGAAAATCCACTATGCCATGAAGGCTAATCCTATGCCTGCGCTTGTTCAGCATATGGCTACGCTGGTGGATGGCTTCGATCTGGCTTCCGGCGGCGAAATGAGGGTGGCGCTGGATACCATAATGCCTGCCGAACAGATCAGTTTTGCCGGACCCGGCAAGCGACCTGCGGAATTGCAGCAAGCTATTGCGGCAGGTGTCACCCTCAATGTCGAATCGCAGCATGAGTTGGAAACCGTTGCCCGGCAATGCAGCGTTTTGGGGCTAAACGCTAAAGTGGCCCTACGAATAAATCCTGCGTTCGAACTTAAATCCTCCGGCATGAAAATGGGCGGCGGTCCTAAGCAATTCGGCATAGACGAAGAACTGCTGCCGGCAGTATTGCAGAGCATAAAAAGTTTTGGCCTGGCGTTTCAGGGCTTCCATATTTATAGCGGTTCGCAAAACCTGAAGGCTGAATCCATTATCGAAGCCCAGCAAAAAAGCCTGCAATTGGCCGTTCGGCTCTCCGATTATTGTCCAACACCGATTCGTAAACTAAATATAGGTGGCGGTTTCGGTATTCCTTATTTCCCCGGCGACACGCTTTTGCGGATAGATCAGGTCGGCGAGGCGCTGGCGGCTGAAATGGAAGTCACTACCAAAACCCTGCCGGAAGCGGAAGTGATTATTGAATTGGGCCGTTATCTGGTCGGCGAAGCCGGGTTGTATGTGACTCGTATCCTGGATAAAAAAGTGTCGCGCGGCCAGGTGTTTTTGATCACGGATGGCGGACTCCATCATCATCTGGCGGCATCCGGCAATTTCGGTCAGGTGATACGTAAAAACTACCCGGTCAGTATAGGCAACAAAATGGGCGGCGCGGACACTGAAACGGTCAACATCGTTGGGCCGTTGTGTACGCCGCTGGATATTTTAGCGGATAAAATGCACTTGCCTAAAGCGGAAATCGGCGATCTTGTGGTGGTTTATCAGTCGGGTGCTTATGGCTACACTGCCAGCCCCGGTAAGTTTCTTAGTCAGCCGGATGCGGTGGAAATCTTGGTCTAAGCGGGGGAGGGCAAGAACAACAGGAAATATGGGTTATATGCAACATAAGCTAATCCATGCATTCAAAGGTCTCCGGCTTGGTTAGGCAGTTAGTCGTTTAAGCTTGTCATAGTCGTTGTTTCCGTGTTTTTCCGGTTAGTGCATTTGTTGTGATTTTCGAATTTAACATCGCCAATCAGTCTGGTGGTGGTGTCCGCGCACGTTTAAGCCAATGCTATTGAAGCGGCCAAGCTTACCAATTCAATTCACCGATCTGGCTTTTTACTATATCCTAACTATCGAATTTTCTTAGTAACCTTTGATTAAGGGTTCGCATCCCCTGAGTCGCGCATATCCGGTTTAAGAAATCTCATTCAAAATTTCAACCAACAGTTTGGTACGGGATTGTCTTGAATGTTGGGTAATAGCATTATCAGCTGCTATCAAGTTTTGCTGACGGTCGAATTTGTCGATAAAGTTCGCGATAAGACTAGTAATCGCGTTTTTGTTGTCCAGTGCAGCAATACTTGAAAGTCCTGCATTCAATAGTAGTTTTGCTGTGTCTCCTTCCGGGTCGGTAAAAGCCAGTATGGGTCTGCGCGCTCTAAGATATTCATAGATTTTAGCGGGAATTTGATGATTGCAGTTTGTCGCCTGAAATATCAGCAAGCCGTCTACGGTCAACATTTCAGCCAATGCTGTTTCGTAGGCGATGCTAGACTCAAGAAAAATGATGTCTTGCAAGCCGTTTTTGGCGATTAATCGACTATGAAAATCATCATGACCGGTTGCTCTCAAGATTACTTTGAATTGCCCTTTACAGATTTTACCGGATTGTTTTAATTCGGCCAAAGCGGCAAAGAATTGACTCGGGTCACGTTCGGAAGGATAGAGAATGCCGCTATGCAATAAAACGATTTGTTCGCTTTTGTTGGCTAATGCTTGTGCATAGGCTTCGGAACGCTCCGCGCGTGTAAAATTCTCTTCGTCATAACCGTTGGCAATTAAACGCCATCGCGACTGTGGAATCTCGGGATAGCGCTCGCTATACATCCGAATTGCACCCGGCGCGGTAAATACTGCCCGGCTGCAATGTTTTATGGTTTGACGTTCTATCCACCGATAGATTTTTCGTTGGGTGGGGGCGACCGGATAATCTTCTTCGGTCATGGGGTCGCGGAAATCGGCTATCCAGGGTATGCCGGAGATGCGATGTAAAATCAAGCCGAGTAAATGGGCTGTGGCGATTGGATAAGTTAACCAAATAATTTTTGGCTGAAATCGGCGAATCAGTTTTAATCCACTCAGCGTTCCAGTCAAGCACCAGCTCACCCAGCGATCCGGTAATGCCATGTAACTCAAATAGCGGCCTTTAAAGGCTAGATGTCTGGATGTATCCAACGCAAGGCTTCGTTCGACAACAATTTCTTTGGGAATTTCCTGAACCTGATTGTTGCAGATGCGGTTATAAGCTTTCGGTGTAACCGTTAATATCTGGGCTTTCCACTCATAAGCAAGTAGGTAGTCAGCAAATTTAAGTGTTCGCTGTATTCCGCTGCTTACCTGAGTTGGCGGAAAGTGATAAGCGATCATCAGGATATTTTTCATAAGGTCCAATTCATTTAGCGTGTTACAGGTGGTGCAGGTAAAGCCTCATTACAAGCATTGCATGTCTTCATGTAAAAATAACATTACAATGAATAGTAATAAAATTCTACATATTATCCAGGCTTTTTTGCATATCAATTTTTTTGCGCCTAGATTTTTAGCAGTAAAAAATAAGTTGCCGATTAGTAACGCTAAAATGAAAAACGATATCTGGGTATTTTTTACTTGGCGTGTCTACTACGGGTAGTGTTGTTCTCCGATAGTCTCTCTCCAAGGCGTTGGTTGGTTTTAAAGTGTCCGTGAGTGAAAACCGATACAACGCAATCTTAAATTTTATTTCTGTTAAGGCGACCCATGAAAAAAGATAAACCGGTCAAGTAATCCATGCGCATACATAAAAAACATTTACGACCTCAGTCAAAAGTATCTTCGGTCAGCGTAGCTATAAATCGTAAAGGTATCAAGATTATGCAACCAAGTCTCCTTGTGACAAGAGATGACACACCTCAATTACCCTTTCGACGAGGTATTTTCATGTTAGAATTATCCCAACAGTTACCGTTTTTGTCTTTTAAGCAATGGTCTTAGGTGCTATTTACGCGTGGTCTTAACTTTAGCGTGTGCTTATGAGAATAAGCGGAAGCGGTTGCCGGGTGTGAATCGGACAATTAACATTATGAGATCAAGTCTTTATTTAAGCTATCGAAAAATTAAAGACCAGTTCACATTTTTTCCACTCCACGGTTGCTAAGGTGGATAAAAGCCATTTTATCCCATTTAGCAGAATGTAGATATCAGGCTAAATCGGTTTGGTGATAGTCGTTTTTCAGTTTTCCGGGCTATTAATTTATCCTGCAATACGATCTGAACAAGACTGTAAATTTGAACTGAATTTCAATTCCATTTTATTAGTTTATCGCATCAGCAGCCGCAGAAAAGAATCTGCATAGCTTGGCAGAATTGTGAAAAACTATAGACAATAAAAATATCGATAAATAACAATCTGGAATGAATTTTTATGACCAAAACAAATGGAATAATTATTTTAGGTATGCACCGTAGCGGAACTTCGGCCGCAACCGGTATGTTGCCCTGCTTGGGGGTAACGCTTGGTAATAAGCTATACTCCGGACACGAGAACATAAATGCCAAGGGCTATTTTGAACACAGCAATATAACAGATACTAATGATGAGGCCTTACTTGCCTTAAATTCTACATGGGATGATATTTTACCAAAACAGCCTGAATGGTGGAAAGTTAAGGAATTGGAACATTATACAAAAAAAATTAAAAGTTATTTGCGTAATGATTTCTCTCAATCAGTGGTTTGGGCTGTTAAAGATCCGAGAATTTGCCGATTGATTCCCTGGTGGCTGGATATTTTGGCCGACGAAGGCATCGAGGGTAAATTTTTATTTATCGTTCGCCCTCCGAATGAGGTATATCGCTCATTAAAAAGACGGGATGGGTTTTCGCTGGAAAAATCCTATTTATTATGGATTTTGCATTATCTCGATGCCGAATACTGGACGCGTGGATTATCTCGTGCATTTGTGGTTTTCAATGATTTAATTAATGATCCCGTTACATCGTTTGCGAAAATAGAAAAAAACCTTGACTTACATTTTCCCAATGCGCCTTCCCAAGTCGTAGAAAGTTTGAAACAGTTTGCTTCTAAAGATTTGATTCATCATAGGGAACAATTGAGTGAAGATGAACAACAATTAAATTTAATCAAACTGGCTACGGTTTTGCATAATCAACTGCTTGCTGCGTCTTTGGATTCTGATTATCGACTTGATGTCAGGCAACTTGATGATATTCGATCGCAAATTAATGAGTATCAACAATCATTTCCATCCCTGTTGGTCGAACAATTAAAAGATACATACAAAATACGCTCCGATCTGCAATTAACTATGAATAAAATATTACGCTCTAGCTCGTGGATAATGGGAAAGCCTGTGCGTTTTTTAGAACGACGGTTAGGTAAAGATGTTTAGCTGGTTAATCTTGTCACGTTATTTCAAGCGATTATCCGAAATTTACACCGATAGTTTAGCGAGTAAGGCTCTTTTGTCTTTGATGGTTAATCAAACATAATTTTTGAGGGGAATCAATGGAAAAACCGGACAATCACCTGATTTGGCACCAAGCCACTGTAACCCGCCAATCCCGAGAGCTTTTGAATGGGCATAAATCGGTAATTCTTTGGTTTACCGGTTTATCGGGTGCTGGTAAGTCAACTTTATCCCACGCCGTTGAAGATGCATTGTATAAAGCAGGTTGCCGTACCTTTGTGATGGATGGCGATAATGTCAGGCACGGGCTATGCGGCGATTTGGGCTTTACAGACGCCGATAGGCAGGAAAATATCCGCCGGGTAGCCGAGACGGCTAAATTGATGTTAGAAGCCGGATTGATAACGCTAACGGCTTTTATATCGCCTTTTAAAGAGGAAAGAAATCTGGCAAGGCGTTTGGTTCCGCATGGTGAATTCATAGAAATCCATTGTTATTGCGATTTGGCGATTTGCGAGCAACGTGACGTGAAAGGGCTTTATAAGAAAGCCCGGCAAGGTGAAATTAAACATTTTACCGGTATTTCATCACCTTATGAGGAGCCGGAAAAACCGGAGCTACGGGTGAATACCGGTACCAGTTCCTTGCAGGAATGCGTCGATCAGGTTTTGGGTTTGCTAACGCAACGCGGCATCATTACAGGTGAATTTGCGGCCAGATTAGTTGCTGGTGCGAATATTTAAATTCAAAAACGATGCTGGTTAGCAAGATTCGTCAACCGGTGTGTCAAATATCGTAGGGTATGCATCGCATACCATTAGGATTTTGGCGACGAATCACTGTCCTGAACCGGAACGGCCTAATGGTATGCAATGCATACCCTACGATGTTGGTAAGCCATTGATGGCCCTATGTGCTTCTTTTGGTTAAGGCCGTTTGCTTATGGCTGAAGCATCTTGCTAATCATAAAATATTTAAACATCAAAATCTTGAAGCAGTTTCAAACGGCTGCGGTTGAAATGAGGAAAGTTTTTTCCAGGAGGGAGGCCGAATTCTCGATGCTTTTGCATGATCAGGTCCACAACTTTTTACACGGATTTTTTTAACAGGCAACTTCCAGTATCGGAACAAGTACAATAACGGTAGACTGTCGAAAACTACAAAAAATAGACAATTTCAAAATATGAGTAGCGAAAATTTGGGCTCTAAGCTTTTGAGGGGATCGGCTTGGATGCTTGGCATGCGTTGGGTTATGCGTTTCATCGGCCTGTTTTCTATGATTATCGTGGCGCGTTTGTTGACGCCCGATGATTTCGGGCTCTACGCTGTGGCATCGTCGATGATTGGGTTAATGGATGCGATCAGCGACATTGGGCCGGATATCGCGATTATTCGGCATCCCAATCCGCAACGGCAACACTATGATACCGCCTGGACCCTAAAAATTATTATGAGTGCTTTTGCGGCTCTTCTGGTCGTAGTGTTCGCCTATTTCTCCGGTTATATCTATACCGATGCGCGCTATGAAGCAGTTTTGTATGTCATGGCCTTATCGCTATTTCTGTCCGGCTTTGGCAACATTGGTATTGCCGATTTCCGCCGTAATCTCCAATTCAATAAAGATTTTCAATTTACCGTGTTTGTCCAGGTCATCGGCGTGGCAACGACCATCGGTGCAGCATACCTGTTACGTTCTTATTGGGCTTTGGTACTAGGCGGTTTGGCGCGTAGCATCATTGGGGTTTTACTTAGTTTTATCATGCATTCTTACCGGCCCAGGTTTTCGTTGGCGGCCAGGCAAGAGATGTTCGGATTTTCCTTCTGGCTCATGGTGCGTTCCTTGGCCATGTTTCTGAGCGGTCGAGGCGACCGCTTGGTGGTAGGCGGGTTCTACAGCCCTACCTCAATCGGATGGTTCGCAGTTGCCGGAGATTTGGCGCAAATGGCCGTATTCGAACTGCTGCACCCGATTGGACGTGCCTTACTGCCGGGCCTGGCTGCAAAACAGGAGGATAAAGAGTGGGAGAAACGCAACCTGAAAAAAATTTTCAACGGCACAGCGACAATAGCAACAGCGGCTGGATTGGGGCTGGCTGCGCTCGCCGAACCCGCGATAACATTGGTCTATGGTGCGAATTTTACTGCAGCGGCCTCCTTACTGTGCATCTTGGGTTTTGCTAGCGCAATCGATGGTTTTAGCCAGCCGGTTGGACAATATCTGGTTGTTCATGGCAGAACAAAGGAATTGGCTTTGCTATTTGCTTTGGGAGGAACCGTTAGCGTCATTCTGGTTTACGTATTGGCTTCTCGCGGCCTGGACATTCAGGCTGTGGGCTATGCGCGCTTGGGCGTATCTTTCTTCTCACTGATTAGGGTTTTCTATTTACTGCGCAGTTTGCAAAGTATGGGCTTCAAAGACATGATGGTGGCCTGGATTAGACCTTTACTCGCCGGTGCCGCAATGTACGCGGCTTTATGGTATCTACAATTAGGACTAGGTTACCATCAGGTAGCCGGTTTCTTTGCTGAAATGGGTCTTCAGCAATACGGAATACAAATATCTCCGAACCTTCATCGCGTTGGCATGTTGGCTTTCGGTGTGCCGATAGGGGCTATGGTGTTTAGCAGCGTTCTGGTCAGCATATGGTACATAATCGGACGCCCACCGGGTATTGAGGAAGAAATTATGCAAAGGTTGTTCAAACGTAAGTAAAAATCGCGGTGTGAGGATAGCAACGCAATTGATGAGCTACAGATTACCGGCCAAACGGGAAATCTTTCTTTCCGGAGTGATGCGAAGCCTGCATTAAGGGTATTATTCTTTAAAATCAGGGTAATTAATCCCAATGCAGGCGGATGCCTGCATAACCGGTGGCAACCGCGCCCGGACCTTGATATTGAGTGGTATTGCCGGTGTAAAGATTTGTGCCCATCTGGCCGAAAGAGGTGTAATGGTTGTTGAAAATATTTCGTCCCATTGCGAAAAGTTCGATGTTCTTGGTAATCACATAGCGGCTATTCAGATTAACCAGAGTGTACGCTGGAATTTGCGGATAGACATTCTGATCGTCGCCGCGTGCAAACTGGCTGGAAATGTGCTGTAAATCCCCGCCCAGGAAGAAATTATGGAAAAACTCGTATTCGGCTCCGAATTTCACGGTATTTTGCGGAATGCTGGGTATTCTGTTGCCAGGGTTGACGGTTTCCGGTCCTAGGGCATTAGCCAGCAAGGCTGGGGTTTGATAGGTGGCATCGACGAAACCGTAACTAAAATACCAGTTTAAACTATCCAATACCAAACCGCTTAGCCCCAGTTCCGCACCCTGGCGTAGCGTGGAACCGACATTTTGAAAATAGCCGCTGATGTTGCATCCCGTGCAGTTCAAGAACAATATGTCGTTGGTATTGCGGGTTTGGTACAGTGCAAAGTTCCATTTCAAGGCCTGACTGAATTTACCGCGCATACCCGCTTCAAAGGTGTGCGAAACCACGGCCTTTAAGGGTGGGTCCGATACAAAGCTATTAGGCAGGGTGCAGGGGGCGTTCGGATTTGCGCAACTCAGTTCAACCGCGGTAGGTGCCCGGAAGCCTTCGTTATAGTTGAAATAAGTGGTAAAGTCTTTAAGCGGTGTATCCAATGCTAAGGCATCAAACGGATTGATGGTGAAGCCGGCTGAGGGGTTCAGACGCTGATAAACATCTTTGCCGTTCAATGCCGTACCCATTTGATCGCGGGTTTGTATCTGCGCATTAATCCAGTTCATCGAGGCGTTGACATGCATCCAGTCGAACACCGAAAAGGTATCAGTGGCAAACAGGTTGCTGTAAGCGTTTTGTCCGTTAATCATGACGTTAGTGATCAGCGGGGAAGTAGCAATTTCATACAGACTAGAGGTGAATATTGCATTTTGCGAGGCAACCGAAAAATTAGTATTGGCGTAGTTGTACCCACCGCCGATCTGAAACTGGTTTTCGTGGCTGTTTATTTTGTAATCGGATGCCAGTTGCAAATTGATGCCCGTGCCGTTTTCATTGGTTCGGGTCGCTTGAAAAGATCCGGGATTCGGGATTGAATTGCCATTGACGTCAAGACATGTATAACCGCTAATCCCGGAGTTGCAGCTATTATTGGTATTACTATTCAGGCTATAGCTATTGTTATTACGGTTATAGGCATTACCGCTAAATTGCAGTTCATTGGTAAAACGGTGACTAGCCTTCAGGTTGACAAAATACAGGGTATTTTTGGTGAGATCCGGTGCTGTATAAATCGCGGACCAGTTCTGCTGAAGCATTTCCTGGGGAGTCGGTCCAACTCCTTGCATAGCGTTGTCGGCAAAGGTGAATGACAGGTCAAGATCGGTTTTGTCATTTTCCCAGCCGACTTTGCCGAATCCCTGATTAACGGCAGTCGGTGAGAATGGACGCCATCCGGCATCCTGAAAAACATTGCCGGCGAAGTACCAGTCGAAATTCTCATGCGAACCGCCGACTTCGGCCTGATAAGCCTGGCGGCCATAGGCACCGCCATAGGCTTGGGCATTAAAACCAGGATGGCTAAAACCGCTTTTAGTTCTGACCGATAATGCCCCACCCAGCGTATTTAAACCGAATAAGGGATTGGAGCCGGGAATCATTTCCATGCTGGCAATGGCTATTTGGGGTATCAGATCCCAGTTCACCGTATCGCCGAACGGTTCGTTAACGCGCACGCCATCCTGGTAAACCGATATGCCTATCGGCGTACCCAGCAACGGGGATGCAGTAAAGCCCCGGTAAGTGACGTCGGGCTGGTAAGGATTATTTTGAGTATCGTTGATATTGACGCTTTCCATGCGGCGATTCATGAAATCCGGCAAGGCTAACGATTCATGGCGATTAATTTCCTCATCTTCGGCAGACTGCACATTACCGGAAATTTTCTTTAGGGCCAGACCGGTAGTGCCGACCGGTGTATTGCTGACTACCTCTACTTCCGGGAGTTCGAAAGCATCGACCGGATGCGTTACGCTTTGAGGCGATGATTTTTCATCGGCATTTTTTTCACTGGATGTTCTTTCCGCCGAGTTTATTGTTGCCGTATTATCTTCTGTATTTTCAGGCTTCGAAGCTTGGGTTTGCGCCTGCGAATTAAACCATTGCTCAAACAGGGAGGGTGCTGCTTCTACGCGGTTTAGAACTGTCAGTGAGAGCGGCAAAACTGCCAGCAACAGCCAAAACCGAAATGAAGGAATCCGCATAGTTAATACCGTTTGTATTGAAAATTTAGTAACATGACGTGTCTGTTGCTTGCGCTTCAATTTACCTGATAGGCAACATACATCCGCCAAACCCAGGTATCGGGCGTAAACTGCCTTTAATCAAAAGAATTGGCATCGGCTCATCGATTGCATCCAAACATCGTAGGGTATGTACTACATACCGGTTGGTGAGAAATATTCGCCACACGGAACCTATTGGTATGCGTGGGCAAAAAAGTGTTAACCCAAAAAGGGCTTGTCGAGTTTATTAAATGCACATTCCTTTGAGTTGTTGATTGTAGTATTTTCGATTGAAAGTGTTGTCGCTGGCTATAGGAGAAATTCCCGAATCCGGCGACGAGAATGAATTTAAGCAAAGGATAGGGTCAAATGCTGACAGCCGGGCATTTTGCATATGTTAAAAAGTAGCCTGATTTTGTCTATCGGCTTTATCCGGCAGTAGCTCTAACGGATCGAGCTAGGTTTTTTAAGGTCATATCCAATCGAAAAATTTCGTCGAAATCGCTTAAATGTTTGGTGTCCACAGCTTTATTGATCTAAGCCATAGCATTGAAAAGCAAATTTTGAGAAACTATAAGGCTAATTATCCGAATGTTATAAGTATTTGAAACGCACTAAACGCTTTTTTATTACCAAGTTGTTCAAAACTGCTTCCAGGCAGAATTTTCTATTTATCAAAATGTGAGTTGAGTGTTCGTTAAGTTTGTCTCTTTTGCGCTAGTCGGAACGTTAGGCACTTTAGCCCATTACTCAGTTCTTTATGTTCTGGTCGAATCGCAGGGTTATAATCCGGTAACTGCTTCGGGTTGCGGGGCAATCGCCGGATTGATTGTCAATTATGTTTTAAATTTTAAATTGACTTTCAATTCCAGCCAGTCCCATGTAAAAACTTTCCCGAAATTTGCGTTGATCGCCTGCATCGGTATGGGCTTTAATCAAGCCTTGATGGCCATTTTGACGCAACAATTTTATTATCTCTACGCACAGATCCTGACCACGCTGCTGGTGTTGCTCTGGAATTTTTTAGCAAATATTCTTTGGACTTTTAACATGGATAAGACGCCGGATTCGTCTTTAGTCAAGCTTACAAACATTATCAAACCTGCTGTTTTCGTAACAGGAACGATCCTGGCGATTTTGTTGATACGCGTTGCAACACTTGGGATTTACCCTTTGTATGACCCTTCCGAGTCCAGATATGCGGAAATGGCGCGTAAAATGTTGGAAATCGGTAATTGGGTGACGCCAATGATCGATTATGGCGTCCCTTTCTGGGGAAAACCGCCGTTGACCATCTGGCTTACAGCCATTAGTCTGGATATTGGTGGAATTAATGAATTCGCAGCCCGTATTCCCTCGCTTATGTTAAGCCTGGGGAGTGCCTGGATGATTTTTCACCTTGTTAGGGTACAGAGGAATATAGAAATCGCAACATCCGCTATCCTTATTTTGATCAGCAGCGTTCTTTTTTTTGTGATGTCCGGTACTGTGGCGATGGATCTGTGCATGAGCTTCGGCATAACGCTGGCGCTTTCTTCGTTTTGGCTGGCTTTACGTGAAGATAAACCCTACTGGGGTTATCTCTTTTTTATCGGTTTAAGCATAGGTCTCATGTCGAAAGGGCCGATTGCTCTGGTTTTAGCGGGGATATGCATTACACTGTGGACCCTGTTGACCGGGCGTTGGCTTGAAATATGGCAGCGCTTGCCCTGGATAAAAGGCACGCTAATGATGTTATGCATCTGCGTTCCCTGGTTTTTGATCGCCGAACAGAAGACGCCGGGCTTTTTAGAGTATTTTTTTATCGGCGAACATTGGAAGCGATTCACGGAAAGCGGCTGGAAAGGCGATTTATACGGTGCCGGCAGGGCGCGTCCATACGGCACGATCTGGTTGTATTGGCTGGCGGCAGGCTTTCCCTGGACCTTTATTTTCCTGTATAAATTGATAAGTGCCTTATTGAGGAAGAACTCGGGCCAATTAATAAGGTCCGATGATGGGTGGTTACTGTTTTGTTTGCTATGGATGCTATCGCCTTTGCTATTTTTTACGCTTTCAGCAAATCTTATTTGGACCTATGTCTTGCCTGGTTTGCCCGGACTGGCGTTACTGGTAGGTGAATGGTTGGGGCAGCCGAAAAAATATCACGGAGTTCTGGCTATGTTGGTGCCGATTTCATTTTTAGGACTGGTGATTTTCTATAATGTATCGGAAGCGGATTTTTATAGATCGCAAAAGCGTCTGGTGGACACTTACCGGAATCAGGCTGCGGCTGACGAGCACTTGATTTATCTAAAAGAAAAACTCTATTATTCGGCTCAATTTTATTTGCAAGGCAAGGCAGTCGAATTATCAGGTACGGAAGCCCTATTAAATAGCCTGGCAAGTTCCGGCCATGATTTTTATGTATTAAGCGAAAGTGTTGTGCATACTTTGCCGGAAACGGCGAAAGCACGTCTTGCGCCGGTAAAAACCTATGGCATACATACCCTGTATCATTATATTGCAGGCGAATCATGACGACTTCCCGGAAATCGATCCATTTGATTGTCAATGCGGATGATTATGCATATTTTCCCTGTATTAGCCGCGGTATCTTGGATGCTGCCAACTCTAGGATAATTACCGCTACCGGCATTTTAGCGAATAGCCCTAATTTAAAAGATCAGCTAGAATGGTTGGACTTTGTGCAAAGACTGGATTTAGGCGTGCATCTGAATTTGACCAGCTTTCATCCTTTGACAGATAACATGAGGCAAAAGCTGTCCCAAAACGGCGGCCTATTTACGGATGTTTATTCGATGAGCCGGCTGATCTTGAACGGGCAAATCAGTCTTAAAGATGTTCGTAGCGAATGGAGTGTGCAAATCGAAGCCTGTCGCGGCAGGAAATTGATGTTTTTAAACTCCCATGAACATATTCACATGTTGCCGGTTCTGTTCGGCTTAACAGTGGACCTTGCTCAGAAATATCGGATTCCTTATGTGCGCCTGACAAAACCGGAATGGCTTTTGCCGATGGGTGGTTCGGCCTTGATCAGAAATACTTTGATGCAATGCATGTTTATCATGAACCGGCAAAAAATTAAAGTTCAACAGCCGGTATTTTTAGGTCTAAGCAAAAGCGGAAAGCTTGATTTCGACTATCTGGATAGGATTTTTTCTAAACTGACACCAGGAAAATCCTATGAACTCATGTGTCATCCCGGCTATTTCGATGCTAATGAAATCAAGGAAACCAGACTGACTAACTATCATGACTGGGAAAGCGAACTGGCATTATTGCAAAGCCCGAAACTTCCGAATTTATACGAAAAATATAGCATATGTCTCGGGTATTATCAGAACTAGATATCATTTATCATAGGCTTGAGTGGCTTTCCAGCAGAGTGATCCAATAATCAACAGGGCGTTCTACATCCTACGACCATGTCTTAATTAACGCCGAACTGATACGAGTTGTTCCATTATGAACTTAGAAACAAATCAACGCCGCCTGCTCAGCGTGGTTGTCCCTGCCTATAATGAAAATCAAGGCATTGAGAAAGCCGTTAAACAAATTGCCGAAAATTTAGCCGTTTGTGACATCGATTGGGAAATTATTGTGGTCGATGATGGCAGTCGCGATCTGACTTTTCAAAGAATATGCCATCTTGCCGAAACCGAACCGCGTATTAAAGCATTGGCGCTCAGTAGAAATTTCGGTAAGGAAGGCGCCATGCTGGCCGGTTTGGCGCATGCCGGCGGCGATGCAATTATTACTATAGATGCCGATCTGCAACATCCGCCGAAATTAATTCCGGAAATGCTGGATAAATGGCGGGAGGGCGCTCAAATCGTGCATGCGGTAAAACGCAGCCGTAATCAGGATTCGATAGGAAAAAAAACCATCGCTTATTTTATTAATAAAACGATCTCCGGTCTTGGCGGAATCGACATCAATAATTCATCAGACTTTAAATTGCTTGATAGGGAGATCGTTGACATTATCGTTTACCAACTTCCCGAGCGTCAGCGCTTTTTTCGAGGATTGACCAGTTGGCTCGGTTTTTCCGAAGCCTATATTTATTTCGATGTAGAAGATCGATTAGGTGGCGAGAGCAAGTGGTCTTTCTGGTCGCTTTTTGAATTATCGATTACCGCTTTGACATCCTTCACGTCTTTGCCTTTAAGAATCATCAGTTTTCTTGGGGTTCTAACTTTAATACTGGGTTTTTTTATCGCTAGCGATGCGGTGGTTTCTTTAGTCAATGGCCAGGCTGTTTCCGGTTTTGCCACCACTATTATCACGCTGTTATTGATAGGTAGTTTTATCATGATTAGCCTGGGGATCATTGGAGAATACATCGCCAAAATTTACGAAGAAGTTAAGGCAAGGCCTCATTATCTGGTAAAAGCCAGCGTCGGCATCAACAGAAAAACCAAATAATCTGTACGCGGATTATTGCTGAAAGGAGATAGACATGAATGAAGATACTTTGAACATTGAAGTGAGAAAATTTCTTAAAAACGTTGGCATCACATCGCAACGTGAAATCGAGCATGGTATTTTGAAAGCGGTGGAAACCGGCAAGGTGAAAGACTCGGGCAGCGTTGCGGTGAAAATGACGCTGGAAGTGCCGGAGCTTGGCATTAGCCACTGTATTGAGGGAACGATTGCGCTGGAGTAAACAGCTCAGATTGGGCTGAATGTTGAACGTAATGAAGCCCACCAATCGAAGCCGACCGGCAACGAAAGGCTGTTTTTTGGGCTGCGCTATCGTTATGAGCGGGACGGGTAGCCTGGGGCCTCATAATACCCGACAGTTTATCCAACCATAAAAGCTAAAAACGGGAAAGCCGACCGGCTTCGAGTGGCGGAACCCTTAGCAGGTTCCACCCTACGCTTCTGACTTTTCAGTAAACAAGCTTAAAACAAGCCGCTAATCACCCCATCATCACTTATATCAATCCGTTCCGCAGCCGGAGACTTCGGCAAGCCCGGCATGGTCATCATGTCGCCGGCTATGGCAACAATAAAACCGGCCCCATTCGCTAGCCGCACTTCGCTGATTTCCACATTATGACCGCTGGGCGCGCCTTTCGCGTTTGGGTCGGTGGAAAATGACATTTGGGTTTTTGCCATGCAGATCGGGAAATGACCATAGTTGCGTTGTAGCGCCTTGATGTCGGCAAGTGCTTTGGCATTGGCGCTGATGCTGGCAGCGCCGTACAGTTTTGTGGCAATCGCAGCGATTTTGTCCCACAGCGGCAGTTCGGCATCGTAAACATAGTTAAAGCCGGGTTCCCTATTGTCGGCGATATTCAAAACCGCCTGTGCCAGTTGTTCGGCGCCGGCTCCGCCATGCGCCCAGTGTTTGGAGACCACGGAGGTTGCGCCCAGTTCGTTGCATTTTTGCTTTAGCAAGGCGATTTCGGCATCGCTGTCGAAGCTGAAGTGGTTGATACAGACCACGCAGGGTAAGCCGTAGTGATGGTTGATGTTGCTGTAATGGCGTTCCAGATTGGCGAAGCCCTTGGTCAAGGCTTCCAGGTTTTCGACATTTAAATGGTCCTTGGTAACGCCGCCGTGGAACTTTAATGCCCGTACCGTCGCAACCAGTACCACTGCCGACGGCTTTAAGCCTGACATCCGGCACTTAATGTCGATGAATTTTTCAGCGCCTAAATCTGCGCCGAAACCCGCTTCGGTAACGGCGTAATCGGCCAGTTTCAGCGCGGTTTTGGTGGCGGTCACTGTGTTGCAGCCGTGGGCGATGTTCGCAAACGGCCCACCATGGATGATAGCAATATTGTTTTCCAGAGTTTGCACCAGATTCGGTTTGATCGCGTCTTTCAACAAGGCTGCCATCGCGCCGTGGGCTTTCAGGTCGCTGGCGTACACCGGAGTCACTCGGTCGGATTTATAGCCGATAACAATCCGCCCCAGCCTTTCTTTCAAGTCGGCGCGGCTGGTGGCCAGGCACAAAATCGCCATCACTTCCGAGGCAACCACGATATCGAAACCGTCTTCGCGAAGATAACCGTTAGCCACGCCGCCCTGACCGATGGTGATTTTGCGTAAGGCGCGGTCGTTCATGTCTATCACGCGTTTCCACTGGATGCGGCGAGGGTCAATATCCAGTGCGTTGCCATGATTGATATGATTGTCGATCAGGGCTGCCAATAAATTGTGAGCGATGCCTATGGCATGGAAATCGCCGGTAAAGTGCAGATTGATATCTTCCATCGGAACCACTTGCGAATACCCGCCGCCCGCTGCGCCGCCTTTGACGCCGAAGCAAGGGCCTAGCGACGGTTCGCGCAGACAGATAATGGTTTTTCGATTTAAGCGATTCATGGCATCGCCTAACCCGACCGTAGTGGTGGTTTTGCCTTCGCCAGCCGGGGTGGGGCTGATAGCGGTCACTAAAATCAATTTGCCGTTCGGTTTGTTTGCCAGAGTAGTGACATATTCCAGCGACAATTTTGCTTTGAAATGGCCGTAAGGGTCCAGGTGTTCAGGGGATATTCCGAATTTTTCACCGGCCAAATCAATGATAGGCCTCATTTTGGCTTGTTGGGCAATTTCAATGTCTGACATGGGTTTTTCCTAAATTTAACGATTTTCTTGAAATTTTGTTCTAAATTAATGATCTTGGCCGTCTTAAGGTGTTTGCCATCTGCTTAAGCAGACAATTACAAACGTTAATATATGAATATGATTAAATCTATATATAATAAATCACCTGATGTTAAGCTCTATAAACAGGGAATCGTGCGCACAACAAATGGACTTTTTCCCGCACCGCAGTAATGACGTTTTCATCTTCAAGGTTTTCCATGACATCGCACATTAGATGTGCGGTTTCCCGCATTTGATCTTCCTTAAAACCTCTTGTGGTAGGGGCCGGGGTGCCGACGCGGATGCCACTGGTAACGAACGGCGATTGCGGATCGTGCGGTACTGCGTTTTTGTTGACGGTGATGTGAGCGCGGCCAAGCGCTGCATCGGCAGCTTTACCGGTAATGCCTTTGGCGATCAGCGAAACCAGCATCAAGTGGTTGTCGGTTCCGCCGGAAACCACCTCGAAACCGCGTTTCATAAATACTTCTGCCATGGCTTGGGCGTTTTTGACTACTTGCTGCTGATAGACTTTAAACTCCGGCGTTAAGGCTTCTTTAAAGGCGACGGCTTTTGCGGCGATGACATGCATTAAAGGTCCGCCCTGAATGCCGGGAAAGATATTGGCATTCAGTTTTTTCTCCAGTTCGGGATTGCTTTTGCAGAGAATCAAGCCGCCCCGAGGGCCGCGAAGGGATTTATGGGTAGTGCTGGTCACTACGTCGGCAATCGGCACCGGATTGGGATAAATTCCGGCTGCAACCAAGCCTGCAACATGCGCCATATCGACGACGAAATGGGCGCCGATTTGATCGGCTATGGTACGAAAACGCTGCCAATCCCAGATTCGTGAATACGCGGAGAAACCGGCGATGATCAATTTCGGTTTATGTTCCAGGGCCATGGCTTCGACCTGATCGTAATCGATTTCGCCGGTTTTCGGGTTTAGACCGTATTGGATGGCATTATAAATTTTTCCGGAGAAGTTAGGTTTTGCGCCGTGCGTTAAATGACCGCCATCGGAAAGACTGAGACCGAGAATAGTATCGCCGGGTTGCACCAGCGACATGAACGCGGCCATATTGGCCTGAGAGCCGGAGTGCGGTTGGACGTTGGCGTAATCGGCACCGAACACTTCCTTGGCGCGGTCTATAGCCAATTGCTCGACGATGTCAACGTATTCGCAGCCGCCATAATAGCGTTTTCCGGGATAGCCTTCGGCATATTTGTTGGTCAATAGCGTACCTTGTGCTTCCAGAACGCGCGGGCTGGCGTAATTTTCGGAGGCGATCAGCTCGATGTGATCTTCCTGACGATTCCGTTCCAATTCGATAGCCTGGAATAATTCGTTATCGAAGCCTTGAATCGTCATTGATTTGTTAAACATGGAAATCTCCTAATCTTGGGTTTTTGTTTATTCTGTGGAGGGATGCAACAACAGGATTTGCAGATCGGCGACATTAGTACCGGTCGCGCCTGTGATCAATAAATCGTTTGCGGCTTTTAATGCCGGGTAGGCATCGTGCTTATTCAGCATCTCTAACGGATCGAGGCCGGCTTGACGGATGCGATGCAGCGAATCGCTGTCGACAACACCGCCTGCGGCGTCGGTCGGGCCGTCGCGGCCATCGGTGCCGCCGCTTAAAAATGTCCAGCCGGTCAAGTCGAGTCGTTCGGTGGCCAAGGCAAAAGCCAGCGCCATTTCCTGATTTCGTCCGCCCTTACCGTTACCTGTCAATGTTACCGTAGTTTCGCCGCCGGCGATAATCGCAGTCGCTTGTTTCAAACCGTTTATTTGTAAGGACTTGGCATAGGTTGCCAGATTTTCGGCGGCGATTCGGGCTTCGCCGCACAGATTTTTACTGTAAAGATCGACTTGATAATGAAGTCCGGCAGACGCATTCATTACGGCATCGATACTGATGGCATTACTGCCGATTAAGGTGTGCGAGCAGTTTTTGAAAATAATATCGCCGCTTTTCGGTGTTTCGGGCTGCCGATTATCCTCGCCCTGGAGCAAATAGTTTTTGACGGAAACCGGTGCCTGTTCCCATACCTTAAAGGATTTCAGTACGGCGATGGCATCGCTAAAGCGGGTATCGTCGGCAACTGTTGGCCCGCTGGCTATCGCGCTGACATCGTCGCCTAACACGTCCGATAAAACCATGGCATGCAGGTCGGCGGCTGCGGCCATTTTAGCCAGACCCCCGCCCTTAAGTTGCGACAAATGTTTCCTGACGCAGTTGATTTGATCGATGCTTGCTCCGCAAGCCAATAACAGGTTGGTCGTAACGATTTTTTCTTCCAGGCTGATCGTCGCGACCGGTAAGGGTAGCAGTGCCGAACCGCCGCCGGAAATCAGTACCAGCACTAAATCGCCGGATTTTACCGATTGCATGCGTTCGGCAATCAGCCGGGCGGCTTGTAAACCCGCGGCATCGGGTAGCGGGTGACCGGCAGGGAAGGTCAGAACATTTTCGATGACAACAGCATTTTCGTGAGTGGTGACGGCAATGCCTTTGCCGGCAAGCTGATGTGTAGGGACCGCTTCCTGCGCGGCGGCGGCCATTGCGCATGCCGCCTTGCCGAACGCGATTAAATGAATGTTCGGCCAATTGCCGGTACGCAGTTTGGCGGCATCCAGGGTATCCAGGCCGATTTGCAGAAATTTGTTATCGGCATGCAAGACGTTTTTCACGGCCCGATAAGGATCGGCCGCTGCTACGCCGGCTTGAAAAATGCCAAGAATGTCCCGGCGGCAATTTTCTGTCGGGGTACGCATCGCTGAATGCTTCCGGAATTAGTTCAGATTCATGTGTTTGGCAAGATCGAAAATGATCTCTGCATCAAGTACTTGCGTGTTGTTATTAAAAAGTTTGGCTATGCAGGCCCGGTGCAAGGCTAGTTTCAAAGTACCGAAACCGATGGCGCCCCAGACGATTTTGCCGTGGCGAAGCTGACCCTTATCAAGTACATCGGTTCCGCCGATGCCGACCGGCGGTGTGGCATTGGCATCGGCCAGCATCAGCAGATCGGGGTTATCCTGCCAGTGTTCGGGTTTAAGTAATTCAACGCCTGCCGCACCGGTTGTCAGCACGATGCTGGCGTCTTTAATGGCTTCAGCGCGTGCGTTATAGTCACCGGCTTCAATCGGTGTCAGGTTGACATCAAATCGCTCTTTCATGGCAAAACAGGCCTTTTCGGCGTTGAAAATATGCCTTGAGGTGATGGAAACACTGGCGCCTTCAAGTGCCAGCATTGCTGCCGCGCGTTGTCCGACCGGGCCGGTACCTGCCAGTACCACGGCTTTTTTTCCGGCGATTTCGCCACTGCCGACCAGTCTGGCGACGGCAGCCGCAGCAGTGGTATTGCTGCCGTTGCTGTCAAGCATAACCGATACTTGAAAGCCGGGGAAAAAACGGCTTTGCACCGCTTTTAGAAGTTGCTGGCCGGCTTCCATATTGCTGCCGCCGATAAAGATGGCCGTATGTTTTTTGTCTTTAGGGGCGCGGGTAAAAATGGTGCCTTCTACCAGCGCACCGATATTATCGGGGTTAAGGTTGCCGTAACCGATCACATGATCAGCACCGCCATCATAGCCGACAATGGTGTCAAAAGTCGATGGATGGGGGTCCGTGTCGAACTGGAATAACAGTTTTTTCATTAACTTACCTATGCAATGGATTTGTTGCGCCAGCAACCTGCTTTGGGGCGTTGGCATTATACAGGATATTGAAAATGCCGCCTTCTCTATGCATAGCGGGTGCAGCAATTCCCAAATTAAAACCTTTTTGTAGCCGCTGATGGCGGTTATGATTAAAAGTGAGGTATTTTTAATCACATCCATGCATGGCCGTCAGATTGACTTTAGACTTTCCGCAGAATTATTGATTGTTTGGGCAAAGGGTTTGTGTCATATTGCTAGGGTATTTTAGTTAGTGGCAACCGGATTAGGAATCGTGATGAAAAACCCCGTTGAACATCGTAGTAACAGGCGCTGCTGGTCAAATTAGTTATTCGTTGTTATTTCGGTTGGCAGCCGGAGAACTATTAGGCTTGGACCAGCCGATCATTTTACGGTTGTTGGAAATTACCCCGGCTTTGAGCGTACTCGAAGGCGTGGTGATGGAACTGAATGACTGCGCTTATCCTCTTTTGCATAAAATCGTCGTTACCGACAATCCGAAAGTGGCCTTCGATAGCGTGGATTATGCTTTCCTGGTAGGAGCCAAACCTCGTAAGCAGGGTATGTTAAGAAGCGATTTGCTGTTGCAGAATGCCGAAATTTTTTCTGTGCAGGGCAAGGCGCTTAACGAGTACGCCAGCCGTCATGTAAAAGTGCTGGTAACGGGAAATCCTGCCAATACCAATGCCCTGATCGCCTATAGGAATGCGCCGGATTTGCCTCCCGAGGCTTTTGCGGCGATGACCATGCTCGATCATACCCGTGCCGTCAGTCAGCTTGCCGGTAAATGCGGCGTACCCAGCACTGTCGTTAAAAATGTCACGATCTGGGGTAATCATTCCTGTACCCAGTACCCCGATTTACATCATGCTAAGGTTAAAGGGCGGGATGCGTTGAGCCTGGTTGAAAACGACTGGTATGTTAACGAATTTATCCCTACCGTACAGTATCGCGGTACTGAAGTCATCAAGGCAAGAGGGCAATCCAGCGCCGCCTCTGCGGCAAATGCAGCCATCCAGCATATGAGTAAAATCGTGCATGGTACTGAGCCGGACGATTGGGTGAGTATGGCTGTGCCTTCCGATGGCAGTTACGGTATCAGCGAGGGTTTGGTCTATTCGTTTCCGGTTAGTGTACGGGATGGTCAGATTAATATAATCAAGGGTCTTGATCTCAACGGTTTCAGCCTGGAAAGACTGCGTCTAAACGAACTGGAATTAAAGGAAGAGCGTGAAGCTATCAAACATTTGTTGTAATTTTGGTAACTGCTCAGCGTGGTGACTTGCCTTCTTATCTGAACGTTTAGACATCGCTGTTGAGTTGAACCTGTCAATAGTTGTAGAAGAAGAATCCGGCGGCAAAACGTCTATCGGGCTTGCTGCTTAACAGGAAGACGCAAACCGTGTACGCGCAGCCATAAAAAGCTGCAATTTTAGGCTGGCGACGTGAACAAGGCCTCTGCTGTCGGCACATCCCGAAGCACCGCCAACCAGCAAGCCGTTTATCTCCCAGGTGGATGCAAAGACTGCATCGCCAAAGGTTGCGTGTTTTTTGAATGAAGGCCTTGCAGCAGCCTCAATTTATCACTTTTCCTGCCGAAATAGTATATAAAGGCAGTTGCAATAAAAAACTGTTAGCTGCGTCACCCAAATGGCTATTAATCCCGACGTTTTTTGAGGATGATGTAAAATTCAATTAAAGTAAAAATGCTTTTAAATGCTTTAGGAGACAATTGTGGCAACTATTCTTGCAGTCGATGATTCTGCCTCTATGAGGCAAATGGTGTCCTTTACCCTGAAAGGAGCCGGTTACAATGTGGTTGAAGCGGTTGACGGTCTGGACGCGCTGAATAAAGCCAAGTCGCAGACATTCGATTGTGTGGTAACCGATGTCAATATGCCGAACAAGGACGGGATTTCCCTTATTAGGGACTTGAGATCGCTACCGAATTATAAATTTACGCCTATGTTGATGCTGACTACCGAATCGGGCATGGACAAAAAACAGCAGGGTAAGGAAGCAGGCGCGACAGGCTGGATTGTAAAGCCCTTTAATCCGGATCAATTATTGAAAACCATCAAGAAGGTTTTGGAATAGTCAAAACAAATCTGGATAATTCAATGTCTATCGATATGGCACAATTCCATCAGGTTTTTTTCGAAGAGAGCTTCGAAGGCCTGGATGCAATGGAGTCCGGATTGCTCAATCTCGACATGGGGGATGTCGATGCCGATGAAATTAATACTATTTTCAGGGCTGCGCATTCGATAAAAGGCGGTAGCGGCACTTTCGGTTTTACGGCGGTTTCCGATTTCACTCATGTGATGGAAACCTTGTTGGATGAAATGCGCGATGGGCGAAGAAAAGTAACCCAACCAGCCGTGGATGTCTTGTTGGGTTCTGTCGATTGTCTCAGGGAGATGTTGCTGTCCATACAAAATGGCAGTGAAATTGACCGGCAAAGCATAGACAGCTATAAAAAAGCCTTGGATGAGGTTTTGAAGCAAGCCGCCCATCAGGTCGAATCTGCTTCGGTAAAAAGTCATTCGGCAAGTATCCCCCGAACAAATAACCTTGCCGAGCAGCAAATTGAAGGTTGGTCGATAGCTTTTAGTCCGCATGCTCAACTATTAAAAACCGGAAACGATCCGGTTCGCATGTTCAAAGAGTTGGCAACGCTGGGCGAACTGACCGCAATTCCCGATCTTCGCGGTGTTCCAGACCTTTACCAACTCGATCCCGAGGAGTGTCATTTATCATGGAAGCTGATCTTAAAAGGTCATGTTTCGGCCGGTGAAATCGATGAGATTTTCGATTGGGTTGAAGACGATTGCGATTTGTCCAAGCAAGCGATTTATTCATCATCGCCGGAATATGCCGTGGAAAGCCGGGAACAACCGGTTGAAAACAAAAGCCCTTCTGAAACCCGGCCCGTAAAAGCAGCGCCTGCCGTTCAGGGCGATGTAAACGGCAAAGATAACAAGGAAGAAAGTAAAACTGTCGTTGCTAAAGGTTCCAGCTCAATTCGGGTCGATACCGGTAAAATCGATACCTTGATCAATATGGTTGGGGAATTGGTCATTACCCAGTCCATGCTCAGTCTGGTCGGCGAACATTTCGATCTGGGCAAACTCGATCAGTTAAAAAACGGGCTTTCCCAGTTGGAGCGGCATACCCGCGAGCTCCAGGAAAGCGTTATGAATATTCGGATGTTGCCGATCAGCTTCGTGTTCAGCCGTTTCCCAAGATTGGCACACGACATCAGCAGCAAGCTCGGTAAAAAAATTGAGCTCAAACTGGTCGGTGAAAATACCGAAGTCGATAAAACCGTGGTAGAGCTGTTGAGCGACCCGTTGGTGCACTTGGTCAGAAACAGTCTCGATCACGGTATCGAAATGCCGGATGTTAGGCTGGCCGCCGGTAAACCGGAAACCGGTACCGTGATTCTGGAAGCCTATCATCGCGGCGGCAATATTGTCATAGAAGTTAGCGATGACGGTAAAGGTCTGGATAAAGATAAACTACGTGCAAAAGCCATCGAAAAAGGTTTGATCGCAGCGGACGCAAATTTGACCGACAAACAATGTCTCGAACTGATTTTTATGCCGGGATTTTCGACAGCCGAAAAACTCACCGATATTTCCGGGCGCGGCGTCGGCATGGACGTTGTGCGCCGTAATATTCAGGCTTTAGGCGGTAATATCGAAATCATTTCGGAGTTGGGCAAGGGCTCGACTATAGCTATTCATTTGCCGCTGACTTTGGCAATACTTGATGGACAGTCGATTGCGGTCGGCGACGAAACCTATATTTTGCCTTTGGGTTCCATCATAGAATCCTTGCATGTCAAGGAAGATAGAATCAACCGGATTGTCGGCAAGGGCGAAACCTTTTTGTTACGCGGCCAATATTTACCCATTATCAGGTTGCATGAGATTTTTAATGTGCCTAACGTTAAAGCAACCAAGCTGATAGAAGGCCTGGTGGTAGTCGTCGATGGTCAGGGGGTGCGTTGCGGCTTGTTCATCGATGATTTGCTCGGCCAGCAACAAGTGGTGATCAAGTCCCTGGAGGCCAATTACCGCCGTGTCGAAGGTGTATCGGCGGCAACGATTTTGGGTGACGGGTCGGTTGCTCTTATTCTCGATATCCCGGGTTTAGTTCGCCTGGCTAATCAATAATCAACAGCGAAACGGTTATGACAGAAGTTGCTGAAACCCCGGAAATGGAACAGTCGGACCAAGCGAAACTGCAAATCCTGAGTTTTACATTGGGTAAGGAGGAATATGGCGTCGATATTCTGCGCGTACAGGAAATTCGCAGTTGGGAGCCTGTGTCGCGAATCCCGAATGTCCCAGCCTATGAAAAAGGCGTAGTGAATCTCAGGGGGGCGATAGTACCGATCATAGACTTGCGCGAACGTTTCGATTTAGGCTGCGCTGAATATACGCCATTAACAGTGGTTGTGGTTTTGCAGGCGCATAGCGGCGATAAGATCCGGGTTATGGGTGTCGTAGTCGATTCGGTTTCGGATGTCATCAATGTCAATAAACAATCCATTCAAAGTTCGCCTAGCTTCGGTGCTAAAGTCAGTACCCGATTTATCGAAGGTCTGGTCTCGGTTAACGAGCGGATGGTGGTGTTGCTGGATGTTGACAAATTATTAAAACTGGACCGGCTGGATGATGAAGTTAACAGTTGATAATAAAAATATTTATGTCTGTGTTTTGGGGGAGGAATTTTAATGAAACTCAATGGTCCCGTGACTGAGCGTGAAGTCAAGATGAAGCCTGACACCATTCTGGTGACGCGTACCGATTTAACTGGCGTCATCACGTACGCTAACAGTACCTTCATTGAAATCAGCGGGTACAGTAAGGACGAATTGTTGGGCGCTCATCATAATATAGTCAGGCATCCGGATATGCCACCTGCTGCTTTTGAAGATTTGTGGAAGTCTCTGAAACAAGGTCAGCCGTGGACGGCACCGGTTAAAAACCGAACCAAATCCGGCGATTACTATTGGGTGGAGGCCAACGTCACGCCGGTTTACAAAAATGGCGCTGTTCACGAATATTTGTCGGTACGTTATGCGCCGTCTCCTGAACAAATCAGTCGGGCAGAGGAATTATACAGACAAATTAAGGCCAATAAAGCCACCATCAGGCCGCAAGGATTGGCGGCATGGCTAAAAAAAATCAAGGAAACGGCTTTATGGAACAAGGCCGCCATTACGCTGATGTGTTTCCTGTTACCCTCTGCGTTTGCGTTGCATCAGGCGTATTTGCAACAAAATACTGTCGCTTTGATCGTGTTGGCCTTGTTAACCGGCCTTGGAACCTTGTTTGGTTTTGGTTTAGTTAAAATACTGGTCGCCACTTTGGAAGATGCTCTAAAAATCTTCTATCGTCTAGCGGATGAAAAATTTAAAAACAAGATCGAACTGTACCGTAACGACCAGATTGGCGATTTCCATAGAGCTTTATATGGCACTCAGATTAAGTTGAACGCCGATTTGGCTTACTCCAGGCAAATCTCAGCCGAAACGGTGCGGATTAAACAGGCCCTGGATAATGTCCAGTCTTGCGTGATGGTGGCGAATAACGATCTCGATATTATCTACATGAACGATAGTGTTCTGAAAATGTTCCAAAATGCCCAATCCGACATTCGTAAGCAATTGCCTGATTTCGATGCCGACAACTTGCTGGGTGCCAATATTGATCAATTCCATAAAAATCCGGCTCATCAGCGTGGTTTACTGAGCAAGTTGTCCGGTACATTCCGTACGGAATTGTGTATTGGCGGGCGGTACCTGAATGTTGTCATCAATCCGGTGCGAAGTGAGGCAGGCGAGCGTATCGGTGTTGTGGTTGAATGGCTGGATAGAACGCACGAAGTTAAAATCGAGAAGGAAATAGAAGAGATCGTTGAAAATGTTAAAGCGGGCGAGTTGTCGAGCCGTATCGGCTTGGCCGATAAACACGGCTTTTTCCAAAAACTTAGCGAAGGAATCAACGAACTGAGCGATGTTATCGAAAGGGTTTTCGATGATGTCAGCAGCACCATGCGCAGCATGTCGGAAGGCGATTTAAGCAAACGCATCGACAGTAATTATCATGGCGTCTATTTAAATTGCAAGAACGATATTAATACCACCTTCGAGAAGTTAAGCGATATTTTCGGTCAAGTTAGCGAAGCAGCTAATTTCATCAATAACTCATCGCAAGAAATTTCCAGCGGAAACAATAATTTGTCGCAACGCGCAGAACAACAGGCAGCTAATCTGGAAGAAACGGCAGCCAGCATGGAAGAACTGACCGGTACGGTTAAGAACAATGCCAGTAATGCACAGCAAGCCAATCAGGTTGCCAACAATGCCAGAGAGCTTGCGGAAAAAGGCGGTAATGTGGTTAAGGCGGCGGTCCTGGCCATGCAGGAGATCAATCAAAGCAGTAACAAGATTGCCGATATTATCGGTGTAATTGATGAGATCGCTTTCCAAACCAATTTGTTGGCATTGAACGCTTCCGTGGAAGCAGCCAGGGCCGGCGAACAGGGCAGGGGCTTTTCTGTGGTGGCAACGGAGGTCAGAAATCTGGCGCAACGGAGTGCCACAGCAGCCAGAGAAAGCAAGGAATTGATACAAAATAGCGTACAGAAAGTTCGAACCGGCACCGAGTTTGTTAATGAAACCGGCAAGGCTTTAAGCGAAATCGTCGCAGGCGTTAAACAGGTTGGCGACATTGTTGCTGAAATCGCCGCTGCCAGTGTCGAACAGTCGGCCGGAATCGGTCAGGTGAATCAGGCTGTTTCGCAAATGGATGAAATCACCCAGCAAAATGCAGCATTAGCCGAGCAGGCGTCGGCTGCAAGCGTATCGATGAGTGATTTATCGTCAAACATGGTTGAGTTATTGGCGTTTTTTAAAACGAACAAGCAGGCAACCCAAGCCGGTCAATTTCAGGATGCAGTTTCTCGTAAAGACGGCAGCTCGAATATTCCGCGCGCCGATGCGAACAAAAAACCGGCCGCCACTTCTCAAAGACAAAAAAATGTTCAAAGTTTTTCCGTAGATGAAGAATGGCACGACTTTTAGCGTGACGGTGGTTTTTTTTAACGGATTTCTCAGGGAAACGGTGTCATGACAGTACAAGTATCGCCCGGTAAACAAGTAGAACAGTTCCTGACATTTGAATTGGCTGGTGAGGCTTATGGTATTGAAATTCTGAAAGTGCAGGAAATCCGGGGTTGGGAACCGGTCAGAAAGCTTCCCAATACCCCGGATTTTGTAAAAGGCGCCTTAAATTTGCGTGGTTCCATCGTGCCGATTATCGATTTGCGCGAGCGCTTTCACATACAGAAAGAAGAGTATACGCCGGTAACAGTCGTGATCGTGTTGTGCATAAATACCGAAAATGCCGGTCCTGTTGTGATGGGTATGATCGCCGATGCTGTTTCCGATGTGTTGGACATCAATCTGGCCGACATCAAACAGACACCCAATCTGGGATCGAAAATCAATACCCGGTATATGCGCGGCATGTATGTAAGGGACAGCGGTATGATAATGCTTCTGGATGTCGATAAGCTTCTAAATCCGGAAGAGTTCATTGACATAACGCAATTACAATGACGAGAATCGTAGCGGTACTCAATCAGAAAGGCGGGGTTGGGAAAACCACAACTTCTGTCAATCTGACCCATGCTTTGGCTAGAATGAAAAAACAGGTGACGGTTATCGATCTCGATCCGCAAAGTCACCTGGCTGTTTCATTAGGTATCGTATCCCCGACAAAATCGGGAATCGACGAGGTCATGCTGAAACATTGCCGGATTCAGGAACAGTTAATTCAGGTCAGGAAGAATCTGAATTTGATCGTCCCCGGTCCGCGTTTGCAGGAATTCGAGCAACTATCCCAAGGTGAAGCTAAAAGCGGTGATTTGTTAAAAAATGCCTTGCATGAAAATCTGAATGATCAGGATTTTGTGTTTATCGACTGCCCTCCGTCATCCGGTATATTGGTCGCTAATGCGCTGTTTGCTGCCGATGAATTGCTGGTGCCGATGACCAGCGATTATCTTGCATTGCAAGGACTGTCGCATTTAATGGGCACCATCAGGAAATTTGAAAGCGTTTTAAACAAGCAATACCGGTTTTATTTGGTTATGTCTCGATATAATCCAAGCCGACGGTTGTCCAAAGATATTTTGGATATTTTGCAAAAATATTTTCCGGGTAAAATTCTGGCTACCGGTATCAGGGAAACAGCGTTGTTGGCGGAATGTCCCAGTTTCGGCAAAACAATTTTCGAATATCGTCCCGGTTGCCGTTCGGCAAGAGATTTTACGGAGCTTGCCAAAGATTTTTTAGAAGGGAAGGTAATGTAATGGCTGAAAAAAACACAGGTAGTCTGATTGGTTACGACCCCCTGGCCTGGATGAATGAAAAGGCTGATGAACGGAAAATATCATCGAAAATCCCGGATTCTCAGCGATTATCTAATTCCGATAGTTCAAGTTTTATTCCGGCTATTGAGGATTCGGTAGAGGCAGATCAAAAATCGGCAGCTAACGTCTTTATGGGAAATCCTGATGCCGATTCGGAATCCACGCCTACTGGTGAACAGGGTACCCCTGGATGGCGGCCCGAGCAGACCTCGGAAAACTCTGGCGGGACGGATATCGCTGTCCACACAGGACAAAATCCGAATTTAACGGCTGTCGTTAGCAATTTTGTATTGGAACCGGTTCTGAATATTCGCGATGTTGCAGCATTGCATGAACGTTTTCTGGTTGCGCTGGATAGCAGCGACAAGATAGAAATCGATGCGTCGGCAGTGACTGTCGTAGACACCGCAACTTTGCAATTGTTACTGATATTGAAGCGAACTGCGATAAATTTGCAAAAACAAGTCGTGATCGATTTTCCGTCCGAGAGGTTTATCGAAGCCGGCAATTTGCTCGGTATCTCGGAAATGCTCGAAGTTAACCAAACTTTTGCCGGGCTGTTTTGATTGATTAATTGCGAGTTTCCGAGATCATAATTCATGAGAGAATTTTTGTATACAGAAGCGGATTTCGAAATATTGAGGACATTATCGAACCAGCATTCCGGAATTATCGTGCCTGACGATAAATTCGACATGTTTTATTCCAGATTATCCAAGCGCTTAAGAATATTGGGATTGGCGAGTTTCAAGGAATATTGTCATTATCTGAAAACCCGTCCTGATGAGGAATTTACCGAATTCATCAATGCGATTACAACAAATCTAACCTCCTTTTTTAGAGAACAGCATCATTTCGATTATCTAAGCCGCTCGCTTATACCCGATCTGCTTAAAAGAAACAGTGACAGCAAGCAAATCAAAGTTTGGTCGGCCGGCTGTTCGACAGGCGAAGAACCGTATTCTTTGGCCATGACCTTAAAAGAGAATCTCCCCGGCGATTGGGATATAAAAATTTTGGCAACGGATCTTGACACCAATGTGCTTTCAACTGCGGCTGAAGCTGTTTATGCACAGGATAGGCTAGGCGGTCTCGATGAGGCCCGGTTGAAACGCTGGTTTCAAAAAGGTGGGAGCACTAACGCCAACAAAGTCAGAGTCAAACCGGAATTGCAACAGTTGATCCAGTTTAAGCAGTTGAATTTGATGCAGAAATGGCCGATGAAAGGGTGTTTTGATTTTATTTTTTGTCGCAATGTACTGATTTATTTCGATAAAGATACTAAAGCCATGCTAGCCAAACGTTATTCCGGCTTGTTGAAAGAGGGTTCTCATCTCTTTATAGGTCATTCGGAATCCCTGCATCAGATGGATACCGGATTTAGCCTGATCGGTCATACTATTTACAAAAAAACCGCCAAATGACCGCTCAGCCCAGCGTCGGTCCATTGTCGATAGCCGGTTTCGAGGGTATCAATCGCTATTGGGATTCGGAAAATAACTTGGTTACGGCTAAGTTGCTGCCGGGCGAATACTATGTAACCAAGCAAAATGAGATGATAACCACTGTTTTAGGTTCTTGTGTTTCTGCCTGCATTCGCGATGCTGTAACCGGAATTGGCGGTATGAATCATTTCATGTTGCCGGTGAGCGGCAGATCCCGGTTAAACAATCGCGATGAAAATGTGGTCAGCACGGCTACGCGTTACGGTAACTATGCGATGGAACATTTAATCAATATTATCCTGGAAAATGGCGGAAAACGTAAAAACCTGGAAGTCAAATTGTTTGGCGGGGGCAAAATTATTCCGACTTTAGGCGATGTCGGTGCTAAAAACATCCAGTTTGTTCTAGACTATATTGATACCGAAGCATTGAGTCTGGTTTCTCATGATTTAGGCGACATCTATCCTCGCAAGGTTAATTTTTACCCCCTCACCGGAAGGGTCAGAATGAAAAAAATCAAGGACCTCCATAATGAAACCATCGCACTGCGGGAAAATCTGTATAGCTCTCGAATTAAAGATACGCCTGTTGAAGGTAGTATCGAACTGTTTTAGCGAGAATTTATGGCAAAAATCAAGTTGTTGATTGTTGACGACTCGGCATTGATCAGGCAAATGCTAACCAAGATATTTAATGAGTCGGACGATATTGAGGTGGTGGGCACGGCTGCCGATCCGATCATTGCCCGTGAAAAGATTAAAGCATTAAATCCTGACGTATTGACGCTTGATGTCGAGATGCCGCGTATGGATGGATTGACATTTTTACGTAATTTGATGCGATTACGGCCGATGCCTGTGGTTATGATTTCCACCCTGACCGAGAAGGGGGCGGAAGTCACACTGGAAGCTTTACAATTAGGCGCCGTTGATTTCGTTGCCAAACCGAAGGTTGATGTTTCCAACAGTTTGAAAGAATATGCCGATGAAATTACCGCCAAAGTGCGGATGGCCGCCAAAGTTAATATCGGCACCCAGGAAGTTAATCACTCGAGTGGGTCATCTATAGATTCCGTTGCTAATCGGCTTTCCGATAGAAAACATTTCAAAACGACCGATAAAATTGTGGCCTTGGGCTCTTCGACTGGCGGAACCGAAGCCTTAAAGAGTATGGTGAAAGCGCTTCCCCGCAATGCGCCGGCCATTGTCGTTTCCCAGCATTTGCCGCTTGCTTTCAGTACCTCATTTGCTAAACATGTCAACGAAGTGACGGAAATGACTGCCTGTATTGCCGGAGAAGGGCAATTGATTTTGCCGGGCAATATTTATATAGCACCTGGCGACAGGCATTTGCAGATTGTTAGAGACGGTGCGCGTTATGTTTGCCATCTGGATGACGGAGAGCCGGTCAATCGCCATAAGCCCTCTGTGGAAGTCATGTTCCGCTCGATAGCGCGAAATGTCGGCAGTAACGCTATCGGCGTCATGCTGACCGGTATGGGAGCAGATGGCGCGATTGCCATGAAAGCCATGCGCGATGCCGGGGCGATTAATATTGTTCAGGATGAAGCCAGCAGCGTAGTTTGGGGTATGCCAGGGGAGGCAGTTAAGCAAGGGGCAGCACATTATGTGTTGCCTGTAGAAAAGATAGCCGCTCAGATTTTGGCGCTGGTAGATTATTCATGATGCAATTCTTAAAAGAAAACAGTCTCGCGATAGTTCTCAGCCTCACGCTGTTTTTTCTGCCCTTGTTGCTGCCGGTTGAGCAGCTTTATTGGTTTAACGTGCCCTTGATTATTCTGGTTTGGATGATAACTGCATTTCGCCTGCAAAAGCGTTTTAAGCTGGCTGCAACCATCAAGGCGGATAAGCAGGACGTAAGTTTGAAGCTCGCAATAGATGCTTATTCGGCGAGAATGGCGACCTGTATCGATCTGGAAATAAGCCGGTTTCAAAACGAATTGTTACAACTGAAAACCATGATTGCCGATGCGGTAGTCATCATGTCTAACAGCTTCAACAGCCTGCATACGCTAAGTTCCGGGCAGTCCGTGCTGGTTCATACCTTGGCCCGGGATATGGAAGGGACTATTGACGGTGATGCCGAGAGCATCAATTTTGCGCAATTTACCCGGAAAACCGATGATGTATTGCGGTTTTTTATCGATCATATTCTACAGGTCAGCAAGCAAAGCATGGAAATGGTCGCTGTTATCAACGTTGTGGGCGAACACATGGCGCATGTCGAGAGGTTGTTGGCCGATGTGCAGAAAATTGCCGATCAAACCAATTTGCTGGCACTTAACGCCGCCATTGAAGCGGCCAGAGCGGGCGAGGCGGGCCGCGGATTTGCGGTGGTAGCCGATGAAGTGCGTAATTTGTCCAAACACTCGGACAAATTTAGCGAAGAAATCAAAAAGGTCGTTAAAGCATCGAGAAAAAACATAGTCGATGCGCAAAACATGATCGAGAAAATGGCTTCCAAGGATATGAGTATTGCTATCACTTCCAAAGCCAACATCGATGTTATGATGAATGAAATTGTCTCCATTAACGACAAAGTTACCGGCAATATCGGCAAGGTGTCGAAGTTAACCTTACAAATAGAGAATAATGTCGCCAATGCGGTGCGCGGTTTGCAATTCGAAGATATGGCAAGACAGATCATTGAACATTTATCTAAAAACATCTATCACTTTCAGACTATGACGGACGAGATGCGTAGCTGTGTGGAAGGGTTTAAAGCTGGGAATCAAGAAGAATGGCAACGGGAATTGGCAGAGGGGACGGAACGCATAACAGCGCTGAAACAACAGTGGGATATAAAAGAAAAATCCGTTGTGCAAACAACAATGGATGAGGGTGATGTCGATTTGTTTTGACTGCATCTTAAAGTTAATTGAAAATCGATTTGGGTAGTAATCATCGGAGTATGGAATAATGGCGATAGTATCAAGAGTGAGTGCGGGTGTTTTATATATTGATGTCAGCGGGCGTTTTGACTTTAGCGTACATAATCAATTTTCCGATGCCCTGAAATTGGCGCAAAATGGCATTACAGCGATAGAGGTCGATCTGGCAAACACTGATTATGTGGATAGTTCGGCGTTGGGAATGTTGCTGATGTTGCGTGACAGGCTAACCGGCGATAAAAAAAACATAAAGATTAAAAACGCTCGAAACGACGTGAAAAAAATTCTTGAAATCGTCAATTTCGAAAAGTTGTTCACGTTGAACTGAGTAATCACATTTCCATTTTTTGCCCTGAAATTTTTTGTATAACCGATGACTGTCTACAATATCATTGCAATATTGCGAAACTTTATTTGCTCAAGTGCTAACAAATTTATTGGCTATCCGGTCCGGCAATCAAAACGGTTAAACGTTACGACAGGTACGGAATGGTGATGACCACTCAAACCGATTTTTCCAATTTCCAATTCGTTCGGGATTTTTTTCAACGGATTTTGCCGAATACGCAGGTTGTTTCTCTGGCAACCATTTTGCTGGCCGGTTCGTTGCTGATTTATGTTTTAGCCGGACTGTTAATGCCGGTTTTTGCCTCGGTTATATTGGCCTATTTATTGGAAGGGCTGGTTGCCAAAGCCGAAAACCGGCAAGTACCGAGGCTGGTAGCAGTCTATCTGGTTTTTTTTGCTTTTTTAACCGGTTTGGGATTCGTTTTATTCATTCTGATACCGATAGTTTCGGAACAGATGGTGCAATTGGTGCAACGTATTCCTGAAATCGTCACCAGTGCGCAAACCGAAATCATGCGCTTTCCTGACAAACATCCGGAACTGATATCGCATGCCCGCATCAGGGATATCATGTTTGCCGTTCAGCAGGATCTACTCAAATACGGTCAGGAACTGATTTCCGGTTCCGCACAATCCTTTGCCGGATTAGTGGCCGCTATTGTTTACCTTTTTCTGGTGCCGTTAATGGTGTTTTTCTTCTTGAAGGACAAGAAAGTTCTGTTGAGCTGGTTTGTGCAATTTCTGCCCACCGATAGAAGTTTGACCATACGGGTCTGGCAGGAAGTGGATCTGCAAATTGCCAATTACATCAGAGGAAAATTCGTCGAGATTTTCATCCTCTGGGCGGCAAGCTATCTGACTTTTTACTTGCTGAATCTCAATTATGCGATGTTGCTGGCAGTGTTAATGGGCCTTTCGGTGGTGATTCCTTATGTCGGTGCAACCTTGGTGACTTTTCCGGTGCTGGGGGTTGCCTATGTGCAATGGTCCGGCAGTTTCGGCGACGAATTTATGTATGTAGTGATTGCCTACTCGCTGATTCAGGCCATAGATGGCGTGGTGCTGGTGCCGCTGTTGTTTTCCGAGGCGGTCAATCTACATCCGATTGCCATCATAGTCGCCATTCTGTTTTTTGGCGGTACGTGGGGGTTTTGGGGCGTGTTTTTCGCTATTCCGCTGGCTACGCTGGTAAAAGCCGTTTTAACAGCATGGCCGCGGACTGTTAAGGTTGCGTTACCCTAATTTTACAAATTGTCGGAAGCGTAATCCGCCAGCCGGGAGCGTTCGCCCCTGCGTAGCGTGATATGTGCACTATTTTCCCAGCTTTTAAAACGGTCTACCACATAGGTTAAGCCGGAACCGGTTGCCGTTAAATAGGGCGTGTCGATTTGCGCCAGATTGCCGATGCAGATAATTTTTGTGCCTGGGCCGGCGCGGGTAATCAAGGTTTTCATTTGCTTTGGCGTCAGGTTTTGCGCTTCATCTATAATCAGATAACGATTAAGAAAAGTGCGGCCGCGCATGAAATTCAGCGAGCGGATCTTGACTCTGTTCATCATCATATTGTGCGAGACGCCTTGTTCCCATTCGTTGTTGCCGGAGCGGCTGCCTAGCAGTTCCAGATTGTCCATCAACGCGCCCATCCACGGCGCCATTTTCTCTTCTTCGCTACCGGGCAGGAAGCCGATATCCTGACCGACAGGAATGGTCTCCCTGGTCATGATAATTTCCAGAAATGCTTTTTGTTCCATGGTTAGCGACAATCCGGCAGCGAGTGCCAGCAAGGTTTTGCCGGTCCCGGCCGAACCCAGCAAAGTCACGAAATCGACATTGGGGTCCATTAGCGCATTCAAAGCAAAGTTCTGTTCGCGGTTTTTGGCGCACACCCCCCAGATGCTATGATGTTTATTGCGAAAATCGGCAGCTAGTTGTAAAACCGCCGTTTCGCCATCACAAGATTTTACGATGGCCTCAAATCCGGATTCATCTTCCATGTACAGAAATTGATTAGGAAACCATTCGGAAACATGCGGGCCGCGCAACCGATAGAAAGTGCGGTTATTCTCTTGCCAGGATTCCATTTTGCTGCCGTGTTCTTCCCAGAAGTCCGGCTCCAAAGCCATCGAGCCGCTATAAAGCAAATCGATGTCTTCTATAGTCTGATCGTTGTGATAATCTTCGGCATTAATTTGCAAGGCAGCGGCTTTGATGCGCATATTGATATCTTTCGATACCAGAATGACGTTCACCCCGGGATATTCCTTGCCTAATGCCAGAACAATGCTTAAGATGGAGTTATCGGCGATTTGTCCGGGCAGATCGTCGGGAAGCAAGTGCGAAAACTGCCGGGTCTGAAAAAACAGGCGGCCATGAAGATCCGGGTCGATAGCCGAATTGGCTTCGATTCGCGATAAGGGCAGGCCATCGTTGATGGATTGCCGGTCTGCGTCGCATATCAATTCATCCAGAAAGCGGCTGGCTTGGCGGACATTGCGGGATACGTCGGATAGGCCTTTCTTGGCGTGATCCAATTCTTCCAGTACTATCATTGGAATGAAAACATTATGCTCCTGGAATCGAAAAATCGAGGTCGGATCGTGCATTAATACATTAGTATCCAACACGAACAATTTTTTACCCTCAGATTGAATATTCATATTTTCCTTAAAGCTTTAGATGATTTGGTGTACTGATTGCTCCAGTTTAGCTACAGCCGGAGAGGATTTCAACTCTATCCGTTCAACCCTCGTTTAATCGTTCACGCGCAAGGTAATCTTCATTAGTGTTGCAGAACTCAATTATTTTCGGCAGGTTTTCAGCGAAGGAATAAAAATTTGCAATTCGTCTGAACAATGGAACATGATAAGCATGTTTTATAATTTACAAACCCGGAGCTTGGGTTAAGAAACCATAAAAGCGTCTATAAAGGAAGGGTTTCAAAAGCTTTTGCCTTGGCAGGGAAGGTTTATAGTTGTAAAGTAATATGAGTCCTTATCGAAAAAATCGCCTTGGGCCAAGCCTAATCGGACGGTTAAATAACAGGCCTGTTGTTGGCTAATGCGTAGGCTGTCCCCCTTTTTTTCAACGGGGGAACCTTAATGGTTACCAAAAGTTAAGTGAAGTTGTACTAGACGTATCAGTAAACTTCAAACTATCGAATTGATAAAGCCTCCGGTTTTTTTAGAGGTTCTAACAGAAATATCTTCAGGAATATAGATGTGCGTCTTATTTTGAAAGTGCTTTCTTATAAAGGCTTGCCTTTTCCTTCCGAAATGCGTGTTGAATTCGATTGGCAAGGTGGCATTATCGGCCGTCATGCCGGCAACACCATGGTGCTGGAAGATATGGATAAAATCGTTTCCGGCCGGCACGCCGAGATTGTTTATGAAAACGAACAATTCCAGATTAAAGATACCAGTACGAACGGAACTTACTTGCTGAATGCCGGCCTGAATTTAAACAATACTCAGACAGTTTTGCAAAATAACGAGATACTGCGCATAGGTGAATATGAAATTCTGGCTGAAATCATTTCCGACTTCTCCCCGGCAAACGAATTAAACTTCGATAATCTTATCAGTCCTTCGTTTTCAGGGCCTTTCGATTCCGGTCCGGGTTCGCCGATTCCGATAGACCCTTTTTCTATCGATCATTCGCCGTTTCACGACAGTTTTTCAGTGCCTGCTGTCGTGCCTGAACAAAACCCACCGAAAGAAATTGCCGATTTTTTGAAAGGCTTGGATTCTCTGCCGCCTTTGTCTTCCGGGGCTGTTTTTTCGGACACAGCAGCGGAGTCCGAAGCTATTTTTACTTCAGCGCAGGAACCGCTGCCGGATGTTTTTGCTACGGCTCGGCAGGATATTCAAGATCCCTTTAAACAGACAGCCGATTCAAGTCCGGCGCTTTCCAGCGTTCAGCCTGTTCAAGACAGAAAGGATCTTGCTCCGGCAGCTTCAATGAACGCTGCCGGGCAGGGTTCGCAGTTCGATAGCCGGCTGATGCAACATTTCCTGGAAGGCGCAGGCATTAAAGACGAAAATTTTTTGATGCCCGAACAATGGGCAGGAGTTATGAATACGGCGGGTACTTTGTTCCGAAGCATGGTTGAAGGTCTGATGGATGTACTCAGGGCCAGAGCAGAAATGAAAAGCGAATTTCGGGTTTCCGTGACTACCATTCGTTCCTCAAATAATAATCCGCTGAAATTTAATCCTGATGTGGAACATGTATTAAAACTGATGATCGGACCGCCCAATCCTGCTTTTATTGATGCGAACGATGCTGTGAACGAAGCGTTCCGGGACATAAAATATCATCAAATTGCAATGACAGCCGGCATTCAGGCCTCTGTTGCGGAAATTCTGGATAGATTCGAACCGGGAAATATTGAGAAAGTCTACGCGGAAGGGATGGTTTTTCAAAAGAAGGCAAAGTGTTGGGATCTGTTTTGTGAAAAATATCCGGAATATAAGGCCCAGTCTATGGAAGATTTTTTTGGGGAAGCCTTTGCATCCGCTTATGAAAAGCAAATGCGATTATTCGGAAGGCCATGATTTATTATAAACAGCTAATTTAACTTAAACATGTCAATCAATAACAGAATTATATGGTCTGAGGGCATGTTCCTGAGACCTCAGCATTTTCAACAGCATGATCGCTATATAGAAACTCGCATAGATGGCCGTTGTCATGGCATCAGATCCTATGATTGGGGATTTTCGGCACTTAAACTGGATATCGCGGTATTGGCAATCGGCAAAGTCGGCTTGCTGAATGCCAGAGGTATTTTTCAAGACGGTACGCCTTTTCACTTGCCGCATGATGACGAATTGCCTCTGCCGCTTGAAGTCAATGCCGGGGTTGCAAATGAAATCGTCTATTTGGCATTGCCGTTAAGCCGTCCTGACGCGGCTGAAGTCGATAGCGAAAATTGTGCCGACGGCTTGGCGCGTTATCGGATAAACCATAGAGACGTTAAAGATAATAATGCCGGTTTCGATGGAATTTATCCGGTGCAAATAGGCAGTATTCGACCCCGGCTCATGCTTGGGAGCGAGGAAAGGTCCGGCTATTTGTGTTTGGGAATCGCTAACATCATTGAAATGCGGGCCGATAAAACTGTCGTCCTTGATGAAAAATATATCCCGGTGGTTTTGCAATCGGCAGGCAGCACTATTCTGGCAGGATTTTTGCGGGAATTGCAGGGATTGCTGCATACCAGAGGCGAAGCTTTGGCCGCGCGGGTAGCCGGCGCTTCGCAAGGCGCGGGGGTGGCCGAAGTTGCGGATTTTATGTTGCTGCAAACCATAAACAGATATGAGCCTTTGCTTGAACATCTGGCTAAAGATGCCCGTCTGCATCCGGAAAGCCTGTTCGCGATCTGTTTACAGTTGATGGGCGATTTAGCCACCTTTTACCGGCAAAGCAAACGGCCTATGGCTGTCCCGGATTATCGGCATGACGATATACGCAGCAGTTTCATGCCCATCATCGACGAGTTAAGGCGTTTATTAAGCATGGTACTGGAACAAAATGCCATACAAATTCCTTTAACCAAGCATAGTCAGTCCGTGTACTATTCAGGGCGGCCGGATATAAAGTTACTCGAGCAGGCTATTTATATTCTTGCCGTCGGCGCCCAGGTGTCCTCGGAAATTTTGCGCAGCCATTTTCCGCCGGTAGTTAAAATCGGGCCGGTCAAAGAAATAACGCAATTGGTGTCGGCAGCACTGCCTGGAATTGTTATCAATGCATTGCCTGTGGCGCCGAGACAAATACCCTATCACGCCGGATATTCTTATTTCGAATTGGACAAGCAAAGTCCTTATTGGAAAAAAATGCAGGATTCCGGTGGATTTGCGTTTCATATCGGTGGTAATTTTCCCGGTTTGGAACTAGAGTTCTGGGCAATTAAAAAAGGTTGATGAGCTATGGCGCAAGACGGTCCTTTCAGTAATGACGATAAAACGGTTTTGCGGCCAACTCCCGGAGGCCGTTCGGGACAGCAACAGCCTGCCGTTCGTGTTGTCCCGCCACCACAACAACCTTTATCCTTCGCCGGCAGCGATACGCCTTTAACCGAGTCACTCGGCGGGGCTAAAGCCGGCTCATTCCTGGCCTTGTCGGCGGGCATTCTTTCGCTGGCGTCCAGACTTCGAAACACCGTCAGTTACTTTGCCGTCAACGAATTGAAACAGAAACTTGCCAAGGAAATCAGCGAATTCGAACGGCAAGCGCTTGCTTCCGGCATTCAGCAGGAAAAGGTCAGAATGGCCGGTTATGCCTTGTGTACCTTTTTGGACGAGATCATTCAAAATACGCCATGGGGTTCGCAAAGCAACTGGGGGCATCAGAGTTTGTTGATCCTGTTCCATAAAGAAGCATTCGGCGGGGAGCGGTTTTTTCAGATTATCGAGAATATCGTTAAGCAACCGGCGCAAAATCTGCAACTCATCGAGTTTTATTATGTTCTTTTGAGTTTCGGTTTTGAAGGGAAATACCGTTTGATAGCCAACGGCATGAACCATCTGGAAAAACAGAGATTGGAACTCTATCAGTTAATCCAAAGAATCAACGGCGATTTTGTCCCTGAGCTATCCGCGCACTGGCAAGGCCAAGGACATACTGAAGGTAAATTGGTATCGCAATTGCCCTTATGGGTGTTTGTCGCTGTCGCTGCCGGTTTGCTATTGCTCTGCTATTTGGGCTTTTCTTTTTTTATCAATGCGGCTTCCGATCCGGTTTATAAAGACTTCTTAAAACTGTCCAGGGAACCGGTCGAAATGCCTGCCGTCCAGGCGCCGCATGTCTCCCAGCCCGCTGTTGCAGTCAATAGACTGGAGAGATTCAAACCTTTGCTGCATGATGAAATTGCAAATAATATGGTGGAGGTGGTTGACGACAGCATACTGCGGATTCGAAATTCTTTTTCCTCCGGTAGCGATCAAGTCAAGCCGGAATTTTTACCGTTATTGAAAAAAATAGCCAAGGAACTAGAGAATCATCAGGATTCGATACTGGTGACCGGACATACCGACGACAAGCCGATCGTTTCGGCCAAATTCCCTTCCAATTGGCACTTGTCGGTTGCGCGCGCCAAAAATGTGCTGGCTATTCTAGCGGCGAGCGCCCGTCTTCAGGGTTCGGCGCGGGCAGAAGGCCGGGCAGACGGCGAGCCGCTGGAAGCAAACGATAGTGCCGAACACCGTGCCTTTAATCGTCGTGTCAACATCTTGATAAAGTGAGAAAACAGCGTGAACCGGATGATCAGCTTTTTAACAAATAAATGGTTTCTTGAATTGATTGGCATTCTGGTATTGTCGGTGCTGATTTGGTTTGTCGGACCTCTTATTGCCATTGCCGGCAGCGTTCCTTTGGATAGCCCGCTGAGCCGGATTATCGGCATCTTGCTTTTGACCGGTATTTGGCTTATTTATCGCCTGTTAAGAAGGCTGGCATCGGTAAAACAAGACCGGGAACTGATAGCCGGTTTAACCGCGAGTGCCGATACGAATGAAACCCAGTCAGCATCGGCCTCAGAACTCGACATTTTAAATCGCGGATTCGAAGAGGCTCTGACCCTATTAAAGACGACACGCGGCAAACAGCGTAGCGGTAAACAATTTCTTTACGAATTGCCCTGGTACGCCATCATCGGCGCGCCGGGATCGGGAAAAACTACCGCCTTAATCAATTCCGGTCTGCACTTCCCGCTGGCGGAACGGCTTGGAAAACATTCGATCAAAGGTGTTAGCGGTACAAGGGATTGCGATTGGTGGTTTTCGGACGAAGCAGTTTTATTGGATACTGCCGGCAGGTACACCACTCAAGACAGTCATCGGGAAGTGGATGCTTCGGCCTGGCACGGTTTTCTACAATTGCTGAAAAAATACCGGCCAAGGCGTCCGTTAAACGGTGTGTTCGTGGCGGTCAGTGTCAGCGACCTAATGCTACAGAGCGAAGAAGAAACCAGACAGCACGCCAGGGCTGTCCGCCAGCGCATGATGGAACTTAACGGTCAGTTGGGGGTACATTTGCCGGTTTATGTGTTATTTACCAAGACCGATCTGATAGCAGGGTTCAGTGACTTTTTTTCCAATTTGACCGAAGTAGAGCGCAATCAGGTCTGGGGCGAAACTTTTGCAGCATCGCAAAACAAGGATGAGTTAGCAGCGCATTTACAGCAATTCGATACTAGCTACGACAATTTGATCGAGCGCCTGAATCAACGCCGCTTAAAGCGCATACAGGATGAGCGCGATGTGCAGCGGCGCACGGCCATTTTCGATTTTCCGCAGCAGATGAATTTGCTCAAGCCTGCGGTACGGCAGTTTCTGGACAGCACTTTTTCGACTAATCGTTATGAAGAGCCGTTTCATTTGCGCGGTGTTTATTTTACCAGCGGTACCCAGGAGGGATCGCCGATAGATCGGATTATGGCAACCTTAGCGGTCAGTTTCAGGCTGGATAAGCAGTCCACGCCTTTGATGAGCGGCCGTGGCAAAAGTTATTTTCTGACAAAACTTTTGAAGGATGTAGTCTTCCCGGAAGCCGAACTGGTTGGCGTCGATCCGATCGTCGAACGCCGTTTTCGCCTGATGAAAATGGCCGCTTTCGGCGTGACATTTGCTGTGGTGGCTCTGGCTGCGGTTTTCTGGGTCGTCAGCTATTCTGCTAACCGGCAGGCGCTTGCCGATGTCGAAAAACAGATTGAAGCCTATCGGTCAGCAAATAGCGTAGCGACCGATTCGCGATCCGGCTTTTTGGCTTTATTGCCGAAATTGAATGCCATGCTGTCTGCAAAAGACGTCTATCGGCAAACAGGCTGGACCAGCGGTTTTGGCCTTGATCAAGGCGATAAAATCGATTCCGGCATCGATCTGGTCTACGAACGGCTGTTACGCGAAAATTTTAGCATGCTGATTACCCAACGCTTAAAAGAACGCATGCAAAGCGAGGAGGGAAATAATCTCGATATCCTTTATCAATTGCTCAGAGTTTATCTGATGTTTGCAGAACCGGCGCGCATGGATGGCAAGATAGCTCAGCTTTGGATTAAAACGGATTGGCAGAACCTGTATGCCACCGACCCCGAAGTTCAAGCCAAATTACTTACACACCTCGATCATTTATTAGCTTTGAATTTGGATCCGGTAGCCATCGATGCCGGCTTCGTTAACGCAGTACGCAATAAATTGACGCAAATTCCATTGGTGAATCAGGTTTACAGCCGTTTTAAAAGCGAATCTTTGTTCGATCACGAGCATGATGTTTATATTTCATCGCAATTGGCACCAAACGGCAACCTGGTATTCATGGCAGCCAACGGCAAGGGGCTGGATACTGTAATAGTGCCCGGTTTATTCAGCAGTTATGGTTATACCGAGCTGTTTTTGAAGAAAGGCAGGGACTATGTCAAGGAAGCCAGCGAACAGAACTGGGTGTTGGGTGTAAAAGCACTGGATGATAGTGTCGAGATCGAGCGACTATATGGCGATTTCCAGCGCTTGTATTTAGCCGACTACCAAAAAGCTTGGGACGCAGTGCTGACGACCGTTAAATTCAAGCCGCAAGCCAGCAATAATCAATTGGTGGAAACCCTGGATTTACTATCCCGGCCTGATTCGCCGCTGAAATTTTTGCTGGAACTGGTGGAAAAAAATACCTCGCTAAGCAAATTGTCGGCGGATTTGGCGGGCAGTCTGACAAAGCTGGCCGGTGGGGTATTGCCGGTTCCCGAATCAGCCCAGAAACTGATAGACAAGGCGAAGCAGAGCAATACCGGTGTCGATCCGGTGAAAGCGCTGGAAGCCTATTTCGAGCCTTACAATGTTCAGGTACGGGTCCTGGGCGATAAGCCGGCGCCTATCGGCGCGACTTTGGACAGTATAAAGAATTTACATGATTATCTGTTGCAAATTGGTTCTTCACCGGCTAACATTACAACCGAGGCGGCAAAAGTCGCCGGTGGCGGTATAAACCCGATTCAGGCCGCGAAATCGGAATTTGCCCGTTTACCGGGGCCTATAGCCGCATCGTTAACTGCATTGACCAGCACAGGTGGAGAGCAGATCAAAACCGGCGCTAAAGGCCAATTAAATGAAATGCTGAAAACTGCCGTAACAATACCTTGTAAAACTGCGCTTTCGGGTCGCTATCCTTTTGCGGCAAACACTACACAGGATGTGTTGCTGGCTGATTTTGCGAAAATTTTTGCCGCTAACGGCCTGATCGATCAGTTTTTTAACAGCAATTTAAAGGCATTTATCGATACCACCGCTTTGGAATGGATGGAAATGAAATCGGATAGATCCTTGGGTTTGTCTGCTGTCGGCATACGGCAGTTCCAGATGGCAGCGAAAATTCGCGATGCTTTTTTTTCGGGCGGCGGAAATTTGCCGCAGGTGCAGTTTGAACTTAAACCGCTGGATCTGGATAACAGGGTTGGTACTTTCCGATTGAATATCGAAGGCCAGGAACTGGTCTATCGGCATGGTCCCGAGCAAATCAGCAAATTTCAGTGGCCCGGCTCAAACAACAGTGCCGGCGTGCGCGTGGTTTTTGAAACCCTTGATGAAAAACAGGTCAGTCGTTTTAAAGAGGGTGCCTGGGCATTATTCAGAATGTTCGATGAGTTTAATATCGAGCGCACTTCGCTACCGGACCGGTTCAAATTGACCGTTCAGATAGAAGGATATATTGCTCATTTCGAATTGAGGGCGGCCAGCGTTAATAATCCTTTCGGTATTGCAGACTATCAATCCTTCCATTGTCCGGAGCTACTGTGAGTCTTGATGATACTCTCGGCGTCGGATTTTATGGGAAAATCCCGGCATTAGGCGATTTCGTTAGCCGCAGACTGCCCAGAGCTTTCATCGAGCCTTGGGACCAATGGCTGCAGGCCGCTTTACTATCAAGCCGGGAAATACTTGGCGAAGACTGGCTGTCAGCCTACCTGGTCAGCCCGATCTGGCGTTTTGCATTAAGCTCGGGGGTTTGCGATACTGCAGCATGGGCAGGTGTCATGATGCCGAGCGTCGATAAGGTGGGTCGCTATTTTCCGTTGACTCTGGCGCAAAACATCGACACGCAAAGTCTGTGCAGCGTTTTTTTGGCGGAATCCGACTGGTTCGAACAATTGGAAAATCTGGCCCTTTCGGCTTTAAGCGAGACCTTCGATTTTGAAACCTTCGATCAGGCTGCTTTGTCCATTCAAATGCATCAACATCTTGCTCCATTACGCTTCGAGCCGCAGGCGCCCGGAAAATTCGAACCGGCAACGTCGGCAAAGCAGGTCTGCCGGTTCGATATGGAAAATCTTGTCCAAATCGAATCGCTATTTCCAACTTTAAGTCAAAATTTAATTGGCAAACTCTATTCAAGCTATAGTTTTTGGGCAGGCACGGATAGCCGCTGCAATCAATCTAGATTTTTGTGTTGTCAGGGCATGCCGCCGATCGATGCCTATGCCGGTTTTTTACAGGGATTGCCCCAGTATTCCGGTTGGAATCTTCAGGTCTTTAAAGTTAACGATAGCGCCTCACGAGCAAGTGACCAATCCCGGCTTCAGGATATTCAGGGTAAAGAACGGCAAATGCCTGAGCGGAAAGTCGAAAAGAGCTGGGTATCGCACGGCTTGACTGTGGTTGGAAACAAACGCAAGCACAATGAAGACGCTATGCTGAATAGTCCGGAATCCGGTATATGGGTAGTAGCGGATGGTATGGGTGGCCATCATTCCGGTGATGTAGCCAGCCGGCTTATTGTCGAAAGTCTGGCTACTATAGGGACTGCGGATAGCGTAGAAACGCTAACACAAGCCGTTTGTGCAAATTTGAATAAAATAAACGCCGAACTGTGTCAATTTGCCTCGGGATTGGAGCAAGGCAGTGTCGTCGGTTCCACTGTAGTAGTGTTGTTGGCTAAAGGCAGTCAATGTTCGGTTATATGGGCGGGAGATAGTCGTTTATATCGATTTCGTCAAGGAAAATTAAACCAGATTACACGGGACCATACTTTATTGGACGAAATCATGGATACCGGTCATTTGACACGGGAGGAAGCATTGCAGCATTCGGGAGCGAACATCATTACTCGAGCCGTAGGCGGACATCCCGAACTGCAACTGGATGTTATCCGGTTTTTGGCCGAGACTGGCGATCGCTATCTGTTGTGTAGCGATGGTCTGGACAAAGAATTGTCGGAAGAGGAAATCAGCCGGCATATGACAGAAGCCGATTGTGAGTCGATTTCCGAAAATCTGATTAATCATGCCCTCAACAAAAATGGCCGCGACAACATAACCGCGCTGGTGACAGAGTTTCACTCAGGTTAGCCGCCTTTATGGATTTAATCGGTAACCTTTCTGTGTTTCCGGAAAATAGATCTTAAGAATTCTTTAAGGCTGCCTGGCTTTATTTGTTACGATTCTCCCTATTTGATAAAACGGGGTTAGGGCAGAATAGTCATAACTTAAGGGATTACTCTCCATAAAAACAATAACATAATAAAGAGTTTATGCCTAAACCGGATGTACTGAACGCAGTGAAGCTCGTCAATAGCGACCGATGCGGCTCCTTACGTCGGCCGTCCTACTTATGCATGCTATTGGATTATAAGGGAAATTAGCTAAAGTAAGTGCCTTTCCGGTTAAGGCGGATTATTCAACTTTAATAACGTCTATCCTCTTTTTTTGGGGGGAGAGCAAAGCGAGGGAGCTTAATGCTTATTGTTCATATCTAAATAATAGGCTTTGCTGAATTGAAAATTATTTGGCGCTAGCTGTATACTAAGAGGGGAATCCCGATTCGGTTTTGTCTGCAACCCATTGTAGTGGGCGGAAAAATTTACTCCATGGACTTAAAATTCCGGTTGCGGAGCGGTCTTAAAGGACTCTAAACATATAACTTTAGGCTACAGCCGGTTTCAGGTTTGCGGAATTGACCAAGAGTACCGAACCTAGGATATCATCGCAAGGTTAAATGAATTGTTAAACTGCCGGACCGGAATCATCATTATAGTAACCATTCAGTTCCCCTTCTTCGATAAAGAGAGTTTGGGGATTTTTTTTAACTATACCCCCGTCAATTCCCCTTTATCCAAAGGAGAGCAAAGCGAGGGGGCTGTATACTTACCCCTTGCCGGTAGGCATTAACAACATAACATCGGCAACAGAAAAATTTAACTGAGAAGTGGATGGATTTTAAGAAATGGGGGAGGGCGTGGAATTTAAACTGCTGGAAAAATCCTTGCTGAAATTTATAATACTTGTTTTGCTGGCTGCTTCTGTAATGCAGGCGTCCGGAAACCCTGTAGTTACAAGCATCCAAGTTGATTCAACACTGCCAACCATAAGTAGCCACTCCATTAGTCAGAGTTCACCTGGAATATATAAACTAGAGGGAAATAGTAATAGAGATGGCTTAATTTCAAATAACAATCTGTTTTTCAGTTTTACGACATTTAATGTTGGGGTTGGCGATACGGCGCAATTCAATTGTACTTCCTGTGTATCATTAAATAATGTCATCAGCCGGGTGACGGGCGGAGTGGCTTCCTATATTAACGGCAATATCACCTCCAGCATTCCCAATGCAGCTTTCTGGTTTATCAATCCGAGCGGCATTTTGTTCGGCCCAAGAGCAACCGTGGATGTGCCGGCAGCCTTACATATCAGTAATGCGACAAAAATTGTCGATGCAAATGGAACGGCTTATTTTTCGGCTAACGCTTTGGATTCAGGAAGTACTTTAATCATTTCGCCCAAATCATTCGGTTTTGTCGGAACAGGTGAATTCCTTGGCGTGACATTAGACGGCAACACGATGACTGCCGGTAGTTCTAATACCAGTTATGCTTCAATTGATATTGAAGGATCAAGCATAACCGTGCAATCAACTTCCATTCGGCCTGTAACCACCACCTTAATTGGAGCAGATATCACGGTAAGTTCACAAAACGACATCAACATCCAAAGCTTGGGATCGCTGACCTTAAGCGGTTCAGGTAGTGCGTCTTCACCAACCAGGGTTTCGGCCGCCAACCAAATGACTTTGGATGGCGACGGCGTCAGCACCGGTATCATCACCGATACTCAAACCAACGGTAACGCGATTATCTCAACAGGCGGTCTATTGAATATGGGCGCTACCCATTCAAGCCATGGAGGTATCTACAATACAGGTTCGAGTCCAGGTTCTTTCCAGATAAACGCGGGGAGCATCGCTTTTAACGGTTCTTCAACCATTACCGATAAAAGTACGGGCGGTGGTAATCTCACAGTCAATGTGCAGACGGGCGGACTGAGTCTCGGGCTTGGGGATGTCGTCAGCAAAAGCACGGCCGGTACCATGAATGTCAATGTCAGCGGCGAGCTTACCACGACCAGTCCCCTACAGCCCTTTCTCGGTTCGGTAATAGGCAGTACTGCTTCTAATTCGAACGCTTCCATTTCTGCCGACAGTATCAACAACGGCGGTACGATTTATGGAGATGTTACCGCAAATAACGGTAATGTCACCAATCTTTCAACAGGTGTCATCATTGGTAGCGTGACTGCCGGTAGCGGCAGCGGTTCTCCCAATGTTAATATAGGCAACATATACGATTACGGGAACATCACCCTAAAGGCTGCTTCCGGTACTCAGACGATATCTGCGGCTAATAACCTGATTCTGGATGGTAGCGCTCAAAGCCTAGGTTTCGCAACCATTAAAGATAATCAAACCTCAAGTGCCGACGCTGTTATCCGGGCAGGGAATATATTGACATTAAACCATGCCAATGTCTTTGATACAGGCGGAAAAATGCTAACCCTGGATGTTAACAGCCTAAGCATGGTTTCCTCGACAATAAACAGTGCCGGACCAATCCTGATTGAAAACGCCAGCTATCAGACCGGGAGTTACCAGGTCGTTAATCCGATTCGTTTGACTATGGATGGTAGTACAATCACAGCGAATGCATTGGATATGGGAACGCCAGATACAACGACCGTCTCCGGCAGTCTTGTTGCTGCGGGTCAAGAGTTTATTCTAACCGCCACCAATAAATCCACGGTGGATATTAACGGGGAGTTCGGTCAGCACTCCAATTTTATTATCGACCCGAGTTCCAATAATAGTATATTTTCGGGCAATCCGCTTTATCTACAAGCAGATAATAAAAACAACTTGCAGGCAAATGCAAACAATCTTTTCGAATTATCCCCATTTCCATTCTCATTTCTGCAAAACGGTAATCTTTTTATCAATGCAACAGGCGTGCAAATTTCGATACCCAACAATAGTATTATTTCCAGCGAAGTGATAGTCATGCCGCGTCCTCTCAATCTTCCCGATGCGCCTTCGAATCCCTGCGGTACCGGAAGCAATTTAGAAATTAAAAACAGCAATGGCGTGTTGCCTGCCTATACGGAACTATTGCCGTTTTCGGCTTTTGCCGACCATGAAAGCCGGATTAACGCCGCGCTGCTATCCGAGGCTTTAAAAATCGAACTGGCAAGTAATACGGTTAAAAAAATCGATTGCGGAAAAGCATGATTGCGGGGGGTATTCAACAACCCGGTATGGGTCCGAATGCAGTCATCCGAAAGAGAATCTTGAGCAGAAAAGACGTAAGCGGAGTTGTGCAGAATAAGGATTTTCAACGCTTTCACAAATTTGGGTGGGTTTCTTGCTTGTTAGGTTTGATCGTTGGCTTTCCGTCGATGTTACACGCTCAGGGATTACCTGAAATCAGCAACGATCCTACCAAAGCGCAACAAAACACACCGGCGCCAGGCCCGTTACCGGATACGCGCGATAAAGGCTTCGAACTGCCGCCCTTGCCAAAATCCGAACAGACGGACCATTACGGAAAAACCATCGAAATCAAAAAAGTGGAATTTGCAGGTAATACAGTTTTCGATACGGCAGAACTGGATGACTTGGTGGCTTCATATCTAAACCACCCTATCAGAGCTTCCGATCTGGAGGCCTTGCGCCTGAAGGTTAGCCAATACTATATCGATCACGGTTATATCAATTCCGGGGCGGTTTTGATGAGCCAATCGGTCGCCGATGGCGTTTTGAAGCTTAACATTATCGAAGGCCGTCTAACGGCAGTCAATCAGTCCGGACAAGGACGGTTAAATGAATCCTATATACGTGACCGCTTGATTATCGGTAGCGGAACTCCCTTGAATATTGAGAACTTACAAAATAGCTATCGCCGTTTATTATCGGATCCCTTGATTCAGCAGCTAAACGGCCGTTTGTTGCCGGGGGTTCATCCGGGGGAAGCGGTGCTGGATGTCGTGGTGAAGCGAAACAGACCCTATCAGTTTTATGCAGGAACCGATGATTATCAAACACCAGCAGTCGGTGGTTATACAGGGCGGATAGGCGGCTGGACGGACAATTTATTGACTCTTGGAGAGCGGGTCGATGCGCAACTCATCGTCAATGGCGGATCCCTGGGTTACAATACCGGAATCAGCATACCGGTGACGGCTCTGGATACGCGGCTCAGTTTTCGATATAGCGATACCAGTAGTTCATTGATTGAGGCGCCTTATAATGTCTTAAACCTCACCACGCATATTCTTGGAATCGATGCCGGCATCACGCAACCGGTTTATCAGACATTTGCCGACGAACTGGTTTTGGGCTTTAATTTTGCGGTTAGGCAAAGCCGAACCTTGGTATCGGACAATTGTAGCATCGGGGCTGCATTTACAGGAATAGTCGCTGATCCCGACTGCAACTCACAGGTTACGGTGTTGCGATTTTCGCAACGCGCCATACACAGAGGCGATACCAACAGTGCCGTGTTGTATTCGACTTTTAATGCCGGAATTAACGCATTAGGCGCCACTACCACGCAGGCCGGCGGGCAAAGCGGTCAATTTTTCAGTTGGTTAGGCCAAGGCATGTTTTCCCAAAAGATTTGGGAAAACGGCACGATGATGGTGCTCAAAGCCAATATTCAATTAGCGGATACGCCACTGCTACCGCTGGAACGTTATTCGCTGGGCGGAGTTAATACCGTGCGCGGCTATCGGGAAAATACCTATATTCGCGATAATGCCTATAACGCCAATTTGGAAATAAAGTATCCTCTGTATGGCGGCACATCCAGCGATAAAAATAATTTATTTCTGGTGCCGTTTGTCGATTATGGCGGTGCCTGGAATAATTCAACGTCGGTCTTACCGAATCAGCCTACCAATTATCTGTTTTCCAGCGGTATCGGCTTTAACTTTCAATATAAACAGGTCAATGCCGAATTTTATTGGGGACATGCTTTTATCCCGTCTGTACCGAAACAGCTCGGGCATAATATTCAGGATGACGGCATTCATTTCCGTTTCAATATCAATGCCTTTTGAAGGACTTGCTTAAGCATGTCCGGATTGCCGCGAGCCGGGGCGGTGGAAATACCGGGAATCCCAGCTTGACGATGTCTTCCCGTTAGCGACAAAACGCGAACTTTGGCTTTAACTTAATGGCTGTGATTCAATAGTTAGACGGCATGCTATTCTAACTTTTGAAATTGATTACCTATTGGAGCTATTTACCTATTGGTAGAGCCTTTTCCGCCTCTAGATGTTTTTGGCTTCCTGAATGGGAATCTTTGGCTTGTCGAAGCTTTCTAATGCGGGAGCGGAAATTATTGTATACTCTGTATATATAGAATATTTGCACGAGGCGTTCCGTTAGAGAAAGCCTTGAAGATTTCCCTATAGCCTTAAGCCTGGATCAGCCTGATGGCTTCGTTGAATGCGGATATTGCAGGCGAAAATTGTCAGCCGAACGTCTTGAATCAATGCCGGAAATCCTCAATGCCAAATTGCAGGTGCCGAAAATTGAAGTGCGTTTGTTATAAGCCGACGATCAGGCCGGAATGTGTTTCAAGTGGGGGTAAAAAATTCTTCATGAACCATTCGTTGAGTTAAGGCCGGCCCCCGGATTCCATGAAGCATTGTCGAAAACACCATGCGAATTCCATTCCGGTACACTGATAAAAATACAACATCAATGATCTAACGTCAGCCTACAAAACTCTATTCCATAATGAAAAACCGCATTTTAGGTCGCAGACGATCATTCAGGCAAATAGCCGGAGCAGGGATTAAATCGTTCTTCATGGTTTTTGCCGGTGCTGTTTGTGTTGCTCACGCCTGGCCGGTTGTTGCCGGCCAAAGCGCTGCTACGAATGAAGCCGCGGCAACCGAATTAAAAATACTGGTCACTGAGGGAGAGAACATAAGGAATACAGGAAATTTGATTGCTGCTCAGCAAAAGTTCGATATGGCACTGCAAATGGCCAAACGCAGCACGGAATTGTCACCTATCGTGCTGGCAGCGGTGGAAGCTGCGTCCGGGTATAACCTGTTCTTATTGAACAAATACGAAATGGCCGAGCAACAATTGACCGATGCCTATTTGAAAACCATTGAAGGTTCTCCTTACCTTCATGCTCTGGCAGGAGAATATCTGGGCTATTTATCTTTATCCACTGGCGAAAGCGAGCAGGCTGCAATTTATTTTGAAGAGGCTCTAAATAATGCGAATTCAGTCGAAAATAAGGCGATGGCGTATAGCCTGGAAATGCTGCGTATCGGTTTGTCTGGCGACAGTTATGAAACCAAGGCGGGTCGTTTGCAGACAATTGCCGACAGAATAAACCAATTGCCTAACAGCTTTATCAAAACAAAATTACAATTGACAATTAGCCGGGATTTGCTTGATTTGCTCTCGAATATTGGGGGTTCGGATAAGTTTGCCGGTCTTAACCACACCGTCTTTGAAATGCTGAGCGAAGTACTGGCTAGGGCTGAAAGCGAAGGCCAGGAAAGATTCAGGGCCGAAACCCTGTATTGTCTTGCACGCCAATATCGCCTGCAAAGCAGAAATGAGGAGGCATTGGTTTTGACAGACCGGGCGATTGCATTGATAAATCAATCCAATGCCAAAGAACTGCAATCGCAATTGGAAGCTCAAAAAGGCGATTTGCTGCTTTTACAGGGCGAAAATGAGTCGGCCTTGAACGCCTATGAACATGCAGTAAACGATTTGTTCGCCATTCGTGCCGATATGCCGGTCACTTTACCGGACGGCCGGTCGGCCATCAATGTCTTATCCGACCCGATTTATCGTAGTTATGTCGATTTGCTGTTAAGGATGGCTGATGGAAAAGATCCGGAAACGGTCAGACAAGCAATATTCAAGGTTGTCGATAAAATGGAATTTATCAAAAACGCCGATATTGACGATTTTTTTCTCGGAAAATGTTTTATCGATTCGCCCGGACATATAGATTGGAAAACTTATCCATTGCCGGATGCTGCCATAGTTTATCCGATATTGTTAGCGGATAGGCTTAAACTGGCGGTTAAGACAGATCAGGGGATTTTACTGCGCAATGTCGATGTGCCTGCCAAAGAAGTAAAAAATCAAGCGCGAATTTTGGCAAAGGCTTTACAGGCAGGGCGCCCTTTTCGTCCGGCTTCCCGGCAATTATATAACTGGCTGCTCAGACCCATAAGGGATGAACTGGAACGTCAGCATATCAAAACTTTACTTTACGTACCGGATCGGGATTTACGATCTATCCCCGTTGCTGCCTTGTATGACGGTAAACGCTTTGTGATTGAAGAATTTAGCGTCGTAACGAAGCCGCGTCTGGTCTTTAATAAGCATGAAGAAATCCCCCGGAAAAGCGAAAACTCGCGGCAGTTGTTAGCAGGGCTTAGTTTTGCCGATGGCCCGTCCATCGATAAATTACCAAAAAAAGTACTTGCTCACTACGCTAGTTTGGGTCAAATACTTAACCTGTCTCAGGAAAACTCTCAGAGAGAATTGGCGGTGCGAAAATTTAAGTCTGCCCAGCGTAGAAAATGAAATCACAATGTTGGCGGGCAATCGGAATAAAAAAGTTCTTCTGAACAGCGAATTTACTAAATCATCTTTTGAATCGCATCTGGAGTCCGGCGATTTTGATAGAGTCCATATCGCTTCGCATGGGTTTTTCGGAAATAATGCCAAAAACAGCTTTATTTTGGCTTATGATGAAATTATCTCGCTTGAAGATTTTAAGAAAGCCTGAATTCCGATCGATTAAAACAAAAGCCGATCGATTTACTGATCTTAAGCGCTTGCGATACCGCGCAAGGCGATGACAGCATGCTGTTGGGTTTTAGCGGCATGGCGGTCAGCAATAATGTCCGGTCTGCCTTAGGCAGTTTATGGTCAATCGATGATGAAGGCGCTTTGGAATTTATGCGCTTGTTTTATAGCGGACTGAATCGTTCTTTGGGCAAGGCGGAGGCATTGAGAGAAGCGCAGGTTGCCATGCTGCAATCGGCGAAATACAAACACCCCTATTATTGGTCGCCTTATATTTTGATGGGTGATTGGTAATAACATTTCTATCGTTCCCTCGTTTTACGTCTTCCACAAATAGACTCATCGCACATCAAATTTTGGCACCGGGGAGTTCAGTCAGAGGATGCCGTAAATACATCCCTGGCTTGAGTCGGCTCCTGCCTCCTAAACCTCTGCCGCAACTCCCCGGAGCCAAAATCGCGTCTACCGAAGTTTGAAGTGCTTCATCTTAGCGCCGTAGGGCGGAATATGTATAAAGGGTTCCGCCACTCATAACCTGTCAGCATACCCGGTTTTTAGCTATCATGGTTTGTTGGATAAACCGCCGGGTATGTTGCTGCCTCAGGCTTGGCTGATCGCCTGTCGGCTTCTCCCCAATAATCTTTTGGCGGATAAGGGCATGTAGGGGCAAAAGAATTTTTTGCCCCTACATGCCAAGGTTATTTTGCAACGGGATCTTAGGGCCGAACGGCTCGGAGCTACGGACAAAATCCGGTCATCCCGGCCCGTTCGAGCTATCCCTCGTACGCGCCGCCTCGAATCGGTCGTATTTTATGGCATTGGAAGCTCGACATCGGCGGGAATACCGGGATGCGGACGAACAGCCGGTAAAACATGGGTTTAATGCTATGCTGTTATGAGGGAAACCGGCTTTAAGCGCTCAGACTTTAATTAATCGATGATTTTTTTTGTTGTTTTGAACTTTGCCGAGCGAAAAGGGATTAACGAAGGAATCATTAAATTTAATGATCTTAAGCGGTGTGAATTTAGCGGTATAGCAATTATAAATTGTACTTATGTCTTATACGCTACGGTTAATAGAGAAATGCTGAAACGGCTGTATTGCTAAATCGATAAGGCATCGGAAACTAGGGAAACAGGCAAAATTTGCAAGTTTCAATTCTCAAGAGGATTATAGTCTTGCCTTCGCATCACTAATTAGTTTTGAACCGGATTTAAAATTGACTATCAATAGCTAAAAATCGAAAAATGAGATGAAAAAATGGCTGATCTAACCGATTTATACAATGAAATAAGTTCCGAGGCGCCTTGCGGAGCCGATCTGGAATACGATAGCGAGCGAATCGCTCTGGATAATAGTATCCAGGGAACCCCGGAAGATCAATTCTCGGGCCAGAAATACGAACCGCCCAATTGGCACACGGTACAAAAACAGGCATTGGCTTTGTTGAAAAAATCGAAAGATTTGCAGGTAACCCTGTATTTGATTAGAGCTTTGATCCATTTGGAAGGCATCGCCGGTTTTCGAGACGGACTGAATTATTTGCAGCATTCGGTTAACGGTCATTGGGATTTAATTTATCCGCGCCTGGACCCGGATGATGGGGATGCGACTCAGCGCCTGAATATTCTGGAAGAACTTTGCCATCGGGAGTTGGTGCTTAATCCCTTGAGCCAGAGTATATTGGCTGAATCGAAAATCGTTGGCCGCGTCAATCTGCGTGATATCCAATATGCCACCGAAAAACTGCCTGTGCCTGCCGGCAGCAATAAGCCCGACTTGAATTTTATCAAAGCGGTGTTTAAGGATAACGATGTCAAGGTACTGGCCGCCAACCATCAAGCCATTCTTGAAACGGCAAGTTCATTGGCGCAAATCGAGTCGGACGTTAATTCAAAGGTGGCCGGAATCGGTAATGGCATAAATTTAGATACCATTAAATCCTTAATTAAGGATATTAGCTTTAATTTCGAACAATTTGCCGGTGAAAGATTAGCCGCATTAAATGTTGAACAAGCTGTGGATAAAGCCGCAGAGGATAGTCCGAATCCGGATATATCGGTAAAATCGTCCGCGCGTGTTGCCGGCCAAATTAAATCCAGGCAGGATGTCATCAAAACCCTGGATTTGATCTGTCAGTATTACGCAGAAAATGAGCCCTCCAGCCCGGTGCCGATTTTGTTGCAACGGGCAAAAACACTGGCTACCTCCAATTTTATGGAAGTGGTCAAAAATCTGTTGCCCGATGCCCTTGCCCAAATTGAATTTCTCAAGGGGCCGGAATCCGGTTAGGATTAGTTTTTGCTGGTTTTTAATAATAATGTAAGTAGAGGAGATTGAAATGGCCGAAAGCAGTCAAAAATTTATACAGCGGAACCGGGCGCCTCGGGTTCAGATTGAATACGATGTAGAAGTCTACGGTTCGGAAAAGAAGGTACAACTGCCGTTTGTGATGGGAGTACTGTCCGATTTATCCGGAAAACCCTCCGAAGCCCTGCCGCCTGTTGCAGACCGTAAATTGCTAGAGATCGATGTCGATAATTTTAACGAGCGGCTGAAGTCCATGAAGCCCCGGGCGGCTTTTCAGGTTGCCAATACTTTGACCGGCGAAGGCAATCTCAGTGTCGATATCACCTTCGAAAGCCTGGACGATTTTTCCCCGGCTGCTGTCGCCCAAAAAGTGGCAGGCCTGGATAAAATTCTGGAAGCCAGAACCCAATTGTCCAATTTGATTACCTATATGGACGGTAAGACCGGTGCCGAGGAACTCATCGCCAAACTGGTTAACGATCCTGCCTTGTTGCAGACCTTGGCTGCTTCGGCTAAACCAGCCGATGCCGATGCCGGTAACGAAACTCAAGAAGCTGCGGGAGAGTAAGCCATGGCCGAATTAGAAACCCAAAGCACGCAAGGTGCAACGGAAACCCTGGAATTCGACGATTTTAACGCCTTATTATCCAAGGAGTTTAAACCGGGTACGGAAGCGGCGAATCAGGTCAACACGGCAGTATCGACGCTGGCGCAATATGCATTGCAGGATGTTACAAAAGTCTCTGACGATGCCATTAAGACTATTCAGGCGATTATTGCCGGTCTCGATCAAAAAATCACCCAGCAATTGAATCTGATTTTGCATCATCCCGATTTTCAAAAATTGGAAGGCGCTTGGCGCGGTCTGCATTATTTGATCAACAATACCGAAACCGACGAAATGCTAAAAATTCGGGTTTTGAATATCACCAAAGGCGAATTGGGTAAAACCCTGAAAAGATTCAAAGGTACCGCCTGGGATCAGAGTCCGCTGTTCAAAAAACTTTACGAAGAGGAATACGGAACATTCGGCGGCCAACCCTTCGGTTGTCTGGTCGGCGATTATCATTTTGACCACAGTCCACCGGATGTCGAATTATTGGGCGAAATGGCAAAAGTCAGCGCGGCAGCGCACACACCGTTTATTGCCGGCGTAGCGCCATCGGTTTTGCAGATGGACAGTTGGTCCGAACTGGCCAACCCGCGCGATTTGACGAAAATATTCCAGACTCCGGAATATGCGGCTTGGCGTTCGCTTCGCGAAGCCGAAGATTCCCGCTATATAGGTCTGGCTATGCCGCGTTTCCTGAGCCGTTTGCCATATGGCGCTAAAACCGATCCGGTCGATGAATTCGATTTTGAAGAGGACACCACAGGCGCCAGCAGCAGCAATTACACTTGGTCCAATGCAGCTTACGCGATGGCGGTGAATATCAATCGCTCCTTTAAACTGTATGGCTGGTGTTCCAGAATTCGCGGTATCGAATCCGGTGGGGCGGTAGAAGGTTTGCCGGTACACACTTTCCCAACCGATGATGGCGGCGTAGACATGAAATGTCCAACCGAAATCGCTATTACAGACAGACGCGAAGCAGAACTGGCCAAAAGCGGATTCATGCCTCTGCTACATAAGAAAAATTCCGATTTCGCGGCATTCATAGGCGCACAATCCTTGCAGAAACCCGCTGAATACGAAGACCCGGATGCGACCGCAAATGCCAACTTGTCAGCCAGATTACCTTATCTGTTTGCCACTTGCCGTTTTGCGCATTATTTGAAATGTATCGTTAGGGATAAGATTGGTTCGTTTAAGGAAAAAGACGATATGCAGCGCTGGCTGAACAATTGGATTATGCAATATGTCGATGGTAATCCGGAAACATCCAGCGAAGCCACCAAGGCTATGAAGCCTTTGGCCGCTGCAGAGGTGAAAGTGGAAGAGGTAGAAGGCAATCCCGGCTATTATAGGTCACAGTTCTTTTTGCGGCCGCATTACCAGTTGGAAGGCTTGACGGTGTCTTTGCGTCTGGTCTCCAAATTACCGTCGGTGAAAGGCTAGCCGTTGGCTAGCGTGCCAATTCGGTTTCGTTGTCTTAACCCTCTTGCCAATCAGCGCTATGCAGACAGCAGGAGGGGTAAGGTTCGGAACAGTTACCGAGAGCGGGGTTACCCGAAACTTTCGGTAAAGCTAAAACCTCGCCTTGAATTGTCCGGATTCAAGGCTGCGTTTTACTTAAATATCCGGACAACTTTGTTTTTTTCAAAAACTCTTAAGGAGAATACTCATGGCTGTTGATATGTTTTTAAAATTTGAAAGCCCTGCTCTTGCCGGTGAATCCCTTGATTCCAAGCATCCGGGCGAATTCGATGTGCTGGCCTTTAGTTGGGGTTCTTCCAATTCAGGTAACGCTCAAATGGGCGCCGGCGCCGGCGCCGGTAAAGTGCATGTCGGTGACCTTAGCATCACCAAACATGTCGATAAGGGATCCACTTCGCTATTTCTTTCTTGCTGCAACGGACAGCATTACGGTACCGCAACTCTGTATGTTAGAAAAGCCGGCACCACACCGATTGAATATATAAAAATCGTGATGACGGAGGTGATGATTACTTCCCTATCGACTGGCGGCAGCGGTGGCCAGGATCGTTTGACCGAAAATCTGACACTTAATTTTGCCAAAGTTCAGGTCAATTACACCCCGCAAAAAGCCGACGGTTCGGCTGATGCTACAATGACTAACGGCTGGGATATTGCTGGTAACGTTAAAATGTAAGTCAGTGTGTTGAAAAACAATTTATGCGTTCAGCGTAATGGTCAGGGCGCAATGTTCATAGCCGGAAACCTCTAAAGATTTCCATACCTAAGGGAAATGGGGAACTCATTGCAGATTGTCGTTAAGTTATGGAATAAAGCGCCCATCCTTTATGAACTTAGGCGGGGGAGAAGGGAATACGATTATCAGAGAATATGTTCAATTATAATTATACTTTTCGCTATTCCAATTTTGTTAGCGTGGAGTTTCGCCAGAGGACGCCCTTGTAAGCGTTAGCCGGTAGGCGCTGCATAGGATGTGGCGAATGCGGATTTGCAGGTACGAATTTCGCTGATACCAACTAAACCTCTGCTGAAATTCCGCGTAATCGAAATTGCGCTTAGCGAAATTTTAAGTACAAATGTTCTAAGTGACGTTTCGGTTTTGTAGTAAGGATAAAATGGATTTTTTCTCAAATAATACCTATCTGTTGCAGATGGTAGGCGCTTTTTAAACTTTTTAGGGTGTACAGAAGCTTTGTTATCACGTTCAAGGAGTGTCAAAATGCTGTTGCAGGCGGAAAAAAAATTACAACAAGGCAATTTGGCCGAAGCCTTGGTCGAATTACAGAATCAAATTAGGAAAGAACCGGCCAATCCGAAATTACGGGTCTTTCTGTTTCAATTACTGGTTGTTTCCGGACAATGGGAAAGAGCCTTGGTGCAACTTAAGGTATTGGGCGAACTGGATGCATCCTCCTTGCTAATGGTACAAACCTACCGTACCGCAGTAATTTGCGAAGCTTTGCGCGCAGAGGTGTTTGCCGGAAAACATTCGCCCTTGATTTTCGGCGATCCGCAGCAGTGGCTGGCGCTATTGATAGAGGCATTGCGGCTGGATGCCGATGGATATTTTTCCGAAGCCCTAACGATGCGGAATCAGGCGTTGGAATTGGCGCCGGCGATTTCCGGCAGCATAGACGGCGAGAATTTCGAATGGCTGGCCGATGCCGACAGCCGTTTGGGGCCGGTGATGGAAGCTATCGTCAATGGCCGATATTACTGGATTCCCATGCTGCAAATAAGTCATATCGAGCTTGACGAACCCAGCGATTTACGCGATATGGTGTGGATGCCGGTCCAGTTTACCTGGGTCAACGGCGGGGCTGCCAGCGGTCTGATACCTACCCGCTATCCGGGGGCCGAAAACTCGGATGACCCGTCGATTCGCCTGGCGCGCAAGACCGAATGGCAAGAAATTGCCGAAGGCGTGTCCCGTGGCTGCGGACAGCGTTTACTGGCAACCGATGTACAGGATTATGCCTTGATGGATATACGCAAAATTCAAATGAATACACAGGCCGGACCGGAGTAATGGCGGAATTATTGCATACAGAGCGGCTACAACCGTCTTTGCTGGATCGCTTGACCGACGATGCCAGGGATAAAACCGAAGAAACCCTAAAGCAGCGAGTCTTGTCGTTGCCGCAATTACGTCAAAGCGTATTGCGCGATTTAACTTGGCTGCTGAATACCACCTCGCTGGATGCCATGGTGGATTTATCCGACTTGCCATTTGCGGCTCGCTCTGTGCTGAATTTTGGAACGCCGGCGCTTTCCGGCACCAATTTGACCAGCATCGATATTCCGAAAATAGAAAAAAAGATAAAACAGGCGATTATCGATTTTGAACCCCGAATTCTGCCGGGTTCGCTTAGACTGGAACTCATCACCGACGAACGGAGCATGAATCAACAGGCCATGTGTTTTAAAATAGAAGGCGACTTATGGGCTCAGCCCTTGCCCATACATCTCTATATCCGTAGCGATCTGGATTTGGAAACCGGCGAAGCCACCGTCAAGGATTTAGGCGGATAATATGGACCCGCGTTTATTGAAATATTACAACCGCGAACTGCAACATGTCCGTGAAGTCGGCGCAGAATTTGCAGCCGAATTTCCGAAAATTGCCAGCCGGCTGGGATTAGACACCTTCGATTGCTCCGATCCCTACGTCGAACGCCTGCTTGAAGGTTTCGCCTTTATGGCGGCAAGGGTGCAGCTTAAAATCGATTCGGAATTTCCGACGTTTACTCAGCATCTGCTGGATATTGTTTATCCGCATTATCTGTCCGGCACGCCGTCGATGACGGTTGTTGAGTTTAAACCGGATTTGAGCGATGAAGGCTTGGCGAAAGGTTTAACAATTCCCAAAGGGACAGCACTACGCAGTTTGGTCGGTAAAGGCGAACAAACGGCTTGCGAATATCGCACGGCTCACGCCATTCAATTGTTCCCGCTGGAAATCAGCCGGCTTGACTATTTGCCGACTTTAGTGGCTGTCTCCAATGCCGGCATATCATCAGTCAAGCATATCAATAATGTTAAAGCCGCGTTACGAATAGTCTTGCGCAGTACCGCCGGTCTGAGTTTCAAAAAAACGGCACTGGACAAACTGCCGGTTTTTTTGCGCGGCAGCGGCAGCATTCCTTATCGCTTATACGAACAAATTTTGGCGAATACCAAAAGTGTTGCCTGCAAGTTTACTCGGGCCAACAAGGCCGTGGTTGAATATGCCGATGGGCGTTCGATACGCGGCATGGGTTTTGAAAAAGATGAAGCATTATTGCAACAAACGCCGCGTTCTTTCGACGGTTACCGGATTTTGCAGGAATATTTTGCCTTTCCGGAACGTTATTTGTTTGTCGAGTTCAGCAAACTGGCGGAATTGATTAAAAACTGCGATAGCGACGAGATTGAATTGTTTTTGTTGCTGGATCGTAGCGACGCGCAATTGATCAATGCCTTGGATAAATCCCACATGGCCTTGTTTTGCGCACCTTCCATCAATCTGTTTCCCAAGCGGGCCGATCGAATTCGTATCGATCACCGTCAGTCCGAATATCATGTTGTCGTCGAACGGAGCCGGCCCAGAGATTACGAGGTGTTCAGCGTCAACAATGTCGCAGGCTATGCCGACGGGCAAAGTGTCGAGCAGACATTTCTGCCGTTTTACGGTTCTAAAACAGCGTATCAAAGCCGTAGCGAAACGGCTTTTTATACAGTGCGAAGGCAAAAGCGAGTGTTGTCCAGCAAGCAGCGCCGAGACGGCGTGCGTTCCAGCTATATCGGCAGCGAATTGTTTATTTCGCTGGTCGATGCCGGACAGGTCCCGTACTCGCCCGATTTGGCTCAGTTAGGACTGGAAACATTGTGTACCAATCGCGATTTGCCGCTAGCCATGCCGGTCGGTTTGGGAGATACGGATTTTTATCTGCAAATCAGCGCTCCGGTAAAATCGATCCGTTGTATTTCGGGGCCGACCCGGCCCCTTCCGGCCGCTTATGATGGCGATACCGTTTGGCGCTTAATTAACCATCTGTCTCTAAATTATTTATCGCTGATCGATAATGACGCCGGCAGCGGTGCGGCAGCTTTGCGGGAGTTGTTAAGCCTATATGCGAATAATCGCGAACCCTCTGTAAAAAAACAGATCGAAGGCGTAGTGTCGATCAACACCAAAAGCGTGGTCAGACGCATAGATAGCGCCGGGCCCATGGTTTTCGGCCGCGGGTTGGAAATCACCTTGACATGCGATGAATCGGCTTTCGAAGGCGGCGGTTACTTTATGATGGGCATGGTGCTGGAGCAGTTTTTTGCCCGCTACGTATCGATTAATTCCTTCGTCGAAACCGTGATGAAAACCACGGATCGTGGCGAGGTAGCCCGCTGGCCGGTGAGGGTAGGATGCCGTCAGACGATTTAAGACTAGCGTTTGAAAATGCGGCCGATGGCTTCGATTTTTTCGAAGCCTTGCGGTTGATAGAGTGCTGGCATCCCGATAAGCCTAGAATAGGCAGTAGTGTAAAAGCCGGCGACGACGCATTGCGTTTCACGCAAATACCGGAGTTGGGTTTTCAGCCTTCCAGTATAGCCGCCTTCTTGGCTGATGAGCAGGGTTCCGGCCATGGCAGGCTGGCAGTTAACTTTATGGGCTTATTCGGTCCGCACGGGAGCTTGCCGCTGCACCTGACCGAATACGCACGGGAACGGATACGTCACCATCATGACCCGACTTTCGCAGGTTTTGCCGATATTTTTCATCACCGGATGATCAGCTTATTTTATCGGGCTTGGGCAAGTTCGCGGCCGACGGTCCAATATGACCGGCCTGAATCCGATCGATATAGCTTTTATGTCGGCACTTTGTCCGGCATCGGCGGCGAGGCGTTCCGCAATCGCGACGCTTTGGCCGATCGCGCTAAATTATTCTATGCCGGCCACTTTTCCGGGCAAACCAAACACCCGGATGGCCTACGCTGCATTATTGCAGATATACTGCGAATTTCAGTGTCTATCGAAGAGTTCGTCGGCGAATGGATGGCGATACAGTTATCAGACCAGACCCGGCTAGGTTGGTTGACCGAGCTTGCTACTCTGGGGCAATCGGCTCTATTGGGCGCCTGCGTCTGGGGTTGCCAGCATAAATTCCGGGTAAAGCTGGGTCCTATGAAACTATTTCAATATCTGGCACTATTGCCCGGCGGAACAGGCTTGCGGCAACTGGTAGCCATTGTCCGCAATTATGTCGGCGACGAATACGTCTGGGATGCGCAACTCATCCTGGAAAAGTCGGAAGTACCTCTTGAACTGGCCTTGGGCCAGCCTCCGGCCGGCAAGCAGACCAGCATGAACGGCGATGCGCAACTCGGTTGGAGCATGTGGTTGGGACCGCATAAACGCGAACGGGATGCCGATGATTTATTACTTGATCCGTTTATAAGAGTTGGAATAAACGGTTTTTAACATTTTACCGATAGGAGCATGTCCATGGCGGAAATTAGCAGAGTCAAACTGTTTGGGAAATTAAACCGGGTTTGTTATAAAGCTGTCGAGAGCGCTACGGTATTTTGTAAGCTAAGAGGCAACCCCTATGTGGAATTGGTGCATTGGTTGAGTCAATTGCTGCAATTGCAGGACTCGGATCTGCATCGTTTAATTAAGCATTACAATCTGGATGCATCGCTATTAGCCAGAGACATTACCCTGTCGCTGGATCGGCTGCCGCGCGGTTCCACCAGTATTTCGGATTTTTCGCCGCATATCGAAGACAGCGTGGAACGCGGCTGGGTATACGGCACCTTGATGTTCGGCGAAACGCAGGTGCGTAGCGGTCATTTACTGGTCGGCCTGCTGAAAACAAAATCCTTGCGTAATGAATTAATAGGCATATCCAAAGAATTCGAGAAAATCAAAGCCGACACGCTGACGGAAGAATTGACAAAAGTCACTGCCGGTTCACCGGAAGACGGCTTAACGGCAAACGACGGTTTTCAGGCCGGCGCCGCGCCCGGCGAAGCCAGCGGCGCGATTGCTCCGGCGGCTATGGGCAAGCAGGAGGCGCTCAAACAATTTACCGTCGATCTGACCGAACAGGCCCGTCACGGCAAAATCGATCCCATTGTCGGCCGCGATGAAGAAATTCGTCAGGTCATAGACATTCTGATGCGCCGCCGCCAGAACAACCCAATACTGACCGGCGAGGCCGGCGTCGGTAAAACCGCCGTGGTGGAAGGTTTCGCCTTGAAGATTGTCGCCGGCGATGTACCGCCTTCCTTGCGCGATGTGATTTTACGCACCCTGGATGTCGGCTTGCTGCAAGCCGGAGCCAGCATGAAAGGCGAATTTGAAAACCGCTTGCGGCAAGTCATAGAGGAAGTGCAATCTTCGCCCAAGCCCATTATCTTATTCATAGACGAAGCGCATACCTTGGTCGGCGCAGGCGGTGCTGCCGGTACGGGCGATGCCGCCAATCTGTTGAAACCGGCCCTAGCGCGCGGGGCCTTACGCACCGTGGCAGCCACCACCTGGGCGGAATACAAAAAACATATCGAAAAAGACCCGGCGCTGACTCGCCGCTTTCAGGTGGTGCAAATCCTGGAGCCCAGCGAGGAAAAGGCCATCCGTATGTTGCGCGGCGTCGTATCCGTGCAGGAAAAACACCATCAGGTATTGATACTGGACGAAGCCCTGGAAGCGGCTGTGAAACTTTCGCATCGCTATATTCCGGCCCGGCAATTGCCGGATAAAGCGGTCAGTTTGCTGGATACCGCCTGCGCGCGGGTCGCCATCAGTCAGCATGCCGTTCCGGCAGAAGTGGACGACAGCCGAAAACGCATACAAGCCCTGGAAACCGAACTGGAAATCATCGGCCGGGAAAAAGCCGTGGGTATTGATGTCATGGCCAGAGAACAACTCGCTACCGAAAAACTGGAGGCGGAAAAACTGCGTCAAGCTGAGCTTGATCAACGCTGGAACGCCGAAAAAGAATTGGTCGGCAAAATTCTGGATTTACGCGCCAAACTGCGGGCGGGCGGTCATGCTATCGATCAGCCTCCGGCAACTGAAGTCAGCGCTGCTGTTGCCGGTGCCGAAAACCCTCCGACACCGATAGAAGATCGGGAGGCGTTATTAACCGAACTGAAAGCCTTGCAAGCCCAGCTCCATGCACAACAAGGCGATTCACCGTTAATACTGCCGACTGTAGACCAACAAGCCGTTGGCGCAGTGGTGCAGGACTGGACCGGCATCCCGGTTGGCCGTATGGTGAAAAACGAAATCGAAACCGTACTGAAACTGGCAGACTTGCTGGAACAGCGCATCATTGGCCAGCGCCATGCTTTGGAAATGATAGCCAAGCGCATCCAAACTTCCCGAGCCGGGCTGGACAATCCCAATAAACCCATCGGTGTATTCATGCTGGCCGGCACATCCGGGGTTGGCAAAACCGAAACCGCGCTGGCGCTTGCGGAAACCCTGTATGGCGGCGAACAGAATGTCATCACCATCAACATGAGCGAATACCAGGAAGCGCACACCGTTTCCACGCTGAAAGGCGCGCCTCCCGGCTACGTCGGTTACGGCGAAGGTGGGGTATTGACCGAGGCGGTGCGCCGCCGCCCTTACAGCGTGGTATTGCTGGACGAAGTGGAAAAAGCCCATCCTGATGTGCATGAAATTTTCTTTCAGGTCTTCGACAAAGGCTGGATGGAAGACGGCGAGGGCCGGGTGATCGATTTCAAAAACACTCTGATTCTGCTCACCACCAACGCCGGGACCGAATTAATCGGCGGCTTGTGCAGCGACCCGGAACTGATGCCGGAGCCGGAAGGCATCGCCAAGGCTTTGCGCGAACCTTTACTGAAAGTATTTCCGCCGGCCTTATTAGGCCGTCTGGTGGTGATTCCTTACTATCCGCTGAATGATGAAATGATAGGCGCCATCGCCCGCTTGCAAATGGGGCGTATCAAAAAACGTATCGAGGAAGGCCACAAAGTACCGTTCAGCTACGACGACGAGGTTATCAAACTCATCGCCAGCCGCTGCACTGAACTGGAAAGCGGCGGGCGGATGATAGATGCCATTCTAACCAATACCGTACTGCCGAAAATCAGCGAGGAATTTTTGACCAGAATGGTGGAAGGCAGACCGATAGAGCGCGTGCATGTCAATGTTCAGGATGGAGAGTTTGGTTATGGGTTTGAATAGGAAGGTAATAAATTGATTGCTCCCTTAAGTTTGGGGGGCTAATCCTTCACTAAGGCTGGGAAATGGGGGAATGTTACTGTACTGATTACTAATTAATATACTTTAATAAAATATTGTCTTTAGGGAGTTGAACTTTTCGAAGTATAGCGGGATATACAGAGTAACAATAGTTCAGAAGGAAATTAAGAAAGAATCGCTTTGTCAGATGGTTAAACTTGTTGCTGCATAACCGCATTCATGGTTTAGCAGTTATGTTAAGGAAACATTGGTAAGCATTTTAACTGTTTCGAAGCCTGTACTGTCCATGTTTCAGTCACTGGTTTGGAAATGGATTCTAAATTTTCCGGGGATATTTTCTCGTATTTTAATAAATACGCTGAAAATTCAATTAACTTGAGTGTCTCTATATAAAGGATAATACAATGCAAAAAGATAAATTAATTACTACAGATCAGAACGAATTTAAAACCTATATAGATTCAAAATTTCAGCATTGGAAGAAAGCTTTTTATATCACAGCATCCAGTCGAAAAGAGCGTGCCAGGACATATTACGGATTTGTCTCGGATAGTAACAAAGACTTATTCAAAGCAAGATATCTTTTTGTTTTTCAAGAGCAATTCATCGTCCCATTGATAACTCAATCGCCATTTTCTCAGCAGATAGTAATGATGGAATCCGATATTGAAGCCTTGAAAAAAATGAGAATCGAAGAATATCAGGGGGGGCCTGATTTCCTGAATCAGCTACAGATTAAGATGGAAAAGTATGGGGTCGGACGTTTTGATAAACCTGAAATCTCATTTGAAACCGAGTTTTTAAAAGGACTGCATGGCGAAGCCATTGTGGATAAGGAAAATTATAATGCGCAATTCGATTTTTTGTGCGGCATGAAACAAACAGCAAAACTCGACGTATCAGTCCCGATTAGGGGTGGAACCGATATTTCGGCAAAATTGGAACAAAGTTTTACCGCCGGAGCATGGGGGAGTGGATCGGCACAGGCTAATTTCAAGAAATTGCAAATTGGCGCTGATGCGCAGATTGAGTTGTTTCTCGGGGCAAATTTTGAGGTGACGGCAGATTGCATATGGAAGAGAACAGGAACCGATTCAGGATTAACGCTTTCCGGCAAAGGTTCAGCGTTTGCAGGGGCAACAGCTAGCGGTGCCATTTCGATAGGTTCAAAACCCGGTAGTCTTTCGTTAAGTGCAAATGCTTTGGATAATTTTCACGCTTCAATTCAAGCGGGTGCCTTTGCCGGTCTTAAGGCCCAAGCAGAGGGAAGCATAGGGTTTCAATATGCTGGAGAAAATGTCATTAACGCTACGGGTTCCGTTTATGTATCCTGTGGAGTAGGCGCTGATTTCAGTTGCGGCATTCAGTCAGGCCTGTTTGGAGCAACAAGTTTCAATCTGGCTTCCGGTTTGACGTTTGGGATTGGTTCAGGCGCGGATGTGGACTTAGAAATTAATTTTACTCAAGCGGTATTAATGGCAAACGATCAATTCTACAAGTTAATCTATCTGCCGACCATCGCCTCCGGATATAGGATGGATTTGATGACAAGCGATAAGAAGAATTTAATATACCTGAATAAATCCATCGATTATCTGGAAAAAGAAACCACAAAAATTAAGGGTTTGGTAGCGAAGCAATCAGATAAATACATTAGACTATATGATGATGACGATGACTAAATCTTAATTCGGCAAAAGGACCATTCAGGTCTTTCTTTTTACAGCAACCGGTTTACAGCTTTTGGGCCGAGTCTTTTTTGAATAAGGACAAAAGAATCCGCAAGAAAGGCATAATTGAAATGTTTATAGCTTGCAGCCACAAGCAATATCGAGGTTATGTAGACATAATAAGACCTAACCGCCAATTTTCCGCACAAAGTGTCTGGCAGATTGTGCCAATCAAGCTGCGCGGCGGTTGTTGTTCCTTCAGTATCCTGCTTAATCAGCCTATATTTAGGTAATAGTCACGCGACTTTGAATTTTTGGACAAAATGATGAATACAGAAAATGACGGTTCTAATATAGACGAAGCCGGCACTCAGCAGATAAGTCTTGACGACGCTTTGCAGTTGGCAATCCGTTTACATCAGGCCAACCAATTCGAGTATGCCGAAGATGTTTATCGGCAAATTTTGCAAATTTCGCCGGATAATCCCAACGCTTTGCACTTTTTCGGGCTGCTGAGGCATCAACGCGGTTTTACGGAGGAAGGCGTCGAGTTGATCGAAGCTGCCTTGCGGTTGGTGCCGGAATATGTCGATGCCCTGAATAATTTGGGCAATATTTACCTGCAAACCGGCCGGCCGGAATTAGCGGAGCCTTATTTTCGGCGGGTGATCGAGCTTAATCCGGATTTTGCGGCTGCCTACGGTAATCTGAGCATAGCGCTTAAGCGGCTGGAGCAATTTAATCAGGCTATCGAGATTATAATGAAAGTGATTGCCATGGAGCCTGGGGATGCGCATCATTATCGGAATCTCGGCAATGTCTACCGGGAAATGAAGCAATATGACGATGCCGTGGGCGCGTTTCGTCAATCCTTACTGCTTAAGCCGTTCGATGCCGAAACGTATAGAAAGTTGAGCAATACTTTCTACATCATGGGCGAAATCGAAAATTGTATCGATATCTTGAAGCAATGGCTTAACAACGATCCGGAAAATTCGACTGCTATGCATATGTATGCCGCGTATACCGGAACCAATATCCCCGATCGTGCCAGCGATACGTATGTGCGGCAAACTTTCGACGGGTTTGCGGCCTCATTCGACGCTGTATTGAAACGCCTGGATTATCAGGCGCCTTATTTGGTGCAAAATGCTTTGCAGGCCTTGCAGCCGCAGCCGGATAGCTGGCGGTTGCTGGATGCCGGTTGCGGCACCGGTTTGTCCGGGGCGCTGTTGCGGCCGTTGGTGAAGCAGCTGGCAGGGGTGGATTTGTCGCCGAAAATGTTACAGCATGCCAAGCATCGCGGCGTTTACGACGAATTATTCGAATCCGAATTGACGGCGTTTTTTGCACAATCGACTGTCGCTTATGACGCCATATGCTGCGTTGATACTTTTTGTTATTTCGGCGATTTGAGCGTTGCGGTGCAAGCTGCCGTGAATGCGCTTAAACCGTCAGGATGGTTTATTTTTACCCTGGAAAAACTGGACGATAACCCTTCAGGGAAAAATTTTCAGCTGAATTTGCATGGCCGTTACAGCCATACCGAATTGTATGTCCGAAATGTTTTAAGCAATGCCGGATTCGCTATCAAGCTGATCGAAAATGCCGTGCTGCGCAATGAACGGAAAGAACAAGTCGCTGGTTTAGTGGTGACTGCTCAGATGCCTTATGAAAAAAATATGGTTTAACTCGAAAAAACAAAGGGGAGAATGGGGAATATATGGCTGGCGCGACATCTTTAATCAAGGTTTTAATCCCTAAAGCTGTGGTGATTTGCGTGGATATCGATCTCGGCAAAGAGGCTAAACAGTGTCTGGATTCCGACCCCGGTCCGCTGGAATTTTTGAATGCACTGCTTGAGCGGCAACTGTATGTGGATGCCGTGCGGTTTTTGGCGCGAGCTTTGCCCAAGCGGGAGTCAGCTTGGTGGGCATGTCTTTGTGCGCGCAGTTCGCTGAACGATGCTTGTTCTCCTGAATATATCAAAGCTTTGACTGCTGCCGAAACCTGGGTTTTCAAACCGGACGAGACTAATCGCCGTCAGGCGAACGCCGCTGCAAAAGCCGCCGGTTTCGATAATCCGGCAGCCTGGGCGGCGATGGCGGCTTTTTGGAGCGAGGGCAGCATGGCGCCGGAAGATATGCCGCCGGTGCCGGCTGCTGAAAACTTAAGCTCCAAGGCGGTCACCGGTGCGGTGATGTTGGCGGCAGTGCAGTCCCAGCCGGAAAAGTCGCAGGAAAAATATTTTTTTTTTATTGAACAGGCTATCGATATCGCCAATGGCGGCAACGGCAAACTGTGGCAAAACTAGAGGATTAGACGATGGGGCAACCGGCAGCACGGGTCAGCGATATGCATACTTGTCCAATGACGACCGGTCCGGTGCCGCATGTCGGCGGGCCGATTCTACCGCCGGGCGCGCCAACCGTATTGATCGGAAAATTACCGGCCGCACGCGCGACCGATCAGGCTACCTGCGTCGGGCCGCCCGATCTGATTGCCAAAGGATCGGCGACGGTGATGATCGGTAAATTGCCGGCTGCCAGAATGGGCGATACCATGGGGCATGGCGGCGCAATTGTGCTGGGTTGTACCACGGTTTTGATCGGCGGTTAGCCGATCGGATTTGATGCTGAATATTGGCTGAATACAGGATTTTATGATGAGTTATACGCAAGATAGCCGAACTGCTTCGGTGAAGGCTTCCTCGGTTAGCGAAACCCTGTTGCTGTATCGGCTGACGGGCAGCGAAAAATTAAGCTGTTTGTTCGAATATGAGCTGGAATTGCTTAGCGATAGCAACAGCATCGATTTGTCAACCTTGCTGGGTAACAGCATAACGGTCAGTTTGCAACTTAACCAAGGCGGTCCGCGCTCTTTTAACGGTTTGGTCACCAAGGTTAGCCAGGCCGGGATGTTGGGCCATCTTTATCTGTATCGGGCGACTATGCAGCCGAAGCCATGGCTGTTGACAAGGGCCGGCGATTGCAAAGTCATGCCGGCTAATACCGCGGTGCCCGATATTGTTAAAAGCATTCTCGGCAAACACGGCTATACCGATGTAACCACCCAATTATCGGCGACTTATCAACCGCGCGAATACTGTGTGCAATACCGGGAAACCGATTTCAATTTCATTAGCCGGTTAATGGAGGAGGAGGGCATTTATTATTTCTTCCGGCACACCGATTCCAGCCATACCATGGTGTTATGCGATAGCATGACCGCCCACGATGCCATGCCCGGCGATTCGACCATCGGTTATTTTACCGAAACCAGTTACGCCAATGTACCCGAGCATATCGACGAATGGCATTTGAATCAAGAAATTCGCCCAGGTTCGTATACATTAAACGATTTCGATTTCACCGCGCCTACAGCGAATTTAATAAATAATTTTCCTTTGGCGGCGGCTCATCCGCAAGCCGGCATGGAAATATACGATTATCCAGGCTCATACACGCAGGCAACCGGCGGCAGCAGTTATGCGCAAATTCGCATGGAAGAACAACGTGCGGAATTCGAACGTATCACGGCTGCCGGCAATGTTCGGGGGTTGGCAACCGGTAGTAAATTTACCCTGGCGGATTTTCCGCGCTCCGATCAGAATGCTGAATATCTGGTGGTTTCTACCCGGCTTCAGATTCAAAACAACGGCTTCTCATCCTTTGGCATAGTCGATGCCGATAGCGAAGAGTTCCGCTGCGGCTATGAAGTCATTAGCAGCAACTTTACTTTCAGGCCGTCTCGAGTCAGCCCCATGCCGGTGATCCAGGGCGTGCAAACCGCCATTGTGGTCGGCGAAAGCGGCGATGAAATCACGACCGATGAATACGGCCGGGTGAAAGTGCAGTTTCATTGGGATAGGCTCGGCACCAATGACGAAAACAGTTCCTGCTGGATACGTGTTGCCCAGATTTGGGCCGGTAAGGGCTGGGGTGGGCTGTTTATTCCGCGTATCGGCCAGGAAGTCATCGTCGATTTTCTGGAAGGTAATCCGGATAGGCCCATCATCATCGGCGCGGTTTACAATGCCGATCAAACCTCGCCCATTACCCTGCCCGACAATAAAACCCAGAGCGGCATCATGTCGCGCAGCAGCACCGGCGGCAGTTCCGACAACTTTAACCAGATCCGTTTCGAAGATAAAAAGGGTTCCGAGGAAATCTTTATTCAGGCCGAAAAAGATTTTAACGTGGTGGTTGAAAATAATCAGACCCTGAAAGTCGGCTCGCCTCAATCCGACAGCGGTAACGGCAATCAAACCGTCGATATTTATAATAACCGTACCGTGACTTTAGAGCAGGGCGATGATCAGTTGACGGTTTCCACCGGCGATAAAACCGTGGAAGTCTCGAAAGGCAACGAGGCTCTGACGGTGGATCAGGGCAATCAAACCGTGACCGTTAGCCAGGGCAATCGTACCATAAACGTCAATAACGGCACGATTGCCGAAACCGCCGGCCAGTCCATAACCTTGACAGTCGGCCAAAACAGCATTGCCATGGACACCAGTTCCATCACGCTGACGGTCGGCCAAAGCAGCATTAAAATGGATGCTACCAGCATTACCCTGTCGGCCATGAATATATCGATTGAAGGCAAGACTCAGGCGGAATTAAAAGGTTTGGCGACTACGGTCAGCGCCGATGGCGATCTGACGGTTAAAGGCGCTATGGTGATGATCAATTGATGTAGGGCGGAACCTGATAAGGGTTCCGCCCCTCGAAGCCTGTGAGCTTTCCCGGTTTTTGGTTGTTATGGTTTGTTGGATAAACTGCCGGATATGTTGCTATCGCGGGTTTGGCGGATCGCCTGTCGGCATCCGCCCTACGGATTACGCCCTATCGCGTTGATTCGATTTACGTCGCGGCAGACCGAAACCGGACAGGCCGGCGGCTAACAAGGCGATAGAGGCCGGCTCAGGCACCGTCATGCCGCCACTGGTAATTTGGTAACTCGTTCCTGTATCGTCGATGATATAAGCATTTGGATCCAATATCGGGTTCGGAATGCTCGGCGTGCTATCAAGGAGAAGGACTACTGCCTCAGTATTCGTGTAAGTAGTGTTCGCTACCCCGTCAAGCCACACCGAAGGCGAGCCGAAAAAAGCGGCTGCAATGACTGTACCGGAGTAGCCGGGAAACACAGATTGGTCTATCAAAAAGAAGTTGTTTACGACAACACTGTCAGCAAAGGTCAGCGTGCCGCTGGCGGATGTTAAGACATCCAGGGTGGTATCGTAATTAACTATTCCAACGAAGGTATCGTTGTGTGAATCGGTGACATTAACGGCATAGTCGATACTTGACGCCTGAGCAGTAGAGGCTGCGCATATTAAAAGCAATGCGGCGGCGGCTTTATTCAATTTCATGATCGCTCCTGTTGGGATGATAGTTATCGGTTATCGGTAGATGGTGCGTTGCTGCTGTTTTAGCTTCACAGATAAGCACCGCTTGTTTTTTTAAAAGCCTGAAACCTATCCAGCGCCATAGGGCGCATCAGCGATAGCGTAATGCGCCGAATGATCGGCGGCCAACATGCAGTTTAATTCGGCTATCGCCTCACAGCCTATGGATTAAGCCATGCTGCGCAGCACAAAGAACATGCAGAAATTATATTTACAATCAAGGTTTTCAGATCAGCTTTTACAGGACACATTTTATGCCATTATTGTATTGTCTGTCTAGCTATCATCCTCAGCAAAAAAATAAAATGGCTAAGCATCGGTTATGGAAAGACTTTTTTGATTGATGCGGATTTATGGAATGTGCCGTCCATGCGGAAAAACATACCTGTCTACTGACTTAAATCCATAAGTGTAAAAAATAAAGACATATGTCTGGTGGATGAAAAAGCTGAAATCCGGACAAGCTGTAAGCAATAATTACTATGTAAATCATATTATTATAAGTTTATTCTTTAGCTATGCCCCGTGTTGTTGCTTAACATAATCAGCAAAAATTCGATTTTATAGTGTAAATAATACTGACACTTTTACTTGCTCATGAAGCCGGTCCAACGATCACCCTTTACATCTTTTGCTGATAAACTAACTGCTCGAGTTTATTTCATACATGTTCATTATAGGAGTTGTTAACGATGTTTCGTACTGTCGCCGCCTTAACGTTTATACTAGCGAACAGCGCATCGGCACTAGCCTGGGGACCGGAAGGCCATGCCGTTGTCGCAGATATCGCCCAGACTCATCTGATACCGGCCGCGCAAGCCAAACTCAAAACGCTTTTAGGCTTGGAAGGCAGGAGCGAACTCGATGAAATTTCAGCATGGGCTGATGAAGCGCGGCTGAAAATGCCGGATACAGCGCCGTGGCATTTTGTGAATATTCCCTTGCAGGAGAACCGGTACCGTGCGGAGCGCGACTGCCGGGATAATAACTGCGTGGTAGCGAAAATCGTAGAATTTTCGCAAAGGCTGGCCGATACCGGCGTTGCCGATAGCGAACGTCTGGCAGCGTTAAAATGGCTGGTGCATTTCGTCGGAGATATACATCAGCCCCTGCATGCCGAAGATAATCAGGACCGGGGCGGAAACGATGTCTTGCTTGCCTTGCATGGGAAAAGCACTAATCTGCACAGTATCTGGGATGCCGCCATTCTGGAACAGGCCTTAAATTTGCACTTAGGCCCTCATTACAGCTACGACCACGATCAGGTCCGACTGGCGGCTGCTAGCCTCCATACCGTAATACCGGCTGAAAAACGGGCCGCATTGATGCAAGCCGGGCTGCTGGCTTCTATCGCTTCTACGGCAATCGCATGTGGTCTGAGGAATCGCATGCGCTGGCTGTTAACGCCTATAAGGCCTTGCCGGGCGATATTGAGGGCGAGTGGTTTGCTGCTTACCAAACTGTCGAATGGCCCATCGTGCGCCATCAACTGCAAAAAGCCAGATTACGGCTTGCCGAGGTTTTAAACGAAGCGCTTCCTTAAGATGGGACATTTCATCATCTATGAATTAAAATGCGTGGCGATTGATTTGTCAACTTCCTGTTAACGGGCATAAAATCACGGGATTTAGAATTCAAGCTAGATAATAGATAATGCCTTGGCTCAACAACCCGCAATCGCGGCAGTTAAGTTTGAAGCGAATAACAATTCTTGAAAGTGACTGACAAAATGCTTAAGTTAAAGGATGATAGCCTTAGTCTATTTGTTAAGAGACCGGCCCGGATCAGCCGATATTTTATTTTCGCTTGCCTGAATTAATTTGTCTGTCAAGTTCATACAAATACCCTGAAAGCAGTTTGTTGGATGCAGTTTGATAGCTTAAGGACACGAAAATGACAACTAACGATAATTTATCCCGGTTCGAACGCAGTCTCTTGCTGACGTTAGGTGTATTTGTCGTTTGCGCAATATTTTTTACTCTGTATGTCATTGCCGAGAAGAAGATCGATTGCAGCAATGAATTACGGCAACAATCGTTTTTATTGGCTGTCGAATTCCGGCAGTCTTCCGACGATCTCACCCGCATGGCGCGCAGCTATGTGATTACCGGAAACCCACTCTACAAACAGCACTATCAGGATATTCTGGCTATCCGCGACGGTAAAAGTCCGCGTCCGCTGAATTACCAGGACATCTATTGGGATCCGGTGCTGGAGGATGGTGATCGGCCTCGTCCGGCCGGCGAGCCTATAGCCTTGCTGGATCTGGTGAAGCAAGCCGGTTTTACCGATCGGGAATACGACAGGCTGGCGCAAGCCAAGGCTGAATCCGATGCGCTGACGGCCACCGACTTGGCGGCAATGAGTTTGTTCGAATCCCAACCGTCCCTGGAAAATCGTTATAAGGCCAGTCTCATGCTGCATGACGCGGCCTATCATCAGGCCAAGACCGCTATTTTACAGCCGATCGGCGAATGTTTTCGGATGATGGAGCAACGTACGCTTGACAATGTCCGCGCAGCAGAACTCGCCGCCATGCGGTTTCGGCTGGCTTTCATCATTTTCGGCGTATTGCTGATTTTTATGTGTTTTCGTTCTTATCGGGTTTTGAACGCCACCTTAGGCTGTTCGGTGGACATACTGCATGAGCAAATCGTCCGGCTTGGACTAGGCGATTTTTCCACCGCTATTCCGATTGGCAAAGGCATGGAAAACAGCGTAACGGCCTGGTTTGAAGAAACGCGCAGCAAACTGGCAAGGCTGGTTGCCGACTACAAGGAATCCGAAGCGAAAAATCAACGTTTAACCAAGCTGTATGCCGCTTTGAGCCAGTGTAACCAGGCCATTGTCAGATGTTGTGACGAAGCCGAACTGTTTACGCAAATCTGCCATGACGCAGTGGTTTTCGGAGGCATGAACATGGCATGGATAGGCATGCTGGATGAGCAAACCCATCTGCTTACACCGGTTGCAAGTTTCGGCAATGGCGTGGAGTATCTGCAAGGTATCGAAATTTCGATCGATGAACAACAAGTTTCTGGGCGTGGGCCGACCGGCGTTGCGTTTCGTGAAAATCGACCTTGCTGGTGCCGGGATTTTCAAAACGATCCTGCTACCGCGCCTTGGCATCGGCCAGCCGAAAAATTCGGCTGGCTGGCTTCCGCAGGCTTGCCCCTACAGAAAAACGGCAAGGTAATCGGTGTATTCAACCTGTACGCCTTAGAGCACGAAGCTTTTGATGAGGCCGCCAGAAACCTCTTGCTGGAGATGGCGATGGATATCAGCCATGCATTGAACGGTTTCGATCTCGATACTGAACGTCTGCGGGCACGGGAAATGGAAAATTTCCGTACCTTCATGCTGGAACTTCTGACCGGCGGTTCGCAGCTTACGCAAATTCTGGTCGATGTAGTGCTCAAACTTGAAAAAATTCTGCCCGGCAGTTTCTGTTCAATACTGTTGCTGGATGCCGATGGCAGGCATCTGCATGTAGCCGCTGCCCCCAGTCTGCCGGAATTTTACAATATGGCGATTGATGGCGTGCAAATCGGTGAAGGTATCGGTTCGTGCGGCAACACCTCCTATACCGGTAAACGCACCATTGTCGAAGATATAGAGCGGCATGACTTTTGGCAAGATTTTAAATCATTGGCATTAGAAGCCGGATTACATTCCTGCTGGTCCGAACCTATTCTGACTGCCGGCCATAAAGTACTGGGTTCATTCGCTATATATCACCGGGAGGTGCGTTCGCCGGATCTGCATGAGATTAAACTCCTGGAGATGGTTGCCCACTTTGTAGCGCTAGCGGTCGAGCGAAAACAGGCCGAGGAACATATCTACCATTTGGCAAATTTCGATTCTCTGACCGGATTGCCTAATCGTAGCCAGCTCAACGATCATCTGAGATATGCGCTGAATCTGGCTAAGCGTAGTAATGGCTATCTGGCGTTGATGTTCCTCGATCTCGATCATTTCAAGGATGTTAACGATACTCTCGGCCATAGCGTCGGCGATGCGTTGCTGATCGAATTGAGCGCACGTCTGCGCCGGGCGTTGCGCGAGGAAGATACCGTGACGCGCTTGGGCGGGGACGAATTCATCATATTGCTGCCGAGAATCGATAGCGAGGGCGCCGGTCATGTAGCGCAAAAACTACTGGAAGTCATCGCCGAGACCTATGCCATCGATCAATACCAATTGAGCCTGACGGCTTCGATAGGCATAGCGCTCTACCCTGACGATGGAACGGATCTGGAATCGCTTTCCAAGAGCGCCGATGCCGCCATGTATTGCGCCAAACAGGAGGGACGCCAGGGCTATCGTTATTTTACCCCGGCCATGCAGGCACGGTCGGAACGGAGTCTTAAATTGCTCAATGCGCTGCGTCAGGCCCAGGAAAATTCGCAATTTCAATTATATTACCAGCCGCAAGTGTCCATGCGCGATAGCCGGATTATCGGAGCTGAAGCGCTGCTACGCTGGCGCCATCCCGAACTCGGCATGGTCTCCCCGGCGGAATTTATCCCGGTTGCGGAGGAAAGCGGCCTGATCGTACCGATTGGCGAATGGGTGATCAGATGCGCTGTCCGGCAGGCAAAGCGCTGGCTGGATCAGGGGTTTTCGCCTATCGTCATAGCCGTCAACCTGTCCGCTGTGCAGTTTCGCCACCCCGATCTACCGGATCTGGTCTCAAGGATACTGGATGAAGCCGACCTTCCCGCCGAGTATCTGGAACTGGAATTGACCGAAGGCGTGGCCATGCACAATCCGCAAGACGCTATCGCCGTGATCGATAATCTACATCGGCGCGGTATCCGCATGTCGATAGACGATTTCGGCACAGGTTATTCATCGCTGAGCTATCTGAAAAAGTTTAAAGTCTATAAACTCAAAATAGACCAATCTTTTGTGCGCGATATCAATACCGATCCGGAAGATAAAGCTATCGTCAGGGCGGTAATCAGTTTGGCCAAAAGCCTCGGTCTGCAAACCATCGCCGAAGGCGTGGAATCCGTCGAACAATTGGCTTTTTCTTCAGGAACACGATTGCGATGAGATGCAAGGCTATCTTTTCGGCAAGCCCGTACCCGCCGATCAATTCGAATCGCTACGCAAGCAGGGCTACGGCATCATGGGCAGGTTGCTGCCCGAACCGGAAGATAGAGGGAAAATTCACAAATAAACGGTTTAAATCCGATTGTTTGCTTTTTTTCAATCGCCTTTAAGCCGGGGCGACATCGCTGTAGAATACGCAATACATAACTAATTTGGCTTTGGGCGACGAAAAACTTGCCCGAAGCGGAACGGCCAAATGGTATGCTGTGCATACCCTACAAGGCGTGCGGTTTTTGTTTGTCGTTTAATCGGCCCGATTCCTTGGGCAAACCACCACGGGACTAAAATTGACCAGTATATCCAGTATCTTATTTGACGATGGGCAAAACTTTGAGGACGGCTATGGATAGGCGTTCCGAAACCGAAATCCTATCCGGCGGTCAAACGTCATCCCGAAGCGATGATCTGTCAAGCGCGCCGGTTATTCTGCTCGTCATCGATGAATTTGGCGATTACCGGTCGATTGCCCAGACTCTGGAAATTCATGGATTTCGGGTTGCATACACAAAAGACGACCAGGAAGGGCTGCGCTATGCGAAGCTGATAGGCCCCGATTTAATTCTGCTCGATCTGGGGATGACCGGCATGGACAGCATTAAACTCTGCCGTAGCTTAAAATCTCATCAGAGCACGCGCGAAATTCCGGTGATATTCATGATCGAAATCGATCAGGCCGATAAGCTGACGGCCGGATTCGCGGCCGGGGGCGTCGATTACGTTTTCAAGCCCTTGTGGATAGACGATCTGTTGGTCCGGATAAAGCTACGTTTAAAGCTTTTCGGAAACTACAGCCGTAAAATCGTAAAGACTGAACCGGCTGTGCAAAATGTCCGCTCCGGCATCCAGCAGGGGAATCATACGCTGATGCCCTTCATACGGCATGCGGATGGAGAATGGCCGCTGAATGCAGAAACAGCGGCGCCAAGCGAAGCTTTGGTAAACGAAAAAAAATGGCTATCGGAATTACAGGTTTATCGAAACCATCTGGAGAGGCAGAATGAGGCACTTCGGGAGGCGCGGACGAGAGTGGAAACAGCTCTGGAACGCTATTCCGAATTGTTTGACTTTGCCCCGATAGCCTATTTTACACTAGGGCGTGACGGTCAGATACATCAAACCAATTTTCGAGGCGCCAGTTTGCTTGCCGGCGAGTGTTCCGTAATAGCCGGCCAACGTTTTGAAAATTTCATCAGCATGGCCGATCGGCCTGTTTTCAACGGTTTTCTCGATAATGTGTTTGCGGCTAAGAACAAACAATCCTGCGAAATCTGTCTACAGATCAAAGGAAATTCCTGTTGGGTGACGATAGAGGCAACAACTGCCGATACCAGCCGCCGCACCTGTCTGGTTGCCGTGTCCGATATCAGCGAACGCAAACGTGTCGAGGCCGAAAAACAGAATTTGCTCGATATACTCGATAAGGCGGGGGATTTTATCGGCTGCGCCGACTTAGAGGGCAATTTGTTATACCACAATCCCGCTGCGCGGGAAATGGTCGGGCTGCCTGAAGATGCCGATCTTTCCGGCATGACAATATTTGACATGCATCCCGAATGGGCCATGAAGCGCTTACGGGAAACAGGCTTTCCCAAGGTATTGGAACAAGGGCACTGGCGAGGCGATTCTGCGCTGTTACACCGGGATGGCCGGGAAATCCCAGTTGCCCAGCTTGTGGTTTTGCATCGGAATGATGACGGCAAGCCGAAGTTCACTTCGACGATCATGCAGGACATCACAGAGCGCAAACGGGTTGAGGATGTTTTAAAGTTTATTGCCCAGCGCGGCTGGGTTAAAGGCGGCGTCTCCTTTTTGAGTGCTCTGGCAGTCTATTTGGGGCGGACGCTGGCTTTGGATTATGTGTTGATCGATAAGTTGTCCCATGAAACTGCGAGTGCCGAAACAGTCGCTTTTTATGCACGGGATCCGATTTTTCCGAACAGGCAATACAGTCTGCCGGATACGCCCGGCGAAAATCTGTTAAGACGCGAGATGTGTTGTTTTCCGGATAGTGTCCGAAGTTTATTTCCTAACTTCTGCTTGTGGGAAAATATGCAGGTCGAAAGTTATGTGGCTTTGCCTCTTTGGGATCATGAAGGTAAGGTCATTGGTTCGATTGCTGTCATGGATGGCAAACCGGTTTCCGATACCCTGGTAGTGACATCGTTGCTGCAACTTGTGGCAGCCAGTGCCGCAGCGGAGCTGGCGCGGCAGCAGTCGGAAAAAGCCTTGGCCGAATCTTGGCAGTTTTTAAATCGGGTCATTGGCACGATTGGCGATCCGGTTTTTGTCAAAGACAGGCAGTATCGCTGGGTATTGCTCAATCAGGCGTTTTGCGAGCTGATCGGTTATCCGGTTGAAGCTCTGCTTGGGAAATCCGATGCGGATTTTTTTCCGGCCGATGAAGTCAGCGAGTTCAGAAGCAAGGATGAAATTGTTTTCTCTAGCGGTCTCGAAGTGGTTAACGAAGAGGCGTTTACCGGTCAGGATGGCATTACTCGCATCATTGTCACCAAAAGAACCTGTTACACCGACGAACGCGGACAATTAATGCTGGTTGGCGTCATTAGGGATATAACCGAGCGGAAACGAATGGAGGCGCAACTGACCAAACAGGCTCAGGAACTTCGGACCTTGGTCGAAAATGCACCGGATACTATCGCCCGATACGATCGCGATAGCCGTATCACCTATGTCAATCCGCAGTTGATTAATACGCTGGATAAGCCGGCGACGCAGATTCTGGGTGTTCGTGCCGAAGACCTGATCGAATACAAGCACCCGGCTTTTCGCGGCTACCTGTCAGTACTGGATCGTGTCATTAGAACCGGGATGCCGGAAGAGTATTTGCTGGAGATCGATAAAGGTTTTTTGGGCCGTGCCGTATACGATAATATCCGCTTTGCCCCGGAGTTTTCAGAGGATGGCACTATCTCGGGCGTCATCGCCATAGGCCGGGACTATAGCCGGCAAAGACAACTTGAGCTGGAATTGGCCCGCCGTGAACAGGAGTTTCGCACCCTGGCGGAAAATTCGCCGGACATGATAGTTCGCTACGATAGCGATTGCCGGCGCATTTATGCCAACCGGGCCTATATGGCATCGCTTAGCGCCACGGCTGCGGATGCTTTAGGCAAAACGCCGCTGGAATTTTGGCGCATGGTTTCGCCCGATGCGCAAGGATATACAAGTTTGCTGCAACGCACTATGGAAACCGGCAAAATGGAAGGCATAGAGGTAGAACTGTCCGGCGCTCAAGGCCAGCCTGATTGTTATGCCACTTATCTGGTGCCGGAATACGATCATTACGGCAATGTTTGCAGCGTATTGTCCATTAGCCGCGAAATCACCGAACTTAAAGCCACCGAGCGGCGTTTGAAGGAATCGCGAGCCCTGTTGCGAGCGTTGACTGCGCAACGTGAGGAAACGCGGGAGGACGAGCGTAAACGTATTGCTCGGGAACTGCACGATGAGCTAGGGCAGCGGCTAACAGCCTTACGCATGGATATAGGCCGGTTGCGGCTGCGATTCGGATCGGAAAATCCTGCACTTTTGGAACAGGTCCAGGAAATGCTTGCAGCATTGGATGCCACAATTCAGGTGGTGCGCAATGTTGCCTCGTCGTTACGTCCGGCCGTGTTGGACATGGGTATAGTCTCGGCTCTGGCCTGGCTGGCCGACGATTTCGGCAAACGTTCCGGTATCCGTTGCGATTTGCTGGTTCCTCGCAACGATATTATTTTGGACGACGCTCACTCGACCACCATATTCCGCATCGTACAGGAGTCGCTTACAAATGTGGCACGGCATTCGCTTGCAAATAAAGTCAGAGTGATTTTGGCACGGCAGGATGACGATGGTTATCTATTGGAGATACGTGACAATGGCAAGGGTTTCGACCCCGGCACCGGGCAGAAAATCGGATCGTTCGGGCTGGTAGGCATTGAGGAGCGGGTTCTTATGCTAGGAGGGAAGTTGACTGTCGATACCGCACCCGGTAAAGGCGTGAAACTAAGTGTTTATATTTCCACCGGCATACAAGCGCCGATGAACTAGGAGCAGCGTTTTGAGTCTTTTAATGGTTATGAAAATTGTTGTTGTCAACCGAAAATATATAAAACCGTGCCAATGCCGATTTGAAATTTCGGAACTTCCTCAGCACGTCGGGTTGCGTATACCTGCTAAAACGCTTGAGATGGGTGTCCGGCTCGATAAAACTGTATCTGCCGGTTATGTTGTTGGCAGGTAGGATCGGGGCCTATACCCGTCTATTTATAGAATTTTTTATTATCTTTGAAATTTCATGATTAAAGTTTTGATGGCCGATGATCATGCTATTCTACGGGAAGGGTTAAAGCAATTGTTCCTGTGGGCAGGCGATATCATTGTCGCCGGGGTAGCTATCAACGGTAAACAGGTACTTGAGAAGCTTAAGCAAAACGGCTTCGATATCCTTTTGCTCGATATGTCCATGCCTGAACCTAACGGCGTCGAACTGATTACGCTAATTTGCGCCAGCTCTTTTAATCTGCCTATTCTGATTCTTTCCATGCATAATGATCCGCAAATTGCCAAAATGGCTCTGCAAGCCGGTGCATCGGGTTATCTGACCAAAGATAGCGAACCCGAAAATCTGCTGGAAGCCATTCGCAAAGTTGCCGTTGGCGGATATTACATTTCGCCCGCTCTGGCGGAGGAACTTAATCTTGTTCTGCGCCATTGATTGCTATCCGTTAATTAAGGGCTAACGGCAAATATTTGCCACATCAGGCGGAAAAATTTGTCACTATTCGGCGCATTCACGAAAGCACGGGCGTTCTCATCGTTCCTTCGCTCCGCGTAGGAATGCATTACGGGAGGCTCTACGCCTTCCCGATATATAACGGATTTTGGACCGGCAAACTCTAGCTGTTGCAGGTGATTTTACGGCTTAAGGGATTAAGCTGAATATTTACCGATAATTATAAACTTGTGAAGTATTTTATACCCCGCTAGAGGCTTTTATCGGTTCAATGCCCCCACCCCGCTACCGTAATTTGCGCAACGTTTGCCACCTGGCATTCACCGGATATTTTCCGGGGTTTAAGTGGTAAGACAGCTTGCCTTTCTTAATTTTGTTAAACTAGTTCGAATCTTAGAACCATATTTAATAACCCTTGTGGATATCTTGCCATGTCCGCTTATGAATTTGCGTAATTATGAAGACGTACGCCTCAGAAATGCTTTCTTCGAAAAATTTGTTTAATACCGGGCCATCTCTGCTGACGGTGTTATTGCTTTTGTGTTTTTTTTCGCATTCCGCTAACAGCGATGCAAAGAATCCGGATGTTAACCGAGCCATTGCTAAGCTTCTGGTCAGCAAGCAGCATCCTTTGTTGTCGCAAACGGATTTTTCCCGTCAAAGCAAGGAATTGGAACAGTTGTACCGCATGAATGGCATGCAGCTTATTTGGCTGGGTGACGGTCGCCCCGAAAACAATCTAAACGACGCCCTTGCTGTTTTAAAAAATGCTTTAGCGGATGGCCTGAATCCGGCCAGCTATGATTCAGAACTTCTGAGCCGATATTTTCAAGAGGCAAAAACACTGCCGGAAACCGAAGTCAGTACCTTGGCCGAATACGATCTGGCGCTTTCTATTTCGCTGCTGCGTTATATGCACGACTTGCATTTCGGTCTTATCGATCCGCGTGACTTCAATTATCCGCAGCCATACGGCGTAAAACCGGCTTTTGATGCTGCCGCACTCCTTAATAAGTCTCTGGATCAACAAAGCATTGCCGAATTACCTGTGGTGCTGGCACCGAAAATAAAACAATATCAGCAGTTAAAACAGGCCTTGGCGGACTATCGGCAGCAAGCGGAATCGGCCTCGCCGTTTATCGAGTTGTCCTTTCCACAGTCCTTGCACCCTGGGGATGCGGAATCGCAACTGCCTATCTTACGCCAGCGTTTGCAGGAATTGGGGGAAATAGCAGCCGATGAATTTGCAGGCATTAACAAAGAATCGGAGATGCTTTACGACGAGGTAACGGCTTCGGCAGTGATACGCTTTCAGAAAAATCAGGGTTTGCATGCCGATGGCGTGATCGGCAAGCAAACCCTGGCTCTTTTAAATCAGACGCCAAAGCAAAAAATTGCAATGATCGAACTGGCGATGGAACGGCTGCGCTGGTTGCCGGAATTGCCGGGCGGCCGTCAGATTGTTGTCAATATTCCGGCGTTTCAATTGTGGGCCTTTAACTCTCCTGATGATGAAAACGCTCTTAACATGAAAGTCATTGTCGGCAAAGCCAAGGAAAATCAAACACCGATATTATGGGAAGAAATGAGGTATCTGGAGTTTATGCCTTACTGGAATATACCCAGAAGCATTATGGATAAGGAAATTATGCCGAAAATGGGCAGCAATAGCGGTTATCTGGCAAGTCAGGACATCGAACTGGTCGAAAGTGCCGTTAGCGAGAATGATAGCGAAGAAGTAGACAATGTGGCCGATGATATTAAACATGGCCGGGTTCGCGCCAGACAGCGTCCCGGCAAGAAAAATCCGCTAGGCAGGGTGAAGTTTGTATTCCCTAATAAAGCCGATGTTTATATGCACGATACCCCTTCTCATGCTGCGTTCAATCGTGATCGCCGCGACCTTAGCCACGGTTGCGTCAGAGTATCGGAACCGGAAAAACTGGTGGAATTTGTGCTAGGAAATCAGGAAGGCTGGGATAAGCAATCCATACAGCAGGCGATGGCAGGTCCGAAAACCCGGCGGGTCAGTTTGAAAAAATCGATACCGGTATTGTTTTTCTATAGTACCGCGTTTGCGGGTCAGGACAATAAACTGCGATTTTATCCCGACATCTATGGTTATGATGTGCAATTGCAGGGTGCTATCAACAAATTCTATAAAGAATTACAGTCTGGTAAAAATACCTCGACCGACGGTTAGAGTTAAAGTCTACCAGATTCTGAATTTGCCGGTATCCAGATGAACGAACTCCGAAGCCGGGTAGAAACCTACGCCGCCACGTTGCAAGGCCAGGGCAGCATTACGGATATGGCGGCAGTTGATGCCTTCAATGCGAATATCGATGGCTCTGCCTTGCATGTGGAAACTGTGAATGGCGACCCCTGAGCTTTCGTGGCGCAATTTGCTATTGGTGCCCGGAGAGCGATAGCCGGAAATAATATCGAAAGGCCGGTTTGTGCCCAGCAGCAGCTTTAAATCATATAACTGATCGAGCAAGCCGACGTCTATCGGATAAACATCGCCGCTACGGAAATCCCGCAAAACATAATCGATTTCCCGCAAGGCTGATTTGATATAACGGCCTTTCTCGAAATAAGTCAGTTTCAACGCATCGCCGGTATGGGTGTGTTGAAATGCCAGGGATTTGTGAATCGGCAAGCGGCCTTTAGCGGCATGTGCGATAGCCGGTGTCCCCAAACTCAGCAATGTGCCGCAGGCCAGGTTCCTAAGAAACCGGCGTCTTGAGAGCGCGATATCGCTATCGTTGCTGAGATGGATTTCTAAGATACGTTTTAACATTGATCATTCCTCTGTTTACTGCTTGACCACAAGGAGTCCAGGCCGGCTAAATCAAGACTAAGAATAAACCGGCATGGTAGTGAAAGTAAATATATCTTTATAATAATCAATGGTTTTTTGTAGTATTCAGATACTGGCCGGTGGTAATTCTTCAGCGTAATCACTGTAGCACAGACCCTAGCGCTGCTACCTCTGCGGCAATACAATCCCCGCCTGCGGGAATTTGCAGAGCAGTTTGTATCTCTCATTATGAGTCGGCGATAAAATAATTACCTTTGACAACTATTGACTTAAGTCAACTCGGTTCAAAATTTATGATATCTTTTCAATGTATCGGCAATCATTCACGATCAAAAAAGAGGAGAACTCTCGTGCAGCTCAATAAAATTTTAGTCTTCCTGTCAGCTATGCTGTTTTGTAACATGGTCTGGGCGCAGCAGCCTAACCATGGCGGCCATGGCGGAGGCAGCGGGGGAGGCGATGACAGTAACGAGTCTTACTGTATCAAAGCCAAAATCAGCCGATATAATCCTGAGCATTTAGCCACGGTTGCGCCGGGCTCGGAATTCTCGTTCGCCGTTTCCGGCAGTAATGGTCCGGGACATATTCATGTCAGTATCAGACAACAGCCGGTCGAGATCAGCCTGGAAGACAAAGAAACCTTTTATTGGGTTAAAGGCAAGTTACCTGCCGGTATCAAAAATGAAATGGTGCGGATTTCTATCAAAGTTAAAGCCAAATTCAGCAGATGCGATGCCGATGGCGGCTTGTTGCTCAAGGTAACAGAATAAAAAGGTTTATTATTTAAGTCTAGGTCCGTAGGATGGGTAGAGCGACAGCGAAACCCATCACGACATTCTTCAAACAATCAAAATAAATGTAATTTGCGCCATCATGGTTACAGGTCAATCACTGTCTTCTTTGATGGATTTCGGCTATCGCCTCTACCCATCCTACGGCCATTGTAATCCGATAGACCGTTATTTCCGCCGATTACCATTGCGACTCGCCGGTTTCCGGATTGTACATTTCATGGAAGATTTTGTGGCGGTTGGCAATCAGTTCGTCAATACTCGGCGAATTGCTCATCGCCCGCTGAATTGCCAGTTTCATGGCCTCATAATTTGTTCGGTATAAATCCTTGCGGTCCAGATTCGGATTAGTGGCGCAGGACGGGTCAATCCACAGCATGGCGATAATGCAAAGATCGTTGGCCTGTAACCGGGGAATCACACCGTCGGTGACGCTGTCGATCACCGCATCCGCCACTGCCGATTGTACGGGGCCGCCAAGCAGATTGACGTAAGCGGAAGACTTGATAGTGACCTTGGGAACCATAATGGTGGCCGGGCGTACCTGCTGGTTGCAGGCGCGTATTGCAAACATGCGGGTATGGCCGGCCGTCTGCCCCATCAGGTTGGCAAAAGCATGTCCGGCAGGTCCTTTAATATCGCCTAGCAGAATTTCCGGCATCGCGTCGGTTCCTTGACCTTCGCTGGAAAATACAGTGGCTTCACCGGTTCTGAACCAAAAAGAGTCTGACATTGAACGCCTCCTTAATAAATTGTATAAAAGCCCGCATTCTATGCCGCTAGTTACGATGTAGCAACCCATTACCACTGCCGAATTTTCGAATGTGGTTTAGATCGTGCGTGAAGCAAGCTCGGCAAATCCCGTAGGGTGTGCACGGTGTTTGTGCCCCATAGGCATCAACTTAATAGAAAGTAGGTGAACTATACTATTTAACCATATGATAAAATGGATATTATTCACTTGTAAACTAGTATTTGAAATGGAAATTTTCTTTAGGTTAGCGGAAACCTTGCAATATGTTCTGACCACTAAGCCTAACGAGCTCGCCAAAGAGGGATTCATCAAGCGCCAGCGGAAAATCACGGGGTCGAATTTTGTGAGCACGTTGATCTTCGGTTGGATCCAGTACTTCACACCGTCTGTCGAAGGCTTGGCGAGAGCCGGATATACTCATGGGTTAACGATCAGTGCTCAAGGGTTGGACAAGCGCTTCACCCAAGAGGCCTGCGAATTTATGAAAAGTGTTACGGAAACAGCCATCGCCCAAATCGTGACCACGAGTGTGCAAGTGAACGCCGATATTTTTAATCCCTTTCCGGCCATTTATCTTGCGGATTGCAGCACCGTGGCATTACCCACTGAATTGGAGACAATTTGGCAAGGGGTTGGCGGCTCGGAGAATGCGAGCAAAGCCGCCCTTAAGATTGATACGAACTTGGAAATAAAAACCGGGCAAATGCATTTTAACTTGTTGCCTGGCCGCCATTCGGACAGCCGTAGCCCTGTGGCCGAATCTGTTTACGAAAAAGGGAGTCTACGTATACAAGATTTGGGCTATTTCAATCTTGGACGCATGAAACAACAGGCTGCACGGGGTGAATATTGGATTTCTCGGCTGCAACCCGGTACACAAGTTTTTTCAATGGGTGGCACCCCGATAAACTTGAATAGTCACTGTCTAAATCTACTCAAACAAGGGCAGATGCGAAATGAAATCGCGGTCAAAGTGGGCGTCAAGGAACAATTGACTGTGCGAATGCTATTCTGGAAATTACCGGAGGAAGAAGCGGGTCGGCGACGGGCCAAAATGCTGAATAACGGCAGAAAGCACAGCAGAATGCCTAGCGAAGCGAATCTTGCCGGGTGTGATTGGAATATCCTGATCACCAATGTCGAACCTGAAAAACTAAACCATGAAGACTGTTTTGTCATGTACGGTGTTCGTTGGCAAATTGAGCTGATTTTTAAATTGTGGAAATCCCATAGCGGCCTAGGACATTCGCGCAGTGAAAAACCGGAGCGTATACTCTGTGAAATCTATGCCAAATTACTAGCGATCATCGTTCAGCACTGGATAGTATTGACCGGCCTCTGGCGGAAGCCTGACCGTAGTCTAGTCAAAGGCCATCAAATGATTAAGGAGCAATCATCCGGTTTAGCCAAATGCATTGATGACCTGGAAGCATTGGCTAACTTTCTAAAAGAACTGGCTGACAGGTTCAATCATGGCTGTTCAATGAATAAGCGAAAGAAAAAGCTAAACACCTGTCAACGGATAGAACTTAGGCGTGCTTATGCATGAAAGGGACTAACAGATATCCACCGCATAGCGGGATTGAAGGAATATAATTCATCAATATTTATAACATACTAATAAATAACAATTATTTTCTAAAGTTGATGCGTATGGGTGCACGGTGTTTGTGCCCACGCGTGGCAGGCCTGCCATGCTTGTAGGGTATGCACTGCATACCATTCAGACGTTCCGCTTCAAGAAAGTTATTCGTCGCCCAGAGTCCAATGGTATGCAGTGCATACCCTACAGCACGTAGGGCGGAACCAGATAAGGGTTCCGCCATTCGGAGCTATCACGGGCTTGGCGGATGATCGCCTGTCGGCATCCGCCCTACTCGGCAAAATAATGCATAGCGCCCAGCAACGGGGTTTTTGGGTTTAGCGCTAGTTTAACCGAGGTTTTTTCCAACATAGCCCGAAACCGGCCTTTAGCGGTGAAGGCTTGCAAGAAAGCACCCGTTTCCAGTGCCGAACGAATTTTCGGACCGATGCCGCCGCCGATGAAAACACCCCCGCCGGCAAAAGATTTGAGCGCCAGATTACCGGCTTCAGCACCGTAAATTTCCACAAACAGTCTAACCGCCTCGCTACACAATTCATCCTCTCCATTGATGCCGAGGCGTGAAATCACGGCGCTGCGGTCTATGCCGTTACTGATGGCTTCTTTAACCGAAGGAACGACCGGGCAAGGTTTTCCGAAATTGCCGGCAATTAAAAAATCATAAATATTGCTAAAGCCGATACCGGACAAAATCCGCTCATAACTGACATGCTCGGCATAAGTCTCGCGCAAAAAGGCTAGCAATTTGTCCTGTTGATCGTTTTGCGGGGCAAAATCGCAATGACCGCCCTCGGTGGCGAGCGCATGATATTGCCGGCCATCCCAGTGCAGAATGGCTTCGCCAAGCCCGGTGCCGGCGGCGATGACCGCTATATTGCCGGTTTGAGGCTGGGCATTGGCATTCAGTTCGATGAAATCCTCGGGCTGTAAATGCAGCATCCCTATTGCCATGACTTCCAGATCGTTAAGCAGTTTTACGCGCTGTGTGCCGAATCTGGTTTTGAGCTGTTCCTCGTCCAGTATCCACGGCAAATTGGTGGTTTGGCAGCGATGCTTGATAACCGGTCCCGCCACGCCGAAGCAGGCGGCAGTTACTGGCGGGCGATTTGCCAGAAACAATGTCAATATGTCCTGAAAATCCTGAAATTCACCGCTGGCGAAAGTCTGTTCGACTTCGCAGGTTAAGGAACCGTCGCTTGCTTGATTGATTAAGGCTAAAACCGTTTTGGTTCCGCCTATGTCGCCCGCTAAAATCATACGTTTACCTGTGATGAGGCTTGGTTGTTGTTAAGCAAAAAGATTAATGCATCGAGAAGGCCGTTCGCTACTGCATGCGGCGGCAATTGATAAAAAGCCTGCCATGCATGCGACACAAAATTTTCATAGCAATCCCTATGTTCGGGGTGCGATTGCAACCAGCAGAGCCTGACAGCATGACCTATCAGAATGTCCGTATAAACGGTGTCGTCGATTCGTAAGGCCGGATTGTCCTGAAAAATCAATGCTAAAGCCCGTAAGGCTTCCACTGTCAGTTGTCGAAACACCGGGGCCTGAATTTTATTAAGCAGATGATTGACGTGCAATTTAAAGGACTGTTCGCCGGGCGTCATTTGCGAAAGGGTGATTTCGCTGTCGATGTGGTTGTTACTGTTGATTTTTTCACCGATCAACAAACCGTTGCAGTGCCCCAGCAAGGACCAGACGCCGTTATAAAATGCTTCGTTTTCCCGGCTGATACTGCCTTGCTGTTCTCGCCACTCGTACCAGTCTGCGGCATCGCCCCTGTCTCTGGGATTCATGCTGCTCGGAAATCGGGCAGTACTTAACTGGCGTTGCGAGCCGTCATAATGCAAAGTCTCTACTTCACCCAATTGGCTTTTGCTGCTGCCATAGTCCTCCAGAGTTTCCTCAAGTAATTCGGAAAGCCGATAAGGCGCCAAAGACAAAATTTCCTTAAATGCCCGATCCAGAGAACTGCCCGAATACCGCTTTTGCCGGGCGATGATCAACTGCATGATATGGCCGACGCGTATGGTATGCATATCGGCAAACAGTTCCGGTTTCAGCTTGATCAACATTCCCAGGTAGATAATAATCTCCTGGATAATAATGTGTTGGCTGCTGTCATCGCTATTGAACGCCTTAATCGTTTGCAGAATTTCCGATGAATCGGCCGGACGCCGCAAGGTTGCTTTACCGCTATAGGCGTGGCCGACCGTTAAGCCATGCTGACGAACCAGTATTTCAGTGGCGGCTTGTTCCAGATTGATATCGTATTTATTCAGCAAACCGGCGCAGCGGCGCACAATCTGCCAGATGTGCAGATCGCCGGCGCGAGCATAGATTTCCTCCAGCAAATCTCCAACCCGGCATGGCTGGCCGCCGTCGACCGTCAAACCGGTTTCATGATTCAGGCCGTAGCGCTGGCTTAACAGGCAAAGCGCTTCCAGTTGTGCATACAGATTGGCATTGTATTGCAATTCATTAATCAAAATGTTGTCATCGCCGATTTCCCATGCCGTCAACACATGGCTATCAATGCTTTCCGCTTGCTGTTCATCGTAAGGCATGACGTTGGCAAAGGGCCGTTCCGTTTCGTTCCGGATCGGTTCCGAGAATTTAAAATCATGCAGATAGTCGATTTTTTCACGGCTGGAATTATTCACAAAGTTTGTCAGCAAATCCAGGGTTACGGCAACCCCCTGCACTGTGTCCCGGCGTAGTTGTTCGATAAAATTAAGCAATACCCGGCCGTCCTCGCCATCCAGCATATTTTGTTTAATCAGGATAACCAGCAGCGGCGGCATGCGGCTGTCCCAATGCCTGCTGATATAGGTCAGTTCCATGCGCAGCCGCTGTACCAGCAAGCGGTTGTCCATGGCGATATAAAAGCCTTTCTGGTTCATGAACTGCGGTAGGAAGATCAACGCTTCGCCCGCCAGCAGATATAATCTTGAAGTGGACAGCGTCCGTAATTGCCTCTGCGGCCGGCCGCTCAGGCCGATACGATCGTTTCGGCCGACCTGAGTATAGGCTGCGGCCAGTTCGCCGGCGTCCCTGACTTGAATTGGTCCTATTTCCGCATGAGTCTGGACAGGAACGCCATGTCGCTGCAATTGCCGTTGTACGCTTTCATCTTCGGCCAGCAGGGCAATTTGCAATTTGCAATTGTTCTGCTGGCCAATTTGTTTGTAACGGCCCAACGGGTCAATATCGTCTCTGGCGATCAAACCTTCATGCAGCAAACCGCTGAGGATAAAAAGACTTTGCGCCCACACCAACGGTACATTCTCGTTCGGTATGCGAGTCTGGCTGTGCGGATGCTGTTTTTCGGCAGCAATCGCCTCTGAGGGAACAATATAGAGTTCCGGGAGTAGTCTCACGCCGTTTTGTTCGACCAGCAGGTTTTCAAGGCGGCGGCGATACTCTTCCGCCTCCTCCGTTTCTCCTGCAAACAAATGATTGAGCAGCATATAGCAAAAAAACAGCGGCCATTCGCATTCAATATCCAGAAACTGCTTGAGTTCATGCGGTTCATAATGCAGACGATGATGAGCTTCCAACAGCGTTTGGTGACCATCCAGCAAAAAGCGTTTGCAGCCGTAACGGCCTTGCAGTTTTTCAACGATCAGCGCCTCGGTTTTTTCCCGCAACAGGGGATTATCGACTGCGAATGCCGGAAATCCGGTCACGCTCAGCAGTGCCGAATCGATTTCCTTGGAAATCGATTCTCTTGGCAAAAGCGATTCCAGGGTAATGCGTGTGCGGGCAATGTCGTCGCTAATCACATGAATCACCGCGGTTTGACCGGCGTTCCGGCCGAATAGATTACAGCCTGCCATGGCCTCCAGCGCAGCTTTTGCCATGCCGATGGAACTGGCGTTCAACTCGGCGATACCGTGATTCATTTTGTTGCCGCGCTCCCATATACCGTAATCCGGGGTGCGATAGGCACGGCTGATATAGTGCACCAGGTTTTGGACGAAATTGACTTCGTCTGTGGTAAAGACGATACGCAAACCGGAGGCAGTCATCTGCGCCAGCATCAGCAAAAAAAGCGAAGTGGCATCCAGTTGCAAATGTCCCCATTCGTTATCGCCAACAACCACATGCCCGGTTTGAGTCTGGTATTTGGCGTGTAAGGCGTCCAGCGGATCCTGGGTGTGTTTGAATTTTTCAACCTTGCCGGCCTGGCGCATCATGGCTAACAACAGACCGCGCATCAGTTTGACAACGCTCTGTTCCAGTATATAGGTGCGGTCCGGCTGGCCGGTTTGCTTCCGGTAAGCCAAAGCCAAGCCCCAGGCCGCCAATATGCTATATACATTATCCCGTACCCAGGCGTCGGTGTAGTTGCCGTGAATGTTGACCGCAGTGCTGGCGGGCAGCAAGCCGCTTATCCAGTCCTGGCGATTAAGAATGATGTTTTGGACTTCGCGGTAATATTTGTTTAGGGTGTCGGATCGGCTGGTTGACATCATTAATTTATAGGATCGGTTTGGGTATGTCGTGAATGTAATTTAATCTTTTAAGGCTACGGTTCGGTCCGCTCGCATCGTTCCCACGCTCCGCGTGGGAATGCATCCCCGGACGCTCTGCATCTTCCTGATCAGGCCACAGGTAAGAGGAGGTTTCTACTCATGCTTTCGGTAAAGTAACACCGGTCTGGCCCTGGTATTTACCGCCTCTATCTTTATAGGAGGTTTCGCAGACTTCGTCGCCGCCAAAAAACAACATCTGCGCCACACCTTCGTTCGCATAGATTTTGGCTGGTAAAGGCGTAGAATTAGAAAACTCCAACGTTACATGACCTTCCCATTCCGGTTCAAGCGGCGTAACATTAACAATGATGCCACAACGGGCATAGGTTAATTTGCCTAGGCATACCACCAGCACATCGCGCGGGATGCGGAAAAACTCTACCGTTCGCGCCAGTGCGAAGGAGTTGGGCGGGATGATGCAAACATCGGATTTGATATCGACAAAACTGGCCTCGTCAAAATCCTTGGGATCGACGATGGTGGAATTGATATTGGTAAAAATTTTGAATTCGTTGGAACAGCGTACATCGTAACCGTAGCTGGATGTGCCATAGGAGATGATGCGGCCTTGACTGGAGTCGCGGATTTGTCCGGCTTGAAAAGGCTCTATCATGCCGTGTTTCTCAGCCATTCGCCGAATCCATTTGTCTGATTTAATGCTCATGTCGATTATCGGGTTGGGAATAAAATGATACGATCAAAATAGCATATTGTTGCCGTCAGCCGAAGTTGTTTATCATTTAATTTTGGTTGGCAAGCCTATTAAATGCTTGCTGTTGAAGCCATAAAAGCGCGACTATATGTCATGCTATGCATTAACCGGATGAAAACCAGGGATCTGAATGCCGAAATGAATAACGATCTTAAAATCATGCTTGCAGAAATAGACTTTTTAAAGACCGAACTGGATCTGCAAAGTCTCTTGCTGAACGACAAATTGTTGCAGGACCTGGACGTGAACTATACCTTCGAAAGCAATCGGATAGAAGGCAGCAGGCTAACGCTTCCGGAAACCGAGCTGGCAATTAAAATAGGGTTGACGATTACCGGTAAATCCATGGCCGAATATCTGGCCGCTATCAATCATTATCAGGCTGTGCAATTTGTCCGCGAACAGGCCGACGATCAAGTGATAATAACCGAAGCGCTAATCAAGCAGGTTCATAGTATCCTGTTACGCGGTATTAACAAGGAAAACGCAGGCGTTTATCGTACCCGCCCTTTAACGGATTTCAGTGGTTACATGGCTCCGCCGCCGGAGCAAATACCGGAATTGATGGCGGAAACCGTCGAATGGCTGCGGCTGGAGGGGGAATTCATACATCCGGTGATGTTTTCAGCCGAAACGCATCAACGGCTGTTGGCCTTGCAACCCTTTTCCGATGCCAACGGGGCTTGCGCGCGTCTGCTAATGAATCTTGTTCTGCTGAGAGCAGGTTATCCGCTAGCCAATTTCGGCGGCAACAATACACGCCATCAGGCTTATTACAACGCTTTAAAACTTGCACACGACCACAACTTCAAAACAGCCTGGTTAAAGCTGATGGCTGAACAGGTTATGAGCGACATAAAAAATCTACTGGCACGAATACAGGAACAGCAAATTCACCATTGACCTGATTATAATATCGGTTCTATTTTAATTTTTGATACAAGGGTCGATCGGTTGTGAACATAGATGCATTCAATGGCGACGCAGATGGTATTTGCGCCCTAATTCAATTGCGGCAAGTTTTTCCTGTCGATGCCACCCTGGTAACCGGCGTCAAACGCGACATTGAACTTCTGAGCAGGGTTTCGGCGCAAGCCGGCGACCATCTCACCGTACTGGATATTTCTCTGGACAAGAATCGCAGCGCTTTGCTGAACTTGCTGGATAATCAGGTCGAGGTTTTTTATGCGGATCATCATTTTGCCGGCGAAATTCCGCTTCATCAAGGTTTGACCAGCATCATCAATACCGATGCCAATCTTTGTACCAGTTTGCTGATTAACGAATACATTCAGCAAAAATCTCTCGGCTGGGCGGTGACAGGCGCATTTGGCGACAATCTCGTGAATAGCGCTCTTCTAGCAGCAAAACCTCTTTCTCTTTCCGAATCGCAACTGCAACAATTGCAACAACTCGGTATTTGCATTAATTACAATGCCTATGGCGAGACCGTGGATGATCTGTATATTGCGCCCGATGTCCTTTATAGGCAGTTGCTTGCTTACCGGACGCCTATGGATTTCATCGCCGGGCAAAATGCGGTTTATCGACAACTGCTTGCCGCTTATGCCGATGATATGTCCGAGGCGGAAAATATGAACGCCGAGTATCGAACTGGGCAGATCGCCGTGTTTATTCTGCCCGATGAAAAGTGGGCCAGAAGAGTGAGCGGGGTTTGGAGTAACGAATTAGCCAATCGAAATCCCGATAGAGCCCATGCCGTCCTCAGTCACAATCAACGCGGCGGTTATCAAGTCAGCGTCAGGGCGCCATTGAACAACAAAATCGGTGCAGATCTGCTTTGCAGGGGTTTTCCGGAAGGCGGGGGGCGCCAAGCGGCGGCTGGAATCAATCATCTTGAGAAGCATAGGCTTAGGGAGTTTATCGAAGCGTTCCGCTTACAGTATCCTTAAGGCGATTTTCAAAAAATCTATCTGGCGCACATAAGAGGCATAGGGGGGAACCTGGCAAGGGTGCCGCCACTGGGAATTGTAGGGTCGAAAAATTTTTCGCCCCAACTTTTAGGGTTGGATGGATAAACTGTAGGGTGTTTTGTTGTTCCAGGCTTGGCGGATTGCCTGTCGGCATCCGCCCTACGCCACACCGGAAGGGAATATTTCCCACAGAATTTTTAACGCCTGTTCATAGTTGAACAAGCGGATCAGGTTTATAAAGTCAGCGTAGCGGCCGCCCATTTTTTTACCGAGTATGCCTCGGTGAAAATCGGCAAATTGGTTAGCCTGGAAATTGTCTTCAATGAGTAGCATTTCCAATTCAGCCAGAATAGCCGCGAGGCGTTCCGGATCATTATCGATATCGGAATCCGCAAAAAGTCCGGCCGGTTCGGGCAAGGCCAGAATAGCTTCAATCAAACGGTTTAATTCAAGCTGACATTGCCGGGCTAATGCCGAGCATTCGGTCTCAGCGGCGTTTTCACGTAATGCCTTATCCAGCTTTCCGGCAAGCTCGGAAACGCTTCGTACTCCCAAGGTTGCTGCTACGCCTTTCAGTCCATGCGCGATAGCTTGCAACTCACCTTTATCCGATTCGGTCAAGCCGGTCAAAATGTGCATCATGTCGTGACGGTGAGTGTCTGCAAACATCCGCAGCAGTCGCGTGAATTTTTCGGTATCGCCCTTGACAACCGCAAGTCCCTGGTTTGGTTCCAGTCCCGGAATGGCAAATAGCTGTGCTTTTAGGTCGGGAGTGGGTATCTGGCTTTTGGCGTTTTTAGCGGTTGCGGTTTTCAAATCCGCCTGTTCAATGCTAGGTTTCGCGGCCGGCAACCAGCGTAGCAGGGTAGCGTAGAGTCTATTCGGTATCACCGGTTTAGGTACAAAATCGTTCATCCCGGCATCAATACAGCTCAGCCTGTCTTCATCGAAGGCATTAGCGGTCATGGCCAGAATCGGTAGATTTGCATAACCGGGTCTGCTGCGTATGGCTCTGGTTGCCTGTAAGCCATCCATTTTCGGCATCTGGACATCCATTAATACCAATTCGTAGCGGTTGGCGAGAACTTTTTCAACCGCTATGCAGCCGTTTTCGGCACTGTCTACCGATAGTCCGGCAGCGTTCAGCAATTCCAGAGCGACTTCCCGATTGACGGGATGGTCCTCTACCAATAACACACGCGTTCCGGCGTAATGCCGGCGAAGAACAGCCTCGGCTTCAGCGTTATGTTCAATGGCCGGGGCGAACATGACGCCGTGGCCTTTTTGCAGGCGGACGGTAAACCAAAAAGTGCTGCCACGACCGGGAATGCTTTCTGCACCGGCTTCGCCGCCCATCATATTGGCCAAACGCCGGGTAATGGCCAAACCCAGACCGGTGCCGCCGTATTGCCGGGTGGTTGATACATCAGCCTGAGTAAAGGTAGTAAACAGCAAGGGCAGCTTGTCCTTTTCGATGCCGATGCCGGAATCCTCAACTTCGAAACGCAACAGCAAATTTTCCCCGCCGTTTTCCAATAATCTGGCCCGCAGTCTAATGCCGCCTGTCTCGGTAAATTTGATGGCGTTACCGGCATAATTGAGCAGGGCTTGCCGCAAGCGGGTTTGGTCGCCTCGCAACCAGAGCGGCATGCCTATGCTTTCCACTGCAACGCTCAGTCCCTTATTCTGAGCCTGAACCATGATTAAAGAACAGACATGATCCAGGACTGTGTCCAGGGCGAAATCGGATTCTTCAAGCTCCAGACGACCCGCTTCTATTTTCGACAAATCCAGAATATCATTGATGATCGATAACAGGTGCTGTCCGGCGGCATCAATCTTGTCCAGGCGTTCGAGTTGTTCGACCGTCAGCTTGCTTTGCCGTAACAGATGAGTCAGGCCGATGATGGCATTCATGGGCGTACGAATTTCATGGCTCATATTGGCCAGGAATGCGCTTTTGGCCAGATTGGCGGCATCGGCAAGCGTTCGCGACGTTTGCAGTTCCGCTGTTCTGCTTTCCACCAATTTTTCCAGATGGTGGCGATGCAGATCCAATTCCTCGGCTATGCGCTTCTTATGGCTTATATCCTCCTGTATTGCCAGAAAGTGCGTGGTAACGCCGTTAGATTGACGGATAGGGGATATGATGGCAAAAACCACATATTCGCTGCCGTTCTTGCGTTTATTAATGAATTCGCCCTTCCAGGTCCGGTCTTGGCGTAACGCTTCCCAAAGTGCTTGATACGTTGCCAAAGGGGTTTTGCCTGAATGCAGGATGCTTGGATTCCTGCCGATTAATTCCGCGCTGCTATAACCGCTGTTTTCAAGATACGCCTTGTTCACATATTCGATTTCGCCTTCCAAGTTGGTGATAATAATGCTCTCGGGGCTTTGTTCAACAGCCAGCGCCAGCTTCCGCAACTGCTCTTCGGTCTGCTTGCGTTCGGTAATGTCGAGGTTGATACCCGAAAGGCGGAGCGGATTGCGGTTTGCGTCCAACTGCGCCCGGCCTTTGCTGACCAGCCAGCGAATTTCGCCGGAGTCTTTCCGGAAGCGGTATTCGACCTCGAATGTTTCGCTATCCGCCAACTGGTTTTGCCATTCGGCGTAGAGACGCGTCAAGTCATCTGGATGAACACGTGTTCGCCATTCTTCATTGCGATGCAGGCAGCCGGTACCCGGTTCGAATCCATAGAGTTTTTCGCATTCGGGCGACCAATAACTCAAGTCTGTGAGGATATCCCATTCCCAGATACCGACATGAGCGCCTTCCTGCGCTATTAACAAGCGCTTTTCGCTCTCGCGAAGGGCAGCGTTAGCCGCCTCGGCATGAGCGCGCGCGGTAATGGCATCTTCCATCAGATTCAGCGCAGCCTGCCGGGCTTGCTGCTGGGCTTCGATATCAGCTGCCTGGTCTTCCAGCAAGGAATGCTCTGCGGCTTGCCAGGCTTTGCGTTCGCTATTTTCCTGTATTGCCCGGTGGATGGCCGGCAGCAAGCGCAGCAGATTGTGCTTGAAAATAAAATCATTCAGGCCTTGCCGCAGCAGATCAACAAGCGTTTCTTCGCCGATACCGGCCGATATCAAAATCACCGGCATGCCGGGTTGAAATAACTCGATGTTTTGCAGGATAGCGCGAAAATCCATGTCCGGCAAATGATAATCGGACAGCACTAAATCCCATTGTTGTTCTAAGGCAGCCAGTAATTCGATTTTGTTGCTAACGCATCTGCATTCGGCTGCCAGTCCATGCTCATGCAAATGCCCGACTAGCCGCTGGTAGTCGCTGACAGTCTCTTCGATGACAAGTATGGTTAAAGGGCCATTCATATCAACTGAATTCCTTTTGGGTTGCTGCCATAGCCGCTAGCCAGAACAAACCGGGTTTTCGTAGTGTTGCGGATAAATAAACGGCTCATTTTTATATGCCGTTCCGGCCGGTTGGCTCATCCAGAAAAGCCAGCGAATAGACCGGTTCACGGCCCAGTTCTGCCGATAAGGCATTCACCTGTTTTTTGAGTGCGATCATATCCAGCTCACGACCCACGGCGGCGCGATTAAAGCGTTCCAGTTCGGTATTGCGTTTTGCCAGTTCTTCGGTTTGCCTGCGTATCGCAACTTCGGCGGCTTTATGGATGCTAATGTCAGTGATAGTGCCTACCATTCGCAACGCTTGGCCGGCGGCATCCCGCTCTACCACTTTGCCTCTCGACTTTATCCATTTGATTTCCCCGGCCGGCGTGAGCATCCGGTAATCGAGTTCACAGACCGGAATTTTGTCTTGCAGGGTAGCGTCTATGATTTTTAACACCTCCTGTAAATCATCGGGATGCACGGTACGTTTGAAAAAATCGAAATTCGCTATGACTTCCTCGGCCCGGTAACTGGTCAATTCGTAATAACGCGGGGTCAGATAGGCCAAACCGGTTCGTAAATCCCAATCCCACAATCCGTCATTGGTGGCTTCCAGTGCCAATTTCAGGCGTTCTTCGCTGGCTTGCAGTTGCAGTTCCGCCAGCTTACGTTCGGTTATCACATCGAACACCGCTACAAAATGTTCAACTTGCGGACTGTAAACCGAAACCAGAAACCACATCTGCAAGGCATGCACATACAGTTCAAAATGTTCGGTATGGCCGTTCATGGCAACTCTTGCATAGGTTTCAAACAAGCCCGGATCGGTTTCGTGTATGCCCGGCAGCACCTCGCTGACTCTGCGGCCGACAACATCCCGCAGACCGGTTAGGGTTTCGAAGGCCTTGTTAACTTCCAGATAGATAAAATCATTGGCTTGACCGTTCTCCAGCAGTATTCGGCAATAGGCGCAGCCGTTCAACATGTTTTCGAACAAGTTACGGTAACTTAGTTCGGTAGTCTGTAACGCCAACTCTGCCTGTTTGCGTTCGGTAATATCGCGGGAGATGCCGAAGATGCCGATTACACAACCATCGGTATCGCGCAACGGCCCCTTGGTTGCCATGAATACCCGTTCTCCTTGTGCTGTATCCAGTACTTCTTCCTGAGAGTGAATACGGTTTTCGCTGATGATTTTTTTATCCAGGGATATCAGTAATTCAGCCTGTTGGCGCGGAAATAACGAACAGTCGTCTTCACCCAGCACCTGTTCGGCAGGTTTACCGGCATAGCGGCAGGCCGCCGGATTGAACAGCGTGTAACGGCCTTGCAGGTCTTTGGCGAAAATGGCGTCATCCGAACTTTCGGCGATGGCTGCGAGCAAGCCCAAGGCGCGAAGATTCTTTTCCTGGGTCTGCTGGATGGTAGTGGCAAGGTTAAGCTGCTGACGCTGATGAAGCAGGAAAAAACCGGCAGCCGTCATCAACAAGGCCAACAGGCCGGTGATAGCGATCAGAACGCTATTCAGTACGGCTTCTACATAGAATTCGCTACGATCCTTTTTGGCCAGCAATAACCAGCCGGTACCTGGAATGCTCTGAACCCAAGCATAGAAGGCAACTCCCCGATAGTCTTCGTCCTGGATTAGCCTGGTTGTTTCGGTGTTTCCATCCGGTTTGGGTAATGACAGCAATGCTTGGTTTAAGGAGGCGGAAATCGATTTTGCCGTCTCGTTGTGATGTTGGCCGGGTTCGAACAGCCATTGAATTTGCCCGCCTGTGTTCTGAAACAACAACATTTCACCGCTGCTATAGGGTTCCGGCCAGCTTTGCAGGGTTTTGGAAAGCCATTGTTTGGAACCGGTTTGTAATACAACTAGAAAAGCGCCGCCGTCCGTTGTTGTCAACGGCACAATAAAATCCAGTTTAAGCCTGTCGTTTTGATCGAGGTAAGGACCGTAAAGATGTATTTGCCGGTCGGCCAGTGCCTGTCCAGCGGTATCCCGCAAAGCAGGCGGCAAATCGGCGTGCGCGGCAGCGGCGGTTTTCAGCGGTTCTGCATGGCTATCCAGCAGTAAGATAGCGGCGAAATCCTCTTTTACGCGAAATTGTTCTAGCCGCGTTTCCAGAGTATCCAGAGCAGTCCGGTTATGGATATCGTAGCCGACACCGAATAGCGGACTAATTTGCAGGAATTCGGCGTACTTTAGCTTGGTTTCCAACCAGTCGGCGATTTGTTGGGTTTTCAGAGTGGCGATGGCCTGCAGTCTCAGTGTTTCTTTGTCTCTCAGGTCGCTAAATCTGTAAAAAATCGCCGATGCTGTTAGTGTGAAAATAGCGGTGGCGATCAAAATCAAAGGCAAAGTCAAGCGAAAATGGGCAGGCGGGATAGGCGTTGTTAACGTGCCGGAAACCAGCAGGCGTTTCATGAGCGCTAATAGCAGTAAAGACGTCACCAACACGAAAAGCAGTCCCTTTATAGTGCCGAATAAAGATATTAGCTGCGGGTCGGAGGTTAGCCAGGCTACCGCTTTGTCCGATAGCAGTATCCACAAACCGGCGAAAGTCGCATAAGTGAAGACTATGGAGAAAATCCGTACTTGGTAATCGATCGGCTTAGGGTCGTTCGCCTTGCCGGTTTCGAGATCGGCAGGTCCGGTCATCCGCACTGTCCGGTAGTATTTAAGTTTACCGTGGCAACCGCAGTGTTGCCATTACCCTGATAAGTCAATGCATCGAAGCTGAGTTTGCGGGCCATGGCAATCCCGCGTCCGTGCAGATCGAAGGCGCGCTCCGGTGAGAAATCCAAATAGTCTTGCCAGTTAAATCCTTCGCCCTGGTCTTGAATAATAAATGTAATCGAATCGGATTGACGTTGAAAATGTACGGCAACAAAGCGGTTTTTGAACGCCGGCAATTCGAGACGTTGCCTGATTTCATCCTGCCAGTTACCGTTCAGAATCAGCGAACCTTTTTCGGTATAGCTTATAGCCAGATTGCCATGTTCGACAGCATTCATTAAAAGCTCCTGCAAGCCCAGAATAGCTTGTTCGGGGATTGGGCAGGCCAGCGCTAGATAATGAGCTAAGAGACGGGCCTCCTCTAGATCCCGGAAGTGAAAAACACCTGTTTGCAGTAAGGCGATTGGACGTTCGGTAAGGCGCAGCTTGGCTAGCATGCCGCGCAATTCCCGGCTTTGTTGTAAGGCAGCATTGATGACAGCCAGCAACAGTTCGGGATGTATCGGTTTTACCAGATAATAATAGGCACCTTGTTCCATGCCTTCCCGGATGCTTTTCATATCGTCCTGGCTCGATTCGAAGATAACGGGGATTTGCGCAAAGGCCGCAACGCCTTTGATCCGGCGCAAGAATTCCATGCCGTTCATGTCAGGCAAATTCCTATCCAGCAGAACCAGGTCATAGCCGTTTTCATTCGCTTGCAAGCATTCCCAGGCTGTCTGGCCATGACCGCATGCAGTCACTTGAAAACCGCTGGAAACCAGCAAATCTTCAATGATCAAAGCGATAATTTCTTCATCTTCGACAAGAAGAATTCGGGCGGATTGGTGCATGGCGCGTTACTCCTTAGATATTCTCCGGATAGAATTTGGCAATGTTGACGAATGATTTGTAATTGGCAAGAAAAATATCGGTCATGTCCGGGTCGAAATGCTGTGCGCGTCCAGCGGCGATGATGTTCCGAACAATCTCGAAACTCATCGGCTCTTTATAGACACGGCGGGATATCAAGGCATCGAACACATCTGCGATAGCCATTATACGTGCTGAAACCGGAATTTCATCGGCGCTGAGCGCATTCGGATAGCCGCTGCCATCCCACTTTTCGTGGTGGAAATGGGCGATTTCTTTGGCAATGCTTAAAAAAACCACCGGTTTTTCTACATCCCGTTCAGCCTGTTCAATAGCCACGGCTCCAATATGGGCATGGGTTTTCATGATTTCATGCTCTTCCTCGGTCAGTTTGCCGGGTTTCCGTAGGATGGCGTCGGGTATTCCGACTTTACCTATGTCATGTAGCGGGGCGGAACGGGTTAGCATTTCAATGTAACGATAGTTCAGGATAGCAGAAAAACGCGGGTGGTCTTGTAAAAGCGTACCCAGCAATCGTACATAACCCTGGGTACGCAGAATATGGTTTCCGGTTTCAGGGTCGCGGGTTTCAGCCAGATGGGCGAGGGCCCGGATGCCCGCTTCCTGGATCAATTCATTTTCGGCTATGCGTTTCTCCACTTCTGCTTCCAGCCAGATGTTTTGGTGAGCCAGACGATCACGCGCGTCCTTTAATTCTATTTGGGTATTGATGCGAGCCAGCAGAATGGCAGGGATTATGGGTTTGGCGATGTAGTCCACCGCGCCGACGCACAGGCCTTGCAATTCGGATTCGGTATTATCCATCGCGCTGACGAATATAATGGGTATATGTCCGGTAGACGGATTAGTGCGCAGCCGTTCGAAAACCTGATAACCATCCATATCGGGCATGATGACATCGAGCAGTATCAGATCCGGATAGGGTGGACTGTCAGCGAGGCGCAAAGCTTTGCTGCCGGATGTTGCAACACGAACCCTATAATACGGCTGTAACAACTCGCCGAGTATGGCGAGGTTTTCCGGGGAGTCATCGACCGCTAATATGGTCCTCAGATTTGACCCGGACATCAATGGGTTAGTAACTTCATTAATCAAAAGATTTTCGGTTAGCAAGAGGCTGTTGTTACAAACTTAGGAGGCACTTAATTCCGCCGTTAGTTTTGGCGATTCGGTTATTATTATCATTTTTGCCGATGCCGGTAAATGCACCGAGTGTGTAAAGGAAATTGTTTCTTAATAAACATGAGTCTGTTCACACTTTTACAACAAAGATATTCATCGATGCAATGCAATAGTTAATTGCGTGTAACAGCTAACTTCGGCTTATGTTCGGCAATTCCTAATTTAGTTTTATGAGACATCAGCGATAGAACTTTGTTTCCAAATGATGTTATTTAAGTCCGGAGTGATAGGGATGTGTCGTCGGGAGTGAAGTGTATTGACCGTGGTGCGGCCTGACGAATGGCAAGGGTGCGTTTTACGCACCCTATTGGAAAGAACATGATTTCTGCTTGCCGTTTGGTTCGGGACGAAAGAGTCGCTCAAAGCCATTTTCAGGCAAGGGAGGAAACTTAACTAAGCGTATTAATTCCAGCCGGCCGTTTTTTGTTCCAGCTTGGTAACAGCCTGATTTAATTGCTGTACATGTTTTTCCTCGGCAAACTGCATGCCAAGCGCGTAAAAAATCGGCATCCAGAAAGGATTGATCATCAATGCGCCAAGCAGGCTTTTAATCGTGCGCATCCGGTTTTTTAAAGGATTAAACGCTTCGCCGAGCGTATGTTTGGGATGCTCGGCAAAAACCGCTATGATGGGCGCCAGCGCCGAAAAATCGTAACCCTCGCGTGCGGCAACCGATGCAGACAATTTGGCTTTGATAGAATGAAAATTTAGCCGAGCCATGCAGACCGAAAGCACAAAAGCCAATGCCATCAAGGGCAGCAGAATTTTCGGCGGCGCTATCGGCGCGAATATCGGCGCCATTAAAGCCAAGCCATAGCCCAGCATAATAATATCTTCACAACGTTCTACGTCCCGATCAACGCCTTTGACGATGGACACAACCGGATGACTAGCGGAATCGGGATAGGCTTTAGATTGAGACATAAGAATTTCTCCAAATAAACGCTTGTTCAAAGTATAGGGTACAACAAGAGGTGTGATTAAACACGGATCAATAAACCAGACAAAAAGAGGCATGAATTTCGGCAGCTAGACAGACCTCTCCAACTGCGCAGGTCGGGTGAGCGATAGCTTAACCCGAAGCGTCAGCCGTACGGTGATTGTCAGCTTTTGAAGTTTCCGGGATTAAAAAATTCACACATTCATAAGCATTCCTTGCCGGGCGAAAATGTCAAGACTCTACAGCCTAATTTTTTTAGTAGAACATTTTCGACTGCAAAGGTTCCTTAGCAGCAAAAAATACGCTTTATAATCCTTCAAACCGAATTGAAATTGCCCCATCGGCAAAGACCCGCGCCTTTATGGTTGAATCCGGGTTTTCCGGTGAGCAGCTTGCCATTCGCGGGCTAGTATTTTCCCTTTTTTGATTTGCGCGGGCGTCAGGTTCCTTGCCAATGCCAAGCGGTTTTTCACCTTATCCTCCAAGCCTTGCGAAGCAGCGAGTCTTAGCCACATATAGCCCTGGACATTGTCTTGCGCTACGCCTTCCGCATTCAAATACATAGAGCCGAGATTGAATTGCGCTTTGGCATAGCCCTGTTCGGCGGCTTTCCCGTACCAGTCGCCGGCTTGCAGAAAATCCTGTTTTATGCCCAAGCCTTCGTCGTACATGGCAGCCAGATTGTATTGGGCTTTGGCATAGCCCTGTTCGGCCGCTTTGCGATACCAGTCAACGGCTTCTGCATAGTCCTGCGGGACGCCGATTCCCTGGTCGTAGATAATGCCAAGCAATAATTGCGCTTCCGCATAACCCTGGTCGGCGGCTTTGCGATACCATTTCAAGGCTAAGGCCTTGTCCTGTTTTACTCCTTCACCTCTGTCGTACATTTTACCGCGCTGAAATTGCCCGACTGCATCTTCCGGTTGCGTATTTAACCAGACTTGCCGTTCGGCTTCCTTGACCTCCGGAAGGGGATCGGCCTTCGGATTGCCGCTTAACAAGCTGTTAACAAGCAGGGCCGATAGAACCGTTCCGACAAAAAAACTACGCATGGTTACATTTAATCAAGTCGGACAATAAAAAATTCGGAATCTGTAGGTGCAGCGTGTGCATGACAGCCTTTCTAGTGGGTAAGGCATTGTGTTGGATAGCGTTCCATCCAGTCCTCCACGCTACATTATCTGTTGGGTTTTTGGTATGCCTTTTATGCGATAGGCAACCGATATAGTAACAAAAGTTTAAGGTGCTGTATCCAGGCTTTCGACCGAAGCCCGTTGAAAAATTCAAAAATCCCGTTTGGCTTCCGGTTTTTTGCATGTTTTAGGTATTTATACGCATTTAATTTTTTTATTTTTTTGCGCATCATTGCTACGAGTGCAGTACTCATAGCGTGGGCCCAATAGCTCAAAATAACAGAACAGCGAGGTGGAAAATGGGTAAAACCGTTGAAAAACAGAAAGAAATACTTGTTAGCTCATCTTGTGGGCCGATCATTCTTCCGGATTATGATGCCAAAATTTCCGAGATTGCCTATTACAAAGCTGAACGAAGGAATTTTGAACCGGGTTATGAGGTTACTGACTGGTTAGAGGCAGAACAAGAATATATGGAGTGCATAAAGTAGTCGAATTTAGAAAAAACCAGGTGCGAATTTGAATCAATGACTGTTTTTAAATGCGTACGAGTAATTTATTTCTTTTTGGCCGGCACGCCAATCTTACTACGGGTAGTGAAGCAATTATCGAATATATACACCCTGCCGTTGTGGGGCAGCGTGTTAACCGAAAAGCCTTGATAAACATATTTGGAATCATGATATGAAAAGTGAAAATATAGAGACACAAAAAGGTTCGGAATTAACCTCCGGCTTGCCTGCGAGTAGTCAAATTTCATCTGGCGAGTTTGATGTGTTTTTTGACGACTTTCTGTCGAGAAGAATGCCGGGTTTAGCGGATTGGACTTTTTCTACAGGATTATACAGAGATTTTCCGAAAGTCGATATTATCGAAAATGACAATGAAATAGAGGTACAGGCGAATTTGCCTGGCGTTAAAAAAGAAGAATTGGATATCTCGATTAATAAACAGACTATTACCATTAGAGCCTCCACCAAAGCGGATAAAATAGAAGAAGGCAAATTTTTCCGTTGCCAGATATCGCCTGGAGAATTTCAAAGCACATTTTCATTACCTGTCGATATCGACAATAAACGTGCTAAAGCTGAGTTTAACAACGGTATATTGAAAGTAACCATTCCCAAAACAGATAAAAGTAAAAGTTAAATCATAAAAACAAATAGTCTGAATTTGCTTGTTGCTTTTTTCGGTTTTTTCATAGAGGATTAATATCAATGATATGAACAAAAAACCAGCGGGATTTTACTGGGTCATCAAGTTGATCGAGGAGAAAAACAATGAAAAATGAAACTATTACCACCCTAACCGTTACATTAATAGTGATTATTTTGGGAATACAGGTTTATGCGACATTCCGGTTGAACGACCGGCTTAATTTATTGCTTGGCTCGGAAAATCAGCAGACCATAAAACCGTACCTATCAAGACCCAGCCTGCCGAAATTGGCTTTCGAAGACAGCTTCATTAAGGGTAAGCCATGGAAACCCTATGAAGAAAAGCAACATGAAACGGAACAGATGTTTGGCGATTCGTTTTCCAGTTTTCACATGCATCCGCCTTTAGAGGTTTAAGTAAAACGCTTGATGTGGATTTACAGTGCGATAAGGAGTAATCCTTAGGGTGCTATAGACAAAGCCGCCGGATAGTGTCGCGGTTGGCTTTTGAACATTCGGTGCATTACGTTGCGCTAATGTACCCTATGCTGGCCCCTATGGTTGTCGGTCAATTTCAGCATGATTTCCAACACATCTAAGATTAGCTTGCGATCCGATGATCTGAAACGAGAGTTTATAATTGCCCGTTATGTGTATGGTGTAAATGCCAGGTTTAGAATAGCCTTTTAGTTTTTCAAAGCGTAAGCCGGGCGGTCTTGGATTTTTGAGAAGATCGGCAAAAGCGCCTGATAATTTTTCTTTAATTTCCGGCGGCAGTTTTTATATTACTTTTCAAAACGTTTGGAAAAGGCGAGGCTTTGAATTATAACGCCGCCAGCGCCGGTTTTCGAGTAGATCGGAGTATTTTTAAGCCGGCTGTTAACGGTATTACAACTTAACGCGATAAAGTGTAATCCATAGGCCGAAATAGATAAAGCCCCGTATTGCGGCCGCATGTTGGCCTTCGAACTTTCGGTTCATTACGCTGCGCTAATGTACCCTATAGACTGACATCAATGCTACAAAAGCGGTTTCTCAAAGGGAAAAAACGCATCACACCGTCAAAGCCGTTTTGTTTTTAACATAAATGTAGAAAAAAAAGCGATTATTATGCAATTTCTGTGGATAATATGGGCTTGGTAATTAATTGCCGACAAGAAATCGATCGGAAAGCACGCGGAGATTAATACTTAAGGTGCAATTAGTGGTTAAACTCAATGTCAGATTTTAAATCCAGTCATCTCGAAATTATTCGCAATTAGCATGCCTGCAAAATTCAGCGCGGATTTAAGCCGCAATGCATCTGGAATTTTCGGTGCAGACATTTATCTCCCTCTTGTCGAGCATATGCTTAACGGGGTGGCCTATTGCAGAATGCTGTATGAAGACGGGCAACCCATCGATTTCCGTTATCTATATACCAATCCGGCCTTTGAAAAATTGACCGGCCTCAAACAAGTTGACGGCAAACTTGTTTCTGAAGTGATGCCGAACATCCGCGCGTCTAATTCGGAGCTTTTCGAAATTTATAGCCGCGTGGCGCTGGGTGGAGAGGCGCAGAAGCTGGAAACCTATTCTCTGCATTACGAATGTGGTTTTCTGTCTCGGTCTATAGCCCTAAGTCCGAGTATTTTGTCGCTATTTTTGATGTCATCAGCGAGCGCACGCACATTGAAATGGCGCTTCGCGAAAACATCACGCTTTCCGAATCGATTCTGAATGCCGTTTGCGAGGGACTGCATGGGATTAGCCGGGAAGGGAGAATTATTTTCGAAAATCCCGCCGCCACTAATATGCTCGGCTGGAACGCGCTGGAAATGATCGGCCGGCCCGCGCACCAGTTGATGCACCATACGAGGTCCGATGGTTCGCCGTATCCGCAGTGCGAGTGCCACATTTATGCAACGCTTGATGACGGCTTGTCCCGCCATGTTCGCGATGAGGTGTTTTGGCGCAAGGACGGCACAAGTTTCCCCGTCGATTACACTAGCACTGCCATGCGCAATGCAGCAGGCGAAATCATAGGCGCTATTGTATCGTTTCGGGATATCACCGAATTAAAAAAAGCGGAAGAAGCTTCTCAAAGAGCCTCCGACTATGCCCGCAGTCTGATTGAAGCCAGTCTCGACCCGTTGGTGACTATCAGTGCGGAAGGTAAGATCACCGATGTTAATACCGCCACGGAGCATGTGACCGGCATAGCTAGAGCCGATTTGATCGGCAGTGAATTTGCCGATTATTTTACCGACCCGGAAAAAGCCCGCATAGTGTATCAAAAGGTCTTTGATCTTGGTTTCGTCACGGATTACCCTTTGGCAATCCGTCATACATCCGGCAGGATCACGGAAGTTCTATATAACGCATCCGTATACCATGATGCGCAAGGCAATGTATTGGGGGTGTTCGCCGCAGCGCGCGATATAACCGAACGTAAACAGGCCGAACAGAAACTTCGCATAGCGGCAACCGCCTTTGAGTCTCAGGAAGGCATGATGATCACCGATGCCGCCAATAACATTCTGCAAGTCAATAAGGCCTTTACTGAAATCACCGGATACAGTTCCGAAGAAATCATCGGTAAAAATCCCGGCATCCTCCGGTCAGGCCGGCATGATCGAAGTTTTTTCGCTGTTATGTGGGAGTCCATCGATAAATCGGGAAAATGGGGAGGCGAAATCTGGAACCGGCGCAAAAATGGCGAAATTCATCCGGATTATCTCACCATCACAGCCGTTAAGGATTTAGAAGGCGTGATTAGCCATTATGTAGCCACGCTAACCGATATTACCCAAAAAAAGCGGCTGCGGAAGAAATCGAACGTCTGGCATTTTACGATCCCCTAACCGGCGTACCCAACAGGCGGCTTCTTCAAGACCGTTTAAAACCGGCCTTGGCTGCCAGTAACCGTAGCGGACATCACGGCGCGCTGATCTTTATTGATCTGGATAATTTCAAAACACTCAATGATACGCTTGGTCATGACATGGGCGATTTGTTATTGAAACAGGTCGCAGAACGGCTTGAGAATGGTATTCGCGGAGGCGATACCGTGGCTCGGCTCGGCGGCGACGAATTCGTGGTCATGCTTGAAGGTTTAAGCGATCAACTCTTTGAAACCGCAGCCCAGGCCGAAACCATCGCTAAAAAGATTCTCGCCCTGTTCCGGGAACCCTTTAGTGTTGACGCGTATGAATGCAACAATACCGCCAGTATCGGCGTCACCTTGTTTACCGGTCATAAACAATCCATCGAAGAACTGCTTAAGCATGCCGATATAGCCATGTATCAAGCCAAAACCGGCGGGCGCAATACTTTACGATTTTTCGATCCGCAAATGCAACTCGTCATCAATGCCAGGGTTAAATTAGAAAAGGGACTGCGTAAAGCCCTTAGCAGCCGGCAATTCGAGCTATACTATCAAATTCAGGTAGACAGCTCGAACAAACCGTTAGGGGCCGAGGCGTTGATACGTTGGCAACATCCCGAACATGGTATGATTCCTCCCGCAGATTTCATTCCGCTTGCCGAAGAAACCGGATTGATTTTACCTATCGGACAATGGGTACTGGAAATCGCTTGTGCCCAGATACAGGATTGGCAAAAACAGGCAAATACCCGCAAGCTTGAATTATCGGTAAACGTCAGTGCCAAGCAATTTTTTCAGGCCGGTTTTGTCGAGCAAGTGATGTCCACGATTAAGCACTATGCCATCGATCCTAAATTACTCAAGCTGGAACTGACTGAAAGCATACTGATAGAAAATATTGAAGATACCATTGAAACCATGCGCCTATTGGGGAGGGCCGGTATTCAGTTTTCGCTTGACGACTTCGGCACCGGTTATTCTTCCCTGCAATACCTTAAACAACTGCCTTTGGATCAATTGAAAATCGATCGATCATTTATTCGCGATTTTGCTGTTGACAGTGGAGATCAAGCGATTGTACGCACGATCATAGCCATGGCAAAAACTTTGAATTTAAGCGTTATTGCCGAAGGCGTGGAGACGCAAGAACAGTGCGAACTTCTTAAGCTTAATGGATGTAGGATTTACCAAGGTTATCTTTTTAGCAAACCGTTGCCGATCGAGCAGTTTGAAGCGTTGCTGAAAAAATAAGTAAGAAATTCGCTGGATACGCTACGCTGCCGTTCAGCATCTTACTGAAACTAAGACTAAAGACTTGTAAATCATATGGTGATAGACTGGTTCATAAAGTTAAATTCGAGCAGAAAATGGTCAAATCGTCTCATACAGGATCAAGCCCGGATTCATTAAAACCTGACAACACCGGCAACCGCACAGATATGCAGCAACCTGCTAAAAATGCGCTTTCTAAGCCTAATAAAGCCCCGATTATCATAGCCATCGGCGCATCGGCAGGCGGACTGGAAGCGATGGAGCAGTTTTTTACCTCTGTTCCGGCAAACTGCGGCACGGCCTTCGTTATTATTCAACACCTTGACCCAAATCACCAATGTATGTTGGCAGAATTGCTACAGCGCATCACCCCGTTGACTGTCACTCAAGTTAGCGATGGCATGACAGTCAAACCCAACTGGGTCTATGTGATTCCGCCCAATAAAGACTTATCCATCCTGCACGGCAAACTCCAGCTATTCGATCCGGTCTACCCACGCGGATTACGTCTACCTATCGATTTTTTCTTTAAGGCCATAGCGGATGACCAACACGAAAGGGCAATCGGCGTCATCCTTTCCGGTATGGGTTCAGACGGCACAAAGGGTTTGCGTGCCATTAAGGCAAACGCCGGATTGGCGCTGGTGCAATCCCCGGACACGGCAAAATTTGATGCCATGCCGCAGAGCGTCATTGATGAGGGATTGGCAGATATCATTGCCCCGCCGCAAGAACTTTGGCAGCAAATCTTCAGCTTTTTACAAGTCCTAACACATACCCCGACCGAACCGATAACCTCGGTAAACGCGCAAAACGCCCTTGAGCAAGTTATTCTGTTGTTAAGGGAGCGTGTCGGCAACAACTTCTCGCTCTATAAAAAGAACACCATTTATCGCCGCATCGAGCGCCGCATGGGCTTGCATCAAATCGAAGCCATCGTCGATTATGTGCACTATTTACGCGAGAATCCGCAAGAAGTCGAACTCTTGTTCAAAGAATTGCTGATTGGCGTTACCAATTTTTTTCGCGATCCGGAAGTATGGGATCTGCTCAAGACTAAGGCCATGCCCGCCTTGCTGGATCAATATCCGGCTGGAAAGGAACTGCGCGCCTGGGTGCCGGCTTGCTCGACAGGCGAAGAGGCTTATACTCTGGCCATGATCTTTAAGGAAGCAGTGGCTGAAAGCCGTTTCCAGCAGCGCTATAAATTACAAATCTTTGCTACCGATCTAGATCAGGACGCCATCGATAAAGCTCGGCAAGGCTGGTATCCGGCCAGTATCGAAGCCGATGTTTCACCGGAACGCCTCAAGTGCTTTTTTGTTGAAGAAACTAATGGCTATCGCATCAATAAAGAAATTCGGGAAATGGTCATCTTTGCCCAGCAAAACATTATCGTCGATTCGCCCTTTACTAAACTCGATTTGCTAAGCTGCCGAAATCTGCTCATTTACTTCGATCCCGAATTACAGCAAAAACTCATACCGTTATTTCATTATGCCCTGAATGCCCACGGCATCCTGTTGCTCGGAAATGCGGAAACCATTAACAGGTTTACAGAGCTATTTGTCGCCGTAGGCACTCATTCAAGACTTTATCGGCGCATAGATCAAACCTTATCACCGGCCAACATCGATTTCCCGACCAAGTATTTTCCAGCGACAGCCATGACATTAGTAAACAGCGAGACACCAAAAGCCAAAACTCTGCAAAGTCAGGTGGAGCAACTCTTGTTGCAGAATTTTTCACCGCCGGCGGTATTGGTGAATGCCGAAGGCGATATCCTTTATATCAATGGCCGCACCGGCAAATATCTGGAACCGGCTGCCGGTAAAGCCAATTTGAATATTCACGCCATGGCGCGCGAAGGGTTGCGCCATGAACTTGCCACTGCCTTAAATCAGGCGCGGCAGCAAACCGAGGCCGTGCAACTATTCGGCTTAAAGCTGGGAACAAACGGCGGAACGCAGACCATTAATCTTACAGTACAGGCTATCAGCAATCCTGTAGGCTTAAGCGGTACGCTAATCATCATCTTTACCGATGTGGCGACACCGCACATCCGAAAACGCTCCCGCAAATCGCCCAGTGCGGAACAGGAATTATTGCTCGCCGAGTTGCAACAGGCCCGTGCAGAGCTGCAAGCCCTGCGCGAAGCAAGGCAAACCTCGCAAGAAGAACTCAAATCCGCGAATGAAGAATTGCAATCCACGAATGAGGAATTGCAATCTACCAATGAAGAACTAACGACCTCCAAAGAGGAAATGCAGTCCTTGAATGAAGAATTGCAAACCATGAATGCCGAACTGCATTCCAAAGTGACCGATTTATCCTGGGTCAACAACGATATGGAAAACCTGTTGAACAGCATGGAAATCGCCACCGTGTTTTTGGACAATGCGCTGAATATCCGCCGCTTTACCAGCCACTCCACCAGTTTGTTCAAATTGCTGAATGGTGATGTCGGCCGGCCTCTCTCCGATATAGCGACCGATTTAGACTATCCGCAATTTCAACAGGACACTCAGGATGTACTGCGAACCCTGGTTTTTATTGAAAAACAGGTAAAAACCTGTGATGGACGCTGGTTCAAAGTGCGCATCATGCCCTACCGCACCCAGAACAACGTCATAGACGGCGTAGTTATTACCTTTATCGATATCTCGGAAACCAAAAAACTTGAAATCCAACTGTTGGATACTCAAAGCGATACGGTGTAATCCCTAGGGCCGTAGGGTGGAACCTGATAAGGGTTCCGCTACTCGAAGCCGGTAAGCTTTTCCTTTTTTGTTGTAATGTCTGGTGGCCTAAATTATCGGTATTATGCTGCCGTAGGCTTGGGGGCCGAGTGTCGGCATCCTTCCCACGAACTGATGAGATATCGCAAAACATTTGACACGGCTTATGTATCCGGTTTTTAACGGATTTACAAGCCCGGCCTGTAGGCGTATAAGTCAAAACCACGCTGGCTGTTTTTACTGAACAGCCAGGGTTTGACACGACTTTTTTAAAGTTTGTAGTCGTATCAGCTAACAAAAAAATTGAATGCATGGTAGGCCGTTCAAGCTTTGATTTGCAACCCGTTACCTGCATCATCCGCGACAGCAATTGATATAAGGAACAAGCCTTTTTCGATAAGTTTGTGTCATCTAAAACCGGTTAGACTTGTTTGAAGCTCTGGCAGAGCGGCTCTTGATTAAAGCTATCCGATTTAAGGTCACTATATTGTTTATAATCAGGAGGTTGTAATGCGATACATCTGTTTGATCTTTATGGTGGTGTGTTTTTCCGCGATTGCTCATGCGATCGACAAACCCCTGCCACCGGATGCGAAACCGGCAATCGGGAACAGCACCGATGTGGGCGACAATCTGCTGGGCTTGCCGCCGCTGGCCGTTCCCGCCGACAATCCGCAATCGCCTCCTAAAATCGCTTTGGGCGATAAACTGTTTCATGACAAGCGTTTTTCAGTGGACGGCACTGTTAGCTGTGCCAATTGCCACGATGACAGCAAAGCCTTTACCGATAATTTACCGGTTTCGGTAGGCAATCATGGACTGACCGGTACCCGGAATGCGCCGACAGTGATTAACGCCGCTTTTTACACTTCGCAATTTTGGGATGGCCGCGAGTCGGATCTGGAAAGCCAGTCCAAACAACCGTTTCTTAATCCGGTGGAAGGCGGCTTGCCGAATCATCAAGCCATACTCGATATCATCCGCGCCGACCCTGCCTATCAATCGGCTTTTAAAGCGGTATTTTCGGTGAGCGATAAGCAGGTGACAATCGATCATGTCGCCAAGGCGATTGCCAGTTTTGAGCGAACCCAGATTTCCGGCAATTCCGCTTTCGACCGTTTTTATTTCAAGGGCGATAGCGCGGCGCTAAACGAACAGCAGCAGCGCGGCTTTAAACTTTTCATCGCTCAGGGGCGTTGCGTGTCCTGCCATATTATCGAACAGAACCAAGCCATATTTACCGACAACCGCTTCCATAACATAGGCATCGGCATTACCGGCGTTCAGCAAGATGTGGCGCCGCTGGTAGAGGCTTTTCTGGAGGCCAAAAATAAAGGCGGCAATGTCGATAAAATGGTGCTGACCGATAAAAAAACCTCGGAACTCGGCCGATTTGCGGTTAGCAATGCCTTGAGCGAGATTGGTGCCTTCAAAACGCCGACCTTACGCAATATTGAACTGACTTCGCCTTATATGCATGACGGCAACCTGAAAACCTTGAAAGAGGTGGTGATACATTACAACAATGGCGGCGTAACACCGGCAACTGCCAAGGTCAACGACTTTCTGGACGGCGGTATTCGTCCGCTGAATCTCACCGACGCGCAAATTGACGATCTGGTGGCTTTTTTACAGGCGCTGACCAGCCCCAAATATGCCTTGCCCCGCACTGTCGCGCACTGAGGAGAATGATTATGAACAGCATTGATAACAGCCGCCGCCATTTCATCAAAAATACCGGCGTATTGGCACTGGCCGGTACTTTGCCTATCAGCCTGGTCGAACTGGCTTTTGCGGAAAGCAGCCAGAATTTTAGCTTTGCCTATATTCCGACGCACACATTCAACAAATCAAAGGCACTTACTTCGTCAGAAACTGGGATAGAGGCTTGATACGTGCCGTCGCCGAAGCGAATCTGCTGACGCCGAAACCGGATTTTGTGATGTTCGGCGGCGATCTGGCGCAACTGGGCAGCAAGCCGGAGCTCGATCACGGCGCTGAAATCATGTCGGCGCTCAAACATAAGGTGTATCGCGTGATGGGCGAGCACGATTATTATCTCGATCTTGGCGAATACTGGGAAAAACTATTCGGTCCGCAGTACTACAGTTTCGATCATAAAGGCGTGCATTTCATCGTCCTGAATAGCATACGGACTTATGACGAATGGACTTATCGCCGTTGGCCGACCAATGAACAACGCATGCTGGAAATGGCCGACCTGGATAATCCTAACGGCTCGCCGTTCATGGTCGGCGATGAGCAACGCAAATGGTTGAAAACCGATCTGGACAAAGTGAGCAAAGCGACGCCGATTGTGGTGTTTTCGCATTCGCCGCTGCAAAAAATCTACAAGGGCTGGAATTTCTGGACCGAGGATGCCGAACAGATTCAGACCTTGCTGAAACCGTTCAGTAAGGTTTCCGTGCTGTACGGGCATGTGCATCAGATTCAATATAACCAGATCGGCAATATCAGTTTTAATTCGGTCATGGCTACCGCCTGGCCCTGGCCTTATCCTGCCGCCTATGCGCAGGCCGAACAATATCTGCCGAAGCTGACCGTGCCCATGAATAGGGCCGATCCGTTTTTCGAGGGGGATGCCACCGGCTGGCAGTTTATCAATGTTGCCAACGGTAATATCGATCTTAACTTTAATTTGTACAACAATGCCGGACGGACGGTACATTTCGATCCGAAAACCAAGCGGCCCGAAGATACGCGCTATCAAGCCGAAACCAGCCGGATTCCGCCGCAAAGCCATTATTAATCAGTGTTGAGGATAACAGCATGTTTAGCAGAAAACTTAAAAAATGGGTCTTGGTTCCGGCTGTTTTCGCTCTGTTAGCTATACAGAACAGCCATGCCGACGAATTTACGGCTGCCGATATAGAGCGCTGGCAGCAACAGTTTATGGACAGCGTCAAACAGGGCAGGGAATTATGGACAAGTCCAACATTGGGTAGTAACGGCGTGGTCTGTGTGCAATGCCATCCTAATGCGGCTAACACCCATCCGGAGACCTACCCGAAATTCCAGAAACAAATCGGTCGGGTCGTACCGCTCTGGGAAATGATCAATTGGTGTTTGAGAAATCCCTTGGAAGGTCAGCCTCTAGCTGCCGACGATCCGAAAATGATAGCTCTACAGGCTTATGTAACTTACGAAAGGCGTGGAGTCAAACTGGAGCCGGGTAAGCATTGATGGTTGTTGCGGAAGGTTAAGCTGCCGAAACCGATGGCTGTTATTTAACATGCGCAAAAGCCTTGATCAACTCGATAAGGCGTAATCCACAGGGTGCAATAGGCGTTAGCCGCATGTCGGCCTTCGAACATTCGGTGCGTTACGGTACGCTAACGCACCCTTTGGCCCTGATGTTTACCGATAAGAGACATTCGCGGGTTAGAACATCATTCTTCCATGCTTTTAGTTGGATACAATCAGTTTCCAATAACCATTGCCCAATGCAAGATCAATTAAGTTTCTTTTAGCCAGCGAGATAAATTTTTCGTAGGGGATATCAAGCCGCGTATTGGATGCAGCCATATGGGCTTTAATAAACGTCTCGATGACACATTTCCAAAATCTTTTCAAAATAACATCTAAAATGTTCCATTTCAAGTTAATGTAACGCGTCAACAGGGCAATCGCGCTTAAATCGGGAGCTGGGAAGAACTGTGAAGCAGTAAATGCACTTAATTATCAGCTTAAATCCATGATAGTACTTATTTCAGTTAATTCGATTAATAATCAAAATTATTCTCGCTCACCAGAAACCGGATCTTCTCATTATATGGCAACCGGTGTTGGAACAAAGCGCCTAACAGCTATATTGAAAACTTAAAATAGAATGAGTATGTATTCTAGTCAATTTTTGGGAATAGAAATTTTTTCAATAATTCAGATATATGCATAATTAGGCTACCAGCATAAAGCGGGACAAATTTTGTAAAATTTTCATTACGATAAGGCGTTATCGTAATGTGAGACAGGAATAACTCGTTGCAAGTTGTTGTATCATTGTTTAATGACTAAAAAAAACCTTAACACAAAGCATACGAGCAACGAGTCTTTTGATTGTAGGTCAACTGGCAACAAAGGGCAATCAAAGTATCCGGAAAATTGCATCGGCCGTTCATCGATCAAAAAGCGCTGTTCACCGACATTTACGAAGGCAAAAAATCCGGAATGAGCATCCGGAATCGACGTTTTGGGAAACCGAAGCCGGCGATGCGTGGCTCAGGCGGATGATGCTCGCAACCCTATATATCTTTGGCTTGGATTGTCATGTAGGCGCTGATAAATTATCACAATTTTTTAAACTGATCCGTATCGACACGCATGTGGGCGTTTCGCCCTCGGCATTGCGCCAGCAATTACGCCACATGGAAAATTTATTGCCCTTATTTCAACAACAGTGCGAAAATTCGGCTTCGGTGCAACCGCGCACAATCGTGGCGGCAATGGATGAAACTTTTTTTGGTGATTTTCTCATTCTGGTCCTGATGGACTTATCGTCAGGATACCTATTTTTGGAAGAGATCAGCGACGACCGCCGTTTCGATACTTGGTATGAAAAGGCTATTCCCCGCTTAAAAGCGCTTGGCATTGAGGTTAACCATGCCGTCAGTGATCGAGCCAAAGCCTTGATTAAGTTAGCGATTAGAGGATTTGACTGTCCATCAGGCGCTGATGTGTTTCATGCGCAGCAGGATGTCAGCAAATGGTTAGGCGCAACGCTGGGCAGGCGGCACGAACAAGCGAAAACACAGATGGAAACGGCTGAGGCGCTGTTGCAAAAGAAAACGGACAACAACCTGGCGGAATTGGTGCAGGTCGTTGATGCGGAGCGGGCTTATAAACAGATAAAGGAAACACGCGCCGATTATCACGAAAATCTGGCAGGCATTGCCGAAGATGTTCATCCGTTTTCATTTGAAACCAAGAATATAAACCGAGCGGAGCAGGTGATTTCCAGTCTGGAAAGACGCGCTCAGGTGTTTGAAAAGATCGCACAATCTCAAGCGATTGCAGACTTAAAACAAACCATGAATAAGTTTCGCAATCAATTTGATGACTTGGCGACCAATGTGGAAACTTGGTGGCTATGGGTCATGGAAATTTTAACGGGTCTTTCGGTGGATGAAGCAACGAAAAACTGGTTGATTGATAGTCTTTTACCAACGGTGTACTGGCATCAGCAACTACACAAAACACAAAACCCCAAACAGAGAGAAAAATACCGTCAGGCTTGGCAGCAAGCCGCGCGGAATTTACAGGCCGATACTTTCACGGCAACTTTGCCGGTAAGCGAACAGCAACGCTGGTTGGAATGGGCAGAGTGGATGGCGCGAAACTTTCATCGCAGTTCTTCCGCCGTCGAGGGTCGCAATGGCTATCTGTCGCAGATGTATCACAATGGCCGTGGCTTAACCGAAAAACGCTTGCGGGCTCTGACGGTGATTCATAATTACGGGCTCAAGCGGGTTGATGGAACAACGGCGGCAATGCGTTTATTTGGACAATCGTTTCCAGATCTATTTTCATGGTTGATGGCAGAAATGGGCGATCTTCCGCTGCCCAGAAAAGGCAGAGAGCGGGTTGCTCGTAACCCGTTGTTTTTAAAATCCGTCCCGGCTTAAGTTGGAAGCCCATAATTATCTAACATTGTTAACAAATAATAATCCTTAAAATAATAAGGTTTTTAACGCTGTAATAATCATTTACACTTTTAATGCCATTCGTTGTTCTCGCTTCATTTAGGGTTATTCGATCAACATGCCATTAACCGTTTTCCGCATTTTTATTCTTTCTATCGTTATGTTTGCGGGGGGCTGGTTGGGCATGAAAATGGCCGTACCGCCTGGTTACGCAAGTCCGCTTTGGCCGCCTGCCGGTATTGCGTTATCGGCCTTACTGATCTGGGGGCGTCATCTGTGGCCGGGCGTATGGCTTGGAGCAATCGCCAACCAGTTTTTAGCAGTTAGCGATTACACCGAGCATATAACGGCTGTCACGCTATGGACTTCATTCCTGATTGCCTGCGCCAGTACGCTGCAAGCGCTAGCGGCAGTTTGGCTAGCTGCAAAGTGGCAACAACCCGGCTTGCCGAGACTTGATGAACCGCATTCAATTTTAATTTTTTTCGTGATCGCAGGGCCGTTGGCGTGCTTGATAGCCGCTACAGCCGGAATCAGCACTTTATTGTTGTTTGATGTGATGCCGCTAACATCGGCGGTTTCTTCGTGGTGGAACTGGTGGACCGGCGATAGCCTAGGGGTTTTGATCATTACGCCCCTGACGTTCTGTCTGTTCGGTAAGCCGCGCGAGTTGTGGAGACCTCGCTGTCATACAGTCGCGATGCCTCTGTTAGGTATCCTGTTGGGATTAATCGCGGTGTTTACGACCGTTTTTCGTGCCGAACAGTCGCGAGCGCAAATGGTATTCGACAACCAGGCCTTGGGTCTTGAAACGCTATTAGTCAACTTTGCCGGCAATATCCTCGATAGTGCATTTGCGCTACAGGATTTTTACAGCGCTTCCACAAACGTGCAGCGGCACGAATTTGAAATTTTTTCACGGCGTCTATTAGCCAGGCATCTGGAAATTCAGGCGCTGGAATGGCTGCCACGGGTACCCTATGAATCATTACAGACCTTCGAAAAAACGGTACAGACCGAAGGTTATTCCGGCTTCAGGGTGACCGAGCGGGGGACTGACGGCAAAATGATACCGGTTCTGAAACGTGACGAGTATTTTCCGATTCTGTTTGTTGAACCGATGGCGGGAAACGAAAGAATATTTGGGTACGACTCAATTTCCAATCCTATAAGCCTTCAGTCAAAGCAATTAGCACAGGTCAGTCATCGACCTAGCGCCTCAGCTCGATTGATGCTAATGCAACGTGGCGATCTTGAACCAGGCGTGCTCATTTCTATTCCTGTCTATAAAACCCAAGCAGATATTGAAACCTCTAAATTGTTAGGTTTTGTTTCAGCCGTGGTATTACCGGCTCGTATTACCGAGGTTGCCTTCAAGGGGATCAATACCGATTTGTTTGGTATTACCGTGAGTGACCTCAGTGCACCGGAAGATCTGAGCCTGCTTTATTCAAAACCGGTAAAAACTGAGTTAGGAAAAAATTACCGGCTTAAATCCTGGCAGTACGATTTTCCGTTTGCTGATCGAATATGGCGGATTGTAATTACGCCTGACAGCCGTTTTATCATTGAGAACGGATCTAATTTACCCTGGATTACCTTGATCGGGGGGTTATTTTTTACCAGCTTGCTCAGCGTTTTTTTGTTGACGATCAGCGGTAGGGCCGCACAAATCCAGGCATTGGTAGAAAACAGGACTATTGAACTTGCCAAAGCCAATGCCGAGCTTGAAGCTTCGGAACGAACGGCGCGAGCCTCAGAGTTGAAATTGCGTACCTTGATTGATTCGCAGCCCGAATGCGTGAAATTGTTAGCAAGCGATGGTTCCTTACTGGAGATGAATCGAGCGGGACTGGCGATGATAGGCGCCGATAGTCTGGAGCAGCTTAGAGGGAAACAAGTGTCATGCCTGGCCTTGCCTGAATATCAAAAAGCCTTCGCAGACCTTACTCGACGGGTATTTGCCGGGGAATCGGGAACACTGGAGTTTGAAGCGGTCGGTCTGAAAGGCGGCCACCGATGGCTGGACACGCATGCCGTGCCACTGCGTGATAGCGAAGGCAATATCATTGCTATGTTAGGATTGACTCGCGACATTACCCGCCGCAAGGAGCTCGAAAACAACCTGCGGGAAAATGAACAAAGGCTCAATAACATTCTTAATAATATTGATGCCTATGTGTATGTTAAAGACTTGCAAGGCCGCTATTTGTATGCCAACCGCCGGCTTTGCGAATTATGGGTAAGGCCGCTGGATGAAATTATAGGCTATGGAGATGAACATTTTTTTGACGACCAGTCCACGGCAACGATACTCAGCAATGATCGCCGTGTCTTGATTGAAGGCGAAACCTTAAAAATCGAGGAAACCAATCTGGTCCATATGACCGGTGAAATGGCGACTTATTTATCCACTAAACTGCCGCTACGAAATGAACAAGGTGAGATTTACGCCTTGGTGGGCATTTCGACCGATATTACCGAACGCAAGCAGGCCGAAGACAGGCTAAAACTCGCTGCGCGAGTGTTTGTAGAAGCGCATGAAGGCATTTTGATTACCGATGCCAAAGCCACCATCATTGATGTCAATCCCACCTTTTGTGATATCACAGGCTATAGCCGTGAGGAAATCATCGGTAAAAATCCCAGTATTTTGAATTCCGGCCGGCACAGCGCAGAGTTTTTCCTTGAAATGTGGAATTCTTTGACACTCACCAGGCATTGGCAAGGCGAAGTCTGGAACCGGAAAAAGGATGGCGAATTCTATGCCGAACTGTTGACTATTTCGGCGCTTTGCGACGAACAAGGCCACATTCTTCATTATATTGGCTTGTTTTCCGATATTACCCAAAGCAAGCACCAACTTCAGATGCTGGAGTTACTGGCCCATTACGACCCATTAACGCATCTGCCTAACCGAACCATGTTTGCCGATCGGCTATTGCAAGGGATTTCCCGCAACAAGCGGGATAAAACGTTGTTGGCGATTTGTTTTTTAGATTTGGATGGTTTTAAATTGGTCAATGACCAATTGGGTCATGAGGCGGGTGATCAAGTGCTGATTGAAGTCGCGGAAAGAATTAAAAACAGCATGCGCGAAGGGGACAGCGTTTCTCGCCATGGTGGCGATGAATTTGCCCTGCTGTTGGTGGATATTCAATCTGTCGAGCAATGCGAGCAGACCATACAGCGAATTCATCACGCGATTGCCCAGCCTTTTCTGATCGAAGATCAGCTTTTCAATATCGGCGCCAGTATCGGCATCACACTTTATCCGTTGGACGATGCCGATCCCGATACCTTGCTGCGGCATGCCGATCATGCTATGTATCAAGCCAAACTGGCCGGCAAGAATCGCCATCATCTGTTCGATGCCAGCCAGAACCAGCAGATCATCAATCGCCACAAACAAGCACGCGATATTGAGTCTGCATTCCTCGGCAACGAGCTGTGTTTGTATTACCAGCCCAAGGTCAATATTAAAACCGGACAGGTGATCGGTGTCGAAGCCTTGCTGCGCTGGTTGCATCCGGAACGGGGCATGATCCCACCTATGGAGTTTTTACCGGTGATCGTCTCAAGCGAACTGGAGATTCGCATCGGTAACTGGGTGATCGAACAGGCTTGGCGGCAACTGGTCATCTGGCATCGCCAAGGGTTCAAGCTTGAAGTCAGCGTCAACATTTCATCCTATCATTTGTTGTGGCCCGGATTTTTAGCTCACCTTGAGACCGTTCTGCTCGATGATCCGGCTATCGAATCCAAATTCCTACAGTTGGAAATACTGGAAAGTACGGCGCTCGATGATTTGGCCGCGGTTAGCCGCATCGTTACAACCTGTCGTGATGGTTTGGGGATTGGTATTGCGTTAGATGATTTTGGAACCGGTTACTCTTCACTAACTCACTTGCGTCGTCTATCAGTTAACCTTGTCAAGATCGATCAGAGTTTTGTGCGTGATATGCTTGATGATCCGGACGACTATTCGATAGTGGAGAGTGTTATTGGCTTGAGCCATGCTTTCCGTCGAGAAGTGGTTGCCGAAGGGGTGGAAAGCAAAGAGCAGGGCATTGTTCTGTTGTTGCTGGGTTGCCATTTATTGCAGGGTTATTCGATAGCACGGCCGATGCCGATTGCGGCAGTGACCGATTGGATCAAGGATTACCGGCCTTATGACGACTGGCGTTTTTTTGCCGATGCCGAATTGACGGCCGAGGAAACTATGATAGCCATACGCAGAATCGACACGTTGCAATGGCTGTTGCGTATCAAACACTGTTTATTCCCGGAATCCGGCGCGGTTGTGCCGATGTGGCCGATCATGGAACAAGGTAAATGCCATCTTGGACGCTGGCTCAAGCAGGCCAGGCAGAACCACCAATACAGCAATAGCTGGCTTGAACAGGTTGAGAAACTGCACCTAGAAATGCATAGGTTAGCCAAGGTATTGATGTATCAAATGAATGAGGGGCAACTGGATGCGGCGCAAGCCGGATTTGTGCAATTACAGGCTATTCAACAGCAGTTGGACGAACATTTTGCCCTGTCGCTATTTGGCAAATTATCTGTATGAGGCATTACTGTTCGGGGTGGATAATTTTACTCGACAAATCAAGCGGCCTTTCTTACCGAAAACCATCTATCGAAATGATCGATCGGCATGGGGTGTGCGAAGAAAAAACCTTGTCCGTAGTCGCAGCCTACAGCAGTGAGCAGGTCTTTCTGAATTTTGGTTTCTATGCCTTCGGCAATGACTTTTAGCCCTAGTCTGTGCGCCATGACGATAATCGCTTCGCACATTCGCCATCAAGCCAGGTGCACGCCATTGCGATTGCCTTGTTTAATATGGTACAGCGCTTGGTCGGCCTGCAGCATTAACTCTTTCCAGTCCGGTTTAGGCCCCAACGCTCCAGCGACACCTATGCTGACGGTCATCGGTCTCCGTAGCGTAAGACCATCAGGCTGGTTTTTTTCGATAGTGCTGCGTATGCGTTCAGCCAACAACAAGGCCGTTGTCCCATTGGTGTTGGTGGCGATCACCATAAACTCCTCGCCCCCTAATCGGCAGGCTATGTCACTAGCCCGTAAAGATTGTTTAATCAATTTGGCTACATGCGCCAGCACTTGATCGCCTGCATCGTGACCAAGGGTATCGTTGATGGATTTAAAGTGATCCAGATCCAACATTAAGACACTCAACGGCCGGTTGAAACGGAGCCCTGTTTCAAATTCCTGAGCCAACCGGCTTAATGCATAGCGACGATTGGGTAAATCAGTGAGCATATCGGTATGCGCCATCAATTCAAGGCGGCGATTGGCCGCTACCAGTTCCGCTGTATAGCGTTGAACACCACGTTGTTCTTTTTCGACTTCCTGTTGCAGTTCGACAATACGCTGGCCGGCGCGCAATCGCGAAAACAGCACCTTAGAACTGACCGGCTTGGTCACATAGTCGTCAATACCGGCATTGAAGGCTGCAACCAGATCATCTTCAGTTTCTGCGGCAGTGAGCATAATGATATAAAGCTTTCGGCCAAAATCTGTTGCTCGCACGGCTTTGCAGAGCGCAATGCCATCCATCGGTTGCATCCGCCAGTCGGTGATTAATAAGGGTGGCTGATAATCAACGATATATTTCAATGCAGATTCGCCGTCATTACAGACTGCGACGCGATACCCTGCCGTGCTTAGTTGTTTGGACAGGCGGGCGATCATCATCGGATCATCATCCACCAAGAGCAGTTCCAGGCCGGTTGTATTAGAAGATGACTCTTTTGACTGTTCCAGGGAGTAGTGTAAGTCTGTTTTAACGTTAATTTCTTTTCCCCACGTATGCCACTGTTCGATCACTTCATCAACAACCCTGAGCAATGTAGCTTTATCCATGGCATGATGACATGCTTCTTTTTCCAAACCTGCCAATAATACGGGTTGATAAGCCGAATCAGCCAGACAATATCGGCCAAGTTTCCGAGCGAAATTCAGTTGCCTGGCAAAACGGGCAGTTCGCGAAACATCAGTCACTTCTGCTGCAAAACTCAGTTCCAATGCATCCAGAAAAAGTCTTGGCAATCCCCAGTCAGCCAGAAGCATTAAACACAGGGTTCGATGATCAATGGAAAAACGGGTTTGTTCTAACTTTAGCAGCGGCTCGCCTTTCTCTTGTTGTAAACATTCGCCGTAGGCCTCCGGCCAGGCAGACGCTAACGCGAGGCGGCCAATTTCAGACAGTAACCCGACTGTAAACGCTTCTTCAGGCGCTACTGTTCGTTCGCGGGCGGTGATTGCCGCAAGGGCTACCGCCATCGCCAACGATTGCGACCAGTAAATGGCATAGTTAAATCCCGGACAATTGCCTTTCTTATTGTTTTCCACCAATGAAATGCTCAGTGCGAAATTACGGACTGTTTGCATGCCCATCAGCATTGCGGCATCCTGCACACTCGCAATGGCTCTTCGCGCGCCGAAGGCGGCTGAATTGGCAAAACGTAAAATTCGCCCACTCAAAGCAGGATCAGCCTTGATCGATTGCGTTACTTGTTGAATAGTGGCGTCTTCCTGTTGAGCCAGTTTCATAATGGTCAAGGCTACGCCCGAAGGGGAAGGCAACCGAACAGTGGATTTCAGCTCTTGAAAGTTAATCGTGGCGCTCATGAATCAAGGCCTTGTCTTTGCTGGAACGCTACGATCAATTGCGTGACGGCTTCAGTTAATTTGGCCGTTATCAACCTCAATTCAGCGTCCTTTGCGTGCCGTGCGCTGTATTCAAGTTCAGATGCCAGCGATGTAGCCGGTTCAGCAAAAAAACTCCCTGTCATACCCTTAATGGCATGAGCGGCGTTTGCTAATGCATCGAGATCATTTTTCACAAGCGAACTGTGCAATTCTGCCAATCGCTTAGGTACGTTTTCAATAAATAACTGAATCAGTTCGCCCAGCAATTCTTCGTCACCTTCTATAAATTTAAGGGTAGCGGATTCATCCCAACATTCGCTTTCACAGGCTGGTGTTTGACTGATCCCTGTTTCTAAGGGCTGTGATGCGGTATTGCTCGTTTGCACAGCGCCCATCCAACGCATGAGCACTTCAGTCAATTCGTTGCGATTGATAGGTTTGCTCAGATAATCATCCATCCCCGCCGTCAAACAGATCTCATCACGGGCTTCTGTGGTGGCGTGGGCAGTGAGCGCGACAATAGGCAGGCGTGATAGGGTTCTCTTTGAAATTTCCCGTCCGCGTTGAATCCGTGTGGCTTCGTAGCCATCCATGATCGGCATCTGGCAGTCCATCAGCACTAGGTCATAAGGCTGCTTCGCCATTAAATCCAGAGCCATCTGCCCATTTTCCGCCAGATCTGGTTTCAGTTGAAACTTGGCCAACATCGCCAGCACGACTTTCTGATTAACCGGATTGTCTTCGGCGACGAGTATCCGTTTACCGCTGTAATTGGGTGCAGTATAGATAGCTGAGTTCGCTGTTCCTCTGTCTTTTGGCGTCAATGTTTTGCTATTCAGCAGCAAAGTATTCAGAATAGCTTCATAGAGTTGCGATTGACGCACAGGTTTAAGCAGGCTTTGTGCAATGCCTAAGGCTTTTAACTCTGCTTCATGGCCATATCCACCCGAGGTTAAAAGCAGGCGAGGCGTTGCCGCAATGGTTGGGGTTTCGCAAATGGCGCGTGCCAATGCTAATCCATCCATGCCCGGCATATGTAGATCCAATAGCAGCAAATCAAACGGTTCAGTATTCTCAGCGGCTGCCACCATGGCAGTCAAAGCCGCTGGACCGTTGTCAACCGAATGAACAGCCATCCCCCAGTGGTTAAGATAATGTTCCAGAATCGTCCGGTTGGTGGCATTGTCGTCAACGACCAAGGCCCGTTTTCCAACAAGATCGAAAAGCTGAGATTCCACCTGAGTTTGATCAACCGGCATGAATGGCAGGTTAAACCAAAAACAGGCGCCTTGACCGGGTGCGCTTTCAATACCAATCACCCCTCCCATAAGTTCAACCAGATTTTTGCTGATCGATAAACCAAGACCGGTTCCCCCGAAGCGACGGGCGGTTAAACTGTCGGCCTGTGAAAATGCTTGAAATAAACGCGCTTGTTGCTCAGGCGCAATCCCAATACCGGTGTCTCTCACCTCAAAGCGTAAGCCGTTTGGGGTTTCAATGTTGGCTGCTGGGATTACTTTCACAGAAATCTCGCCTTGTTCGGTAAACTTGATTGCATTGCCGACCAGATTAATGAGTACTTGGCGGATGCGCGTCGGATCGCCTTGCCACCAGCGTGGTAAATCCACTGGAATATAACAATTTAATTCCAACGCTTTGGCGTGTGCGCGAGCCGCTTGAAGCGTGCAAACCTCTTCCACCAGAGACGGCAAATTAAAGCGGATATGTTCCAGTTCGAATTTGCCGGCTTCCAGTTTGGAAAAATCCAAAATATCGTTGATGATTTTCAACAGCGACTCTGCGGAGTTGGCAGCGGTTTCCACCAAATCGCATTGTTCACGAGACATCTCGGTGTCCTTCAAAATATCCAACATACCCAATACGCCATTCATGGGGGTGCGGATTTCATGACTCATGTTGGAAAGAAAATCAGACTTGGTTTGTGAAGCTTGCAGCGCAGCGTCGCGCGCCGTCGCCAAGGCGGCTTGCGCTTGTTCTTGCAGCATGGCGAGAGCAATCAAGTCGCCTACCTGTGAAAGCATGGTTATTCGGGATTCGCTTTGAATAGGGTAAGGGTCGGTATAGAGAAATAGAATGGCAAGGATGCTTTGACCCGAAACGATAGGGACGATGTAATGACCATGCGGCTGCATGCCGTCAAATTGATGTTCATGGCGTGGGTCGCAAAAGCAATCGTCCGAAACGATAATTTCGCCGGAGTTTGCAGCACGGCCACACAAGCAGGCGCCTAAGGGAATGCGTTGTTCACGGCGGATGAATTCCTCGCTGAATTTGCCGTGCAACATAAACATATGGAGATAATCCTCATCCTGGGCCTTCAAAAAAATGCCGCCTTTGCGTTGCAGTTCGAAGGCTTGAAGATCAAACAAAATTTCCATCACTTCCGTTAGGCGTTTTTTAATCGGTAGGGGTTGTTGTAAAGCCAGGGAGATTGCCAAGCGCGCGTTTGTGTCGGCGGCCTCCAGTTTCATGACGGCTTCGCGTTCGACCTGAGCACTCACATCCCGCTGAATTTGCACGAAACCTGACATTCTACCCTCTGCATCCAGTACAGGAGTCACATTAATATCCGCCCAATATTCCAATGGGTCGGCAGGTATCGCTTGACCCGCGATACGAACAGGCGGCATCCCTCTGCGCCGGTTCAACAACCGCCCTGACCAGGATTCACCATTCCTAAGCTTTTGCTGCATCGCAGTCAGTCGTTCTCGGTTTGTATTGGCTGTATCGAATAGAGAAGGCGGTTCACCGATCAAAGCAGATTCGTTCCAACCGGTAAACTGGCAAAGTGCAGGATTTACGTATTGAATATAACCACTGGAATCGGTAATAAGCACCATATCCTGACTGGCATCCAATGCCTGTTTCAGTTGCATTAATTTGGCTTCATTTTCCTTGGTTTCAGTTATATCCCGGCGTATCGATATGTATTGCCTGGGTTTGCCGTTCTCGTCCAGTAACGGGACTATGGTACTATCCACCCAGTAAAAACGACCGTCTTTACGGCGATTGCAAAATTCGCCTTGCCAACTTTCGCCTCCGGCAATGGTGAGCCACATATTCTCAATATAGGTTTTATCATGATAGCCGGATTTGACGATCCGATGGTTCTGCCCAATGAGTTCATCGTGTGTGAACCCCGAAATTTCGCAAAACTTGTCGTTGACATAGATAATGTTGCCTTGAATATCCGTGATACTGACTAATGCATGCATATCCAACACGGTACGTAGCTCTGAGTTGAGTCTGGCTTGCTCGGCTGCACGGGCATGCTCATACGCAAGACGTTTTTCCATGGGTCGCAACGCCAACCACCACAACAACGGCGCGCTCAGGCCTGTAAGCAGAACAGCATCCAAAATCGCCTCTTGGACGGGTGTGAACACCATATTCCGATGCATCATATCCAGCAGCAGCATGACCAGTGCTTCTGAAAAACCAATCACCATGCTAATAATAATCAGCAAAGAGATAAAATTGTTTTTCGGCAAATAGGATGATGGCAATGGCGTTGACATATCGGAGCTTCTAAAAATAAACAAATATCTAACGGATTTTATGTTGGTCTATTAAGGGTAAATACATTACCGGGAGTAAATTGATGCCCCCAAATTGACCTGGGTACCTGAGGAATGGCTAAACGCGATTCTTGTCATCAAATCGAGGCCGAAATATCCCATGCGGTGACGTGGCGCTTGGACAGCGGACTCAATACCGATCTATCGCTTATAGTCATCATTGCCGGTCAAACCGGGTGTTCCGTAAAAATCGTACAGATAACATTGTAGTTTAGAATCGGATAGGATGTGCGACGATTCAAGGTTGAAAAGTGAAAATTATTCTCAATAACTTTATCGAAACAGCGGTTCCGTTTAGCCTACTATTTGTCTATTTCAATAAGTATTAATTGAGGTGTATTTGCTGTTGCTATCGTTTGGTGCTCTTGAAGCATGGGTTGATTAACCTCTTTGTCGGTATTTGGTGTCAGAGGGTATAAACCGGTTTACGGGGAAAGCAAATAGTTGATAGAATCACTAGGTTAAAATTTTTGATTGGGTGTAAGTCATGAGCGTTATCGAGAAAATTGAAGATCAACTAAACAGAAATGCTGTGGTGCTATACATGAAAGGCACTCCCGATTTTCCGCAATGCGGTTTTTCAGGCCGTGTCGTACAGGTATTGAAGGTCTGTAATGCCAGATATAAATCGGTGAATATTCTAGATGATCCGGAGTTACGCGAAGCACTGAAGCAATATTCGAACTGGCCGACTTTTCCGCAACTCTACATTAAAGGCGAGTTAATCGGCGGTTGCGATATCGTTCTCGATTTGTACAATAAGTCCGAGCTTGAGCCTATGCTGGCGGCGGCAGCTAATCAGGAAGCGGTTTAAAGAAAACTGTAGGGTACGCACTGCGTACCTTTTTAGGCCGTGCGAATTGAATGGGCTTTGGGTATGCAGTGCATACCCTACGGCTTTGAAAGACACTTTTTTGGATAAAATCGCGACTGATGCGCTTCGCTATCGCTCAGCACTTCCTATGAGGCTTTGTTTTATTGGGAGTGCCTTTCATTCGCGGAGGCGATGCAAAGCCTATAACCCACGCATCTAAACTGTTTCCAGCTCCGATAATTTTTTCCAGCGATTGTTGATCAGGCAAAACAGTTCAGCAGTTTGTTCGGCATCGTAAAGCGCCGAATGTGCTTTGTCGTTATCCCATTCCAGTCCCGCCGCTTGAGCAATTTTTGCCAATACGGTCTGTCCGTAAACCAGTCCGCCCAGCGTTGCCGTATCGAAGCTACTGAAAGGATGGAAAGGACTTCTTTTGTATTTGGTGCGTTCGATGGCGGCATTCAAAAAATTCAGATCGAATGCAGGGTTGTGGCCGACCAAAATCGCCCGCTTGCATTCGTTGCGTTTGACTGCGGCTTTGATCGGCGTAAACAGCTTGTTCAGTGCTTCTTTTTCATCAATTGCCATTCTGAACGGATGATAAGGATCTATTCCTGTAAATTTGAGAGCTGCGTCATCTAATTCCGAATTTTTAAAGGGTATAATATTGCTAAAATGTTTTTCAGTAATATGTAGCCAGCCATGTTCGTCCGGTTCTACAATGATGGCGGCGATTTCCAGTAGCGGATTTTTTTTGGCATTAAAGCCGGCGGTTTCGATATCGATTATGACGGGCAAATATCCCCGAAAGCGTTTGCCGAGCGGGTATGGGCTGATTTCCATGACTTTTGTTTGGAGTAAAAAATCGAATGTATGCTATGTTACGCGAGTTTAAGAAACGTTCAAAAAGTATTCAGAATAGCAAGGTGAATATCATGCACAATAAAAAAAACAAAACACGGACAATAATCGCCACAGCTATGCTGTCGTTATTAAACGCTTGCGCCACCACACATGGCAACGATCCTAAGGACCCCTGGGAGGGATGGAATAGAGGCGCGCAGTCGTTTAACGACGGTCTCGACAATTATGTCATGAAACCTTTGGCAAAAGGCTATGATTGGGTAATGCCAGGCTTTGCCCATCACGGCGTGACCAATTTTTTTAGCAATCTTGATGATATCGGCGTTACCGCCAACGATGTTTTTCAAGGCAAATTTTCTCAGTCCGGTCTGGACGGCGCCAGGCTTCTGGTCAATACCACGGCGGGTGTCGGCGGTTTGATCGATGTCGGCACCATGATCGATCTGCCTAAACATAATGAAGATTTCGATCAAACTTTAGGTATATGGGGTGTCTCGGCCGGCCCTTATCTGGTGCTACCGTTCTTCGGACCGAGTTCGCCACGCGGCGTTTTCGGTTTGATAGGCGATGCAGCCATGAACCCCATCAGTTACACCGGCATTTATTTCGGCACAACCACGTATGTCTCCTATGCTGTTTCGGGTGGACTGGGCGTATTAAAAGCCGTCGATACCCGCGCCAATAACCTGGGCCTGGAAAAAGTGATTTCGGAAGCCGCCATCGACCGTTACGAGTTTTTCAAAAACGCCTATATTTCCAGACGGAATTATCTGATACACGACGGTAACGTTCCGGAAGAAGATGTTTTGAAATACGAGGAGAAAAACGGCACTGGCATGGGGCCGTTCAGTCCTTATTGATCCGGGGTTCCAATCGTTCCCACGCTCCCGCGTGGGAATGCATCCGCCGACGCTCTGGGTCTTCCCGATCAGGGTTTTGGCAACACTGTGATTAATCCAGCTCCGCCAGGATAAATCCCGGTCCGCTCCGGCTTAAACGGGCCGGTAAAATCCGGTTTTCCATTTCCTCATCTACATGCACATCGCAAGCGACTCTTAAATAATTCGGCGTATAGCCGAAATATCGGATTTGCCGGTTGTCCAAGTCTTCGGCTTGGCTTTCCCACAGCACGGGCGCTTTGTTACCGATATTTTCGGCAACAAAGCGTTGCTTCATGCTGTCCGCCAAGTCATGTAATTGCTTGCTGCGCAGCTTTTTAATCGCCTGACTCACCTGATCAGGCAAAACGGCGGCTTTAGTACCCTCCCGTGGAGAATAGCTGAAAATATGAATATGCCCGAAGCTTATCTTATTGATGTAGTCGAAACTTTCCTGCCATTCCTGTTCGGTTTCGCCGGGAAAGCCGACAATAATGTCGGTGGTGATATTGAAGTTGGGGATAGCGGCTCTGGCTGTCGCAACGATGCCTGCATACTCTTCGGTTTTGCAGCGTCTGGCCATGCGCCGCAATACTGCATCGCTGCCGCTTTGCAAAGGCAGATGCAAATGCGGCATCAGCCTTGGGTTTTTAAATAATTCAAAAAAACCGTCCGGCAATTCCCACGGTTCCAGCGAGCCTAGCCTTAAACGCGGTATGTCGGTGTTTTCCAGAATGGCGGTGATTAATTCCAGCAGATTGCTGTCGATATCTCTGCCGTAACCGCCCAGATGCACCCCGGTAATAATCGCTTCCTGTATGCCCTGGCTATGCAGGGTGTTGATTTCCTCAATCACCGCTTGTATAGGACGGCTTTGTTCTTCGCCGCGCGCTACCGTAACGATACAAAACGTGCAGCGGTAGCGGCAGCCGTCCTGGACTTTGACAAAAGCCCGTTGCCGTCCGCGGCTGAAGAGCGAAACCTCTCCGGGTTCGGTGGACATGGACGGCATGCTGTCTAAATTCAAGTTTTCCAGGGTTTTTTCCACCAACAGGTTTTTATCCTTATTACTGACGATTAAATCTACGCCCAGCAACTGTGCGGCTTCGGCTTCGTTCAGACTGGCATAACAGCCGCTGACCACCAGTTTGGCTTGCGGGTTGTCGCGGTGAATGCGGCGGATCAATTGTTTCGATTTACGCACCGCGTCCTGTGTCACCGCGCAGGAGTTCATCACCACCAGTTGTGCATCGGCTAGTTGCCGGGTAATTTGGTGTCCGGCGGCTTGAAAGGCTTGCGCCCAGGTTTCCAGCTCGGCTTCGTTGAGACGGCAGCCCAGGGTTTTTAAATGTATCTGCATGTAGGGGTTTATCCGAAAAACTAGTAAGTAGCAGTCCATTCAATTGATACTGCTAAATAAAAAAATAGGCCGTGCCCGTGGCGCGTCTAGTAGCGCACAGCATGCGGTTGTTGGTGCGAATTTTACCACTTGGCGAGGAAATGAAGGGTATAAAAAGGGACGCATTATTGCTATGGTAACGGAACGGGTCAAAATTTAAACTGATTAGCAAGATGCTTCCGCCATTTCCCAAAAGGCGTTTAATTCGTTCCATTTCATCCCGGATAATACTAGAGACTTGCGTGAACGCTTCTCTGCACACCGGATCAAAAAAATGCGTAATCCGAGCATGCTGCTTGGCTTCCAGCAATCTAAACTCAACGCGCTTAGATGCTGCTGCATAAAGTACAACACCGATATTGGCAAATTCTTCGGTTTCAGCGTATGGCTGGAAGCGGATAATGCTGTATTTGCAGATTTGCTTATTCATGCCATTTTTGACCAAAGGCTGCCATTCGCCTCATTTTCAAGGCGTTGCCGGTTTTGTTCAGCATTAAAATTGTTATATTCATTGTTAAACTCCAACCATTCGACCGGCATTGTATCAATTGCTGTTCGCAAAATTTCAAGCGATTGTTGCATGCGTGTCTCAAATTCGTTTCGTTCTATCCAGTCGTATTGTTTGTTATCGACGACCGACTTGAAGGCGTGCGTGCTCCAAAAAGACAATTTATTGAAGTCATTGTCGAAAATCAGATTATGGTCAATCCTTGCAAAAACTGCTATCAAAGCGTTTTGGCCCCATACCACCGGATATTACAGCCAAAATCTCGGCTGCTACCTTGGAAGATATTGAACGCTGGTTTGACCGTGCAATTGACGCCAGTCAGCTTTCGGATATTTTTGAGCGCTAAGATTGGCTTTGCCTTAATGTGACTACGCTGAATAGTTACTAATGTGAAATAAAGAGAAGCTTAGGTTGTTTATCCAAAAAACCAGTAAGTAACAAAAATGGCGGTGATAATACCGCCCAGGTCGGCAATCATGCCACAGGTTGCGGCATGGCGGATGTTTTTGATGCCCACCGCGCCGAAATAGACTGCCAGCACATAAAAGGTGGTCTCGGTGCTGCCTTGCACCACCGAAGCCAGACGCCCGGCAAACGAATCGGCGCCGTGGGTGCGCATGGTATCTATCATCATCGCCCTGGCGCCGCTGCCGCTGAACGGTTTCAGAAACGCAGTCGGCAGGCCGTCGATGAAACGGTTATCAAGGTGTAAAAAATCCACCAGCAAACGAATGGCTTGCGTCAAAAGCTCCAATGCGCCGCTGGCCCGAAACACGCCGAAGGCCACCAGCATGGCCACTAAATAGGGAATGATGCCGATAGCGGTCTGAAACCCCTGTTTAGCGCCCTCGATAAACAGTTCGTAAGCATTCAGGCGCTTATAAGCGGCTGCGGAAATGAAAGCAATCACCAGGCTGAAAAGAATTACATGGCTGATCAAGGCCGACTGCTTTAGCATCTCGGCCTGATCCAGTCCGGCGAAATAACTCAGAATCCCGGCTACCAGCACGGTAAGGCCGCCCAGATAAGCCAATACTATTTTATCCAGCAGATTGATTTTTTGCACGGCAGCCACAGCCAGCAAACCGGTCATGGTTGCCATGTAAGTGGCAATCAGTATCGGGATAAACACATCGGTTGGATTGGCTGCCCCATCTGCGCCCGATAGGCGAAGATGGTGACCGGAAATAGCGTCACCGAGGAGGTGTTGATCACCAAAAACAGAATCTGCGGGTTGCTGGCCCGATCCGGATGGGGATTAAGGCTTTGCATTTCCTGCATGGCTTTAATGCCCATCGGCGTTGCCGCGTTATCCAGGCCCAACATATTTGCGGCGATATTCATCATCATCGCCCCCAGGGCAGGATGATCCTTGGGGATTTCCGGCATCAGGCGGCTGAACAGCGGATTCAGGGCTTTGGTTAACAGGGCAATGAAACCGCTGTGTTCGCCGATTTTCATGATTCCCAGCCATAAGGTCAGTACGCCGCTTAAACCCAGCGAAATTTCGAAGGCGGATTTCGACAGGCTGAACATAGCCGTCATCAGCGCGGAAAATACAGCCTGATCGCCGAACAGCAACCATTTACAAAGGGCCGTGAAGAACGCGCTGAGAAAAAAGAAAATCCAGATAAAATTCAGCACTAACTTGAAATCAGCCTATGTTCTTAGCTAATTTCGCGGCATAACCTGTATAACTATGCGGGGTCAGGGCCAGCAATTCAGCTTTGGCGCTGGCCGGAATCTCCAGTTTTTCCACGAAGGCTCGCATGGCTTCGCCGGTGACGCGCTGTCCACGGGTCAGTTCTTTGAGTTTCTCGTACGGTTTTTCGATGCCGTACCGGCGCATCACGGTCTGAATCGGTTCTGCCAGCACTTCCCAATTGCCATCTAGATCCTGATTGATCAATTCAGGGTTGATTTCCAGTTTGGAAATTCCTTTCAAAGTCGATTGAATGGCAATGCTGGTGTGTGCTATACCGACTCCGATATTGCGCAGCACGGTAGAATCTGTCAAGTCGCGTTGCCAGCGCGATACCGGTAGTTTTTCGCTTAAAAAACCGAAAATGGCGTTGGCTAAACCAAGATTGCCTTCGGAATTTTCAAAATCGATGGGGTTAACTTTATGCGGCATGGTCGAAGAGCCGACTTCGCCCGCGATGGTTTTTTGTTTGAAATAGCCCAGCGAGATATAAGCCCAAATGTCGCGGTCGAAATCCAGCAGGATGGTATTGAAGCGGGATAGGGCATGGAACAGTTCGGCCATGTAATCGTGCGGTTCGATTTGAATGGTATAGGGATTAAAACTTAAGCCTAAGGATTCCACAAAAGTTTTGGCGAACTGTTCCCAATCCAGCAGCGGATAAGCCACGCAGTGAGCGTTGTAATTGCCGACCGCGCCGTTGATTTTTCCCAACAGTTCGACGCCGGCCACTTGCTGGCGCTGGCGTTGCATCCTGGCGACGACATTGGCAAACTCCTTGCCGGTGGTGGTGGGGGTCGCCGATTGGCCGTGAGTGCGGGACAGCATCGGCTGATCTGCACTCTCCAAAGCCAATTGCTTAATGGCATCTATGCAGGCGTCGATTTCCGCCAGCATCAGGATACGGCCTTCCTTTAACATCAAGGCGTAAGACAGGTTGTTGATGTCTTCCGAAGTGCAGGCAAAGTGAATAAACTCGCCGATGGCATTGAGTTCGGCGTTGTGTTTTATTTTTTCTTTCAGAAAATACTCAACGGCTTTAACATCATGATTCGTGATTTTTTCGATGGTTTTAACCGCTTGAGCGTCCGCGTCGGAAAAATCGCTGACAATACTGTTCAGCAACTGATTTGCCGAATCCGACAAAGCCGGTACTTCGATAATTTCGGCTTGCGCAGCCAGGGCTTGCAGCCAGCGCACTTCAACTTCGACACGGTAGCGTATCAGGCCGTATTCGCTGAAAATGGGGCGCAGAGCGTCAACTTTGCCGGCGTAGCGACCATCGATGGGGGATATGGCGGAGAGCGTCATATTGAATTTATCCTAAAATGAGTCTGGTTTTGATTGAAGGGTATTATATCGCCTCAGCGCAGTGCAACATAAAAGCCTTTTGTTGTTGGTCAGCCTTGATTATTGGGCTTCATTCAATTTTTGCCCAATGTCCTTGGTAAGTTTAAGGTAGCAACGTTTGATCTATCGTAGCCTATTGTCACTTTTTTTAAATTGGCCTGCGTGACCTAATCAGAATCTTCACAATGTTAAGTTGTCTAATTTATGGCGATAGGCTGTTCATTCTAAAATGAATAGATACTAGAGAAAATTAACCGACAGCGGTTTATAACTGTTATCGTGCACCATAAGCATGAAGGATGGCAGCTAAAAATGGGGTGTGATAAGAACTCTATGGATTACGGCTTATCTCGTTACTTAACAATTGTTTCGCCCGGCTATCCGCACCCGAGGGCAGTTTGTCCGGGCTGTCGTTAATCCAGGCGACGATGTCCTTCCAGGTGGTCGGTGCTTGCAAATCGCGGAGCAGCATGTGGTAGCCGTGCGGATAAATCGCCACGGTTTTGTCCGCCGTATCCGTCGCGAGCATTTGCTGTAAAAACGCGTAAGTCGGTTCCTTGGGGATGATTTCGTCTTTTTCGCCGTAAAGCATCAGGGTATTCCCATGTAGCGACGTGGCACTTTCAAATGCAGCGTCCATCAAATCGGTCAACCCGTACACCGTTTCCACCCGGGTTGCCTTGATAACCAAGGGGTCGCGACCCATGGCGCGAAGCATGTCAATATTATCGGATGCCATGACGCCAACCCCTCGCCCGGTCAAGGTCAACCACGGCATGCTGTGCGCCAGCGTCCATAGCAAACCGGTTTGATACCAGGGCATGGTCGATCTGGCCCATAAGGCTGGCGCAGCGAGAATGATACCGGCGACTTTGGGCATATCCGCCTGGCGCATGGCAGTGATAACAATCGCGCCGCCCATGCTTTCGCCGAGCAGATAAATCGGATGTTTCGGATAACGTTGTTTGACCAGTTTCGTTAAAACTTGCAAGTCGTTTGCATAGGTCTCGCTGCCAGCCCACAAGCCGCGTTGCGGAGCCGCGCCGAAACCGCGTTGATCGTAAGCGAAACTGGCGATGCCCAGATTGCTGAAATATTCGCCTGGCAAATCAAAAAAATGGCTGTAATCGTTAAACCCGTGCAACGCGATAATCACTGCTTCAGGTTCGTTTTTCGGCAACCAATGACGTAAAGGCAAACTTGCGCCGTCTTCGGTAAGAAAAGCGTTTTCGCCAAGTTGCGCTACATTATTTTTTGCGCCGGGTGGATAAGCCATCGGCATACAACCGCTTTGCGCAATCAGTAGCAAAAGAACAATTAGGGCACGTTGGACTTTCATACATTTCGATCTATATCTAAAGGTTATTTCTGTGTTCAGGATGAAGTTGCTCGTTGCTTGCGGATAATTTCAAAGAGAAGGGTTGAACTTAACCACTCGGTGTAAATCAGGAAAGATTGTAGGGTACGTACTGCGTACCTTTTCAAATCTTTGGATTCAAAAAATCAATGATGACAGCTTAAAAAGGTATGCAGTGCATACCCTACGTGGGCTCCATTCGTCGTCCGAATTTTAAACTGGGCTTACAGCATAAAGTTGACTCTACCCGGTTTGTAAAGTTCATTTAATTGACCGTTTCGAAGTAAAGCGGCTATTCGTTATACTTGGCTTCGATAATACCTCCGCCCAAACAAACCTCGCCATCATAAAACACTACCGACTGTCCCGGCGTGATGGCCCGTTGCCTCTGCTCGAAACTAACCTTGATTCGGCCTTCTGCCAAAGGTAAAACCATGCAAGCCTGATCGGGCTGCCGGTAACGGGTCTTGGCTGCGCAACGGATGGTTTCGGTTAAGGGCTTGCCGCTGCACCAGTCCAGTTGACCGGCTTCCAGGGTGTTGTGTAGCATCAAAGGATGATCATGCCCTTGACCTACCAGCAAAACATTGTTGTCCAAATCCTTATCAAGCACGAACCAGGGTTGGTCGGGCGCGTTTTTTACACCGCCTATGCCCAGACCCTGGCGTTGGCCCAGGGTGTAATACATCAAGCCGTGGTGACGGCCGATGTTCCGGCCTTCCGGCGTGCGGATTTCGCCGGGCTGGCTGGGTAGATAGCGTTGCAGAAATTCCTTGAATTTGCGTTCGCCGATAAAGCAAATGCCGGTGCTGTCTTTTTTTCGGCTATTGGCGAAACCGGCTTTGTCTGCCATGGCGCGAATCTGCGGTTTGTGCAGATGGCCGATAGGGAATAAAGTCCGGGACAAGGCTTTTTGACCCATGGCATAAAGGAAGTAGCTCTGTTCCTTGTTGGGGTCCAGACCTTTCAGCAATTGATATTCTTCGCCGCAAGCCGCAACGCGGGCATAGTGGCCGGTGGCAATGTATTCGGCACCCAGATCTTCAATTGCATAGTTCAAAAAGGCTTTGAACTTGACGTGTTTGTTGCATAGGATATCCGGGTTCGGCGTGCGTCCTGCCTGAAATTCCGCCAGAAATACTTCGAAAACTTCCTCCCAGTATTCAGCGGCGAAATTCACGGTTTTTAACTCGATGCCCAATGTGTCGCAAACCTGTTGAGCATCGGCCAAATCCTGCATCGCTGTGCAATATTCGCTGCCGTCGTCTTCTTCCCAGTTTTTCATGAACAGACCGGTGACCTTATGGCCTTGTTCCAGTAATGCCAATGCAGTCACTGAAGAGTCCACGCCGCCGGACATGCCGACGATGATGTGTTTGTTCATGCCAAATCGAGAAAAGATTGTAGTAAGGAAAGCGGGTAACGATGCCCTTCTAGGTATTCCGCTATACTTAATAATACCAGGGGGCTACGAATTCGCCCGGAGCGTGCGATAATAGCTTCATGGCTTAACCAGTGCGTGTTTATAATGCCTTCGTCGAGAGCTTGGTTCGGATTGTGTGAATGGATTTCGCCGGTAAAGCAGAAGCGCATGAAACTGGGAGACTCGGGATTTTTTCGCCAAAGCTGTACGGCAATCAAGTATTGCGGTTCGAATTGCCAGGCGGTTTCTTCCTGCACTTCGCGTTTCACGGCTTCGATCAGGCTTTCTCCGGCTTCCAAATGCCCGGCCGGTTGATTGAACTCTAACCCATTGGATGTTGTCTCTTCGACCAGTAAATAACGATTGTCTTTTTCAATCACAGCGGCAACTGTAACATGAGGCTTCCAAACCATGGGCTTTTAGAAAAGGATAAAAGGGCCGCATTTTACCCGAATTGTTTTTTATATGTGCAAAGATTGAAATTTCGAGGATTAACCGCTATGTTAATTGCATATGAATTCAAGAACCAAAAACGATGTCCGATTTAGAACCTTTTAAAGAACCCGATGGCAATACGGCCTTGCAGGAAGCCAAGCCGCTGTTGAAAAAACCGCCATTGTATAAAGTTATTCTGTTGAATGACGACTTTACGCCTATGGATTTTGTTGTAGAAATACTGACTCATTTTTTTAACATGAGCGAAGAAAGAGCAACGCAGGTGATGCTGCAAGTGCATACGCAAGGTGTCGGTGTCTGCGGAACTTACACTAAGGATGTGGCCGAGACCAAAGTACATATAGTCAATAATTATTCCCGTGAGCATCATCATCCGTTAATGTGTGCGATGGAAGAGGCGTGAGAGGTAAATCATGTTAAGTAAAGAACTCGAAGTGACATTAAACGCTGCTTTTACAGGTGCCCATGCCAAAAGGCATGAATTTATCACTGTGGAGCATTTATTACTTGCCTTGCTGGATAACGTAACGACCATACCGATACTGATAGCCTGCGGTTGCAATGTGAATGCGTTAAGGGGCGAATTAACCCGGTTTATCGATGAGACCATCTCCTTGATTCCGGATGATATCCAGCGGGAAACCCAACCGACTCTAGGATTTCAGAGGGTTTTGCAACGAGCGGTTTTTCATGTGCAGGCTTCTGATAAAAAAGAAGTAACCGGTGCCAATCTGTTTGTCGCCTTGTTTAGCGAGCAGGATTCGCATGCTGTCTATCTGCTTAACAAGCAGGATATCACCCGGCTGGATGTGGTCAATTACTTGGCGCATGGCGTTTCGAAAATCGAACAGCAGCACCGGAAGGATGCCAACGACGATGGCGACAATGAAAGAGGCGGTAGCGAAGCGATGGCCAGTCCGCTTGAGAAATACTCTACAAATCTCAACGAAGAAGCCCTCAAGGGTAATATAGACCCGCTGATAGGCCGCGATCCGGAAGTGGAACGCACCATACAGGTATTATGCCGCAGACGCAAAAACAACCCCTTGCTGGTCGGCGAGGCGGGTGTCGGCAAAACCGCGATTGTCGAAGGGTTGGCGAAGCGCATCGTCGAAGAGCAGGTGCCCGATATATTGTTAAACAACGTGATATATTCGCTGGACATGGGGGCTTTGGTGGCGGGCACCAAATACCGCGGCGATTTTGAAAAGCGTCTGAAAGCGCTCATCAATCAGCTCAAAAAAGAGCCCAACTCGATTTTGTTCATTGACGAAATTCATACCATTATAGGCGCCGGGTCCGCTTCGGGCGGGGTGATGGATGCCTCCAATCTTATCAAGCCTGTGCTGGCTTCCGGGCATCTGCGCTGTATTGGTTCTACCACGTATCAGGAATATCGCGGCATCTTTGAGAAAGACCATGCCTTGGCCCGCCGCTTCCAGAAAATCGATATCGTGGAACCGACCGTCGAGGATACCATCCTGATTTTAAAAGGACTAAAAACCCGTTTCGAGGAGCATCACGGTCTAAAATACACCACCGAAGCCTTGCAGCGAGCGGTTGAGTTGTCCGTTCGCTATATAACCGACCGGCATTTGCCCGATAAGGCGATTGATGTCATCGATGAAGCCGGTGCCAGGCAGCGTCTGTTTGCCGATATCGATCGCAAGGCAACCATCGACACGGCGGAAATTGAAGAGATTGTCGCCAAAATAGCCAGAGTGCCTGCGCAATCGGTGTCAGCCAACGATAAGGATAAACTGTCCAATCTGGAAAAAAACTTAAAAATGCTGGTGTTCGGCCAGGACGAGGCGATTTCCGAATTGGCTTCGGCGATAAAATTGTCGCGGGCCGGTTTGCGGGATACGACCAAAACCATAGGCTCCTTTCTGTTTGCAGGACCGACCGGTGTCGGTAAAACCGAGGTTACACGGCAGTTGGCCAAGGTGCTGGGCATTGAACTGATACGCTTCGATATGTCCGAATATATGGAGCGCCATACCGTGTCGCGGCTTATCGGCGCCCCTCCGGGTTATGTCGGTTTCGATCAGGGCGGTTTGTTGACCGAAGCGGTTACCAAGCATCCGCATGCCGTGTTGTTGCTGGATGAACTGGAAAAAGCCCACCCCGACGTCTTTAACCTGTTGTTACAGGTGATGGATCATGGCACATTGACCGATAATAACGGCCGCAAAGCCGATTTCCGGAATATTATCCTGATCATGACCACTAATGCCGGTGCGGAGGAGGGCAGTCGCGCCTCAATCGGGTTTACCCAGCAGGATCATGCTACGGACAGCATGAAAGTCATCGAACGGGCTTTCTCGCCGGAATTCAGAAACAGGCTGGATACGGTTGTACAGTTTAAACCATTGGATTTGACTGTGGTCGGTAGCGTCGTCGATAAATTCATCTTCGAACTGGAAGCGGTTTTGGTTGACAAGAACGTTACGCTAACCCTGGAACCCGATGCCAGAGTTTGGCTGGCCGAACGCGGCTACGATATAAAAATGGGTGCAAGGCCAATGGCACGCTTGATTCAGGAAAAAATCAAAAAACCGTTGGCGGACGCTTTATTGTTCGGCAGCTTGAGCAATGGCGGACATGTCCGCGTTTATGTTGAAAATGATGTTCTGGCCTTCGCAATTGAAAGCTCTAAGCTTGCTGTTTCGGAAATGAAGATGGTCTAGAGGGAGAAGCCGCGCTGTCCCGTGCGAAACGGGATTAGCGATTGCGGAAGGTGATGCGGCCTTTGGTCAAGTCGTAGGGTGTCATTTCTACTCTAACTTTGTCGCCGGTCAGGATGCGGATGTAATGTTTGCGCATTTTTCCGGAAATATGCGCAGTGACGATATGCCCGTTTTCCAGTTCGACACGGAACATGGTGTTAGGCAGGGTGTCGATGACCTTGCCATCCATTTCAATCTGATCTTCTTTTGCCATAATATATACCCTGTTTTAAAACGTCCTATTCTAGCATGAAAACAGGGATACTTCTAACAATGTCCAACCACAAGGCTGCGATTAATCATTCAGTCCTTCCAAATTGGACTTGATGCTGAGAATTTCGTCGATGCTTTCCTGTAGACTTTTCGGATCGAACCCTATTTGCGCGGCTATTTCAACCGGAAAATTGGCTATTATTTCATCGGTGCTCTTGCCCTGAAATCGGCAATTGCTGATGAAATCTCCCAGATATACGGCACAGGCTAATTTATCGGGATTTGCTGCCGACAAAGGTTCGGCGGATTGTTCTATAGCTGCTATCAACTCCGGTCCGAGTTTCCAGCGGCGGCACAGCTCGGCACACACAGACCGGCTAGTATAGCCCAGCCGGTTCCTTTCGATTTCCGGGCGGAAACTACCGGCCTTGACGTGCTGGTCAATTTCGTTCGCTTCTTTAGGCGCAACCATTTGTATCAGAATATTACCCATGCCGCTAAGTAAACCGGCGGTGTATGCAATTTCAGCCTGTAGACCGGCTTTTTCGGCAAACCATTTCGCATAGGCTGCGCATAGGAAAGTTTTTTTCCAGAACTGTTTAATGTCGAAATTTGGAATTTCCGGCACCGAACCGATAATACCGGAAGCCACGACCAGCGTTTTGAGCTGAGCCATGCCGATCAGCATGGTTGCTTCTCCAATGGAACTGATTTTTCGCGACAGGCCGAAATGAGCGGAATTGACTAATCGCAGGACTTTAAGTGCAATCACCTGTTCCTTTTCGACATTTTTGGCGATGTCCAGCATTTCGGCATGAGGCTGGTTAAGCTGGTTGATGAGAGTACGTACGATTTCCGGTACTTGCGGAATGTGGTGAATTTCATCGAATAGCCGGTTAATGCTGGGAGTCATCGTGGATTTCTCGTTATGGAGGGTGAAAGTTTTTTTATAGTTTAATCGAAGCGAAGCTTTTTGCAATTTAATCGATACCTACGTTGTAGGAAGCTCTGTTTTTTACTTACGTGAGAATTTGACAGATTGGGTGCGTAAAACTCAGCATCCGCTTTATAGCCGTGTACCCAAGCGGGCCGCCGGGGTAACGCGCAAATAAAATGTAAAACTGAATGACGGCGTATTGAAGCGGTCAAAACCCCGCTTCAATGCGGCCAATCATATTTTGAAATTCCCGATAGTCGAGCGAAGCTGATCCGCCAATTCGAGCAATTCACGACAGGCATCCGCAGTATTTTTTGCGCCCGAAGAAGTTTCCTGGGTTACGTGCGTGATATTGCTGATATTCCGGTTAATTTCCTCTGCTACGGCTGTTTGTTCTTCGGCTGCGCTGGCAATCTGGTTGTTCATGTCGTTGATGGTGTCGATTCTTTGACTGATGGAAGTAATCGAACCGCCTGCCGAGGCCGCTTGTTCTACGCTGGATGCCGCGCGTTTTCTACCGTTTTCCATCACGGATACGGCTTGCTTTGCTCGGCCTTGCAGTCTTTCGATGGTTTGCTGGATTTCCAAGGTCGAATTTTGGGTACGGCTGGCTAGCGTTCGTACTTCGTCGGCGACCACCGCAAAGCCGCGACCCTGCTCGCCGGCTCGCGCCGCTTCGATAGCGGCATTCAGGGCCAGCAAATTGGTCTGTTCGGCAATACCCTGTATCACGCCCAGCACTTCACCTATGCTATTGCTGTCGTTTTCCAGCTCATGGATGACATTGGCGGCATTTTCCACTTCCGAAGCCAGGTTGTTGATGCCTTTAACGGCTTCATTGACGATGTTCTTGCCGGAATCGGCTTCGCGGTCTGCGGTTTCCGCTGCTTCCGAAGCTTTAACCGCATTTCTGGCGACTTCCTGGACAGTCGATGTCATCTGCTTCATGGCGTTGGCAACCAGCGTAGTTTCCTGCAACTGCCGTTCCACGCCTTTTTGGGTGGATTGGGTAATACCGTTTAAACGATGCGATGCGTTGGCTAATTTTTCGCTGGTGACACTGATTTCTTCAACCGTTTTAGCGATTTTTTTAACGAAAGAGTTAAAACTGTTTGCTACCCAGGCAAACTCGGATTTGCCTGATACCGATAATCTGGCGCGTAAATCGCCGTCTCCGCTGCTGATAGCCTGTAGATTAAGCGCCAGTCCGGTCAAAGGCGAGATAATGATTTTGTTCATCACAAAATAGCCGGTGAAAGCAATGATGAACAAACTTAAAACCAGAGAACCGATCGCATAATAGATGGTCTGTTTCAATTCTCCAAGGGCGGTGCTAAATGGCGTGATAATTTCGAAAGCGCCGTGCAGGTCGCCGGCATGACGGTTTTCCATTGGGTAACCGAGCAAATCCTGACCTTGATCGTTGCCCCATAAAGCTTGTGATGTACTGGGATCACCGTGGCAAAGCTCACATTGCTTGACCATTTTCACCGGTCTGAAATAGCGGATTTCCTGTTTTTCTTCATCGACTATTTGATATTCGGTCAGCGACGCATTGGCTTTAAATTTGTCTAAAACTTGGCGTTCAGTCTCGTCGGGCTGATTTCTTGGCGGGTTGCGGGGATTGAGGGAGGGCGCTTTAAACCGAAAACCGCCATCTTTAGCTTCGCTTTCGATGACTTGCCAGGCATTTGCGGTCGGAACCGTCTCGAGAATAAGCTCTCTTCTGTTTGGCTTGTTTTCAACTAACTGCCGAAGTTGTTCAGGCGAATACAAACCCTCTTCCCATTTTTTTACGGTATGGTCACGGATAGATTCCGAAACTATAAGCAATTCCCGGGAAGCATCAACTTTACGCTCGATAAGTTTTTGTTTTTCCGCATTCGCGAAGATAATTAGTAGTGCAATGCCTAAAACAGTCAGCACTAACATGGTAATTGCAACTACTTTTACGCCAACTGAATGTACGTTCATCAGCACCATAAGAATCTCCCGGACTGGTTGTAAATTTTGTCTTCAGTGTTCATGATTATTGACTCAAGACGTTTTATTAAAGTATAGCTTACAATTTGAACGACTTTATCGACCCATTTTCATAAAACTTTAAAAGTATGCAAAAAATCAAGATATTATTTGTTTGTATGGGCAATATCTGCCGATCACCGACTGCAGAGGGCGTTTTTTCAGCCTTAGTATCTAAAAAACAGTTAGCCGATCGATTCCGGATCGATTCGGCAGGGACTCATGCCTACCATCAGGGTGATAGCCCCGATTTGAGGGCTCAAAAAGCGGCGCGAGAACGTGGAGTCGAATTGAAGCATTTGCGAGCCAGAAAAGTCCTGCCAAGCGACTTTGAGGAGTTCGATCATATACTGGTCATGGATGCAGATAATTTTCAATCCATGGATGAGTTTTGTCCGCCGGAATTCAAACATAAGCTCAAATATTTTTTGGATTATGCGCTTCATCTCAATATCCGCGAAGTACCCGATCCATACTATGGCGGCGCTTACGGTTTCGAGCGGGTGCTCGATTTGGCCGAGGCGGCTGCCGAAGGCTTTTTAACGGCATTAGCGCAAAACGGGGAAATTTAAATGCGTATAGTTTCCAATACAGTTGGTTACCTGGACGGCGATGTTCCGCTGGAAGGTTTTTTCGCTTATGACGATGATATAAAAGGGCAACGGCCGGTGGTGCTGATTCATCATGCCTGGGTTGGGCGCGATGAATTTGTTGCCGATAAAGCCCGTAAAGTGGCGGAACTCGGTTATCTGGCTTTTGCCGCCGACATGTACGGTAAAGGCGTGCTGGGTTCCGGTCCGGAGGAAAATGCCAGGCTGATGCAACCGTTTATGCAGGATCGGGCGAAATTGCAAAAACGCCTGCATGCCGCTCTGTCTGCTGTAAAACTGCTGCCGTGGGCCGATAACCGGCGTATCGCGGCGATAGGTTTTTGTTTCGGCGGCTTGTGTGCATTGGATCTGGCGCGCAGCGGTGCGGATGTCCGCGGCGTCGTGTCGTTTCACGGCTTACTCAATGCGCCGGATAATATCCCGGAACCGCGGATAAAAGCCAAGGCTCTGGTTTTGCATGGACATGATGATCCTATGGGCACGCCGGAGCAGGTTCTCGCGCTACAGACCGAACTGACAAACGCCGGTGCCGATTGGCAGGTTCACAACTACGGGCATACCATGCATGCCTTTACCAATCCGGTTGCCAATAATCCCGATTTCGGCACCGTTTTTCAGCCTGTCGCCGACCGGCGCTCCTGGCAAGCCATGCAAAATTTTCTAAGTGAAATTTTCGAGTAATTCGACTACAGGTTGAAGGCGTTTGCCATTGTGTGGTTTGTTATGCTTGACGGATACTTGATGTAGACTGGCGTTTTGGGCGCGATTAATGCAGCTTCGCTGCCGCTCAGCACAACCAGCGGGATTTTTTATTTTAACTTTAGGAGGTTAAGAGTGAAATTATTAATTTCGATAATTTTTCTATATCAAATGATTGATATAGCTTATGCCGGATCATTAGCAAATGGCGAATGGACGCCCTCAAAATGTGGCGATAAACCTGTCGCGCCGGTAGTAGACGATCAAAGTGTCGATAGTTTCAATAAAAGTGTTAAAGCGATTAACGATTGGCAGCAACAGGCAAAAATCTATTACGGTTGTCTGGTTTCGGAAGCGAATGCCGATAATGCGTTAATTGCCGAAAAAGCCAATCGGGAACAAGCCGGGTATAAACAGGATTTTACCGTTATAAGTACAGCAATGGATGCCGCGAGAAAAAAACTGGAAGGGAAATAATGACGTTTGAACGGCAGGCTTGTGCGTGAAAAATCAGAGGCAAGCAAATAATCCATGAATGTTTACCGCTTCCTAGCCGGCCTAAATCGCTGCAAGCGATTTTAAACAGCTTACCCTTTCGACTATAGCTCTGACGTTTGTTACAATAGCGGTTTTTAAACCTTTGAGTCGCTTGCATTAAGGATTTGATGCTCGGCAGGCTGTTATTATGAGGATCCCGCCGATAGTCGGCGGCACTGGAACCAAGGACCCATGTCAGACTTCGCTAAAGAAATTATTCCGGTTAATCTCGAAGACGAGATGAAACAGTCCTATCTCGATTACGCCATGAGCGTGATCGTCGGCAGGGCGCTGCCTGATGTCAGGGATGGCCTTAAACCCGTGCATCGCCGCGTTCTGTACGCTATGAACGTACTCGGAAACGACTGGAACAAACCCTATAAAAAATCGGCGCGGGTCGTCGGCGATGTGATCGGTAAGTATCACCCGCATGGCGACACAGCGGTTTACGATACTATCGTCCGGATGGCGCAGCCGTTTTCGCTCCGTTATATGTTGATCGATGGACAAGGCAACTTCGGTTCGGTCAATGGCGATTCGCCGGCAGCCATGCGTTATACCGAAGTGCGGATGTCGAGAATCGCCCACGAACTGCTGGCGGATCTGGACAAGGAAACCGTCGATTTTGTCGCTAACTACGATGAATCCGAATCCGAACCAACAGTGATGCCGACCCGCATCCCGACCTTGCTGATCAACGGCTCTTCGGGCATTGCTGTCGGGATGGCGACCAATATACCCCCGCATAATCTCGGCGAAATCGTCACCGCCTGTTTGGCTCTGATCGAAAATGCCGATCTGACCATACCAGAATTGATGCAAATCGTCCCCGGTCCGGACTTTCCGACCGCCGGTATCATTAATGGCTCTTCCGGTATTTACGAAGCTTATGCCACGGGGCGCGGCCGCATTTATTTACGTGCCCGCAGCCATTTCGAGAACATCGGCGATACCGGACGGCAAGCGATCATTACCACTGAACTGCCGTATCAGGTCAATAAGGCCCGCTTGCTGGAGAAAATCGCCGAACTGGTCAAAGAAGCCAAACTGGACGGTATTTCCGGTTTGCGAGACGAGTCGGACAAGGACGGCATGCGAATGGTGATCGAACTGCGCCGCGGCGAAGTGCCGGATGTGGTGTTGAACAACCTTTATAAGCAAACCCAGTTGCAGACCGTATTCGGCATCAATATGGTGGCTTTGTTGGACGGCCGTCCGCACTTAATGAATCTTAAGGAGATTCTGGCTGCTTTTATCGATCATCGCCGCGAAATCGTTACCCGCAGAACCATCTACAACCTGCGCAAAGCGCGGGAGAGGGCGCATATTCTGGAAGGTTTGGCGGTAGCGCTGGCCAATATCGACGACATGATCGACTTGATCAAAACCTCGGCTAATCCGCAAGAAGCCAAAACCGGCCTGCTGGCTCAAACCTGGAATGCCGGGTTGGTCGCCAGTTTGCTGGATAGAGCCGATGCCGACCGTTCCCGGCCTGACGATTTACCGGTAGAATTCGGCATGGCCGATGGTTTTTACCGGCTTTCCGAAGCACAGGCCCAGGCTATCCTGGATTTGCGACTGCACCGTCTGACCGGACTGGAACAGGAAAAAATAGTCAATGAATATAAGGAATTACTGGAATTGATCGATGAATACCTGCACATTTTGGGCAGCGATATCCGCTTGATGGAAGTCATCAAGGAAGAATTGGAAGCGATCAGAAGCCAATATGCCGACCCCAGACGCACGGAAATCGTCCAGGATTATTCCAACCTATCCCAGGAAGATCTGATTACGGAAGAAGATATGGTAGTGACCATGTCGCATGAAGGTTATGTCAAAACCCAGCCGCTCAACGATTACAAGGCACAACGCCGGGGCGGACGCGGGAAATCGGCAACAGCGACCAAAGAGAACGATTTTGTCGAAAAACTGATCATCGCCAACACTCACGATACTATCCTCTGCTTCTCTTCGCAGGGCAAGGTGTACTGGTTGCGGGTATTTAATCTGCCGGTCGCCAGCCGCGCATCGCGAGGTAAACCGTTTGTTAACCTGTTGCCTCTGGAGCAGGGCGAGAAAATTAATGCCATGTTGCCGGTTCGCGAATACAGCGAAGATAAATATATCTTTATGGCGACCTCATCCGGTACCGTCAAAAAGACCCCGTTGACCGAATTCGAAAGGCAGCGCAGTAACGGTAAAATCGCTATTGATTTGAATGAAAACGACACGTTGGTCGGCGTGGCGGTTACCGACGGTCAGCAAAACGTCCTGCTGTTCAGCAGCGACGGCAAAGCGGTGTGCTTTAACGAAACCGATGTGCGTTCTATGGGACGGACGGCAACCGGCGTGCGCGGTATTCGCTTGCAGGAAGGTCAAAAAGTCATTTCGCTGATTATCGCCAGCGAAGGTACTGTGCTGAATATTACTGAAAACGGTTACGGTAAAAGGACAAAACTGGAAGAATTCACCCAGCATCGCCGCGGTGGCCAAGGTTTGATCGCCATTCAAACTTCGGAACGCAACGGCGCTGTAGTGGGTGCCGTGCTGGTCAACGATACCGATGAAATCATGCTGATTACCGACGGCGGTACGCTGGTCAGAACCCGGGTCAATGAAATTTCCGTGGTTGGCAGAAACACGCAGGGTGTCACGGTCATTCGTCTCGACAAGGGCGAAAAAGTGGTCGGCGTGGACCGTATCGACGGTCTTGGCGATGAAGATGGTTCAGATGCCGACTATGACGAAGTGGAAACAAACAGCACCGATAGTGGTGGAGAAGAGGAATAATGTCCAGAATTTACAATTTTAGCGCCGGGCCATCCATGTTGCCCGAAGAAGTGTTGCTAAAAGCCCAGCAGGAAATGCTGGATTGGCAGGGTAGCGGCATGTCGGTGATGGAAATGAGCCACCGCGGTAAACATTTCATGGCGATTGCCGAAACCATGAAAAACGATCTCATCGAATTGCTGTCTATTCCTGATAATTATCGGGTACTGTTTTTACAAGGCGGGGCCAGCGCTCAATTTGCCTTGATTCCGCAAAATATTCTTAACGGTAAACAAAAAGCCAGTTATGTGAATACCGGCGCCTGGTCTACCGGCGCAATCAAGGAAGCCGCTAAATACTGCGAGGTGCAAATCGCCGCCAGTTCGGAAGCCAGTGCCTTTACCACTGTCCCGGCCTTCGAAGAGTGGTACATCGATGCCGACTTTCCAGCAGCCCCCGCTACGCTTCCGATCAGATTGTGACCACGATCAGCAACCTCATCCTGAGCCCGCTCGGGTGTTCGCAGGTCTAAAGGCCCACGGATCTCAACGAGTGGGACCAGCCAATTGCGTTTCCTTTTCACAAAGAACGGTCGGGGCAGGTGTGGGTTGATCGCAAATGATGATGGACCACCTTGTTCACCGCCGCGATCCCCTCCGCGGCAGGCGCATTCGGAATCACGCAGCTGGACCATTTTATCGGTGCGCGCGCCGGCGACCGGTCGGCTCCTGCACCCCCCATCTCCCGCAGTTTGGGGTGGATCCTGACGGCGGGCTTGATTCTCTGCCTGTTTGTCGGGCTGCTTGGACCCGGAGTCAAATTCGGCTAGGCTCCTTGAATCGCTCTATAATCCGACCATGCCATTGTCTGCCGATCCGCGGCGCCGGTCGTTGCTCTGCTTGCTGGCGGAGTACTGCTGTTCTTCGCCTTGCTCGGCGCGCTGCAGTGGTTTGACACCTCCAATGTCGGTTTCTTGAATCCGGAAACATCCGGAGAGACACTGGCTTCACCGGCCTCACCGTGCTGGTGTTTCTGTTGCTCCTCTTTCTCCTGATGCTTCTGCTCAGGAACCTCCTCAAGCTCTATGTCGGCCAAACCAGCAGCGCTTTGGGAGCGCGTCTGCGTATCCGCATGGTGCTGGGTGCTGCTCTTATTGCGCTTACCCCTGCAGTCTGCATGTTCCTGTTCAGCTTTTTTGTCATGAACCGCGCCATTGAACGTTGGTTCTCTCCCAACACTTCGGAGTTGCGTGAAGATTCGACGCGCGTCGTTTTGGAACTCGCTCAGTACGTCACCGACAATGCGCGCGTGGAAGCCGAGTCGATCGCGGCCTCAGGGGGCTCGACAAGGACCTGCCCACCTTACAGGATGAACTGAACTCGCGGCGCATCACCCTGAACGGCGGCTTCGCCGTCGCCTACGGAAAGGACCTGCACCCGATTGCGGTTTTTCAAGCCCCGCCTGAATCCAGCGCGGCCAGCTTGCCCCCCTGGCTGCCGGAAAAAAATGAAACAGGCGATTTTGGCACAGTGGTCCCCTTGCACGGATCTTGGCTGGCCAACCTTCTTTCCGCCGCGCAACGAGGAGACACTGATTCAAGTGGCGGGTCAGGAATATGCCCTGGGGTGTCGGCGACCGGCTCCGGCAAAATCGTCGTGGTTGCGCTGCCCATGCCCAAGGGCTCAGCCAGACCGTCACGCGCATTCGGCTGGGGCCGATGATATTGGAAGCTGTTTCGCTCCCGCAAAAGCATCCGCACATGTTCATCCTGCTGCTGATGCTCATCACCGTCTTGTCTTGTTCTCCAGCGTGTGGCTGGCCTTGTTTCTCTCCAAGCAAATTACCCGGCCCGTCGAGGCACTGGCGGTCGCCATGGATGAGATTGCGGCCGGCAAATACGACCACCGCGTCGCGCTGGGCCACCGGGGAGATGGGCGAACTGGTGCGCGCGTTCAACCATATGGCGGCCGACCTCGAAACGAGCCGGTCGCTGGCAGAGAGTTCCTCGGCACAGTTGACCGCGGCAAACCAGGCCATCGAAGAGCGGCGTCGCGAGTTGGAAACCATCGTTGAGACCATCCCCAGCGGTGTCATCACGCTGGACGCGCGCGGGAACCGTCCTTCAGGCCAATCGTGCGTTCGCCGCGCTGATCGGCCGGCGCGAAGACGAAAGTCTCCCGGCGTTCACATCGAATCTTTGCTCCCCGCCGAGTGTTCGGACGATCTGGCAGGCGTCATTCGCCGCGGCCACCGAATGGGCGCGGCCTCCACGGAGATTGAGTTTCACACCCGCGGCCGGACCATCCACCTGGCCGTCACCAGCGCGCGATTTGAGCTGGCCCACGGGCAGCCAGGCACCGTGCTGGTGGTGGAAGACATGACGGAACTGCTCCGCGCGCAGCGCCAATTGGCATGGAAGGAAGTGGCCCAGCGCGTGGCCCACGAAATCAAGAATCCTCTCACCCCCATCGCGCTTTCCGCCGAGCGGATCGGCCGCCACGTGGACCGCGGCCAGCCCGACTCGCTCCAGGTGATCCGCAAATGCAGCGAGGTGATTCTTGGTTGCGTCGGAACTCTGCGCACTCTGGTCGATCAGTTTTCTGCGCTGGCCCAGTTTCCTGCGCCGCAGCCGCGCCCCTGCGACTCGAACCGGGTCGCTGAGGAGGCTCTGGCCATGTTCGCGGGCCGCCTCCAAGGCATCAATGTCGAGCGGGATCTCGAGCCCGATCTGCCTCCGGTTCTTGCCGATCCCGATGCCATTCGGCGCGCCCTTGCCAACCTGATCGACAACGCAGCCGAAGCCATGCAGGGCAGCCTGCTTCGCGTCCTGGGGTTCGCAGCTCGCTCAGCGAAGATGGCGGGTCCGTCGAGATCGAGGTCTCCGACACCGGCCACGGCCTGACCGACGAGATCCGCGAACGCCTCTTTCTGCCTTTCTACTCCACCAAGAGCGCGGCACCGGGCTGGGCCTTTCGATCGCGGCCAAGATTGTGCAGGAGCATGGCGGCACTTGCGCGCCGAAGCCAATAGCCCCAAGGGCGCGCGCTTCCTGCTGCGTTTGCCGCTGATGGAGCCGCAGCCTCCCTCGCCCGCGCTCGAAGGGGCAACCGCTTCCGTGTTCAGGGGACGCTTCGTGAATCACATTCTGGTGGTGGACGATGAAGCGGAGATTCGCAACTCTCTGGAAGAGATTCTGCGCGAAGAGGGCTACGGCGTGGCCACCGCGGCCACCGCAACCGAGGCGCTGGTTCTGCTGCAAGATGCGCCCTATGACGTGGTTCTGCTCGATATCTGGCTGCCCGATCGCGACGGCCTCGATGTGCTCGCCGACATTCATCGTTTGGCGTCGAACGCGCCCCGAAGTGGTCATCATCAGCGGCCACGGCTCCATCGAGACCGCCGTCAAAGCCACCAAGCTCGGCGCTTACGACTTCCTGGAAAAGCCGCTCTCACTGGAGCGCACGCTGATCGTGCTCAAAAATGCGGTCGAGGCGCGGCGACTGCGCACCGAGAACCAGGAATTCAAGCGCCAGTTCAACGTGGGCTCGGTGCTGACCGGCGAAAGCGTTCCCGTCAAGGCGCTACGCCAGCAGATTCGCCTGATGGCGCCGACCAACGGCCGCGTGCTCATCTACGGCGAGTCGGGCACCGGCAAGGAACTGATCGCCCGCGCCATTCACGCCGAAAGCCTGCGCAAGGACCAGATCTTCGTCGAGCTGAATTGCGCCGCCATCCCCGAGGCGCACATCGAGGCCGAGCTCTTCGGCTATCGCCACGGCGCTCAGCCCGGCGGACCTGCCGGAGCAACGCGGCACCCTGGAACGCGCCAATGGCGGGACACTTTTCCTCGACGAAGTGGGCGACATGAGCCTGAAGACGCAATCCAAAGTGCTCTGCGCGCTCGACGATCAGCAGTTCACGCCAGTCGGCGGGACGCAGCCTATGCGGGTCGATGTGCGCCTGATCGCCTCGACCAACAAAGATCTCGAAGAGGAGATCGCCAAAGGCAATTTCCGCGAAGACCTCTTCTACCGGCTCAACGTCGTTCCGTTTTTTGTGCCGCCGCTGCGCGAACGCAAGCAGGAATTCCACTCCTGGCTCGCGAGTTTCTCGCCGAGTTTGGCCGCCAGTATGGCCGTCCGCGCATGGAGATCGGCGAAGAGGCGCTGGATACCCTGGCGCGTACCACTGGCCCGGCAACGTGCGCGAACTGAAGAACGTGATCGAGCGGGTAATGATTCTCAATCCCCGTGTGCTGCGTATCGAACGCAAACACCTTCCAGCAATACG
>CAVXZR010000092.1:0-71325 GCA_963765965.1 uncultured Pseudomonadota bacterium
CTGTCCGAATGGCGGCCAGGCAACAAGTTAAAATGCATTTGCCCGGTTTTTATTTCCAAGTTCGTATCAATCTTAAGGGCGGCTTTGCTCGCATTCTCCGAGCCGCCAACCCCTTGCCAAATTGTCTCCAATTCAGTGGGTAATGCCACGGTGCTGCAATCCGCAAGATAAATGGCCGGAAAGGGATTAAAAATATCGGCGTTCACTTGCACACTCGTGGTCACGATTTGGGCGATGGCTGTTTCCGTAACACTTTTCATAAATTCGCAGGCCTCTTGGGTGAAGCGCTTGTCCAACCCTTGAGCACTGATCGTTAACCCATGAGTATATCCGGCTCTCGCCAAGCCTTCGACAGACGGTGTGAAGTACTGGATCCAACCGAAGATCAACGTGCTCACAAAATTTCGACCCCGTGATTTTCCGCTGGCGCTTGATGAATCCCTCTTTGGCGAGCTCGTTAGGCTTAGTGGTCAGAACATATTGCAAGGTTTCCGCTAACCTAAAGAAAATTTCCATTTCAAATACTAGTTTACAAGTGAATAATATCCATTTTATCATATGGTTAAATAGTATAGTTCACCTACTTTCTATTAAGTTGATGCCTATGGGGCACGGTTTATGTGCCCCCGCGGAATCTAAATGGTTGGCAGCCCGTAGGATGTGCCAACCAAAGGGCGGCGCATCGCTCGTGATTAAGGGTTATGACAAGCATTAAATAGAAACAATCTGGCCGAATTCCGTAGATTATAAATGCTTGGCAGATCATGGTTTTTTACGGTTAAACGCCACCGGCTATTCACGGCGCTGAATAACTCGAACGATGCGCCGCCCGTTGGTTGGCACATCCTACCGCCCTATCCTGCTATCTGGCCTACCGCCGCGACGGCGGCGAAAACCATAACAGCGATGGCCGCATCGCGCTGGCCGTGACCGAGTCCCTGCTGGCCGGCAACCCGCCGGTTGCCATGTCTTTGCTGGAAGAACATCTGCATCATCCCCAACTACCCGACCAGCTGCGCCCCTTTATCCTGGCCTTGCAAGCCATCGCCGCCGGCAACCGCGGCCCCAGCCTGGCCGACGCTCCGGGTTTGGATTACACCAGCGCCGCCGAAATCCTGCTGCTGGACGCGCTGGCAGCCCGATAACGACGAATTCGCGGGTCATCGCCCCGTGCGATTAAAATCGCCCATCACTTACTCTTAGGCTCACATTCCTTCGAATGAAAGGCATTCCAATGAACCAGCAGCGTAGGGTGGAACCTGAAAGGGTTCCGCCAATTCGAAGCCAATGAGCGTTCGTGTCGGTTGTTCAAAGCGACCGGTTGGAACGATCATCAGGCTGTCCTGGCCCCCGAATGGCGGATCGCCTGCCGGCATCCGCCCTACGTTGGAGCCCGTTGGTTGGCACATCCTACCGCCCTGTGTTTTGTTAACAGCCATTCATTTTTTTGGCCCTGGCGATGCGGTGACCGGTTTAACCGCGCCGAGTATGGTTTCTATCATGCCCGGTGTAAGCACCAGCGGCGGGCCTTTTTCGCCCAGACCTTTACCCAGGCCTTCCTGAACCTTTATCTGGCCCAGGGATTGTAGGGTCAGCAGAGAGGTGGCCAGTTTTTCGGCGATATAGGCATCGTTTACTGCCTTTTGCACTTCGGGATCGAAAGTAAAGGTGTCGGCCCAGCCGATAAAGTCCAGAGTAATACCTACCGATTTAAAATATTCTGTGGCGGTTGCCGATACCGACGCCATGATGTCCACCGCATCGGCATTGGCTTTTTCGAATTTTCGCGAGGCGATTTCGTTACAAATCAAGGTTTGCACCTTTTTACGTCCGACATCGTCCATTACGTCAGCCAGCTTGCGGCTGAAATAGACGGAAGCGAAAATAATCTCCCCGCTGGTGCGCTCGCCTTGTGGAGCTATGACGCCGAAACGGTACAGGTATTTGGCAGCGTTATCTTCCAGCACCGACGCGCCTATCGAGACGCCAACCGAGATATTCAGCCCTTCCTTGCTTTGGCAGGGTATCGATTCATCACGGTTCGACGAGCCGCGATGACCGCTGGCCACCCATTCCCGGCTGAAAGGGGTTCTGTCAACAATAATCAAGCGGCCGTCCGGCACGTATTTGTCGAAACCGGTCCAACCGCCGGAATTGCTGAGCTTGTGATGCGGAATCACGAAGCGTTTCACCGATATTTTCTTTTCCAGCAAGTAGGATTCGGAATCGAGTTTGCCTTGCGTGGTTTTATTATCGCCGACATCGGGAATCCAGAAGGCCGATTCATTGGGAAGAATTGTATAAGCCTCGGTTCTGTCCGTAGCGTCGAAAAACGCATCGGCAGGTTGCGGCTCGGCAGCCAGGAACAAAGAAACCAGCAATAGCGATGATAATTTGCTCAGGATATTTTTTAAGGGCTGCCACCACAACACAGCCAGAATCGCCAGCAAGGCCAGAAATAGGAGCGCATTGATTCCGGAAAACATCGCTATGCCTATCTGAGAAACAAGATAGCCGCTATCGCTGCTTTCGAATTGTTTTCCGGCCACGTCTCCACTCGCGATCAGGGATATGGGGCTGAGAAAAACGATTAGGCCTGCCCATAATATTACCGCCCCTATCGAGCAAATGACTCTGGTTTCTGTGGACATGAAATTTCTCCGGCTTATTCTTGATTTTGGTTGTTTCAGCCCGCGTAGCTCCGATTAGCGATAGCGTAATCGGAGAAATGTTGGCTTCGATTTGTGCGATTACGCAAGCTAATCGCACCTACACCTTAAATGATGGCAAGTATATCAGTTGCCGCCCGTTGCGTTGGCACATCCTACCGGCACTATGGAGTGGGGCTTATCGTGTTGCTTGACGCAACCCGACATTCAAAGCGGTAAACATTGACGGGTCGTTAAGGCTATATGATCCCGTTCGTTATTGTTGCCCGGACTCATCGGAAAACAGCAGCGCCTCAAAATCCCGCGCTCCATGCAAAATACGGATAACTTCTATAAGCTCTTCCTTGACGCGATAAAAGATCAGGTAATCACGATGCACACAACGCCGGATACCGTGTTGTTCATAGCGTGGAATCAACTTAAATGCAAACGGCATTGCGGAAAGTGCCGTGCAACGGTCGAGAATTTCATCGATAAACGACGCCGCCCGAATAGGGTTGTGAGGGCGGATAAAAGCTTTTATTTCAAACAGGTCTGCTTTGGCATCCTCCGTGATAACAACCTTCATGCGTCAATAGGTCCCTTAAGTTCGGCGCGCACTGTCTCTATATCCTGCACCCGTCCGGCTTCGGCGGAAGCAATTCCCTTCTCGATGGCCAAGTCAAGCGCGGTTAAACGCTGTTCGCGGCTGAGCCAGCCGCGCAAGGCTTCGCGGATAACTTCACTGTTTGAGCTGTAATAGCCAGTGCCTACCTTCTCGCGTATCAGGCGAACCATCTCAACCGGCAATGTAATGGATAATTTCTCTGTATGTTGCATGTATCCACCCGATAAATTGAAGTAACAGTCATGCTATTAAATACTACTAAATCTACCTTTTGTCTATCGCTTTCATCTCTATTTTCATAGATATAAATTGGAATGCCTACGCTATGACTACCGGAGGTAAATACGCCCAATGATCTTCATTAAATAAGTCAGGCCAGCCGGTAGGGTATGCAGTGCATACCCTACAACCAAGCAGTTAATTCCGGATTTACCGGCCAGGTTCATCGTCTGCGGCCGCCGGTTTCTGAACAGGCTGTATCAGCCCGGTTTTATCGTCGCTATTTCGCCTGTAACTCTCGCCAAAATCCCGATTATCTTCCCAGCCCCCGCCCAAAGCCACAAACAACGCCACGGTATCCTGAAAGCGTTGCGCCACCGCTTGCAGATAAGCGATTCTGGCCTGCTGGTACTGGCTGTTCACCGTCAGCACTTGCAGATAATTGACCAGCCCGGCCTGATAGTTAGCGTTGATGAGCCCCAGGGAAGCAGTGCTGGTCTGCAGCGCTTCCAACTGGGCTTTATGGGCTTCGGCATCGTGTTCGAGGGCGTTCAGGGTATCGGCTACTTGCTGGAAGGCGCTGACCACGGTCTGGCGGTAATTTCCCAAAGAATGTTCATAGGCTTGAATCGCGGCTTTTCGGGTAAACCATAAGGTGCCGCCGTGAAAAATAGGCTGGGCAAAATTGGCCGCCATGCTCCACAGGTTGCTGTTATTCATAAACAGCTCGGGCAGGTTCTGATTATTGTAGCCGTACGTGGCGCTCAGACTGATGGTAGGAAACAGCGCGGCAGTGCTGACGCCGATTTTGGCGCTATCGCTGTGCAGTTGCGCCTCGGCGGACAGAATGTCCGGCCGCTCGTGCACTAACTCGGAAGGCAGGCTGACCGGTATGTCGGCAGGCAAGGTCAGCTCTGCCAGTTTAACCTCGGGCGGCGTCCATTCCGCCGGCATGCGGCCTACCAGGCTAGCCTGCAAATCGTCGGTCTGGCTGATTTTTTGTTTCAGCGGCGGCAGGGTGGCTTGGATGGCGGTCAACTGGCTGCGCAAGGTCAGCTCATTCTGGTAAGGCACGGTGCCGGCCTTAACCTGAGTGCCGGTCAAATTGATTTGCTGTTGCAGAATGTCGATCATTTGCTGGGTGGCCTCCACTTCGGACTGGTAGGCGGCTTTGGCGATCACCGTGTTGATGATATTGCCGGTCAGGGTCAGATAAGTGGCCAGCGCCGTATATTCCTGCAAATCTTTTTGGGCTGCCAGGCTTTCCACGGTGCGGCGTTCGGCGCCGAACACGTCCAAGACGTAATTCACCGAGGCGGTGGCCGTAAACAAATTAAAAACCGTGGGGGAGGACGAACTGCCGAAACGGGCGGGCGAAAATCTTTGCCGGCTGGGGGAAAAGGCGGCATCCAGCTGCGGAAAGAACACGCCGTAACCGGCCTGCAGGCTGGCCTGGCTCTGGCGCAAATTCGCTTCGGCCGCCTGCAGGCTAAGATTGTTGGCGATGGCTTCTTTAACCAGCCGATCCAGCGCCGGGGATTTAAACATTTGCCACCATTGGCCCGAAACTTTACCGCCCCTTTCGAAATGCTGCGCTATGCCTTCCGCTTCTACGGTGGCGTCAGGCCCGGCGCCCTGCACATAGCTGTCAACGGCAGGCGGCTTGGGCGCTACAAAATCCGGCCCCAGCGTGCAGCCGCCGCATAGCAGCGTAAACGGCAACAGCCGCAAACCGATTCGCGTACTCAGGCCGGACTCATTTTTCTCCGACATAAACATCCACCAGTTGTCCGGGATAGGCTTTGATAGCCTCGGTCTTGTCGAAGCGGAATATCACCGGCAACACCCGAACATCCACCCGTTCGGTTCTTTGGTTGGACAACTGGATTTTCGGCGAGACATAAGGCTGGATGCGGACGAATTCCAAAGGGATAGCGGTTTTCGAGCCGCGTATGAAAATTTTGGCCTGCATCCGATCAGTCGCAGGCAGTTTCGGCACCAGTATTTCATCTATATAACATCTAACGGCAAGCTGAGCCTGCAAACTGCCCATCACCAGCACCGGATTATTGCTGTCTGCCGTATAAGTACCGTAAGTGCCTTGCGGTGAAATATAACTGCCGACCGCTGCCTTGATGGCCAGCACCACGCCGTCGGCGGGGGCTCTGATTGTATATTTCGCCAGCAAGGCATTTGCTGCCAGATAGGACTTGTACAGGGCGTTATATTGCTGTTCCTGATTTTTGATGTCGTAAATCCAGGCGCCGGCCCTGGTCAGTTCATATTGTTTTTCCGCAACCTTTAAATTCGCTTCCGCCACCTTGACGGCATTGACGGCATTATCCAGGGTATCCTTGCTGACGGATTGCGGGTCCAGATCGTAGGATTTCTTTTGCTTCTCCATCTGTACCCGCGAACTGTGCAGGCTGGCTTGGGCGGCAACCATCTGCGCTTTGGACACTTCCAGCACCTCTTTGCGCGGCTGGTGCCGGAGTTCCTCCAGCACCACCAGCGCCGCATCGGCTTGCGCCTTTAATTGCTCGGTGGTGGCTTTTTGCACCGCATCGTTGATCGTCAATAACGGCATGCCCTGGCGTACCGTCTGCCCTTCGGAAACCGGGATGCCGGTAATGACGCCCGGAACCTCGGGGTAAAGGTTGATATTTTCGCCGTTAAACTGGTAGCTCTCGATGATGCCGTTGGCGTAGATGCCGTGTGCATAGGGGTTGGGGGCGGGATTGAATACCGGTTCCGGCAGTTTTTTGACCATGCCGGACAGATAGGCGCTAGTCAATCCGATCAAGACGCCGATACCCGATGCAATAAATATAATCCTGTTGTTCATACCTGTAGCGTGTTGTTTTCAATACTGGTGACGGCGCCGTCTTCCATGCGCATGATGCGGTCCGCATATTCGAAGATTCGGCTGTCATGGGTAACGATCAATATACAGCGTTTTTCAGTCAGGATATGGGTCTTGACGAAAGCCATGATTCTTCTGCCTGTATCGCCGTCTAACGAAGCGGTCGGTTCATCGAAAATCAGAATATCCGGGTGGCTGACCATCGCTCTGGCAATTGCCACCCGTTGCTGCTCGCCGCCGCTCAACTTGAAAGGCGGGAAGTTCGGCCTTGCCCTGCAAGCCGACGATGTCCAGATAATTTGCCGCTTCCCGGATAGACTCATCCCAGTCGCGGCGTTTTAAAATTAGCGGAATGGCTACGTTTTCGACGGTGGTTAAACGCGGGAACAGATGATAGTCCTGGAACACAAAGCCGATTCTGTTCAGCCTGAATTCGGCAAGCTGATCGTTGCTCAGGTTCCAGATATCGGCGCCGTCGATTGAAACCGTGCCGGCGTTCGGTCTGAGAATGCCGGAGAGCATGCTCAGCAAGGTGGTTTTCCCGCTGCCGGACGGGCCGACCAGATAGAGGATTTCCCCGAAATAAGCATCGAAGCCGACATCCTTAACCGCGCAGGTGCGGGCCTCGCCTTCGCCGAACCACTTGACCAGTTGCCTGGCGCAAATCGCCGTATTGGGCATATCAGCCTCTGAACACGTCGAACGGTTCTATTTTCAGCACTTTGCGGACGCCGATATAACCGGAAAACAGGGCGATGATCAATACCATCAAAAAGGCCAGGCCCAAATTGGTGTAGGTAATCATGCTGGCATAATTCGGCAGCCGCATTTTCGCCAGGGTGATCATCAGCGTACACAAACCGACGCCCAGGCCATAGCCGGTCAGGGCCGTAAACCCGGCCTGAAACATAATCATCGCCACCAGTTCGTAACTTTTCGCGCCGATGGCTTTTAACGCGCCGAATTTATCCAGATTTTCCAATATAAAAGTATAAAAAGTTTGCCCGGATATCGACAGGCCGACCACGAAACTGATCACCGTCATCAATAGAATATTGGTGCCCAGTCCGGTTTTATATTTGTAATAGGTGGAAATATTCTCTTTGAACTCATCTTTGGTGACCGCCAGATAGCCCAGATCCCGGACCTGTTGTTTAATTTGCGCCACGGCGGTCTGGTCTTTCGGTTCGACCAGTATATACGAGGTGGTAAAGCGGGGGGAGGGGATGTACTGAATGGCGCGATTGTACGTCGTGTAAAGGGTTGGAATCCCGAATAAACCGTTTGAAGCAACCTTGGCAATGCCCACTATCACGCCGCGATTATCGTTCAACTCAAATTCGGTGCCTAACTTCGGTTTATCCAGTTTCTCGTATTCGACATCCTTAACCACGAAAAAACCGTTTTCCGCAAAAATGTCCTCGATATTGCCCTCCAGTAATTCCGGCCGGCCAAACAGGCTGGTATCGTCCAGCCCCAACACCGTGACGGACTGGTAAACGCCGCTGCGCAGCCGCAACGTCGCGCCGCCGGAATACAAGGGTACCGCATACTTGACGCCATCGATGCTGCGGACCGCATCCAGCATATAATCCGGCATCGGAATGCTGTTGGCGACCGTGGTGACCGCAGGGTCCATCACCCAGACTTTCGCCCCGATGTTTGTGACCACCGACGAGGCGCTGGCCAAAACTCCGGCAAATATGGAGGTCATTTGCACCATCAAAAACACCGCGAAGGTGATGCCCAACAGCAAAGCCGCGAATTTACCCTTATCGTTCACCAGTAGTTTGAACGCAATCTTAAGTATCCCTTTCACACTCTGCCCCTTGCCGTCGAAAGTCTAGATTCTAGCTCAATTTTGTCTTGCAGGGTGGGCACGGTGTTTGTGCCCACGCGTTTTGGCTTTGAACTTGTTTTAATCCCCTCACCCCAACCCTCTCCCGGAGGGAGAGGGAGTAAATCGCCTACCGGTCATGTTAAACAAACCATCCGAAGGCTTACCGGCTTCGAATCGGCGGAACCCTTTCAGGTTCCGTGCTACAGACCTTCTACTCGTGATACGATAAACAGGACAATAACGTTTAATTCTTGAATTGAGAGGCCGGGAAAAAGGGAGCCGGCACGCGATAATGGCTACTGTTGTACAAACCACAGGGGCGTTGCCAATGCCGGGCGACGCTGAACGGAGAGAGGGGGAGTGTTACAATGAAAATATCGGACAAATTGTTGGTGGAGCAGGCTTGGAATTTACGGGCAAATCTCAAGCGTTGCATAGAGACGGAATGTTTTGGCAGGGCAGCAAGATTTACGCCTTCGAGTCGAAAAAAACGCATCAAATATGCGCATGTGCGCGCCTATTCGCGATACCTGCGCCGTTTAAAAAAGCTTTGGGCTTAAAAATCGGTAACTATTCAGCACATCCTATAACATCTTGTTTAATGCAAAGAATTATTACGCTGAATAGTTACAAAAATCGAAAAAATGAATAAGACGTAGATTTAAGGAAATGGTAGCGGCTAAAATACCTGCAATACCCAGGAACCAACCAAAATCCGGTAGGGTGCATACCATGCGCCGTACTCGATGCAGCAGCAAAAAACCGGCGTTTCCCGTAGGCAAAGCGGACTTGGCTTTCCGGAAAGATGATTGAAGTGAATCACAATTCGCATTAACGAAATATGTTGATATTTACCTGCTCCCCTAGCTGTTGATCACTCATCGAACGGCAGGCGGATCAGACACAAAAGCGACCCGGCCGGAGGATTTGAAAAGTTGAACGGAACAATGAATTCAATCGATATTTTTCCCTGGAATGATAATTTTAATACCGGCATTCCTTTAATCGATGAGCAGCATAAAAAACTGGTGCAATTACTGAATTTACTGGCCAGCCATTTAGCTTTTCAATCCGATATTCCGGCTTTGAACGTCATTTTCGATCAACTGTCCGACTACGCCGCCTATCACTTTCAGGCGGAAGAGGCTATATGGCTCGAGTATTTTCACGATGATCAACTGCTGTCCAATCACCAAAAGATTCATTACGAATTTTTTGAAACCATACTCCATCTGAGACTGGACGGCACTGTCAAGCCCGCAGACGAGGTGATCGCGGAAATTCTTGGGTTCCTGGCCCGCTGGCTAGCTTCGCATATTCTGGAAAACGACAGATATCTGGCCATGGTGGTGCTGGTGATGCAATCCGGCGTGCCCCTAAAAGCGGCCAAGCAGCAGGCTATTGAAAAATTAAGCGGTTCGACCAGAGTTTTGATCGACATCATACTGTCCATCTACGAAAGCTTATCGACCAATACCCTGCATTTGATGCAGGAACTCGCCAAACGGCGGCGCGATGAGGATTTACTGAGAAAACTTTCGCTGGCTGTGGAGCAAAGTCCCAATTCGATCATGATTACCGATCTCGGCGGCAACATCGAATTTGTCAATGAAGCATTCCTCCGGACTACGGGGTTTAGCCGTTCCGAAGCCATCGGACAAAACCCAAGACTGTTTCACTCCGATAAAACGCCCAAACAAACCTTTACCGACATGTGGGCCGTTTTGACCGAGGGCAAGGTTTGGAGAGGCGAGTTCATTAACAGACGCAAGGACGGCAGCGAATATGCCGACTTGGCGATTATCGCTCCGGTACATCAGCGGGATGGAACCGTCAGCCATTACCTGTCCATCCAGGAAGATATTACCGAACGCAAACAAGCTGAAATAGCGCTGCTCGAATCGCATCAACAATTATATTCGCTGCTCAATTCCATGGCGGAAGGCGCTTACGGCGTAGACATCGTCGGTAATTGCACCTTTGTTAACCGGTCGTTTTTGCGAATATTAGGTTATGAAAACGCCGAGGACATTATCGGCAAGCATATTCATGAACTCATTCATTATTCGCATCCGGACGGGACGCCCTATTCCTCCATAGAATGCCGGATGTATGACGCTTATCGCCGCAATGAAGAAATACATGTTTCGGATGAAATCTTTTGGCGAAAAGACGGTAGTACCGTGCCGGTGGAATACTGGTCGCAACCCATCGTTACCCATGGCTTCATGACAGGGGCGATTTGTACTTTTGTCGATATTACCGAACGTAAACGGTTCGAGGCCAAACTGACCGATAGCGAATCCCGGCTTCGGGCTATTTTTGAGAGTGAACCGGAATGCATCACGATCGTAGATACTAAAGGCCGTTTGGTGCAGATGAATCCGGCGGGACTTCAGATGCTTGAGGCCGACAGTTTACAGCAGCTAACCGGAAAGTCTGTGCTTAACTTAATTGCCCCGGAATACCGTGCGGCTTATACTGAGTTACATAAGCGAGTCCTGGCCGGGGAAGCCTTGCAATTGGAATTCGAAGCTATCGGACTTAAAGGCACCCGCCGTTGGTTCGATACCCATGCCGTGCCGATGAAAGAGGCCAATGGCCAAATCGTTCACCTCGCCGTAACCCGCGACATTAGCGAACGCAAGCAAACCGAGCATCAGCTCCGCATCGCCGCCACTGCCTTCGAATCTCAGGAAGGCATGCTGATCACCGATGCCGATAATGTCATTCTGCGCGTGAACAAAGCCTTTACCGAAACCACCGGTTACAGCCCGGAAGAAGTCATCGGCAAGAATCCGCGCCTGCTGCAATCCGGTATTCATTGCCATGACTTTTTCGCCGCCATGTGGAACAGCGTTAAGGCCACCGGAAAATGGGAAGGCGAAATCTGGAACCGGCGCAAATCCGGCGAAATTTTCCCCGAATATCTCACCATCACAGCAGTCAAAAATTCACTGGACATCGTCACCCATTACGTTGCGACCCTCACCGACATTACCCAGCGAAAGCTGGCCGCCGAGGAAATCGAACGTCTGGCGTTCTACGATCCGCTCACCGGCCTGCCCAACCGGCGGCTGCTGCAGGATCGATTAAAACCGGCCCTGGCTGCCAGCCATCGTAGCGGCAAAAAAGGGGCATTACTGTTTATCGACCTGGATAATTTCAAAACCCTTAACGACACCGTCGGGCATGACATAGGCGATCTGCTGCTGAAACAGGTGGCGCAGCGGCTGGCGGGCTGCGTGCGCGAGGGCGATACCGTCGCCCGCCTGGGGGGTGACGAATTCGTCGTCATGCTGGAAGATCTCAGCGAACACACCATGGAGGCGGCGGCGCAGACTGAAACCATCGGCAAGAAAATTCTCGACATCCTCAATCAACCGCACCGGCTGGATACCCACGAGTACCTCAGCACAGCCAGCATAGGCGCGACTTTGTTCAGCGCTTACGAACTCAGCATCGATGAGTTACTGAAGCATGCGGACATAGCCATGTATCAAGCCAAAACTTCCGGCCGTAACGCCTTACGGTTCTTCGATCCTCAGATGCAAAGGGATATAGCGGCTCGGGTCGCGCTGGAATCCGGGCTACGCAAAGCCCTGGGGAACGGGGAATTTCACCTGTTTTACCAACTCCAGATCGACCGCGGTTTCAACCCGCTGGGCGCGGAGGTCTTGATTCGTTGGCTGCATCCTGAATTCGGCCTGGTGTCTCCCGCCGAATTTATCCCGTTAGCGGAAGAAACCGGCTTGATCCTACCTATCGGGCAATGGGTGCTGGAGACGGCCTGCGCCCAACTCCAGGCATGGCAGAAAGCGTCTTGTACCCGCAATCTCATGTTATCCGTGAACGTCAGCGCCAAGCAGTTTTTCCAGGCCGATTTCGTCTCCCAAGTACAGGCTTGCATTGAATGCTACGCCATCGATCCGATGCTGCTCAAGCTGGAACTGACCGAGAGCGTATTAGTGGAGAACATCGAAGAGACCATCGCCATCATGAACGCCCTGGGTGAAATCGGTGTCCGGTTTTCGCTGGACGATTTCGGCACCGGCTATTCCTCCCTGCAATACCTTAAGAAACTGCCGTTGAATCAGCTGAAAATCGACCAGTCCTTCGTTCGGGATATTGTCGCCGATAGCGGCGATCAAGCCATAGTGCGTACCATTATTGCCATGGCCACCAGTCTGAACCTCGACGTTATCGCCGAAGGCGTGGAAACCGAAGATCAGCGGCTGTTCCTGCTGGACAACGGCTGCACAAACTATCAAGGCTATTTGTTCAGCAAACCGATACCTATCGAGCAGTTCGAAATTCTCCTAAAGTCGCTGTGATGGCTGTTCTACAGTAGGGCGGATGCCGATAGGCGATCCGCCATTCGCGGGTTATCAAAAAATCGGCCCAATTTCCAACCGATCATGTTAAACAACCCATCCGAACGCTCATTGGCTTCGAAATGGCGGAACCCTTTCAGGTTCCGCCATACGGTTCTGTGTTATTTGTAGAAGACGCAGAGCGTCCCGGGATGCATTCCCACGCCGGAGCGTGGGAACGATAATACGCCTATCGCCTTTGCGCCCTATAGATTTCACCTTATCGCGTTAAATTTTAGCCCCATAGTCACCATGAATATATTCATCCAACTGTGAAATTTTTTCAACATCATCTGTTACAACTTCTTTTACTACATCGCCAATGCTAATCATTCCGATCAATTTCCCGTTTTCAATAACAGGTAAATGACGTAAATGAGTGGCGGTCATTAATAACATGCATTGTTCAACCGAATCGTCAGGATCGACATGTATCATGTCTTTATCAAGCATCTCAGAAACGGATGCGTCTAAAGCAGATAATCCCTTATGGTATAAATTTTTCAAAAAACCACGCTCAGTAATAATGCCAAGCAGATTATCGTCGATATCGTTAATAACCAAAGACCCGATATTATGTTCAATCATCGACTTTAACGCATCCATAACGGGTGCGTTGCCTGCAATTGTAACTATGTCTTTAATTTCTTTGGTTTGTAATATATTTTTTACTTTGCGTACATTTCTTATACCTGTTACTAAAGAATCGGATAGTTCTCTACTACAATTCATGAGAGATTTAATTAATTTTACCGATGCTTTAGAAAATGATCCATCAGTCGCTAATAGGGATTTCGCTTTCGCTATATCTTTTGTATTCGTATTGAGAGCCACTTCGGCGGCAATAAGATGAAATTGTTCATGTGCGCTTGCCATCGATGCAAAAGACGGTGATCGATTATATTTTTCGCCATCACCATAAATCCACTTTCCTAAACCGCAAATATGGCAGTTGCCTGCCTCTTCCAGGTTTTGAGCTTGTCCTTCTTCTATGTGTCTTTTTAATATCGTTTGCCATTGAGCATGGGTTTCAATAGCTTCATTAAATAGATTATTCATATTCGCTCCATTTTCTTAGTTATGAGTCTTAATTTTGTTAAAAAGTCTCTTTTTAAAAAAATGTAACTATTCAGCAACGTTCCGAAGTGCTTATAGGAGGCGCATCTTTCGCGAAAGATGCGCTTCGCTATCGCTCAGCACATCCTATAACATCTTGTTTAATGGAAAGAATTATTACGCTGAATAGTTACAAAAAAATTCTTATTTTGAACGTATATAGCGAAATTTGTGTGGCAGTTATCATCAATAGACATGAATAAAAACTGTTACACTATTTGTTGAGGCGACTGCTTAATTCAAATTAGACAATCACCCATTCTTGGGCTTCCAACTTAAGCCGGGACGGATTTTAAAAACAACGGGTTACGAGCAACCCGCTCTCTGCCTTTTCTGGGCAGCGGAAGATCGCCCATTTCTGCCATCAACCATGAAAATAGATCTGGAAACGATTGTCCAAATAAACGCATTGCCGCCGTTGTTCCATCAACCCGCTTGAGCCCGTAATTATGAATCACCGTCAGAGCCCGCAAGCGTTTTTCGGTTAAGCCACGGCCATTGTGATACATCTGCGACAGATAGCCATTGCGACCCTCGACGGCGGAAGAACTGCGATGAAAGTTTCGCGCCATCCACTCTGCCCATTCCAACCAGCGTTGCTGTTCGCTTACCGGCAAAGTTGCCGTGAAAGTATCGGCCTGTAAATTCCGCGCGGCTTGCTGCCAAGCCTGACGGTATTTTTCTCTCTGTTTGGGGTTTTGTGTTTTGTGTAGTTGCTGATGCCAGTACACCGTTGGTAAAAGACTATCAATCAACCAGTTTTTCGTTGCTTCATCCACCGAAAGACCCGTTAAAATTTCCATGACCCATAGCCACCAAGTTTCCACATTGGTCGCCAAGTCATCAAATTGATTGCGAAACTTATTCATGGTTTGTTTTAAGTCTGCAATCGCTTGAGATTGTGCGATCTTTTCAAACACCTGAGCGCGTCTTTCCAGACTGGAAATCACCTGCTCCGCTCGGTTTATATTCTTGGTTTCAAATGAAAACGGATGAACATCTTCGGCAATGCCTGCCAGATTTTCGTGATAATCGGCGCGTGTTTCCTTTATCTGTTTATAAGCCCGCTCCGCATCAACGACCTGCACCAATTCCGCCAGGTTGTTGTCCGTTTTCTTTTGCAACAGCGCCTCAGCCGTTTCCATCTGTGTTTTCGCTTGTTCGTGCCGCCTGCCCAGCGTTGCGCCTAACCATTTGCTGACATCCTGCTGCGCATGAAACACATCAGCGCCTGATGGACAGTCAAATCCTCTAATCGCTAACTTAATCAAGGCTTTGGCTCGATCACTGACGGCATGGTTAACCTCAATGCCAAGCGCTTTTAAGCGGGGAATAGCCTTTTCATACCAAGTATCGAAACGGCGGTCGTCGCTGATCTCTTCCAAAAATAGGTATCCTGACGATAAGTCCATCAGGACCAGAATGAGAAAATCACCAAAAAAAGTTTCATCCATTGCCGCCACGATTGTGCGCGGTTGCACCGAAGCCGAATTTTCGCACTGTTGTTGAAATAAGGGCAATAAATTTTCCATGTGGCGTAATTGCTGGCGCAATGCCGAGGGCGAAACGCCCACATGCGTGTCGATACGGATCAGTTTAAAAAATTGTGATAATTTATCAGCGCCTACATGACAATCCAAGCCAAAGATATATAGGGTTGCGAGCATCATCCGCCTGAGCCACGCATCGCCGGCTTCGGTTTCCCAAAACGTCGATTCCGGATGCTCATTCCGGATTTTTTGCCTTCGTAAATGTCGGTGAACAGCGCTTTTTGATCGATGAACGGCCGATGCAATTTTCCGGATACTTTGATTGCCCTTTGTTGCCAGTTGACCTACAATCAAAAGACTCGTTGCTCGTATGCTTTGTGTTAAGGTTTTTTTTAGTCATTAAACAATGATACAACAACTTGCAACGAGTTATTCCTGTCTCACATTACGATAACGCCTTATCGTAATGAAAATTTTACAAAATTTGTCCCGCTTTATGCTGGTAGCCCATTCTTGCTCTACTCCGAAGCCGGATGAAACGGTGAAAAATGAGGTTATCAAACTGCGATAAATAGCGGACGATGGTGTTGGTTACGTGATTATGGGTTACCACGCTCATCCGGGAAGCTGAATTTTTGGGACTTGAGACAATAATGCTTATATTTCCATCTATCAATGGAGTAGTTTCAAGCCCCCTTGTTTCTACACTAAAAATATAAAAATTTCAACTGAGTATTTTGTTCAACTTTATTTCGTTTCGGTATTCTGCTTTAGGACCATAGGGTACATTAGCGTTGCGTAATGCAGCGGATGTTTGGGGGCCGACAGGCGGCGCAATACGGCTATCGCCTATTGCGCCCTATGGATTACGCCTTGTCGCATTGAATTCGGCGCGTCATTTACCTCCCTCTCCCTCCGGGCTAATCTATGCACACATTGTTATGATCCCGGCAAATTTAAAATAAGCAACAAAACTTCTTTAAAATCAAGGCTCCAGTCCCCTCTCCCCTCTCCCTCCGGGAGAGGGTTAGGGTGAGGGGGTCAAAAACAGGAAAATGCCTTTGAAATCTTTAATTTGATCCCCTCACCCCAGCCCTCTTCCGGAGGGAGAGGGGGCTAAGTCATCGTTATTAATGATTTTTTGTTACTACTTCTTAGTTTATCCTGACCATAAAGATGTGTACATAGATTAGCCCTCCGGGAGAGGGTTGGGGTGAGGGGATTAAAACAGGAAAGTTATCTATTACGATATCCTTAGCTTATGCCAACCGGCTTTGCGGCATGCCAAGATGGTAGCCTTGAGCGTAGTCGATGCCAATTTCCTGCAACACAGTCAAAATTTCGGCGTTTTCAACAAACTCCGCTATAGTCAGGATGCCCAAATCCCGGCATAATCTGGAAAGATTGGATACCAGCGCCCTGTCGATTTTCGAATCGACGATATTGCGTACAAAAGCGCCGTCTATTTTGACATACTCAAAATGCAATTCCCGCAGATAGTGGAATGAGTTGTAGCCGCTGCCAAAATCGTCCAAAGCAAAAGCGAAGCCCTTTTTTCGCAAATTGGACAGAAATTTACCCATATGAGTCATATCGCCGATAGCGTCGCGTTCCAGGATTTCAAACACGATGCTGCTCGGCGGTATGTTATGTTGTTCGCATAATTCTTCGGCAAATCCCAGAATGCCGCGGCTTTGAATTTCCTGAGGAGAGAGATTGATAAACAAGCGCTGCGGCGCTTGGTTAATCAGCATGTATGCCTTATTGGCGGCAATGACTTTACTCACGATGGCCCGATCCAGATCCCGGCTAAGCCCATATTTTTCGATGAGGTTGATAAACTGCCCGGCCGGCAGGGTACGGCCATCCTGCGTGATCAGTCTCGCTAACGATTCGTAGGCAAAAACAGCGCCGGTCTTGCAATCGAAAATAGCTTGAAAATAGGGCAGGATCCGGTCTTCCTGCAAGCCCTGCCGCAATTCTTCAACAAAGGTGCGATTGTCGATGATGATCTGCGAAGGATGATTTTCCGGATCGAATTCGCAAACTTCGTTTTTCCCCATTTCCTTGGCGCGATACAAGGCGATGTCCACGCCGCTCATCAGATCGGAAACATTTTGCGCATCCTTGGGATAGCTGGTCACGCCAATCGATGCGCTGACGTGAAACTGCTTGCCGTCCGGCGTATCGAAAGACATGTTTTGTAGGCTGCTCCTGATCGATTCGGCAACATCTTTCGCCCCCTCGATAGGCGTTTCCGGCAAAATAACGGCGAATTCATCGCCACCCATCCTGACCGGGATATCGCCTTTACGCAAGCGCGAGCAAACCGTCTCGGCAATTTTTATTAAAACGATATCGCCTACCGGATGTCCATAGGAATCGTTAATGTCCTTAAAATCATCCAAATCCAGCAGCAGTACGGAAAATACATGCTCGTGACGTTCGGAGCGGGGTATCTCATAGGCCAGCATGTCGTTAAAATAGCGCCGATTGTGGATACCGGTCAGCGGGTCGTGAGTGGAATAATATTCGAGTTCCGAAAGGGTGCGGCTCAGCACCTTGCTTGAGCCGACTATCATGACCATGACCGATAATAACGAGCGAATGATGCTTTGTTCCTGAAAGCTCAACGGTAGCGAGGAAGCAAAAGCTACCCCTAAGAGGCCGGCCAGACCGGGTGCGTGTTCAGGCACCGCAACGGATATTAATTTTACGTCCTTAATGGAAATCGGAGTGTTTTGCGGGGCCGGGATATGGAATTCTTCAATATCCAAGGGAGCATCTTCGGGCAGCTTAAGTTGTTGCAGCAACTCGCCGGACATCTTGCGCCGGGCTTCCTGCCTGGTTTCGTCGCTGTAATCGCCAAGATAGTAAAAGAACAAGGATAGCCCGTGTTCTTCGGCAAAGGCGATAAAAAAGAAATGAAAAGGGAAAATGCTGTGAAAGCCGGCCAGTATTTCCTGAACGAACTCTTTCCAATGGGAAATCTTTTCGTGGGACAGAATAATGTTTTCCAGGACATGGCTTTGGCGCTCGAACAGGTCTTTTTCAATCAGGACCGAGGCCAGATATTGGGTAGTTTGACTGAAATCGTCGATAACCTGCTGTAAGTACCGGCTGCTGGTCCGCCACTGCCTTTGCCGCTCGACAACCAGGCCGGCAAAGGCCTGGTCCAGATTCAGGCATTTTGCAACCGTCTGTCGCAGGAGGTTTGCGATTGACCCAGCATTGCCCGCCAGATCGAAGCCTTTATTAAGGTCATCGATCATTTCACTGTGTTCGCGGGCAACCAGCTTGCTAATGGAGCTTGCGAAGATGCGGGTGCGGGTCTGACTTTCCAGCAGAGTCGTCAACTCGGCCATCAAATGTTGGCGCAACTGTTCTATATCCTGAGGATAGCTGTTTTCAGGCGCTGCCGCCTGTTCGGACACAGAGTCTATTTGCGATGCGATGCCTTGATTGGCCATGCTTATTTCTCCCGCCGAAACTGTCCGCTTTTCTCCATTAAATCGATACCGCATTGCAGATCGCGAAACCAATTCAGAAAATCGGCGACCGCCGCTCCGCGATAAATGGGGCCATGCTGGGGCGCAAGCATGCTTATATCCAGTTGGGATACCGCTTCGACCCAAAAGCGCGCGGCTTTATTCGATCCCATATAACGGCGATGAAATGCTTCGATATACGGAAGGTGGGCAGAAAAATCATCGACGAATTCATATTCTATGTCAGTTGGCAGCATGGCCGCGCCGATGTCGCCGCTAAACAGGATTTTGGAGACCGGATCATAGGTGTTGATCTGCCCCTCGGAGTGGAGAAAATGCGCAGGCAGCAACTGTAAAGTGAAATCCGGGGCGATCTTGCAGGTCATGCCCTCATCGGGAACGCCGACAAATTTAGTCATGTCGGTAATGCCGTAATGCGGCAGAAAACGCAGCCAGATGCTCGAAACATAAACCGGCACATGGATCAGTTCCAGCCAGGTAGCCAGTCCGCCGACAATATCGGGATCCTGATGGGAAAGTATGATGCCTTTGATTTTGTCGGTCTTGATATGGCGAAGGAGTTCCGTCAGCACCCTGGGCATGACGCCGAATCCGCCCGGATCGAGCAATACGCCATTCCCGTTATGCATCACCAAATACTGATTCGACCTCACGCCTTCTTCTTCTCCCGGCTCGCTTTCGTTGAGAAGAATGAATTTATGTTCGCTGGAATTGAATAGATTGATGTTTTTCATGGAATGGTTAGTCTCCGGCAACTGTCGTTAGATTAAAATTAGACTATTTCAACGATAACTGTTAGAAAATAAAATTATTCCAAATTAACGCGATAAGCATCGTAGGGTATGCACTGCATACCATTATGCCGTTCCGGTTCCGGACATTTATTTCGTCGCTAATAGCCTGATGGTATGCGATGCATACCCTACGGTGGTTCGGCAACGCGATAAGGCGTAACCCCAGGCGCAATGCGCCTACGCCAATACTACCCGGTCCCGGCCCTGTTTCTTGGCCTGATACATGGCCGTGTCTGCGGCGGTGATCAGTTCGTCCGGTATTTGCCCGTGCTGCGGAAATAACGCGGCGCCGAGGGAGATGGTGATCGTTCCCAGTTTTTGGTCTCGGTGCTCGACTAACAGCAGTTTGGTTTTGTTTCGAATATCCTCGCATCGGCTCAGCAGGTTTTTTTCGTCGATGCCGGGCAGCACCATCACAAATTCCTCTCCGCCGTAACGGCAGGGAATATCTTCGCGCCGTGTCTGTTTCTTTAAAAACTCGCCGAAAACCCGCAACACCGCATCGCCGGCGTCGTGTCCGTAGGTGTCGTTGTAGCCCTTGAAATGGTCCACATCGATCATGATCACACCCAGAGAAAGTTGACTGCGTTTTGCCCGCGCCAACTCGCGTTCCATGGTTTCGAGCAAATAGCGGCGATTAAACAGTTGGGTCAGGGGATCGCGTACGGATTGCTGTTGCAGCGCTTCTCTAAGTTTTAAGTTGGCCAGGGCCAGCGCCACCTGGTTGGCGAATATCGCGGCTAGCGTTTTGACCGTCTCAAAGCCTTTTTCCTGCCCGTTCGCCAGGCCGTTTTGTTTCGGGAATTGCAGATGGATGATCCCCCGCGTTTCGCCGTAGGCAGTCATGGGTAAACAAAGATAGCCGTTTGCCGCTTCTTTTTTGACATGCCAGCAACGCAGGGCTTCCTGTGGGTCGGTGACGCGATGGGGTTTACCCTGGCGCAGGGACCAGCAGTCTTCAGGATTGAATACGGTTTCGCTGTCGTGCGAACCGCCCCACTCCACAATGGTTTCAACTAAAGAACGCGAATTATTGATGACGCAGATTAAACCCGGATTATCGGAAAATAAGCGTTTAGCGTATAAGCTGATGACCGGATAAGTTTCCTCTATCGTCCGGCAAACCTGTAAACAACTATTCATCTCTCCCAAAAGCGTATTTTCCCGGTCATGCCGATCGAGTTCGGAAAAAGAGTGCTGTAAGCCAGTTTCCGCCAATTTCCGTTCGGTGATGTCCTGGCTGGAACCGATATAACCGGCGAAACTGCCGCCGGCGTCATAGCGGGGTTCGCCGGTATCCAAGATCCAACGGTATTCGCCGTCATGGCGGCGTAGTTGGTATTCCATTTGAAAGGGGCGTTGGGCTTTAAACGCGGCCTGAAAAGACGCTAAACATTTTTTTCTTTCCTCGGGATGCAAGGCATCGAACCAAACGTTGCCCGGGTCGCCTTCCCCGCTAAACCCGGTAAATTTTAACCATTTTTGATTAAAAAATTGACTCTTCCCTGTGCCGTCGGTCATCCATAACATCACCGGCGAACATTCGGCAATGGTACGAAAATTCGCCTCGCGCGCAGCTAAGGCCTGGTAGGCCTGGAGAAGTTCCGCCTTGTTTAATTGGGCCGGACTTTTGTTCATCGGAACGCTCCCGATACCATGCATTTCCTGAAAAGTTGTTCAGCTTCCTGCGCAGGCAAGGGCTGGCTAAAGAAATAACCCTGGATTTCATCGCAGTTTTTCAGGGTCAGAAAGTCCACTTGCTCGCGGGTTTCGACGCCTTCGGCAATCGCTTTCAGTTTAAAGTTATGAGCCATAGCGATGATGGTCAACACCAGGGTTTCATCCTCCCCGTTCCTCGGAATATCGTTAATAAAGGCTTTGTCTATTTTAAGATTGTCAAAAGGAAAGCGTTTCAAATAACTAAGGCTGGAATAACCGGTACCGAAATCGTCCATCGAAATCCGTATGCCGATTTCCTTCAACCGGGTTAAAGTCAAGACCATTTTTTCCGGTTCCTGCATGACGGCGCCTTCCGTGACCTCTAAATCCAGAAAGCGGGCCTCTAAACCGCTTTCCAGCAATATATCGAAGATGATTTTGTCGAACGACTGAGAATGCAACTGTTTTGGCGATACGTTAACCGCCATGGTGATTTCCGGCAAACCGGCTTCCTGCCAAGCTTTGGTTTGTAAACAGGCGGTCCGCAGCACCCATTCGCCAATAGGCAGAATCAAGCCGGTTTCTTCCGCCAAGGGAATGAAGCGATCGGGCGGGATCAGGCCTTTTTCCGGGTGTATCCACCGTATCAGCGCCTCTACTCCGCTGATTTGTCCGGTATACAAATTGACCTTGGGCTGATAGTAAACGACAAATTGTTCCAGCCTTAAGGCCTGGCGTAAATCCGCTTCCAGGGTCAAGCGTTGCAGCAGGCGTTGATTGAGTTCTTCCGTATAAAACCGGAAGGTATTCCGGCCTTTGTCTTTGGCATCGTACATAGCGGCTTCGGCATGCTGCAGCAGCGCTTCTTTATTGAGGCCATCCTGCGGATAAAAGCTGATGCCGATACTGACCGTCTCTTGAAACAGATGGCCATAAAGCTGCAAAGGTTGTGAAATTTCTGCAATGATCCGTTCCGCTATCGAAGAAGCTTCTTCCATTTTGGTAATTTGCGGCAGGATAAGCACGAAGCCATCGCCATCGTAACGGGCGACGGTATCGGCGGACCGCGTACAATTCAGCAGCCGCTGCGCTGTTGCCTTCAACAGCTCATCGCCAACCGAATGCCCCATGGTATCGTTGATGACTTTAAAGTTATCGATATCCACAAAAAAAATACTGATTTCTTTCCGGTTGCGCTCGGCGGTGCTGATAGCCTGTTCGAAACGATCGTTAAGGAGATTCCGGTTGATGAGCCCGGTCAACTCATCATAGGTGGCTCGATATTCCAATTGCTCTTGTTGAATGCTTAAATCGATATTGGCTTGATCGAGTTGTTTGGTACGGTACCCGACGAGTTCTTCCAACTGCTCGTTAAGCATTTTCAATTCATCGTTTTGCTGGCGGACCACAATGGATAAACGATCCCGCTCGGTCCGCAAATTTTTTTGCACCAGGGCATTGCGCACCAAAAACTTTAATTCCTGATCATGCCAGGGTTTGTTGCAATAGTTGAAAATCCGGCCTTTGTTGACGGCTTCGATAGTCGATTCCAAATCCGCATAGCCGGTCAATAAAATCCGCACCGTATCGGGCCATTGTTCAAGTACCCGGCTTAAAAATTCGGCGCCGTTCATTTCCGGCATGCGCATATCGGAAATAATTAAATCGACTGGCTGTCGGCGCAAAATATCCAGGCCTTCGGCACCGCTTGCCGCGAGATAAATCGTGTAGTTCTCCGGATGGAATAAGCGGCGCAAGGCTTTGAGGACATTGGGTTCGTCATCGACAAACAACAAAACCGGCTGGCGGTTATTGTCCATAGATGGGAGAGGGAAATTCATGCGTCCGCTGCCTCGTCTTTTTTCGGCAATACGATGCGGAATGTGGTGCCTTGGCCGATTCGGCTGTCTATCCGGATTTCGCCGTTATGTTTTTTAATGATGTTATAGGAAACGGATAGCCCCAGACCCGTTCCTTGTCCTACGGGTTTAGTCGTGAAAAACGGATCGAAAATTTTATCGATGTGCTCGGGCGCAATGCCTTTGCCGTTATCGCTGACCTCTACCCAGACATGATCCGTTTCTTCGCCTGTCCTTACCGTAATCGTGCCTTCGTTTTCAATGGCGTGCGCCGCATTGACCAATAAATTCATAAACACCTGATTTAATTGATGCGGTAGGCACCACACGAGCGGAATGACGCCGAATTCCTTGATAACGCCCGCTTTGTATTTGATTTCGTTATTGACGATATTCAGCGTGCTTTCCAGGCAGGCATGCAAATTAGCCCATTGCCAGTCGTCGTCTCCGCCGGCATGCGAGAAATCTTTAAGATCCTGCACGATTTTTTTAACTCGGGACGCGCCTTCCTGAGACTCGCGCAATAAATCGAGGACATCGCTTTTAGTAAACTCCAGATCGATTTTCTTCTTGTAAGCCTGAATCCGGCGGATTTTTTCCGCATCGCTGCATAGCGCTTCTATGTCCTCATAACTCGCTATCAGTTCCAATAATTCATCCACATATTGATTTAAGGTGGTCAGATTAGAATTGATATAGCCGATGGGATTGTTGATTTCGTGTGCAACGCCGGCAGCCAGTTGGCCGATGGAGGACAGCTTTTCCGATTGCACCAGTTGCCGCTGGACTTCCTGGATTTTATCGAGAGCCGATTGCAATTCAACATTTCGCTGCTTGAGCAAATCCTCCGCGAGTTTATGCTGCGTGATATCGACAGTAATGCCGTCGATGCGTAACGGCGCGCCTGCTTCGTCCCGTACCGTTCGCATATGATGAAAAAGCCAGCGCAACTCATTATCGGGGCGGCGAATGCGATAGGTCATTTTCTCTACGCCGGTTTTTATGACATCGTTCAAACTGTTTTCTACCCGTTGCCGGTCGGCGGCATCGACAATATTCAGCCATAACCGGGAATCGTTTAAAAAATCTTCGACCGGCCTCCCGGATACCTCATAGGCGGCTTTATTCAGATAAAGCAGTTTTAAGGTGATAGGCTCCATCGACCAGACCACGCTATCCAGGGAATCCAAAATACCGAACAGGCGATTTTCCGATTCCAGCAGACGCGCCTGCGCTTCTTGTAATTGCCGGTTGGACTCCGTATAGCGTTCTTTCGATTCGGCAAGTTGTTGAATGCGTGTGTGCTGGTCGGTATGCAGGCGGATGTTATCGACAACCAAGGCGATCAGATTGGCCAATATCTGCCCGCGCTCCAATTCCGCCTCAGTAAAATTCGCTTGCTCTCCAAGTCTGTTGACGCATAATACCCCGATTAACTGCCGCCCAATTAGCAAAGGCCAACAAAGCGCCGTCATAGGTATTTGCGTTTCCGGTTTGGGGATATGACTATGAAAGCGCGGATCATTGTTGACATTGCCTTCGAGCAATAAGGCTTGTTTGTGTTCCAATACCCATCCGATCACGCCGCTGCCCTTGGACACTACATTGCCGATACATTCTTCCGGCAAACCGATGCCGGCAACGATGCGCAATCGGTTGTCGTCTTCGCTTTGATGCAACGACAAGGAACCGCTATCGGCATTGAAGCCTGCCACGGTATGGCGCAAAATCAGCTCAAACACCTGATTTGAGCTGTCCGGCTGTTGTCCTAATTGGTAAAGGTCATAAATCCAGTTTAATTGCTGCGCTTTGCTTAATGGCATGATTTTCCCTGAATTTAAAGTGCGGAAAGAATTTGAGAGGCAAATTGCCGGCTGGCGTCCGCCCAGCATGCCGCCTGCTCTATAGGTATAGCCAGCAATGCAAGCGCACTGGAAACAGCCTCCGGATAGACCGGCCCGGTATCGTGGTTTTGCCCGTTTTCTTTGACCAGTAAATTGGCGGTATAAATCAATACGCCTAAGGATGCGGCAGCCGCCGGCGCCGGGGGCGTTTCATGTTGTTCGATCGCCTCCTGAATCACCAAAGGCAAATTCCAGTGTTGTGCAACCTTGCTGCCGATTTCTGCATGATCGAAGCCCATGATCCGCCGTTCGGTTTCGAGGCTAACGGGCTTAGGCTCTTTAATGAGGCGGCCGTATTCATCGGGAAACAGCAAGGCTATCACCAGTTGCCCGATGTCATGCAACAACCCGGCCGTAAACGCAATATCCTGGCCGATGCCGGTATGCATGCCGAGTTGCCGGGCGCAATTGGCCGCCGCCAGACTGTGATGCCAAAACCATGGATAGTCGAAGTCTATATTCCGCATGGGCAATATATTCATGAAGCAGGCGCTCAGCAGCATATCTCTCACCCTGTTAAGCCCCAATAGGGCAATTGCCTCCCGTAAAGAGCCGATCTCTCTGGGCATGCCGTAAAAAGGCGAATTGACGATACGTAAAATTCGGGCCACCATGGGCGGATCCTGGCCGATTTTGTCCGCAAGATGCGCTAAACTTTGATTTTCCGCCGTGTGTTGCAAGGCATCCATCAGCAAGGCAGGCAGTGATGGCAGATCGACCAAACGGGCGACTTTGTTTTTCGTATCATCGCGCTTAGAATTAGACATCAATTTTCCTTGTGCGGCGAAAGCACGACAATAGTCCCTTTCGACCGACTCGAATCGCCCATGGGACAGACCCATACCAGCATGGCGTTGCCGTCCTCCAGTACGACAGTGTGCGCAGTTTGTTCTTGAGCGGTTAAAGCAGCCGCATCTTGCATTTGCCGCAGCAGGGCATCGGGTAACAGTTCATTGGCTTGCAAACCGAGTAAACATCTCCCGTGAGGACCGGCAAACAGTTTGTCTGCGCAGCGATTGGAGGCGGCTATCATATTATGATCATCGATGCCGATAATCGCTACCGGCAGGTGTTCGAGGATTTCCTGGGAGATTTCCAGCATTGTCATGTTGTGCACGATTTCGCGGGTTTTCTGCTGAACTTGCTGTTCCAGACTCTGATTGAGACGGAAAAGTTCATCGTTGGAGCTTTGCAGTTCCCGTGCCAGCCGCTGGTTTTCATGCTCCAGTTCATGGTATTCGAACGCTTCGCGGACATTCTTAAGAAGCAATTCATCATCCCAGGGTTTAGTCAGAAACTTAAAGATCGCACCCTCGTTAATGGCGCTGGTGACCGATTCAAGTTCCGTATAACCGGATAACACCAGGCGCAGCGTTTTTGGGTAAAGCTCTTTGACCTTGCGTAAGAATTCAACACCGGTCATCTGCGGCATGCGCTGATCGGAAATGATAACGCCGACGTTATTGCCGGCCAACAAGTTAAGGCCTTCCTCTGCGCAATTGGCAGTCAAAATACGGTAGCCGTCTCTGCGCAGCGTGCGCTTAAGGGCGCTGACGATGTTCGGCTCGTCGTGAACCAGCAGCAAAGTCCTGAGTGTGTGTGATTCTTCAACCATATTTTGATATTTGAATAAGGGTGGTGCAGTGGTCCCGATGCTGTTAAGAGCGCGAACCTATAGTGAGCCTGTTCAGGTCAGAGAGGTTTGTCGATTTTAAGGGAAGTTATTTCTAACCCTTATCGAAGCAGGATCTTGTTATTGTTTAAGTTTAGACGATTCAAGATTTTTTGTAACTATTCAGTGAATTCTTGATACGCCCATCGATTCGATGATATTGAAAGTGTTTTGGTACGCCCCTGGTGGGTTACGATGCGCCCAACGAATTTAACTTTATCTAAACTCAACGAGTTGCGCATCTAACCCACCCTACGCTGAATAATTACGATTTTTTTTAAGCGCCGAGTCAAAAAATCATTAATTTACACAGAAATTTATAGGGCTATGAGCTATCTTTAATTAAACAAACGCGATCGCTTTTATGGAACAAAATCATGAGCATCTTAACCTGGAATGATCAACTTATGGTCGGCATCGACAGCGTGAACAACCAGCACATACATCTTGTGGCGCTGATTAATCGCCTGGATGAAGTCGTAGCCTTAGGCGCAGACCGGCAAACCGTCATCGACACCGTTAACGAACTGGTCAATTATACGGTCTACCACTTTCGGCATGAAGACGAACTCATGGAACAAGCCGGTTATAACCCCGACATGTTAGCCAAGCACCGCCAGCAACATCAGGAATTTGCCGACAAAATGCAGGGCGTGCAAGCCGAAGTGAAAAAAGATGTCAGCGTTATTTCCAAAGACCTTCTGGACTTTCTGGTCAAATGGCTGTGTTATCATACCCTCAAGACCGACAAACTCATGGCCATCAGCCTCAATCAAGGTATCGATGCCGCGCAAATCAAATTCGACCAGCACGAACAGTTCGATATCCTGCACAGCAATTTATATTCGGCGTTACGGGAAAGCGAAGACCGGTTCAAGGAACTCGCCGACCATCTGCCGGCCTTGATCTGGATAACTAACGCCAAGAATTTACCGATTTTCTGCAACCGTTTCTGGTTTAAAACTTTCGGCATCGAACCGGGCAACGTCGAGTGGCGGGCATGGCTGGAAACCATTCATGCCGACGACCGGGAGCATGTCGCGCAAACTTATAAAAAAGCGGCGAAAGAACTCGGCAAATTCAAAATCCAGTACCGCTTATGCGCTCCGGATAACAGCGTCATCTGGATTTTAGAAACGGCAGTGCCGCGCATTCGTCAAAACGGCACCTTTGCCGGATTGATGGGGTGCGGCATGGACATCACTACCCAGAAACAGGCCGAAGCAACGCTGCTGGAAATCAATCAGCAACTGGAACAGCGGGTTAGCGAACGCACTCAGGACTTAACCGAAGCTTATAAAACCCTGGAAATCGAAAAAAACCGGCAAACCCTGCTTAACCGTCAACTTATAGAGACTCAGGCGAACCTGGTTCAATCGGAAAAAATGGCTTCAATCGGGCAATTGGCCGCCGGCGTCGCCCATGAGATCAACACCCCGCTCGGTTATATCTTTTCTAACCTCAATAGCTTGAAACGCTATATCCAGGATCTGATCCAACTAACCGAACTGGCGGAGCGGATCGCCGGGCTGCAACCGGCGGACGATCCCGATAGAAACGCTTTTAACCGGCTTAAACAAGCTGTCGATCTGGATTTTATCAAAACCGACGCCGCCGAATTGCTTGACGAATCCCTGGAAGGCGCGCAGCGCGCCAAAAAAATCGTTCAGGATCTGCGGGATTTCTCCCAAATCGATGCACAGGAACGGACCATGTTCGATCTCGAAGCCGGCATAGACGCAACCCTGAATCTCATCGACAACAAAATCAGGCTCAAAGCCGAGGTTGTTAAACAATACGCAGGCCTCAAGCCTTTCGAATGCGTCGGGGCGCAACTCAATCAGGTATTTATGAACCTGCTGCTCAATGCCGCCCAGGCTATCGAAGGGGTCGGCACAATCACTATCCGTACCGGGTATAAGGACGCCGGCCAGCTTTGGGTCGAGATTGCCGACACCGGCAAAGGCATGAGCGAAGAGACCAAATCCCGGCTGTTCGATCCGTTTTTCACCACCAAGCCGGTCGGCGAAGGCACCGGTCTCGGCTTATCCCTCGCCTATAAAATTATCCAGGATCATCAAGGCGACATTCAGGTTGAGTCCGAGCCTGGACGGGGTTCGGCATTCCGAATCTATTTACCTGTCCGCAACGAACCCTCTTCGAAATTCATCTAAACCCCGCCGCAATGAACGAAGCCATTATGAACGACCCGAACTCTTCCAATCGCACCGCCAATCTGTTATTCGTCGATGACGAACCCAATGTGCTTAAGTCCTTGAACAGACTGTTCCGCTCCGCCGATTACAACATCCATTTGGCCGAAAACGGTCTGGCAGGCATAGAAATCCTAAAGAACCAAGCCATTGACCTGATTATTTCCGATATGCGCATGCCGCAGATGGACGGCGCCGAGTTTTTAACGCAGGCAGCCGAAAACTGGCCCGACGCGGTACGGATTTTGTTGACCGGCTATTCCGATATCTCATCGACCATTGCCGCAGTCAACAATGGAAAAATATATAGTTACTGCACGAAGCCCTGGGAAGAAACGGAACTGAAATCGCTGGTCAAAAATGCCCTGGAACAAAAATGGCTACGCGAAGAACGCCAGCAACTCTTTGAAATAGTCAATCGCCAGAACCGGGAGCTGAGTGAACTGAATGCCAGCCTGGAAGTTAAAGTCGAAAAACGCACGGAGCAATTGAAGAAATCTTTATTGAAAATCGAACTGGCTAACGAGGCATTGAACAAGCAATACGTCGAGTCGGTGAAAATTTTTGCCAAAATCATTGAAATGCGTCCCGGCATCAAGAGCGGCCATTCCAAATATATTGCCGAAAAAGCCAAAGAAGTCGCCCTACGCTTGAAATTGGAGGCCGGAGAGATTAAAGACATCGTTTATGCCGGCTTATTACTGCAAATCGGCAAAATGAGCCTGCCGGACAATCTGCTTACCCAATCGTACTTCTCGATGACCGGCCAGGAAAAAAATCGATATTTACATCATGCGCAGGAAGGCCGGGATTTAATTTACGGTATCGAACCTCTCGAAAAGGCCGCTGCGTTGATCGGTTATCAATACGAGTATTATGACGGTTCAGGCTACCCAACCGGATCGAAGGGTCAGGAAATTCCGCTGGGAGCGCGGATTCTAACGGTGGTTCGAGACTATCTCACTTATTTGGACGGTTCCATCACCGGACAACTCATGACGGTAGAACAGGTAAAAAAACGCCTGAGATCGAAGAAAACCCTGCATTACGACCCACAAGTCGTCGATGTATTTTTAACATTGCTTGCCGAATCGATAAACAGAGGCGATTGCCCGCTGGTCGAAATATCCTGGACGCAGTTGCAATCCGGCATGGAAGCCGCTGAAGTCATCTGTAACGATGCGCTGTATATCAAAGATCAAATCCTGACCGCGAAAATGATCGACGACATTCTCAAACTCAGAAAGAACGGCAAAAATTTGATTTTGCGCATACGTCTCGGAAACGAGGAGCATATCAAGCAGTCATGACTTGCATGGTTCCCAAGCGGAGCGCCACATCGTTCCCACGCTCCGGCGTGGGAATGCATCCCGGGACGCTCTGCGTCTTCCACAAATAACACGAAGTCCGTAGGGTGGATGCCGCTTGGCGATCCGCCATTCGCGGGCCATCGAAAAATCGATCCGATCGCCAACCGGTCATATAAAACAATGAACACGAAGGCTCACTGGCTTCAAAGTGGCGGAACCCTTGGCGGCAGTTCCGCCCTACGGTTCTGAGTTTGTCAAGAAGACGCAGAGCGTCTGAGGATGCATTCCCACGCCGGAGCGTGGGAACGATGGGACGCCCGCCGCCGGCCGGCTGGAACTAATGATCGTTTGCCGCCTCTACTGCCGGAAATAGGAAATTGTGTCACGCACATCATTTACCTGCTATCTTTATGGTTTTAGATCCGTAAAAGAAATTTAAAATAATCATTATGACAAAATACAACTACGACGACCCTATCGCCGTAACGGACGACATTTATTGGATAGGCTTTTGCGATCATGCGGCGCATATGCATTGCAATCCTTATCTTTTGATCGACGGCGATGAGGCGGTGCTGTTCGATCCGGGGTCGGTGCCGGAATTTCCGGTTATCATGCGTAAGATTATCGATTTGATTAACCCGGAAAAAATTTCTCTGATCGTGGCTGCGCATCAGGACCCGGATGTCTGCGCCAATTTGCCGATCGTCGAAGACCTGATCGGCAGAAAGGATCTTCAGGTTGCCGGCCATACCAATACTATTCGCCTGATTCGGCATTTAGGCTTAACCTCGTCCTTTTATGCGGTGGACGAACATGAATACCGCTATACCCTGAAAAGCGGCCGGGTGCTAAGCTTTCATCCCACCCTGTATTTACATGCGCCGGGCGCGATCACCACCTATGACGTCAAAACCAAAAGCCTGTTCAGCAGCGATTTGTTCGGGGCGGTGGACAGCCATTGGCGCCTGTTCGACAGCGCCGAGTTTCCTCACGACATGGATTCCTTTCATCAGACCTATATGCCCAGCAATGAGGTATTACGCTTCGGCTTGAAAAATATCGAGTATCTGGATATCGCCCGTATTTTGCCGCAACACGGCTCGATTATCGAAGGCCTCAATGTCCAAAAGGCTTTCGAGCATTTGAAGAACTTACGTTGCGGAATAGATTTGATCGGCGGCAAGAGCTCATGAGCCAGGTGAAAACCGGTAACACTGTTGAGTTTAAGCGGCGCTTGCTGGAGAAATCGCTGGCGATGCGGGCTCAAGGCTATCAAGCGCAAATCAAGGCAAAGTTACTGACCCAAGCGATTATGCAGATTGAAAACAGCAAGAAAAATCTGCAATCGCTTAATTATACTTTGGGTCAGGAAATCGCCGCCCGCAAAAAAGTTGAAGAAAAAATTCGCTTTATGGCCGGTCACGATGAATTAACCGGGCTGCCCAATCGGGCGCTGTTTAAGGATCGCCTTGAGACTGCATTGAATTTGGCTAAACGCAACCAGGAAAAACTGGTCATTCTGTTTATCGATCTCGATGGATTTAAAGCCGTTAACGATACCTTGGGCCACAAAGCCGGCGATTTGCTGTTGCAGGAGGTCGCGCAAAGTTTGCTGGCGGCTGTCCGCCAGTCGGATACGGTCGCGCGCATGGGCGGCGACGAGTTTATTATTTTGCTTAACGGCGTTGGAGGCGAAGCAAACGCCGCAGCGGTGGCGAAAAAAATACTGGCGGCGTTGGGCCGGCCGATGTCGCTGGCCGGCCAACCTGCAACCATTGGCGCCAGCATAGGCATTTCCATCTTCCCGGATCATAGCGGCGATTCCGAAAAGTTGATCGCTTATGCCGATGGGGCGATGTACGGCATAAAAAAATCCGGCAAAAACGCCTATGCCTTCCACCAGGCGTAGGGTATGCACTGCATACCATTTGGCCGTTCCGCTGCAGTCGAGTTGATTCGGGGCCGAAAGCCTAAAGGTATGCAGTGCATACCCTACGGGGCTTCGAATTGGCCGAACCCTTTCAGGTTCCACCCTACGGTTCTGTCATAACGAACGACAGCATGGAAAAGAATTTAGTGATAGGATTGGCCTTTGAACCAGCCCGGCCACCGCCATTAAGTTAAGCCAAACGCGTGAGTCCCGTAGGGTGCATTTTATGCGCCAAAACCACCCTAATGGGCAATGGATCGTGAATATTAACGGGCATTTATAAAACAGTGGCCTAAGGGTGCTTAAAATACACCCTATATTAAAGCTGTAAGAGTAACTGCGGAGCAATCCATTTTGAAAAAGCCGACCGATCATACGCCGGAATCCGAAAAAGCGCCTCAAAACGGCAAACGCAAAAGGCCGGAAAAATTATCCCGCCAATTCCGTAAAGAGGCCGAGAAAAAGCTTACGGAGCAAGCCGTCAGCCCTGACATAACCCGGAATTACTCCGCAGACAAGCTTTTGTATGAATTGCAGGTGCACCAGATCGAACTGGAGATGCAGAACGAAGCCTTGATATACGCTCAGACATTACTGGAAGAATCGCGCGATAACTACCGCGACTGCTTCGATTTTGCCTCGGTCGGCTATCTCACGCTCAGTTACGATAATCTGATCGCCGACATTAACCTCACAGCCGCCGCGATGTTGGGCAGTGAGCGCATCGACCTGATTTTGCAGCGTTTCCCGCTATGGATCGCTGACGAGAGCCGCGAGGATTGGGAAAGGCATTTTCGGCAACTAAAGCAACACGGCGAAAAACAAAGTTGCGAGTTGCTCATGCAGCGTGGCGATGGTTCGACTTTCCATGCGCATCTCGATTGCCATATTGCCACAAACAGCGAACCGGCCAAGGCAGTGCGCATTGCCCTTATCGACATCAGCGAACGCAAGGCCATGGAACAGGCCTTGCGAAACAGCGAGACGCACTTGCGTCTAAGCCAGTCCGGCGGCGGCATCGGCACCTGGGAAACCGATCTTGTCACCAACAAACTGACCTGGTCGGAAACCTGTATTACTTTACTCGGACTCCCTAACATAAGTGCGCCGACCTGGGAGGATTTTCTGGCGGTCGTTCATCCGGAAGACCGGCAGCGGGTCATCGATGCGACACAGGCGCATCTGGAGCGCGGCACATTACTCGATGTGGTATACCGGGTGATTGTTGCAGACGGAAACATCCGCTGGTTGCGCTCGGCCGGACAGGCCAAGCGCAATGAAAACGGCCAACCCGTCATTATGCGCGGCATCGTTCAGAATGTGACCGACCGCCGCAAAAGCCAGCAACAGCTGGAAAAATCCTTGTCGTTGTTGTACGCCACGCTGGAATCCTGCAACGATGGCATTCTGGTGGTCGACCTGGATAGGACCTGGGTATTGCATAATCAACGCTTTGCCGATCTTTGGCAGATCCCCGAGGACATCACCGCAACAAAGGATGACTATAAAGCTCTAGCCTTTGTAAGCGATCAATTGGATGATCCTGAAGCTTTTTTGCAAAAAGTCCGCGAGCTCTATGCCGACCCGGAAGCCAGCTCTTTCGATAGGATAAAGTTTAAAGACGGGAAAAGTTTCGAGCGCTATTCCATTCCGCAACGGATCGATGGCAAAGTGGTGGGCAGGGTCTGGAATTTTCACGATGTCACCGAGCGCGAAACGGCCGCGCAAAAGCTGAAAAAGGAAGCCGATAAGAATCTGGCCCTATTGCGGAATGCCAGCGACGGCATTCACATCGTTGAACAGCGCAGGGCATGCCATTGAAGTCAGCGACTCGTTTTGTACGATGCTGGGCTACCAACGCCAGGAAATGCTGGGCATGCGCGTTTCCGGCTGGGATGCCTTTCTCTCCGAAAACGAACTCGACCAAGTCATAAAGGCACGCTTGACAAACCAGAGCCACTCCCAATTCCAGACCCGGCACCGGCGCAAGGACAGCACTGTTTTCGATGTCGAGATCAGCACCTTTCCTTTCGAACTGGAGGGCAAGCCGGTACTATACTGCGCTTCGCGCGACATTACCGAGCGTAAACGCAGCGAGCGCCTGTTGTTAGAAAGCCAACGCCGCTATGCCGGCATTTTCGAGTCGGCAATGGATGGCATTATCACTATCGATGCCGAGCAACGTATTTTGCAATTCAACCCCGCAGCGGAAAAAATGTTCGGCTGTCCGGCAGATGAAGCAATCGGCAGTTCTCTAGAGTGTTTTATCCCGGAGAGGTTTCGCCAAGCCCATGGCATTCATATTCGTGCTTATGGGCGTGTTAAAACCAAAGGCCGTAAAATGGGCTTATTTGACTCCATTTCAGGGCTGCGCGCCAACGGCGAGGAATTCCCCATAGAAACGTCCATTTCCCAGATCGAAGTGGATGGCGAAAATACCTTTATGGCCATCCTCCGCGATATTACGGAACGCAAGCGCGTGGAGAATAGCTTACGCGAAAGCCAACGGGAAAATCAGTTTCTGGCCGACCTGATCCGCAATTCAGCGCAGCCCATTGGCATTGGCTATCTGGACGGGCGGATGGGCTTGGTCAACGCTGCCTTTGAGGAACTGACCGGTTACTCCGCCGAGGAACTGCAATGCATGAATTGGGCGACAGACCTCACGCCGCCGGAATGGCTTGAGACCGAGCGGGCTAAACTGGCGGAACTGCAAAGCACCGGCGATTCCGTCCGTTATGAAAAAGAATATATTCGGAAGAACGGTGTGCGCGTGCCGGTCGAGCTGTTGGTCAGCCTCAAGACCGGCACTGATGGCGATCCGGATTTCTACTACGCCTTCGTCACCGATATCACCGAGCGCAAACAGACGGAGGAAGAAATTCGCGACAATGAGCAGCGCATCCTGCTGGCCACCGAGACCACCGGCGTGGGGATTTGGGAATGGAATATCAAGACCGGCAAGATCCGTTGGGATGCCCAGATGTTTCGGATTTACGGCATCGCACCGACCGCCGATGGGTTTGTCGATTACAACACCTGGAAAGAGGCCGTGCTGATGGAGGATTTGCCCCGCCAGGAACAGGTTATGCAAGACACGATATACCAGCTGGGGCGCAGTACCAGCGAATTTCGGATACGGCGTGCCGAGGACGGAAAACGCCGCCAGATCCATGCGGTGGAAACGGTGCGTTCGAATGCCCAGGGGCAGGCCGAATGGTTGGTGGGAACCAATCTGGACGTCACCGAGAGTATCCTTGCCGAGTCCGTGCTGCGCGAGAGCGAGGAGCGCTGGCGGTTCGCCCTGCAGGTGGCGGATCTGGGCGCCTGCGAAATGAATGTCGCCGACAAAACCTCCACCTGGCATTCGCTACGGCACGACCTGATCTTCGGTTACCAGGAACAACTGCCTCAATGGACCTATCAATTATTTCTACAGCACGTGCTGGAAGAGGATCGCGCCGAAGTGGACTTGTGTTTCCTGCGGGCGATGAAGGAGCAGCGGGACTGGACCTTCGAGTGCCGCATCCGCCGCGCCGACGGCAAGGTGCGCTGGATCTGGAAGCAAGGAAAATACCTGGGCGAAGACAATAGCGGCTTAAGGCGCGTGTTCTGGCTGATCGGTGACATTACCGAGCGGAAACAGGCGGAGCAGGCGCTGAAGAATGCCGACCGGCGCAAGGACGAATTCCTGGCGATGCTGGCCCACGAACTCCGCAATCCTTTGGCGCCGATCCGCAACGCCGTGGAGATCCAGAAACACGCCAACACCGACCCGGCCCGCATCGGCTGGTGCACCGGTATCATCGACCGCCAGCTCGACCATCTGACCGGCCTGGTGGACGACCTGCTGGATATCTCCCGTATCAGCCGCGGCCTGGTCGAGCTCCAGAAAGAAACGCTGGAACTACGCGAATTCATTCAACCGGCCGTGGAAGCCAATCTGCCGCTGATCGACACCCGCCGGCAAACCTTCGACATTACGCTGCCGCCGGAGTCCCTGTGGGTCGAGGGAGACCGGATCCGGCTGTCTCAGGTCATTTCGAATCTCATCAACAATGCCGCCAAGTACACCGATGAGGGCGGGCATATCGGCTTGTCGGCCGAACTCTCGGGAGACGAGATCTGTATTCGGGTCTCCGACAACGGCGGCGGCATCGATCCTATCGACTTAAACAATCTGTTCGAACTGTTTTACCAGGGGGAGCGCAATCTCGACCGCTCCCAAAGCGGCCTGGGTATCGGTTTGTCCCTGGTCCGCAGCTTGGTCAAGAAGCATGGCGGCAAGGTGCAGGCGTTTAGCGAAGGCCTGGGCCAAGGCAGCGAATTTACGGTCCGGCTGCCTCGGGTTGTGCCTGCCGAATCGGCAAGGCCAGTAAGTAAGCCGCCTGCCGCCCCGGCCTTGAAAACCCTCCGCATCCTGGTGGTGGACGACAATCGCGATATCGCCGAGAGCCTCTCCTTCCTGCTGAAAATGGACGGCTATCGGGTGCAGACCGCCGATAACGGTCCCGACGCGCTGGCGATGGCGCATGCCGAGCCGCCGGATGTCATCCTGCTGGACATCGGCCTGCCGAAGATGAGCGGTTATCAGGTGGCGCAGGCCTTACGCCGGAACAGCAAACTGGCGCGAACCCTGCTGATTGCCTTGACGGGTTACGGCAGTCCGGACGATAAGGCAAAGTCGCTCGCCGCCGGGTTCAACGAACATCTGGTTAAACCGCCCGATGTCGAAAGGCTACGCAAATTACTGGCCGATTATCAGGCAAACGGCATTCATCAGCCGTTATAACAGGCAGGGCCGTAGGGCGGATTATTATCGTTCCCACGCTCCGGCGTGGGAACGATATATAACGCCTATGCTTTCCATCAGGCGTAGGGTATGCACTGCATACCATTTGGCCGTTCCGCTTAAGTCGAGTCGATTGGGGGCCGAAAGCCGAAAGGTATGCAGTGCATACCCTACGGTGTATTTGTGGAAGACGCAGAGCGTCTTGGGATGCATTCCCACGCCGGAGCGTGGGAATGATATAAAACCGTGAAAATAGATCGCTTTAACCTCTAATAAAACTGCTGTTTGCAAAACGGCGGTTTATATCTTGAAGGATGGTTTCGGATTTACCGTTGAATTTTACGTCTTTGGAAAAAGGAGAGGGATTTGAGCCAGGTTTTTGTATTTGGGAAGAAGTATAGGAAAAGGTTGCGCTGAGCGAACCGGCGCCAACAATAAAACTCAGTAAAATAAACTTTTAAAAGCCTATACTTTCATAAATAAACCAATTTTTTATTATCGTGGAAAACCATACCAAAATACATCCTGAGGCGGCGAACTACATTATCCGGTAATCCGGCCGGATTCTCAATTAATCAGGCAGCAGCATATAGGCAAGCGCAATAACCAAGGCAAGTCTAATCAGATGCGGCCAGGCTGGATTGGCGGAAAATATAAAACTGTCCGCCTGTTTAATATTGCCGTGTTTACGTATCATCATGGAAGTATCCCCACAGCCCATTACACCTCAAGAAGACGCAGAGCGTCCAGGGATGCATTCCCACGCCGGAGCGTGGGAACGATGGCGTCCGTCTCCGCGCCGCCGTGAATACGCTGAATAGTTAAACTAAAAGCCCTTCTTGATCGTTGTGAACGCAATCTTCATGCCGGGGTTTGAGGACATGAACCCGGTTGCGGCCCTTTTTCTTGGCCGTATAGCAAGCTGTGTCGGCGGCGCTAAGAACGTTGGCGACCTCCGTATCGACGCCGGTCAATGCCAACATCCCGATACTGACGCTAACCAAAAAGGACTTGCCTTCCCAGGCGAAACGGAAATTCCGCACGCATTCGCAAAGTTCCTTGGCGATGCCGACCGCCTGGTCCAGCAGCATGTGTTCGAACAATAGAGCGAATTCGTCTCCGCCCAATCGTGCAAAGGTGTCGCGCTGCCGCAGCTTGGAGGTAAGCATAACGCTCAGGTTACGCAATAATTCATCGCCGGCGGAATGGCCGCAGCTATCGTTTATGAACTTAAAATGGTCTAAATCGAGGTAACAAAGCACATGCTCCGACCGGTCCTTATGAGCGCTGTTCAGCACCCTTTCCATGCGTTGTTCGAACTCCAGCCGATTGATCAGCCCCGTGAGCGGATCGTGGCTGGCCTGATAGGTTAGGGTCTGCATCAATGCCTGGGATTTAGTCACATCCCAAAAAATCAGCACCGCGCCTTCAATCTGGCCGGCAAGCTTCACCGGGCTGGAGGAGTACTCGACCGGAAAAAAGTGGCCGTCTTTGTGCCGGAATAACTCGGTGCTGCGTTGCGGGACGCAATGCCGAAAAGCATTGTAGACAGGCCATTCATCGGCCGTGATCGGCGAACCGTTACAACAACTTTGGTGTATTTTCGCGTGCAGGTCTGCGCCTAACAGTTCTTCCGGCGCATAGCCCAGCATGGTCCGCGCAGCTTTATTGACAAAGGTGCAACGCCCATGGGCATCAAGGCCGAGCATGCCTTCGCCGGCCGCTTCCAGCAACGACCGGAAACGTTCTTCGCTGGCGCACAGCGCCGAATTTGCTTGCTTGAGTTCAAATAGCATATTATCGAGGCTGGTATTGGCGGTTGTGAGGATGGCGCGTTGTTTTTCGAACTGCTCTAAACGTTGGGCTTCCTGTTCATCGAAGCGCCGCCGGTAATTGAACAGTTTCCGCTCGTTTTCCTTGTCCTGAGTAATGTCTACCAGAACGCCCTGCAAACATAAGCGGCCGCCGGCTTCGTAGCGCACCACATTGGCCTCGTCCAGATACCAGGCTGCTTGTCCATCGCTTTTGACCAGCCGATATTCGCAACGTAAAGGGATGTGTTGTTCCAGGGTTTGAGCGTAGGTTTCCCGGACGCGCGGCAGATCGTCGCCATGCACCCGCTTCAGCAAGCCCTGGGGATCGTTTAGCCAGTCCTGAACCGGAAAACCCAGTTGATTTATCTGCGGACTGAGATATATCAGTCTTATCGGCGTTTCCAGCAAAGCGATATAGGTAATGGCCGGAATTTGTTCCACCAGCAAGCGGTATTTGGCCTCGTTCTTACGCAGTTTATCCAGGGCTTGAGCTTTATCCCGGATCCTCGGCAGTTCTCTCGCTGGGTGTAAGTCAGTCATGGCTGTAGTTTCCGGTCCGAATTTTCGAAGAGACTGTAAAAACTGCGTGAAGACAGCAAAGTTCATTAATCGCAAACCATCGTTGAGAGCATGGCGGCTTCCGGCTTGGCGGCGGTTTGGTGAAAACCGTGGCTGAAAGCCTGTTCTACGGGTTCTTGCCAAGGCATCCGGGCAGGCCGGCTACCCTCCTCGAGCACGGCGATAATTTCATCGTATTCGATCAGGTTTTTATCGGCAGCTAAAACATAGTCGGCCAAAGCGGTAATCGCCAGCCAATGGGAGCGCTGATCGATAAATTCGAAGGCCGCTAAAAACAACTCGGCAATCTTTAATTGTTTTAATTCTTCGTTGCCGTTGAAACAATTTAAATATTCGTTGATGGTTTCCAGATCCGAAAAGCCGCCGTAAAAATGCAAAGCATTTAAATCCACCAGGCGATGGTTAATCAGTTCGCCGTCACGCAATGAGATGTATTTGGCTTCGGCTAAAGGTCCGATTAATAAATTAATGATATCGGCCTCGAAAGCGCGTTCGTATCCCAGTTTTTGCCTATCGGATAAATCTTTGGTAGCTTCGTCGAGCGAGGAGGGCAGGGTATGAATCAAGCGGCCGCCTTCTATTCTGGCGACATGTTTATGATGGGTTTCGCCTTGCAGGTTCAGTAAATGTATATCTCTTTTTAGCTGGTTAATATATATCTTAAAATAAACCGGGGGCAATCCGTTTTGTTTGTTACCGAAATAAATAGCGGCGGCGTGGCCGGCTTCATGGATGGCAATTTCCCAGCTGGCTTCTTTGGGGTTTAGCTGAGGTCTTCTATTAATATTTTGGGAGCGTTTCATCATAAGTTCCTATTAGTGGTCAGTTCATCCTCGCAGATGTCTGCAAGGCCGGTCGATATCCGGTGATGTCAATACTTTTACATTAACGAAGCCTTTGCAGTTTCCGGTAAGAAAAAGGCATATTGAAATTCACCGGGGTATATATCGGAACGGTAACAGGGACCTTCGGCTTTTTCTCTTAAGCAGTGTGCGGATGGGTATGGTTTTACTATTAATAGAAACATATGGAATATTTTGGTTAATGCCGGGTAAGCCCGCTTGCGCTGATTTCTCATTGCCGCGATTGATGTTATCGGTTTTCGGGAAACTTTTTTCAGCATGGATAGGGTGAGTCCATTCTAATAAATGCAGCCATTTACGCGCCAGAAATCCGTCGAAAAAACTATTGAAATCGCTAAATGATATTAAGCCGTCAGCCGATGGTTCGAGTGATAATTCTCGCTCGAACTTGATTTCGTTTTCTTTATTTTTCATATGATTCTCCTATATATATTAAATCCATATATTCCTTGTCCGCCTATATCAGTTAAATAAAGCGCAGCTATAAGTATTGAATGCCGCCGGGTATAGCATCCCCTCTTTATCCTTAAAATGCTTAGGTTAAGCCCGGCGCTCCGTCCTCTGGTGGTGTATATTTAAACTGATGGCCGGTACGGTAACAATCCGGTTGCATACCTAGGTATTACTACCTAGCAAGCGTTCAAAGCGGAAAATATCGACGGATGGTTTGCTTGCGAAAGAGGGTACATCGTCTCGAAATAATCGAACGCCGGGCGAGAATAAGACAAGAGGTCGTACCGGAAATCGTCGGGTTGCGAAAGGCATGCAATCCAACTTCCCTGCAATCCGGTTACTTACGATTATGGCTTAACTTAATGGCGGCGATGCCGGAGCGTGGGAGCGATGTGGTATCCGTCACGCGTGGGCACAAACGGCTTGGCGATGAAACGGGGGAGGTCTACAAATTAGGGTTGTTCTGGATTTCGACTAAGCGGGAGAGTTCGATCAGGTTAGCGGATCGGGTTTTCTCCATCACCCTGGAACGGTGGTTTTCCACCGTGCGCGGACTAATGCCGAGTTGCCGGGCAATTTCCTTGTTGCTGCTGCCCTTTGTCAGCAGGATTGCCACCTCCTGTTCGCGCGGCGTCAAATTGGTCAAACTGTTTTCGGTACCGGCAAGCATGCGCTCATGCCGGCGAACATCCTGCACAATTGCCGCCTGCACCCGTTCCAGCAGCAACTGGGCCTTAACCGGTTTAGTCAGAAAATCCACGGCACCCGCCTGAATGGCACGGACAGTGGTTGGAATATCGATCAGGGCGGTCAGGAAAATGATGGGCAGCATAACGTTGCGGTTGACCAGTTCCGTTTGCAGATCGGTGCCGTTCATGCCCGGCATGCTCAAATCCAGCACCAGGCAACCGGGACGGTCCGGATGATACGCCTCAAGAAAGGCTTCGGCGCTAGGATAGCCCTCGACGGTCAAACCGACGGTTTGAATCATGAAAATCAAACTGTCGCGGACAGCGGCGTCGTCATCGACTACAAATACGGTGGGAAACATATTCATTCGGCAAAAGGCAAGGTAAAATGAAAACTGGCGCCGGGTCCGGCATTGGCTTCGGCCCAGAGGGTGCCGCCGTGGCTTTCGACCAAAGACCGGCTGATGGCTAGTCCCATGCCGAGTCCCGCAGTCTTAGTCGAGTAGAACGGCTGGAAAATCGAATGCAAGTCCAGTTCCCCGATGCCTTTGCCGGTATCGCGTATAGTGAATCTCAGCATGGCTTCATTGCCGGGTATAGGCTCGGCCATTAAGGAGATTTCCCGGTTCGGCGATTCTAAAGCCTGAATGGCTTGCAGCGAGTTGCGCATTAGATTCACCATCACTTTTTTGATCTGTAGGCGATTGATCAGAACCGGCGGCAAACCGGTAGGGATTTGCCTGGCGACCGTAATACCGTCCAGTTCGCCATTGTCCGCAAGGATGCTGATGGAATCCTCCACGATTATTTCGATATCCGACGGCTGTGTCGCGTCTTCGTCCTTATAGAGCTGGGACATCAATTCGTGTATGACCTGGCTGGCGCGTTGAGCCTGCTGTTCCGAATTTTCCAGGGCATGTTGCAGCAATTCCCGGTCGAGAACGCCGGTTCTCAGCAGTTGCAGCGCCCCGGTATTGTATAAAACCATCGCAGTGAGCGGCTGATTGAGTTCATGAGCAATGGCGGCGGCAGTCTGCCGGGCCACCTGGTGACGGTGCGACTCTTCGAGTTTCAAGCGCTGCGCATTGATACGCTGTTCGGCCAATTTGGCTTTGGCAATTCGCTCGCGCTCGGATTTGCGCTCGGTGATGTCTTCTGTGAAAATAACGATTCCGCCGATTTCCGCCGTTGCCTGATACCAGGGACAGACTTCCCATCGCAGCCATTGCGAACGTCCATCGGCCCGCTCCAGGCAGTCTTCATCGGTTGCGACGATTTCGCCCGCCAGGGCGCGGCGGTGAATTTCCCGCCAGCGCTCGGGAATTTCGGGTAAAACCTGATAATGGCTAAGGCCAAGCACTGAAGCTTCGATACGGTAAACATCCAGCCAGCGTTGGCTGACGGCAAGGTAGCGCATATCCCGGTCGAATAAAGCGATTGCCACGGGCGCGTGTTTAAGCAACTGGCGTAGGTGCTGTTCGCCGCCGCTGTCCATGGCCTTTGTCTGCCGGCGTTCGCTGATGTCCCGTAGAATCAGCAGCACGCCGCTTGCGGCAATGCCGGCGGCCTGGCCTTCAATGGCAATTTCCCTGCCATCCGCAGCGTTCAACAGCCAATGCCCGCTGTAATCCACCGTATAGCCATGATAAAGAATTTGGTCGATTGGGTATTCCAGCGGTTGCCGGCTTGTTCCCTCGAAAATTTTCAAAACTTCCCGGACCGGCAAGCCTAGGGCTGCCGCCGCTTGCCAACCGATTAACCGCTCTGCCGCCGGATTCAGGAATGTGACCCTGCCTGCCGTGTCGGCGGTAATCACTGCATCGGCGATGCCGTCCAGAATTACCTCGAAGCATGTCTGCGGATGTTCTATTGTATTAATCATAGAAGGTCGTTAACATCGAATCTCAAACTGTTTTTACAAAATTTGTAATTATTCAGCGTAGGGTGGGTTAGATGCGCAACTCGTTGAGTTTGGATAAAGTTAAATTCGTTGGGCGCATCGTAACCCACCAGGGGCGTACCAAAACCCTTTCAATTTCATCGAATTGATGGGCGTATCAAGAATTCGCTGAATAGTTACCAAAATTTTAGCTAAGGCAGAGTAAATATCCCGGCACGGGTTTTACTTTGTTCAACTTTACAGGCATTTTTATCCCCTGGCTTTGCCGATGGCTTAATTTAATAACATTGACGCTCCGTGTCCACCGCTGCCGTTTATCATAACTCAAACTGAACATTAATGTTAAATCGGCGCTTTCAGAGACCGGAGCGGTCGGCATTCGTAAAGATTGTAACACTATATTTAATGAATATTCATATAATGAGTGCTTATATCTCAAAGCATAATCAATTTCTTATGCGCCAAATCCAAATACGTCAATTTGCATTTTACCTGCCGGACTGAGGAGATAATTAATTTAATTGGCATAGTATATGAACCTGTATGCGCAGGGAGGCGCAACTTTTCTGTTAATCCGATTGGCCAACATATTTTTAATATATATCGCCATGTGTAAAAAAGCTATAAATATTTAGCCTGTTTCCGGAAGGGCGAATGTTTAGCCCAATTCTATTACACATATCTCCAGCTCGCCAAAGCGTTGTAAAATTATCGGGCGAAGGCTTATAAAGTATTGATTCATTAATGTTTTGACCGGTAAATGTGTAATGGTATGGGTCTAGTCGATATCGCACCCGCCCTTGTGCCACGGCCAATAAGTTAAGTGATCGGCAAATGCAAACCAAAAAATTTAAGTGCGTTTTAGACACTATTAATTCCGTGTTTTAATGTATTTTTAATGTTGTCTTAATGTTGTTTTAAGAGCACCTTTAATATTTATGAAACATTACCCTTAATAGGTTTGTTTTGGTACATGGAATGCGCCCGGTACGACTCGCCCCTTACATTTCCATTTAATAGCGGCTGGCTCCGCGTTAGAATACCTCCCCGGACGCTCTGCATCGTTTTGATGTGCGATGGCTTGGGGCTTGTAAAATCCAGCGTTAGTCTACGGTATTGAAGTTTCATATATTAAAGTGAAAAAGTTAAAAATAATCTTGATTAGCAAGATACCTCAGCCGAACGAAGCCAAGCAGCAGGACGGGGTCCAACGGTTGCCGCCGCCACGAGAAGTCGAATTGGCAGGGTATCGAGCTGTAATCGTCGATTAAAACGAAACTCAAAAGCCGCCAAGTAGCGATAAGCATATTTGGCGAAGTTGAATGAATGATAAGCACCGCCCAGACTGGTTTTGAGATTGCCCAGGATGGTGTTAATCCACTGAAATTCAGGTAGATCTTTGGGTTTACGTCCACCCGCAACGATGACATCATGCTGACAACCGGCTTCTGTCACCCCGGCAAAACAGGCGAGGCCATCAGAAAGTACAGTGCAATCTGAAACCAGATTCTCTCTGGCCCACTGAGCAATCGCTTTGAGTGTAAATCCATTCACTGGCATTAATTTGAGATACCTGGGATGTCCATTTTCATCCAGTGATAGTGCCGCCACAAAGGGCACCTTGTTTTCAGAACCCCGTCCGGCCTTGCCACCGCTAAGCTCGCCGCCGAGATAGGCATCGTCAATCTGGATTTGGCCGCTGAGCGGATATCTTGTTTCACGTTCGGACATGGCCTCCATCAACTTATGTTGAACAAGCCATGCGGTGTGGTAGCTGACCCCCAGATATCGCTTTAGCGCGAGCGCTGACAAGCCTGTCTTCGCTTGACTGATAAGATAGATCGCCAGAAACCAGATCGTTAGCGGAAGCTTGGTACTCTGGAACAGCGTACCGGCGATGAGAGAGGTTTGATGTCGGCAACTCGTACACTGGAACATTTTGAGCGATCCTATCAGGAATTCACAACAATTCGTGTCTTCGCAGCAAGGGCATACAAAGCCGTCAGGCCAGCGTGATTTCTGCAGAGCCGCTTCACATTGGGCTTCGGTGCCGTAGTGTTTTAGAAACTCAGGCATAGACATGCCGGGTTGAAACTGAATACGATTGATTGACATGGTGCACCTCTTTGATGGACTGTGCTCAGTCTACGCGCTTTGCTGTGGCTCGGCTGAGATATCTTGCTAATCAAGAAAATAATTGTCTTTTGCCACAGATTGATGAAGAAAAAATCGAAACCGGTCAAACGATCACAATTCCGGCATAAACCTGTACGGTTGGGTTTAAATAATATATTAATTTTAATTCGCCATGGTTCCCAGGCGGGAATGATATATAGCCCCGAAGCAGCACATCATCGTTCCCACGCTCCCGCGTGGGAACGATATAACGATATATGATATTTCCTGCGTTTCTTAACTTGTAAAATTCACCATCATCAAAATTAGGTCTATATTTTCTTAATGATGTTCTTCCCGGCACTCTGTTGTATCCTAACCGGCTTACATTAAGTCTAACAGTGCGGAACGGCAGTCAAGCGCATTGCTTTGCGGTCGCCTGCCTTGACGAAATGCCCGTCCGGCAATAGGGGATGGGCGTGGCGTATTAGGATGGGTAACGATTAATCAATCCCCTGGAGACTGTGCTTCTGGTAGGCAAGCAGCAGCGCTTTAACGCGTGTTTTAACTTTAAACGATCAGGACCGGGCATAATGCCAAATACCATTAGGCGCTATTCATGAAATTTCTCACTGTCTATCGATGGATAGATCTGCCGCGCCTTGCCGGTCTGACGGTAGTTTACGCATTCCTTGCCAAGCTGGTGCTGACCTTTTCCTCCAGCAGCGGCAACGTCACCATTTTCTGGATACCGGGCGGCGTGGCGCTGGCGGCTCTATTGTTATGGGGAAACCGTTATGCGCCGGCGGTTTTCCTTGCCGCGCTGGTGGCCGGTATCAAGATTGGCGACCCCTTGCCGCTATCGGCTCTCATTGCCCTCGGCAATACCCTGGAAAGCCTGTTTGCCGCCTGGCTGCTAAAGCGTTTAACCGGCTTCGACGCCGAGCTGACAGAAACTCGCGATTTCCTGAAATTGGCCTGGGCAGCCTGCGTCAGCGCCTGCATCAGTGCTTTCATCGGGCCGCTGGCCTTGCTGGAATACGGCTATCTGACCACGGAAAATCTTAAACACAGCATGCTGCACTGGTGGCAGGCCGACACGCTGGGCATGTTATCGGGCGCGCCTTTGCTGCTGGTGTGGCGGCGCTGGCCCAGCGAATGGTTCAGCCGGCAAAGATTTTTGCCGACCCTGGTTTTTTGGCTGCTGACTGTATTGGTTGGGCAGGTCATATTTTTGGACTGGTTTCATGACAGCCTGGGCCGGATTGCAAAAACCTTTTGGATGTTTCTGCTGGTCGTCTGGGCGGCAGTCAGCTATGGCCGCCGAGGCGCTCTGTTACTGATCGCTATCTCCGCTTTTCAGGCCTTGTATGGCGCAGTACAGCATATCGGCTATTTCGGCGCTGATTTGATCGAGACCGAACTGGAAAACTTCTGGTTCTATCAATTGATCCTGACCTGGGTGGGTATTTCCTTAGCCATTAACATGGAAGCCCGAAAGAGAAACGAAAAGGCCTTGCATGACAGCGAAACCCGCTTCCGGCTGTTTTTGAACCACAATCCGATCATAGCCTGGATCAAGGATGAGGACGGGCAATTGATATACGCCAATCAAACCTACCGGAACCGCTTTAGTCTCGATGCGGATGCTAACGGCAATAACGGCCTGGAGAGACGCTCCAGGCAGGTTGCCAAGCCGTTCCAGGCTAGCGACAGGCGGGTTTTGGATACCCGGCAACAAGCCGAGTTGACTGAGGAAACGCTGGATGAAAAAGGCAATCCGGTGTACTGGCAGATCACCAAGTTTCCGTTTCAGGATAGCTACGGCAGCAAATTCATCGGCGGCCTGGGCAGGGACGACACCGAACGCAGGCTGCATGAAACTCAGGTCTGGCGTTTTACCCAGACTTATGCCGCTTTAGCGGAAACCAACCGGGCTGTCAGGCATGCCGGCAGTGAAACCGATTTGTTCGATGTGGTCTGCCGGATTGCCGTCAAACAAGGCGGCATGCAAATGGCCTGGATAGGCAAGCTGCAAAAGGCTAGCGAAGACATGCAGCCAATTGCCTATTATTGTGCTAATCCGGGCCATATGAACGAACTGGCCGATACCGCAAACTCCCCTATACCGGGGGGGTACGGCGCAGCCTGCATCGCCATCCGGGACGGCCAGGCCGTCATCATTCAGAATATTGCCGCGCATCCCGGCGCCCATCAGCCGCAAACCGAGGCAAAAGACGGCTTCGATTGGCAAAGCAGCGCGGCCTTTCCCATCTATCGGGCCGGGCGGCCTTACGCTGTGCTCAGCATCTATCATGCCGAAAAAAATGCTTTCGATGAACTGCTGGCCGGCCTGCTTAACGACATGGTCAAGGATATCGGCTTCGCCCTGGATGTACTGGCAACCGAAGTCGAGCGTAAAGCCGCCGAACAAAAACTCATACTCTACGGAAAAATTTTCGAAACCACTTTGGAAGGCATCCTGATTACCGATGCCAATCACGATATTATTGATGTTAATCAGGCATTTAGCAGAATTACCGGTTATTCTCGCCAAGATGCTTTAGGCAATAACATTACCATGCTGAAATTCGCGGATCACAATGCCTATTATGCGGACATCTGGCAAACCGTTAAGCGCAACGGCCACTGGAGCGGCGAACTTTGGAAGGTCCGCAAAAACGGCGAGGTTTATCCGGAATGGATGAGTATTTCCGCCATCGTCGATACCCAGGGCGAAGCCAGCCATTTTGTCGGCATTTCCTCGGATATCAGCGTCATTAAACAGCATGAAAAACAGCTTGAAAAAATCGCCCATTTCGATGCGCTGACCGGCATTCCCAACCGGGTGTTATTGGCTGACCGCCTGCAACAAGCCTTGTCGCGCACCCGCCGCCAACAAAATATGCTGGCGATCTGTTATCTGGATCTGGACAGCTTTAAACCCATCAACGATAGCCATGGCCATGAGGCGGGAGATAAGGTTTTAATCGAAATAGCCCACCGTATCGGCTCGGCCCTGCGTGGCGACGATACCGTGGCCCGGCTCGGCGGCGACGAGTTTGTGATCCTGTTGCTGGACATCGAAAGCCGCCTGGAATGCGCAAACAGCCTGGACAGGTTATTAAGCATCATTGCCAAACCGATTCCTTTGCTGGGACAATTGTTTACGGTGACGGCCAGCATAGGCGTGTCGCTGTATCCGCTGGACGATGAAAGCGCCGACATATTAATGCGCCACGCCGATCAAGCCATGTATATCGCTAAAAATATGGGTAAAAACTGCTTCCATATTTTCGATCCCGATCAGGATTCCCGCCAAAAACAGCATCATGCGCAAAGAGCGCGGTTAAAGCAAGGCATCCAGGCCAATGAATTCGTTTTGTTCTACCAACCCAAAGTGGATATGCACAACCTGCAAGTGGTGGGCGTCGAAGCGTTGATTCGTTGGAAGCTTCCCGAAGAAGGCCTGCTGCTGCCGCACGAGTTTTTACCTCACATCGAAAATCACGAATTGGAAATCCAAATCGGCGAATGGGTCATCGATACCGCTCTCGCGCAAATGGAGCAATGGCGCAATGAGCAACTGGAGCTGGATGTCAGTATCAACATTGCCGCTTCGCAACTGCAATCGGCGGGATTTGTCGATATGCTCCACCGAAAATTGGCGGAACATCCGCTCATTTCGCCACAGCGGCTACAGATTGAAATACTGGAAACCGCCGCCCTGGCGGATATCAGCGCCGTAGCGGCCATTATTCAGGCCTGTGCCGGCCTCGGCGTGCGGTTTGCGCTGGACGATTTCGGCACCGGCTTTTCTTCCCTTGCCTATTTGCGCAGACTACCCGCCGATACCCTGAAAATCGATCAAAGCTTCGTCAGGGATATGCTGGTCGATAACGAAGACAGTGCTATCGTGCAAGGCGTGATCGCTTTGGCGCAGACTTTTAAACGCATCACGGTGGCCGAAGGCGTGGAAACCGAACAGCACTTTCAAGCGCTGCGCCGGATGAACTGCGACATCGGCCAAGGCTACGGCATCGCCCGGCCCATGCCCGCCGAAGAAGTAGCGGACTGGTGCCGGACCTATCGACAAAACAATCCGCCGCCTAGTCAGCAGGATATTTGGCGTTAGGATCGGTATCTCTAAACCGTTAACGTAGGGGCGAAAAATTTTCGCCCCTACGGTTCCGATTGGCTGAACCTTTGTCATGTTCCATCCTACGGTCCTAAATCGACATCCCCTAGGTAGTAGTACGGATTGCTTAACCCGAATTCAAAGAATATCGTAAACGGACTAGAGAGGCGGCTCAATGGCGTGAACATCCCCGTTCATCGCTGTTGTTTAACTTTGTTGATGTTCTGATTGCGAAAGGAAACTCTAGTCAGTTTTGACCTGATGAAATGCAACCGGGAATTAAAATTAGCTATGAACAAAATTGCACTGATAAAAAACCGGACTTCTTATAACGGAGCTTTAAACTCTTGTATTGCAAATGAAACAAAGATCCCTGTCGATCAGGAAAAAATCCATCCGTTTTTGCCCTATGTGTCTAATGAAGCGACAGCCGCTTTAATGGGGAAAGCCAAAACCGTCACCTATCCCAAGCAAACCCTGATAATAGGCAAAGGAGAGGAAACCAGTTCATTCTTTATTATTCTCTCAGGCAAGGTCCGGGTATTCAGTGTTGACGATAAATGCCGGGAATTTACCCTTAATTTTCAGGGGCCGGGTACCTACTTTGGCGAAATAGCCTTGCTTACCGCTGAGAAGGGCACGGTTTCTATCATCAGTATTGAAAAAACCGTCTGCGCGGCTATTAAAAAGAGCGATTTCATTAACTGGTTAGCGAATTATCCCGATGCCGCATTCGCTTTTTTAGGGGCGTTATCGGAGAAAATTCGACAATTGACCGATAAAGTCAGGCAGTTGGCTTTATCTAATGTGTATGAGCGAACCGTCAACGTTTTACAGGACATGGCGGTGCCCGAAGGCGAGGTAGGCGTGATTCACAATCGGCTGACCCAGCAGGATTTAGCTTCCATGATAGGCGCGTCCAGAGAGATGGTTAATAAAGTCATGCAGGAACTGACCAAAGGCGGCTATGTAACCGTTGCCAACAACACCATGATTATCAATAGAAAAATGCCTTCTTCCTGGTAAAAATCAAAATTGGCCCGTAGGGCGGAACCTGAAAGGGTTCCGCCAAATTCGAAGCCGGTAAGCGTTCGGATGGTTTGTTTAACATGATCGGTTGGAAATTCGGTCGGTTTGTTGATGACCCCAGGATGGCGGATCGCCTGTCGGCTCCACCCTACGTTTTTACGCTCTCCATCTAAGGCATAAGGCCGAATCATCACGTTCAGATCGGCCGGTTACAGGGGAATGAATCAGACGAGCTAGAATTAACGTTAGTCTTTCAAGCTTTGGGGTAAAATTTGAAATGGCCTACAAGAAACCGTTCCAATAACCACCGCCTCATCCCAGTGGAGAAAAAATATGCTTAAATTGTTTAAATTCGGACAAGTTGGCGAGGCGCCTGACGCCAGCCCGTTTTGCGTGAAGGTTGAAGCTTATCTGCGTCTGGCGGGTATTCCTTATGAAACTTTCAGCGGCTCCGAGTATTTGCGTAAAGCGCCAAAAGGAAAATTACCTTTCATTGAGGATGATGGCAAGCTTATTCCCGATTCGAGTTTTATCATCGAATATATCCGGGAAACCTATGGCGATCAGGTGGACGCGCAGCTCAGCGATGCCGATAAAGCCGTGGCCCATGCGTTTATCAAAATGATAGATGAAAATCTTTATTGGGTTTTGGTGCATGCCCGTTGGCAACCGGAACGCAATCTCCCTGTATTGCGCAAGCTGTTTTTTAACTCATTTCCGTTTCCGTTAAATTACATCATTGCTTATACGGTGCGGAAAGGCATGTTAAGCCAGCTTTACAAACAAGGCATGGGACGGCATTCCGACGCTGAAATCACCGAAATCGGCAATCGGGATTTACAAGCCTTATCGGCGTTTTTAGGCGGCAAAGCTTATTTCTTCGGCGATAAGCCATGTTCGCTGGATGCCACGGCTTACGCCGTATTAGTGCTGATGCTGCGGGTGCCGCAGTTTTCCGCGCCGATAGCCGATAAGGCAAAATCCTATCCGAATCTTGTCGAATTTACCGAGCGGTTCCATGCCCGATATTTTCGCGGTTAAGGCGTAGGGTGGAACCTGAAAGGGTTCCGCCAATTCGAAGCCGGTGAGCGTTCGGATGGTTTGTTTAAAATGACCGGTTGGCAATGTGGTCGGGTATTTGATGACCGGGGAATGGCGGATCGCCTATCGGCATCCACCCTACGTTGAAGCCCGGTAGGATGTGCCGGCGTTAGGAGGCGTATCTTTCGCGACCGATGCGCTTCACTATCGTTCAGCACATCCTACGGCCCTATGGTTCCTTATTTCAGGCTAAAAAAACTCGTAATTATTCAGCGTAGGGTGGGTTAGATGCGCAACTCGTTGAGTTTAGATAAAGTTAAATTCGTTGGGCGCATCGTAACCCACCAGGGGCGTACCAAACCACTTTCAATTTCATCGAATTGATGGGCGTATCAAGAATTCACTGAATAGTTACAAAAACTCAAAGTTTAACTGAGCCATAGCTGTCCGGATACCGTAAAACCCCCTAAGTAGTTGTACGCATTGTTTAACGCGAACGGTAAGAATATTGTGCATTTAGCTTGATTAGCTTGAGAGGCAGCTTATAGTCTTCAGAGTCCGCCTCCCACCGGGTTTGTGAACTTAACCACACAATAAGGAAACTACCATGGCGACCTATTCCACACGGTTTCAACAGGCGCTGGCCGTTTTTTTCGGCTTGGCGGTTTTCGGGGCAGTGCCGGCGCAGGCTTCCTTGGTGACGGCTTCCAGCGATATGAGCGTCAACAATTTAAGTTTTGTGTTGGACGCCAATACCCAGTTGCAGTGGACGGATGTCTGGCAGGGCATCGTCAGCGCCCATGCGGCGGACCCGGATAGCCCGCTTGCCGATCAAAGCAATTCCATCCTGGGCAATAACGCCGCTATCCAGGCGGTGGCGAACAGCGCCGATGTCAATTCTTCGGCCCTGTATAGCGTGGCGAGCGGCGATCAAATCGGCCTAAGTGCGGGCGCCGCCGTCAGCGGCGCCACTCATTCCGGCCTGACGCTGGCGGGTGCCTTCAAACAGGCCGACGGCTTTGCCGAGTCAACTTTCAATGATTTTTTCATGTTGACCAACCCCAACGACCCCACGGCGCAAGGGCCGGTGAACGTGACCTTTAATCTGAATTACAGCGGCAGCATTTTCGGCTCCGCAGACTTCCAGGGCGTCTACCAAAATATTACCGACATTGCCACGCTACAGTTGTTCGACCCCTTCGGCAATTCGTTAAATGACGCGGTCTTTCAAAACAGCATCTCGGGCACCGGCACCACCCAGCTCACGCCGAATCAAGGCACTTTATCGGTGTCCTTGCCGCTGAATTACAACACCGTGTACCTGATCAGCGCGACTGCCGACGCCGAGATTTACGGCTATACCATAACTGGGCCTGCCACGCTGCCCTTGATTCTGTTGGGCTTATTGGCGATGCAACCCTGGCGAAAGCGTTTGCGGCGATAAATCTCAACTTGGCTTGAATTTATTAATCGTTTCATAAGTTCTTGCACTAAGCAGACTTAAATACCCGGATGATCCGGATTTTGACGCCGTTGTCCCGGACCCGGGTTTAGGACGTAGGACGCCGACTAAAGCCTACAGGGATGTATTCACGGCGTCCTGGGACCGGGACAACGGCGCCAAAATCCGCCGCATCCAAAAGCCTCCAGTGCAAGAACTTATGAAACGATTAATACTCCCCATAAAAGCCCCCTAGGCAAAAGGAACAAAAGGAGTTTCTCATGAACAAAAGTTTGCGAGCTTTCTGCATCCTGGCCGCCTTATTCTGCTTTGCGGTCCTACTCCCTTCGCCGGCTTTAGCCCACTTTATCGGGGCGAAGCGGGTAGCCTGCTGCCGAACCTGCTGTCCGCAGGGTAGTCCCGACATGACCAACATCACCGAGGCCAGTCCCTATAAGTCGGGAGGCTGGGGCTTTGCGTCCCTGAGCGCGGGTTTATACGGCGACAGCAACCTGGTGACGAGCATGCCCAGCGCCAACGGCGAAGGGTTGGAGCTTTCCCTGTGGTATGCCGGCGACAACGCCAACGGCAATAACGCCTCCCTGGACACAGGCACCGGCTTCGGCTGGAGCCACTCTTACAACATCTACCTGTTCACCCAGAATCTGAATGTCTTCAAGATGAGTCCGGGCGGCATCGTCACCAAATATCAGCGCGCCGGGCGCAGCGGGGCGCTGACCGCCATCACCGGCACCCAGCAAACCCTTATCCAGAACCCCGACGGCTCGATAGACCTTAGCAACCGGCTCGGCGGCGCCACCTACCATTTCCAGACGATACCGGGCAATCCGGTGCGGGTCGCGGCGGTCGCGCCGATGATGCTGACCTCGATCACCGACCGCGACGGCAACGTCACCCAGCTCAGCTACCAAAACGGCCTGCTGGCGGTGGTGGCCGACACCTACGGCAGGCAGCTCAAATTCGGCTACGATGCCAATAATCACCTCATCAGGATCACCGATCCGCTGAATCGCGTGACGCAGTTGGTCTATGGCGGCTATAGCAACCTGACCCAAATTATCGATCCGGCCGGCAACACGGTGCAGTATAGCTACGATGTGCGCCACCAGATAATCGGCAAGACCGATAAGAACGGCAACCAGTGGGCGTATAGTTACGATATGGCCGGACATCCCGTGTCCATTACGGATCAAGCCGGCAATACCGTCCTAAAGCTCGCCAACGCCGGCGACTGGGCGACTAACGCCACCGATCTGGCGGTCTCGCAACTGCTGACTTACACCCCGTCGCTGACCACCGTCACCGACGGACGCGGCAATCAATGGCAATATGCTTATAACAGCGATGGGCAGATCATCAAAAAGATCGCGCCCGACAACGCCACCGCCGCCTACACCTATGATGCGGCGACCTTGAATATGGCAAGCATGACCGATGCCAACAATCATGCCACCCAGTATCAATACGACACCTTCGGCAATCTGCTGCAACAGACCGACGCTAACGGCAACCAGACCCGCTACGCGTATAACAATCCGTTCAACTTCGTCACGCAAATGTCCTCTTACGCGAGCGGGGCGAGTACCCCGCATTCGGTGACCACCTATAGTTACGACAGCTACGGTAACCGCCTGCAGGAAATCCGCGACGCCGGCGGACTGGCGCTACAGAGCGTCTGGGGCTACGACGTGTTTGGACATATCGCCAGCTGGAAAGACCCCGACGCGCATGTCACGCTCTACCATTATGACGCCTACGGCAATCGGAACATCGTCACCGATGCGCTGGGCAACGCCACGCACACGGCCTACGACATCGTCGGCAACAAAACCCAAATGACCGACGCCAACGGCCATGTCTGGCAGTACGGCCCCTACGACGGCATGAACCGGCTGCTGGCCGAATCCGACCCGCTGGGCTACGCCAAGCAATATACCTACGACGGCAGCGGCGACCCCGTCAAAATCCTGAAACAAGTCACGCTCAGCCCGGCAACTTTTGAGACGACCCTATACCAATACGACCTCCGCGACCGTCTCGGCAGCATCACCCGCGATCCGGGCGGCTTGAATCTGGCCACGGCCTTAGCCTATGACAACAATGACAACCGCGTGCAATTGACCGATCCGCGCGGCAAGCTCACCCAATATGCCTACGATGTGCAGAACCGTTTGATCCAGGTGACCGATGCGCTGGCGAATGTCACGCAAACCCAATACGACCCGGTCGGCAACAAAACCTGCAAAATCGACGCCAACCAGCACTACACCTTTTACGACTACGACGCCCTTAACCGGCAGACCAGGGAAAGCAAGAAAATCGGCACCCAGCAATGCCAGACCGGCAACGCCGGCGACATCGTCACCCAGTCCTTTTACGACAGCAGCGCAAGCTTTGCCTGCGCGCCGAACCCCGGTTCACCCGGCTGTTCCGGCCCCACGCCGGGTTCCAGCCTGATCGCCTACACGATCGATCCTGACGGAAACTACAACTATTTCAAATACGACAATGTTGACCGCCGCTGGATCACCATCCGCAAGGTCTCCGATAACGCCGATAGCTGCGACGGCAACGACTGGTGCGAGCGTATCCTTTACGACCCTGCCGATAACATCACCGCCCGCATCGACGCCAACGGCAACCAAAGCACCTATACCTACTTCGCCAACAACTGGTTGAATACCGAAGCCAACGCCCTCGCCGAAACCACCACCTACACCTATGACTGCGTCGGCAATATCCTGACCGTGCAATCGCCGGGCAACAACCTCACCACGAATACCTACGATGCCCGTAACGAGTTGATCGAGGTTGACGACAAGATCGGCCGCGTGTCCAGCACTCGCTATGACGGCATCGGCAACCGCACCCAAAATTGCGACGGCAATAATGATTGTACGGCCTACGGCTATGATACGGTCAACCGTTTAATCGCCGTCACAGACCCGCTGGGCAATACCAGCAGCCACGCCTACGACGCGGACGGCAATCTGCTGGATACCACCGACCGGCTGAACAACCTGACCTGCTATCAATACGACGACATCAATCGCCGCACCTTGACCATCCAGTTGGGCGCGGGCGGCGCTAGTTGTCCCGCTACGCCCGGCGCAACCGACGTCTGGACCAATACCCGGTACGACGCGGTCGGCAACGTGCTGGGCCTGGCCTCCGCCAAACAGGGCAGTACCCCGGCGTTATGCAACGGCACGAGTCCGCCTGCGGACTGCGAAACCACCCACTATGCCTACGACCCGGTCAATCGCCTGATTCAGGAAACCTACCCGGATGCCGGCGTGCGCAGCTTTGTCTACGACCAGGCCGGCAACCTGACGCAACGCACCGACCAGAACGGACATACCACCAGCTATGTCTATAACACGCTCTATTACCTGACGGCCCGCAATTATCAACTGGACCCGAGCGACGGCTTCACTTACGACGTCGGCGGCCGGCTGCTGACGGCGGAGCGCGCCGGCTGGCTGGACAGCTTTAATTACGACGCCGCCAACCGGGTGCTGCTGGCCACCCAGAACGGCCAGCCGGTCAACTATGTCTACGATACCGCCAACCGCTGCCGCACCCTGACCTATCCGGGCGGCAAGGTGGTGGCCGAATGCCGTACCTACCGGGAAATTCTGGGGGAGATCAATAGCGGCAGCCTGGTTACCTATACGTATGATTTAGGCAATCGCGTCCTCAGCCGCAGCTACGGCAACGGCACCATCGCTAATTACAGCTACGATAATGATGACCGGATCACCAGCCTCACCCATACCCAGGCCGGGAACCCGTTCGCCGGTTTCGGCTACAACTACGACAAGGAAGGCAACAAGCTGTTCGAGCAGAAACAAACGGATACCGCGCATTCGGAAGGCTACCGGTATGACGACCTGTACCGTTTGGTTCATTACGCGGTCGGCACCCTGAATGCCGCAGGCACAGTGCCGGTGCCGCTGACCCAGACCCAGTACGACCTGGATAATCTCGGCAACTGGGACGAAAAAATCAAGGACAGCGTCACGCAAACCCGCCAGCATAATGCCGTTAACGAGATTACCCAGATCAATGGCGGGTCGCTTAGCTACGATGCCAACGGCAATTTGACCGGGGATGGTACTTATATCTATAGCTACGACCAGGAAAACCGCCTGACCGCCGTTACCTTTATCGACGCCATGGGGCCGGAAATCGCCGGACAGTACAGCTACGACGCGCTTAGCCGCCGCATCGACAAAAAAACCGGACTGCCGCGCGGCAACCAGGAAACCCGGTATTTCTACGATGACGCCCGCATCGTCGAGGAGCAGAATACCGCTGCCGCGACGCTGGCCACCTACACCTACGGCAGCTATATCGACGAAGTGCTGAGCATGGATAGGAACTCGCAGACCTACTATTACCATCAAAACGCCTTGTCGTCGGTGGAAGCGGTGACCGATAGTTCGGGCGCCGTGGTGGAACGGTATGCCTATGACGCCTATGGACAGCCGGCTATCGCCAACGCGGCCGGGACTGTGCTGGCGAATGCCTGGGGAGTTGGGCATAGCGGGATCGGCAATCCCTGGCTGTTTACCGGCAGGCAACTGGATGAGGAGACCGGGTTGTATTTTTACCGGGCCAGATACTATGACAGCGGCAAGGGGCGGTTTTTGCAGCAGGATGCGTTGCAGTATGCGGATGGGATGAACTTGTATGCCTATGTCGGCGACCAACCTTTATTTAGCGTGGACCCTTACGGTCTTGGGCAGGAGCTTGTCATTGCCGCGCTAAAAGGCCGCACAGCCGACCAGGGCGACGATGCCGACATTAAGAAGATGATCGCGAACAGCAAGATCAAGGATAAGTTCTGCGAATCGAGGAGCGCGCAGGCCTTTTATCAATGCATGAAGAAAAAGTACGACGACTGCATGAAAAAACCGCGCGCAACGGTGCAGGAATGTTGCATCTCGAAGCTTGTGCGCGTCGGCCACGCGGGGTCCGGGCTTGGTGGCGAGGAGGATTTCGCTAATCTCAGGCCGGCGCAGATTACGGATCTTAAGAAAACGCTATGCCGCGACGCGGAGGTACACGAGACCGGATGCTTTGGGTTCGACCTGGGGCGCGGCATTTATCGGCTACATCTGGCATTATTGCTGCAAGAGTCGGGCGGTACATACATCGCTTACCCAGGGGGCACTTTAACATCCAGCATATATCCGGACGTAAAGCCCGCCAATGCTTCGCAGAATCCAAACCGGATTCAGGTGAAAAAAGGCGACACAAAAGCGGCTGTGCATAGCCGGTTCACGGATACATCGCCGCAGAGCAACGAAAACAATCCGCTGCCCGTGTACTTACCTAACTCGCCAAACAGCAAGGATCCGTTTCTGCCCGAACCATTCGGTGGTTAGACTCGTAGGGCGGAACCTGAAAGGGTTCCGCCGATTCGAAGCCGGTGAGCGTTCAGATTTGTTGGATAAAATGACCGGTAGGAAAAATTGCCGGTTTGTTGATGACCCGCGGATGGCGGATCGCCTGTCGGCATCCACCCTACGTTTTTCTTAAATACTTGGCGTTTGCGATGCCGGTGCAAGGATCGATACTTTTGCTAAGTAAGCCGATCAGGGAATTGCCTATTTCCGATCATTAGGCTTTCCAGGCTCGTCCAGTCGATAGAGAATTTCCTCCCATTAATCTACAATGCCGGCGTAGCAGTATCGTATACTGTCAGGCAATACGGCTGGCGCGAAAGCGGCACAGGTCCGTCGATGCCGGCCACACACCTTCCGGTCCGTGTTGTTCAGGGGCTATTCATTTGTGGCTGTTTAAAAATTACGAGAGGAAAAAATTGAAAGGAAATTTAAAAATCAAAGCAACTATAAAGCATTGTATTTGGTTGATCCCTATTTTCGCGGCCCTTATGGCCGGCTGCATGAATGGACTTGAGGCAGTTGACCGGCCTCCGGCAATCGCAAGGGAAAGTGCCGAGTTTATGCTTAGCTTTGATGATGGACCATTGCCCGATACAACCGAGCGGGTGCTAGATATCTTAGCAACACTCAGGGCCATTGACGGCACGCCGGTAAAAGCGGGGTTTTTCCTGTTGGCCGATGCGCCCGATGAATTTTGGCTACAGAGGCTTTATTACGCCCCATTCGAACTCTGGATCAACAAGGGCAGTATCGCAAAATACCCGGAAATAGCCAGACGAATCAAGCAGGAAGGCCATGCTATCGGCAATCATACCACTCATCACGTCTGGTTTAATTGGCCTTGGCTGGATACGCCGGAAGTTGCGCTGGGCGAGTTTACCGAGTGGGAGGCCATTTCTAAACTGGTTTTAGGCGCATCCGACCGTCGCTTGTTCCGACCGCCTTATTTAGTCCTCAGCACAAATTTGCGTGAAACAGCTAACCGATTAGGATATCAAATCGTGTTGGGGGAACCTGTTGGCGATACAATACCGGGTAAGACAGTTGATGAGATCAAGCAAAAGACGCAATCCATTCTGGCGGCATGGAGCAAGCCATCCCCTTGTCTATTCATATTCCACGATAATCGGCCTATCACCTATCAGAACCTCTACGAAATTGTCAGTAATCTGCAGCAGCAAGGTTTTCGGCTTGTACATTTTGACCCGGAACGGTTGTGAAATAATCGGCAACCATTCCTGAATCGGCTTGCTGTGAACCTAATCAGGCGCGTAGGGCGGAACCTGAAAGGGTTCCGCCGATTCGAAGCCGGTGAGCGTTCGGATTGTTTGTTTAAAATGACCGGTAGGAAAAATTGCCGGTTTGTTGATGACCCGCGAATGGTGGATCGCCTATCGGCATCCACCCTACAGGCTGACTACGCGTAATCGCACAAACACCGGTCGAGTTTTTGTTGTTGCGCCTGCAATTCCTCGAACCCGGACCGGGCAGCCTCGACTTCGCCGTTTAAAAACATTTGCTTTATATCGTTGCCGTGACGAAACATTTCCGCGTGCAGTTCGTTAATCTGCGCCAGCCAATGCCGGTTATATTGCTGGTGGAGATTGGCCCGCTTCAGCCAGCGCCCGAAATAACAGTTTTTGACATCCATTCCCGGCCAAACCGGTTTGATGTCAGGGGCCGATGCCAGACAGAGCCTGACTCGCTCCAGCCAGTGTTCCGCATCGATTCTACGGATGGCTATATTGGTTTGCTCCGTATTCAATTCGGTGTTGGCGTAAACGGTCCAGATGGGATAAGGGCGGTAATTGTTGACCCAGGCGGCGATATCACTGCCCGGCATCGGTTTGGCAATCGCGTAACCCTGAGCCAGATAGCAGCCCATCATTAACAAAACCGAGCCCTGTTCCGCGCTTTCCACGCCCTCTGCCACCACTTCCCGGCGGAAAGCCTGACTGAGGCTGATGACGCTTTCGACGATGGAGCAATCGTCCGGGTCGTCGAGCATGTCGCGCACGAAACTCTGATCGATCTTGACACTGTCCACCGGTAAATGCCGCAAGTGGTTCAAAGACGAATAACCGGTGCCGAAATCATCCAGCGCGGTTCTCACGCCCAGCCCGTCACGGCACGCTTTCACCACCCGGTTTACCGCCGCCAGATCGTCCAGCGCCGTGCTTTCCAGAATTTCCAGTTGCAGGAAATGCGAAGGTATCTGCAGAGAACCCGCCAAAGTCGCTTCCAGTTTGGTAAAAAATCCGGACCATAATAAATGGTAGGCGGAAATATTCACGCTCACCTCCAGTTGCAGGCCTTGCCGGTGCCAGATGCCGACTTGTTCCCAGGCCTCTGCGATAACCCAGTTGCCTAGCTGGATTTCCAGTTCGCTGCCGGCGATGACAGGCAGGAATTTTAGCGGCGGAATCATGCCTTGCTGAGGATGCAGCCAGCGAATCAGCGCTTCGGCGCCGGTGACCCGGCCGGTTTTCAGGTTAACCTTGGGCTGGTAATACAGGCAGAACTGACTATCCTGCATGGCCGCTTCGATATCCCGAGCCTGCTTGTTTCTGGACATGGCCTCCTGATCCTGGCCGGCATCGAACAGATGATAACGATTTTTGCCGGCGAGTTTGGCCTGGTACATGGCCTGGTCGGCGTGGCGCAACAGGGTGTCCGGGTCGGCCATGTCCAGCGGATAGATGGTGATGCCGCTGCTGACGCCGATAATGATGGTTTCATCGTCGATGTAATAGGGTTCGTTTATCGCTTGGTGAATACGCGAAATGGCTTGTTCGCATTGTTCCACGGACTGTAATTTACTCAGCAGCAGCGCGAACTCGTCGCCGCCGTGGCGCGATACCGTGTCTTCTTCGCGCAGGCTGTTTCTAATGCGCTCCGCCACCTCTATCAAAATCTGATCGCCGGCGTTGTGTCCGAATTGGTCGTTGACGGGTTTGAAGCCATCCAGATCCAGAAAGCAGATCGCCAATAAAGTATTGTCGCGTTTGCTTCGGGCAATAGATTGTAAAAGCCTGTCGGCATACAGGGTGCGGTTCGGCAAGCTGGTTAAAGGATCGTAATGCGCGAGCAATTCCAGCATGTGTTGTTGCTGTTTGCTGTGGGTAATATCGGAGAACAGGCCGACGTAATAGATGATTTGGCCTTGCTCGTCGCATAAACCCGATATGGTCAGCAACTCCGCAAAGAACTCGCCGTTTTTTTTGCGGTTCCAGATTTCGCCCTGCCAATGGCGGTTGGCAAGCAGTTGCTGCCACATGTCCCGGTAAAATTCTTGATTATGCTTGTCGGATTGCAGTAGCCTCGGGTTTTTGCCGATGACCTCATCGCGGCCATAGCCGGTGATGTCTGTAAAAGTGGGGTTGACATCGATAATATTGCCCTCGGCATCGGTGATTAAAATACCTTCGTGCGCTTCGCCAAACACTCTGGCAGCCAATTTCAAACCGTCTTCGGCCCGTTTGCGCTCGGTAATGTCGCGATTCAGGCCCAGCAAAGCGATAATTTTGCCTTCGCTGTCGCGCATCGGCACAGAATGCGTGTCCAGCCAGCGCAGCCGGCCTTTCAGGCTATTGATTTCAAATTCCAGCGTTATCGATTCCCCGGCAAACACCTGCTCCTGCATGGCATTAAATGCCGGGCGGTAGGCCGGCAGCAGCAGGGTCGAGAATTGCAGACCCTGGACTTGTTGCAGGCTTTCGGCTTCTATCATATCCAGGCCGGCCCGGTTCATCTGCAGCAAGCGGCCGTTGTGGTCCAGCAGTTTGATGCATTCCGGTTGCGATTCCACCAGCGTACGCAAATGGGTTTCCGATTCGCGGACGTGTTTTTCCGATGCTTTCAGTTCGGCGGTACGCGCTTCGATCAGCTTTTCTATCTGTGCGGTCCGGCCGCTGATGGTCAGTAGGAATATGCTTAACAGACTACTGAAGCACAGGCCGCCTACCAAAGTCAGCATGGGCAGCGACGAACCGTGATGCGCCAGGAACGCGTTGTCGGCATCCATGGTGATTTTCCAGGTACGGTCGCAAAATTGAAATTCGTGTTGCCAGGGTATTAAACCGTAACTGCTGTTCAAGCGGTCGCTGCTGGGTTTGTTGTACAGTTCGGTTACTTTGGCAGGCGCGCTTAAATCCTCGAGCCGGAGGGAAAATGCCTTATTATCCAGTTCCTGCATAGCCATTTCCACCAGGCGGGCAGGCAGGATGACCGAGGAAACGAAACCGTCCAGTTGCGGGTTTATGGTTTCGAAGGAATTGTCGTAGATCGGCACGGATAGCAGAACCGCGTAAGCCGTATCCTCGCTCTGAATCAGCGTCATTCGTTGCGAGGCGGTGGGTTTGCCCAGGGTTTTGGCGAGCATTTTCGCTTCCAGGCTGAAAGGATTGTCGATGGAATCGTAACCGAAGGCTCTTTCGTTACCGCGCATCGGCGCTATAAAGGTGATGGGGAAATATTCTTCGCGTTTGCCGGCCGGGCGTAGCTTACCGTCGCTATCGCGCTCCGTGACCCTGAAATTGCTGTAGCCTTCGTCCCGCACCGCCTGTTCGAATTTGTCGAGCATGGCGTACGGGATACGCGGCAACCATTCCACGGCCTGTATTTCGGGGTGTTTTTCCCGCAGGGATTGCGTAAATATACCGAATTGATGCCGGCTCACTTTATTCGATGCCTTAAATAAATCGCTAACGGACAGGGTGCCGACCAGAGCATTATTTGCAATACCGGTTAACAGCCGGTCAAGGGCTAGCGCCTGGCTGTCGAATGCCATTTGAATCCGCGCCTTTTCGGCGCTATAGACTTGCAGGAAGATCACAGCCAACGCCAGCAATGTCGCCAGTAGCGGCAGGCTCACGGTTACGAGGCGCTTTGCCCATAACTGCCTGGGTTTGGCGCACAGGCAAAGAACCAGAGGGCTTATCACAGTGACCCCCAAACTGTCGCCGATCCACCAGTTCAGCCAGGCCTCGCTCGCCTGGCTTGGCGGCAGTATGCCGACTGCCACAATGCTCCAAACGCCTAAACTGGCTGCAATCAGGCAAGCCAGCGGTCCGGTCAACACAAAAAAAAGCAGGGTTTGTTTAATGCCGTCCAGACGCGGCAGGCCGCGGCCCAGGAATCTTTCCGATAGCCAGCAGGCTGTCAGGGCTTGCAGGGTGAAGCCAACCGCAATCACGCCGGTGGACACTAATACAGCGCCGTTGATTGCGCCGTTGATCTGAAAACCGGCCAATAACTCGTTGCCGATGGCGCCAATCAGCAACGCCGGCCAATAGCGTTTACCCCACAGCAACAAGGCGGCAAGGGCGATACCGGTCGGCGGCCAAAGCGGGCTGGCGTAACCGGGCGGGACTATCATTTTCAATCCCAGCCAGCCGCCTAGAAAAATCGCCGTGGCGATGAGGGTAAATCGGAAAAGGGTGGTTGGCATGTTAATTCGCGGAAATGCTATCCAAAATTGTCATTAATCACTTTGTCCTGTCGAATATGAATGCTGAATGCCGGTATCCTTCGGGAGTTAGTATATATCATTATATACGCAACCGATTGCAAGTAATCATTTGGTCCTAAAGTTTAATTTAGAGAGGATAGGGGAATTAGTTTAAATCCGGTTTTATTAATTAGGGGCATAGCGGCTGGAATGATTATATGTAAACAATATATTGTTATGAAAGACACGCTTCGTGGATAGAATCGCGATTGATGCGCTTCGCTATCGCTCAGCAGCATCCTATAAATCCTCGGATTATTGGAGCGCCTTTCATGCTCCGAGGCGATGAAAACTTATTCATGGCCGTTGGGTTGTAAACAAACCGGAAATCGGCAGTTTTCCCTGGTAATCTGAATTTGGCGATTATTCGGTTACGCCATTGTTTCTATCCTTCGCGCTGCTGCCATTACGTTACCTGATTACCAAGTTACTTCCGCCGGAAACATCGACTTTTAACCAAAAGAAAGCATCTATAGTTTTCAATGGTTTATAAACAGCGTAGGGTTGCGTCGCAGACCATTAGCTTTTGGCGGCGAATGACTGTCCGGAACCGGAACGGCCTAATGGTATGCGATGCATACCCTACATTAGTTGCCGCATTTGTTGAAAGCTTAACTTAATGGCAGCGGCGCGGAGCGTTTGAACGATGCGAATACCTGGCGCGACCGGAAATTTTACGGTTTGAAGCTTTAGAAAACCGGTTCGATGCCGCTACGGAATTAAAAAAACATTTCCCGGTCGAAAAAACAAATCGGCAATAAAGATAGCGATGGCGGGCTTTACAGAGTTTTTCCGCCGGAAAATGGGAACAAGAAAGCATTTTTTTCGTTCGTTTATAGAATGTAATGCTTATTTAATCTATTCTTCACTATTGATGGTAGCTGAGCCGGCAATGAAATTGTTGGGGTATCTACCCGGCAAATGTTGCGTTTTTCTGTAGCTCGGTATCCTGATGGACTGTGTTTTTTGGCGCCCAATACCGGCATTCAACGCTTTGACAGAGCGGAAACGGGTGGGCCGCTATGTCGGCGTTGTTACGGATTTTGTTGCATCACGCCAGCTGCGGTTATGCCAAAGCCGGCAGAAAACAATTTAGAATTAATGAGTTAAAACTAAGGATCGAGCATGCCTATTTTCGTGATTTTGCTGTTAGTGCCGGCCGCATTCGTTATGGGGTGGTTTCTTGGAACCTGGTTAACCAATCGGCGGCTGCTTGACGAGCAACGCAATGCGCCGGTTGCGGAGGCTACTGTGCCGGCCGCCAAAATCGAAAAATATTTGGCCGGTATCGACAGGTTCGCCACCCAGATTACCCCGGTCTGGTCTGCGCATATCGAATCCAGCCGGCAACAAATGGAGCAGGCTGTTGCCGATTTGAGCAGACGCTTTGCAGGCATTACCGGCAATCTGGACGCCACTCTAAAATCGACCGGTTCAACGTTGAGCCAGGGTGGCGATGCCGAATTCAAAATTAGCCGCAGCCATTTGCAAAAAGTGGTTAGCACCCTGGAAACCGCACTGGCGGAAAATATGGTGATACTGGAGCAGATTCGTTCTCTGGCCGGCATGATAGACGAACTGAAACAGATGGCCCGGGAAGTGGCGAGGATCGCCGAACAAACCAATCTGATCGCCCTGAATGCCGCGATAGAGGCTGCGCGAGCCGGCGAAGCCGGCCGCGGTTTTGCCGTGGTAGCCGATGAGGTTAGAAAATTGTCCAATTTGTCCGGAGAAACCGGAAAACAGATCGGCGCAAAAGTCGAGCAAGTCAGCGGCGCAATAAAATCGGCTCTGACCGTCGTGGAACAGAACACCGAAAACGAAGCGGCAGCCGTACGGGTTTCCAACGAAAATATTGAAATGGTACTGAATAATCTGAAAGCAGTCGTTGAAAATCTACAGAGTTACTCCAATAATCTGAATAACGCCAGCCATACCATAAAACAGGAAATCGACGCATCGCTCGTGCAGTTTCAATTTCAGGACCGGATCGGTCAAATTTTGAACCATGTCCGCGAAAGCATCGATTGTTTTCCGCGATATGTTCGCGACAGCCATGCCGGTGGCGCGAGTGGCGTCAGTCCCTTGGCAACCGACGAGATTTTAAAAGCTTTGAGCCATACTTATACGATGGTATCGGAGCATCATACCCATGGTTCCGGGAACAGTGCGGCTGAAAAACCATCTTCCGATACTACATTCTTTTAGGATTAAGGCATGGCAAAAACAATTTAAGGCCAAGCTGGCGGTAGTCGTTGATTCCGGATGTGCCGGTGCTGGTGAATGCTTATAGCCGCCGGGAAGCGGGTTCGATACGCTGACGCTCTACTCATCCTCCGGAAAGGCAAGGGAGGCAAAAGAATAATTATGAAAAACAATCAGCCGGTTACTCAAACCGAAATTCATTTTTCCGAATACGATACTATTATCTCTACGACCGATACCAACGGCGTTATTACCAGCGCAAGTCCGGCTTTTTGCGAAATCAGCGGATATGCCGAAGCTGAAATGATTGGGCAACAGCATAATCTGGTGCGTCATCCGGACATGCCGGCCGAGGTTTTCGAATGGATGTGGCGCACCATAAAAGCCGGCAGAGCATGGAGCGGGGTCATTAAAAACCGTGGTAAAAGCGGCGATTTTTACTGGGTGAATGCCACAGTTTTGCCGATCTTCGAGAAGGGCCGCATCGAGGGTTATCGTTCCTTGCGAAGCAAACCGTCCCGAGCTCAGGTTGAAAAGGCCGAAGCGCTTTATGAGGCCATTAAAACCGGGGAGCTGAAAAATCCCTTTTTGGAGCGCGGATTCTATAAACTGCTGGGCCGGGTGAAACTTTGGCAAAAGTTTATGGCTTTGCTGCTGCTGGCGGTGATGCTGGGCGCGGTGCCGGCCTGGCTGCTTACGGGACGTATGCGCGACGAACTGAATTTTTCCGTTAAAGAAGCGCAGGGTGTCGAATATATCCGCGAAACCATCAAGCTTTTGCAATTGATCCAGCAACATCGCGGCCTTTCGGCGCTGGCTTTGGCGGGAAACAGCGGTGTTGCCGATCAATGGCAGGACAAACGCCGGGATGTCAACAAGCAGGCCGATAAAATCGATAAGATTAATGCCCGGCTTTTGGCGCTGGGCATGAGCAGTTTTTGGAGTTCTGTTCGTAGCGATTGGCAAAAAATAGCCGCCGATGCCGACGGTCCGGATGTTACGGCCAGCATAGCCGGACACAATGCTTTAATCGGCAAGATTCTGGCCTTTAACCGTAAATTCGGCGATATGTCGAATTTGACGCTCGATCCGGAAATAAATACTTACTACCTGAATACCGTAGCGAACGGACAACTGCCTGATCTGGCCGAACGCATCGGTCTGATATCGACTGTTGCTACCCGTGCTTTGAACCGAAAAACCGTGTTGCCCGAAGAAGCGGCGGATATCCGGCAAATGCTGAAAAATCTGCCGGGCGCACAGGCCTTGGCCATCGAAAATATTGAGAAAGTTTCCAGTATCGATGCGGCTTTGCGCCTGGGCATCGATCGGGAAATGCAGCGTATCCCCGAATTTGTCGATGCCGTTGAGGGGAAACTGTTGAAACCGGCTAAATTGGAGGGTCACGCCCAGGCTTTTTTGGAAGCGGCGCTGGCCCGGACCAATCAGTTGTTTTATCTGGCCGAAGCGCTCGATGGGCAGCTTAACCTGTTGCTAAATGCCAGAATTCAAAAAATAAACTATACCCGTCTCATCAATTTAGGCGGGGAATTCTGCTTGCTGGCCCTGTTTCTGGTGTTGAGCTGGTTTATTGTGCGCGGTGTGCTGAGGCCGGTTGCCGTGATGAGCGAAATGCTTGGAAAACTGGGAATCGGTGAAATGCCGACTATCGATAACAGCGATTACGGCGTCGAGTTCAATCTGCTCAAGGAAGGGCTAAATCAAGCGGTGATCTCTGTGCATTCATTGATTGCCGATGTCAGGATGTTGTCGGAAATGGCTTCGGATGGGAAACTGGATTTTCGTGCCGACGCAAACTTGCACCAAGGCAATTATGCCGAAATCGTCAAAGGCATCAATGCCTCGCTGGACAGCGTGATCAAACCCTTCGGTAAAGTTCGCGATATACTGCTGGCGATGGAACAGGGCGATATGACCCGGCACATTGCCGGCCGGTTTAGCGGTCAGCTTAACGACCTGGTCAATGCCGCCAATCATACCGTCGGCAGGTTATCGGAAACCGTTGGCGATGTAATCAACGCCGCCGATCGGCTTGGCAATGCCTCGGCATTGGTAACCGCCACTTCGCAGGCATTAGCGCTATCGGCCTATGAACAGGCGTATGAGGTTGATGAAACCCGTGCCGGCATCGAACATATGGCGGCCAGCATTAACCGGAATGCTGAAAATGCCAAAATCGCCGATGCAATGGTCACTAAAGCCACCGATCAAGCGATACTGGGTGGTGAAACGGTTAAACAGACGGTAGCGGCCATGAAAGAAATAGCCGCCAAGATCGGCATCGTCGGCGATATCGCTTATCAGGCCAATATGCTGGCGCTAAACGCTGCCATCGAGGCGGCCAGAGCGGGCGATCAAGGTAACGGTTTTGCAGCGGTGGCCGAAGAAGTTCGAAAACTGGCCGAACGCAGCCGGATGACGGCCAAGGACATCGGCGTACTGGCGGTGAGCAGCCTCGAAACCGCAGAATCCGCCGGCCGGCTGTTGAGCGAAATCGTTCCCGGCATGACGAGAACTTCCGAATTGGTGCTTGAAATAAGCTCGGCTTTGCAGGAGCAGTCGGCAGAGGCCCTGCATATCAATGAGGCCATGAATAAAATGAACCGGTTGACTCAACAAAACGCTTCTGCCAGCGAACAACTGGCAGCAACCGCCGAAGAAATGACCGGTCAAACCGGACAATTGCAAAGCCTGATGAGTTTTTTCAGAATAAGCGCTCGTTCTTCCGGCTCTAAAAACGCAGGTTAACTGTAAACACATGTAGGAAGTGCTCTCGCGTAAGCGTCTGCCGTCAATCGGACTTGGTAATATTTTTACTAAATTGGCTATTGACGAATGTTTTTCTAACCATCAACATTATTCCCGTATTCGGTTGTTATAACATTAGTGGGGATGAGGAATTTTTAGATGCAGGAATCGAAAGGGATTCGTATCGCCGGTTTGTTTTTGCTTGTTATACTGTTCTGCGTGGCGGGTTCGGCGGTTGCAGCTAAGCCGCAAGCGGAAGAGGCCGTCGATCTGCAACTGCGCTGGCGCCATCAATTCCAGTTTGCCGGCTATTATGCCGCTGTGGAGAAAGGCTATTATCGTGAAGAAGGGCTGGATGTCAGGTTGCACGCGGGCGACCCGGCGCATCAGCCGGTTCAGGAAGTATTATCAGGCCGTAGCCAGTATGCCGAAGGCAACAGCGAAATACTGTATAAACGCCTGCAAGGCAAACCGCTGGTGGCGCTTGCGGCCATTTTTCAGCATTCGCCATCGGTATTGCTGGTTCGCAAGGATTCCGGCATCGAAACCGTGCATGATCTTATCGGCAAAAAAATCATGCTGATGAATATCGATGAAGATGCCGATTTTCTGACTATGTTTCTGAATGAAGGCATCCCGCTTTCGAAATTGGACATTATAGCCAGCAGTTATAATCTCGATGACTTGGTGAAGGGTAAAGTCGATGCCTTTAATGCCTATTTGAGCAATGAACCTTATTATTTAAAGCAATTGAATATTGCCTATACTATTTTCGACCCCAGCAATTATAGGGTGGATTTCTACAGCGATATTCTATTCACTTCCGAGTCCGAACTGCAAAATCATCCCAAACGCGTTGAGGCCATGCGACGCGCCACCCTGAAAGGCTGGCATTATGCCATGGATCATCCCGAAGAAATCATAACACTTTTGATCGGCAAATACGCCGTCGAAAAATCCCGCGAGCATCTTGAATACGAAGCGGCGGAAATGCGGAAATTGATTTATCCGGAAATGATAGAGATCGGTCATATGAATCAGGGGCGCTGGCAACATATGGCCGACATATTCGTTCAGTCAGGCTTGGTCGAATTGACCCGCTTTCTGGATGGCTTTATTTACGATGCCACCCCCAAAAGATTGCCGGAATGGATTAAGCCGGCGTTTATGGCCGCTGCCGGTATTATTTTGCTGATCCTGGCGGTCGCTTATTACCTGTTTCGTTTAAATCGCCGTTTGTTCAGCGCCGAAGCACATCTGCTTGAGGCAAACGAACACTTGTCCGCTGAAATAAACGAACGTAAAAATATAGAAGAGACCTTAAGGCAAAACGAAAAGCATTACCGGTCTTTAGTCGAAAATATGCTGGGAGGCATTGCCTATTGCCAAATGCTGTATGAAAACGATCGGCCTAACGATTTTATTTTTCTTGAAGTCAATCCGGCCTTCGAACAAATCATGGGTATGAGACAACTGGCAGGCAAAAAAATCAGTGAAATTTTGCCGGGAATCCGGGAATCCAATCCGGAATGGTTCGAAGTTCTCGGGCGGATAGACTTAAGCGGCCATCCTGAAAAATTCGAAACCTATTTGCCGGCCCTGGCTGTATGGCTTTCGGTTGCGATATACAGAACCGGCGAGCAAAACTTTTTTACCATCTGCGACAACATTACCGAACGTAAGGAGCTACAGCACCAATACGAGCATCTGGCGCAAACCGATTATCTAACCGGCCTGGCGAACCGGCGCTACTTTATGCAGCAGGCGGAAGCCGAATTGCTGCGGGTGTTTCGCTATGGCGGTACGCTGTCCTTATTAATGCTGGATCTCGATCATTTCAAAAAAATAAACGATAGCTACGGGCACATGGCAGGCGATGTGGTTCTGCAAAAATTCAGCAGCGTTTGTCAGGCTATCTTGCGGGATGTCGATGTGATCGGCCGTTTGGGCGGCGAGGAATTTGCCATATTGTTACCGGAAACCGGCGAAAAAGAAGCCGTTGAAGTCGCCGAGCGGTTACGGATGCAAATAGCCAACACCAGGGTGCCGTTAGAGAAAGGGCTGGCCATTGAATTTACCGTATCCATCGGCGTTTCGTTTTTGAATGAATTGAACAACAACCTTGAAGCGCTGCTCGATAAGGCCGATAAAGCGCTGTATAAAGCCAAGGCGGCAGGACGAGACAGGGTTTGCATTCAGGCTTCTTGAACGGGTTTATAGGGCCGTAGGGCGGAACCCGATCGGGGTTCCGCCACTCGAAGCCAATCAGCTTTCCCGGTTTTCGGCTTTTAAGGTTGGTTGGATAATCGCCGGGTATTTTGGTGTCCCACGCTTGGTGGATCGCCTGTCGGCATCCACCCTACGTATGCTGGTTTAATCGAACCAGATGCGGGCGTTCAATGTCAACGTACTTAGGTTAACGCTATTATTATTCAGATCGGTCTGAAATTTAGTACCGAGCGTGAATTTTTTAGTCACCGAATAGTCCGCACCGGCACTGTAGTAAAAGATGCTGTTGCCGAT
>CAVXZR010000093.1:0-15956 GCA_963765965.1 uncultured Pseudomonadota bacterium
CAAGTAACGGCATGCCTCTCTTTGGTTGGCTTTTCTCAAGCTAATAACCCTTATTACATCGCCACGAATAGTAATACCAACGAAAACAACCTATCGTCAATTAAACCCAGAGCGACATAACGCGCTTCGCCATAGTCTTTTCGCGTATCCATCCAGATTATAGCAGTGGCTAAATCAAAATCAGCGGCTAATTCAAAGCTAATACCGCGTTCACGGATATTTTTATCGTTTTTGCCGGAATCGAATTCAATTTTCATGCTGAACGGTTTGTTTCAGGTATTCACCTTTGCCAAGCTCTCGACAATGGCTTGATTGAGCGCCGCTTCTTCCAGCAACTGCTCTTCAAACTCCGCCTTCAATGCCTTAAAGCGTTCAGTAAAATCAAAGTCGTCCTCATCATCGGGTAGGCCGACATAACGACCGGGTGTTAATACATAATCAAGTTCCTGTACGCGTTCAAGCGGAACCGATGCGCAAAAGCCTTTAATATCTTCGTACTGCCCTTCGCCAGTTCGCCATGTGTGATAAGTATCTGCAATTTGTTGAATATCGGATGCCGATAATTCTTTTGTACGACGATTGATTAAATGGCCGAGGTTACGCGCATCAATGAACAGTATTTCGTTTTTGCGTGGATGGCCGTTGTTACGTGCGCGATTCATGAACCAGAGTGCCGCTGGAATTTGCGTATTCAAAAACAGTTTTGCGGGTAGATTGACGATGCAATCCATGAGGTTGCCGTCAGCAATCAAGTTTTTACGAATGTCACCTTCGCCGCTAGTTTTGGATGTCAATGCGCCCTTTGCTAAAACGACACCGGCCTTGCCAGTTGGCGACAAGTGATAAATGAAATGCTGTAGCCAAGCAAAGTTTGCGTTACCGGCTGGTGGTGTACCGTATTTCCAGCGGCCATCGGTACGCAACAGTTCGCCGCTCCAATCGCTGACATTGAACGGCGGGTTAGCAATGATAAAATCGGCTTTCAGGTCTTTATGGGCATCATTTAGAAACGAACCTTCATTGTTCCATTTCACTTGTGAACTATCTATGCCGCGAATCGCAAGATTCATCTTTGCTAAGCGCCACGTAGTTTGATTGCTTTCTTGGCCGTAAATTGAAATGTCGTTGATGCGACCTTGATGCTCTTCAACAAATTTTTCCGATTGCACGAACATGCCACCAGAACCACAGCACGGATCAAAGACTCTACCTTTATAAGGTTCCAGCATGGCGACCAATAGTTCAACAATACTGCGAGGTGTATAAAACTGTCCGCCTTGCTTGCCTTCTGCTAATGCAAATTCACCAAGAAAATATTCAAACACATGGCCTAACACATCAGCGCTACGGGCCTTAGCATCACCTAAAGCAATATTGCCAACCAAATCAATTAAGCCGCCCAAACTCGTGGGGTCAAGATTTTGCCGGGCGAATACTTTTGCAAGTACACCTTTTAGCGATGGATTTTCTTTTTCAATGGTATCCATCGCTTGATCAATATGGGTGCCGATATCAGGTTGCTTGGCCTTCGCCAACAAAAAAGACCATCGTGCTTCTGCTGGAACGAAAAAGACATTTTCGGCCTTGTATTCGTCCTTATCTTCAGGGTCGGCTCCGGCGTATTCGCCTTCACCAGCACTAAGCTTTGCATACATTTCTTCAAAGGCGTCGGAAATGTACTTTAAAAAAATTAGGCCAAGAACCACATGCTTGTATTCGGCGGCATCAATGTTTTTTCGCAGCTTGTCGGCAGCTTTCCACAGTTGTTTTTCTAATGGTTCTTCTTTGACTTCTTTTTTGGCTTTTGCCATGAACAAATTCCTTTGATTTTTAGGCACTTGCAATCCGCAAGCTTTTCTAGCGGTGATTAAGGCTAATTTTTTTAAAAATGAGCTATCAAACTGAGCATTAAATATAGCATTTATCGCAAACTCTTGGACCATCAAACTCTAACAAAAAAATGGTATTAATTGTTTCATAAGTTCTTGCACTAAGCAGACTTAAATACCCGAATGATCCGGATTTTGACGCCATTATCCCGGTCCCGGGTTTAGGAGGCAGGATGCCGACAAAGCCTACAGGGATGTATTCACGGCGTCCTGGGACCGGGACAACGGCGTCAAAATCCGCCGCATCCAAAAACCTCCAGTGCAAGAACTTATGAAACGATTAATAGACAAAAAAACCGGCGACAGGGCCTGATGGAAGAAAGAAACGTAATCAATCGAGTCTGACCCTCATTGATTCAAGCTCATCACTATTATTGATAAGCATTATCTAAAGTTCATGTTTTTTGGAGAGTAATCCCTTAAGTAAGCGCCATTCGGGTCTGATCGCATCGATGTGACCCTATTGATGCTATCTAAAGGCATTAAGGTGGCTAAAACAGCACGGCTAGGGAAAAACTTTGCCTATCAGGAATTCCGATACCAGAGGATCGGAATTCCAGGACTTTTAAAGTTTGAAAATCGGCAAAACCTAAAACTTCAATTTAAAGTTGGCGCCTGCGGCATTATAGGTATTAACCATGTTGATTGAAGCGAGATTGCCGGAAAGCGTCGCCGTGTTGCCGGTTAGCTCCCTTGTATAATAGACACCCAGCGACATATTGGATTTGATGGAGTAGTCAACTCCGAAGGAAGTGTAAACCTGATCCAGATCGTTTATTTGAGCTTGATCGAAAACGATATGCTCCCAGGATGTATTCATGTAGGGCCTGAAATCGCTGATTTTATAACTGATTTCTCCGCTCACATAGGCGGTTTGGGTGAAAAATTTGGTCGATCCCGATATTTGGGTATAGTTGGAACGGTAGCCGAATTTACCGCTCAGGCCAACGCCGCTCAGATTTGTAACGCCATTCAGCGCGAAATCCGTCAGGAACGTGTCCGTCGAGGAGTTACTGCTGCCATGGGCAATGGAATTGGCGTAGCCGATGATGCCGCTGGCAAAGACATTTTCATTAAATTTATAGGCGCCGTAAGGTGATATGGACCAGCTTTCGGCGCTGAAAGTGCGGGAATTGTTAGGATTTATGCCGAGTCCCGCCGGCAGTCCGGCAATATAGACATTAGTGGCCGATATGGAATCGGAATGGGAAAAGTTAGCGGATGCACCGACAAAAAAATCGCCTATACGGTGATCGGCGCCAAACAGCATTGAATACATTTTCGTGCTGTTTTTTACGTTGACAATGCTGCTGCTCCCCGAACTGCCGATATCGGTGTATTGCGGATTTACCCAAAAATCATTGGAAAAATCGTTTTGATCCGTGGTTTTGGCTGCGGTGCCGGTGGTTTCCGCTACACGCTTGGTAATCGACTGCGAAATCTGCCGAGTTACCTGCCGGGTTACTTCATTAATGGTGTCGTTATCGTCGCTAAACGCCACGCAAGGCAGGGCGGCCACGGCCGCGCCCATTAAATATAAGTACATATTCTTGGTAGTCATATTCTTAGCTCCGGTTTTATATAAAACAATTTGTAACTATTCAGTGAATTCTTGATACGACCATCGATTCGATGAAATTGAAAGTGTTTTGGTACGCCCCTGGTGGGTTACGATGCGCCCAACGAATTTAACTTTATCTAAACTCAACGACTTGCGCATCTAACCCACCCTACGCTGAATAATTACAACAATTTTAAAAGTAGCTAAACAATCGGGAATTACAAGTTATTACGGTTTATCGGCTAATATAAAATCGGAACCCAGCATAAACGACATGGGTTGTTGTTCGAAATTAACGTATTTAAGCGACATGATCGGCAACTCGTCGGCGATATATTGCGCCAGCTCATGCGCGGTAATTTTATTATCGGCGGGATCGACGTCGGCCTTGCCTTGCAAAGCCGTAATCAGTTCGTAAGTAAACAAACCATGGCCCAGTGTCGCGGTCTCGGCGGAGGATTGATCCTTGCGGGCGGCTGCAATTACCGTTATGCCGGCTACCCGGCTGATATCGCGTAAAAATTTCCGCTGAAATTTTTGTTGCTCGCGAAACGCCTCGGTTGTCGCGCCCGATTGGCAGGAATCGATGAGCAGCAAAATCCGTTTGGCGTTCGATTTTATTAATAGCTCTTGCAGAGTGGAAGAAGATAGGCCGACATTGGCGTAGTCCTGTTCCGAATTGCTCAACGCCGTTTCATAAGGCATGAACAGCCATTCGTTACCGACAACCAGACCATGCCCGGCAAAATACAACACCACCACATCCTCGGATTTTGCTTGCGCGGCGATCTCGCCAAGCTTACCGACGATATTAGCCTTGGTGGCGTTCGCATCCCGCAGGGTGTATTCCTTAATTTCCGGAAATATACGCCCGGAAACGCCTTTAATGCTTTTCGAAATCGAGTCCGAATCCGGGACGCTATAATCGAGGTTTAGCCTGGCGTCCCGATATTTGTTAATGCCGACGGACAGCAAATGCAAGGTCGAGGGAATATCCGCGCCGGTCACATTCTTGACCACGGTCGGCGAATAGCCTTCAATATCCCATAGCCCCGTTCCGACCGCTAAAAAGGTGTTTAATCCGGGCACGGGTTTCAGGGAATAGCCGGCAACCCGCAGATGGTGATCCTTAACCTCCACGTCCTCGGTTTTAACCAGACTGCCGGGGTTGACCAGCTTGCCGTTATGATAAAGCCGTATTTCGCCGATGCCGCCGCCCTGATCGGTCGCCACCACCACGATGGGCGGCAACTGGGTATTGGCGTCGTAGGGGCCGTCCGGAAAATCGATTTCCATTTTTGGCGGCAAGGCCACGCCATTAGTAAACTTGTCGGTAACCGCCTTAAGCCTGGCGGCGCCATTGCCGGTAGCATAGGCTTTTAGCAAACCCGGTTCGAAAAATGCTTTCGATAATTTAGCCAGGTTCATTTCATTTTTTTCGGTAACCCAGGATACATCCTGCATACCCTGTTCGGTACCGTCGTAGCGTCCGCTCGAATCCAGCACGGCCCAGCCTGTATGGGTAATGACGATTTGCAATTGTTCCTTGCCGGTGGCGGAGTCCCAAAAGTGAATTTGGCCGTTGTCGTCCGCCGAAATGATTTGCCTGCTGCTGGCGACATAAGCCAGGTGTTTAATGCCTTGATTATTGGTTTTTATATCGTTTAGGGTTTTGCCGTTATTAATGTCTATCAGCCTGATTTGCCCGGATTGCGTCCCGACTACGCCAATGCCGCCCTCGGCGACGATAGCCCCGGCCGCAACATCCTGATTGCCGGCATTCTCCATTAGCGTAGGGGAGCTGCTGTCAGCCCCTATCAAATTAACCCCCCGCTGGGTCACGGCGATTTTATTTTTATTGGCTTCCGCGAAGGCGACGTTCAATACCGAGGAATCCAGTTGCGTGGCGTTAATCTTGCGGGCGCCGGCTATCTCCCATTCTTCCGTATGTCCATTTTTGCTGCCGCTGATCAAGCGTTTATTATCCGAACTGATGCTCAACGAGCCTATATCCCTATCGCCCGTTTCCCAGGAAGATAGCTGTTGAAATTTATTGCCCAAATTCCAGATATTTATTTGGCCGTCACTCGATCCGCCGGCTAATAAACCGCCGTCGGGCGAAACGCTTAAAGTCGATATGGAATGCCCCTGCCAATTAAACGAATCCAAAACAGTAGGCGTTTTAGCGTCGAAAATTTGTATGTCGCCATTAGTAAAACCCAATACCAGAAAACTGTTTTTTCCCTCCGGAGTGGCGTCGCTGATGACAAGCGCCGCCACCGGCAATTGCGGGTTAAGTTTGAAGCGCATGACGCCGTTCTTTAAATCCCAGACATGAACCGTGTTGTCTTCGGTAACCACGCCTAAATAGAAACCGTTTTGACTCAAACTCATCTGCCTGATCGAACCTGAGGCGTTGTTAACCTTTAATTTAGGCTCCAACATTTGAAAATTTAGACTCTTGGTAACGTTATCGCTAATCGATCGGGTAATGTTTTGGGTAATAGCCGCTGTTAAGTCGGTATCTCCGGCGCATAACGGACTGAATGCGAACAAAACAGGCAATAGCATTAATTTTTGCATTTTCATGATCGGCTCAATCCTTCAACTTATACTCAAGAACTTGATATTAAAGTATTTTTTCAATTATTTCGGTTGGCCTGGCCTGCGATAAACGGAATCATTCGCCAGGCATGTTGCATATTTGCTCAGTCCCCGGAGGTTATCAATAAATATAGTTGATTCCTAGGTTAAGCTTTCGGAAACAAAATATAATCAATGGGGCCATATTTAATAGATTGGCTATTCAGTTGAATATAAGCTTATTGTTGAGATCAATCCATACTGACCCCTTCGATTACCAGCCCCATTGATTACAACAAAAACCACACTTTTTTTAAGAGAAAATTAACCAATGAATGGTTAACAATGTTAAAATTAAAAAAACACTGTTTTTGCTCAGATCCCAAACAGTAATGGGCATAATCGATCCTTGAGAGGTTTTAATATGTATCATGAATCCGAGGAAGTTTCCCCTTACATTTGTTAAATTTTTGGCTGAACCGATCATGGCGGCTAAGATGAATTTAAGCTCCCGGATATCAGTCTAAATTAATTTATGTGACATTCACGACAGTTACTTCTTATGCGACTCAAATATGAGGCTGCGATTACCATACCAATGGACTGATGTCTTTTACTTGGCCGGTTTGAGCATTGTGTATGCCTTGCTCGCCAAAATAGTGCTGAGCAATTTTTCGCCCAATGGCGTGGTATCCATCGTCTGGCCATCCAGCGGTCTGTCTTTGGCAGCTTTGCTGCTTGGCGGCAAAAAATACTGGCCGGGGGTTTTCATCGGTGCGTTGGCCGGTAATGTGGCGGCTGGCAGTTCCTTTCAGGTTTCCGCCTGCATTGCCACCGGTAATACTCTTGAGGCGCTGGTTGGCTGTTGCCTGTTGACGCGTTCAAAAGAGTTCGTTTTATCTCTGGACAAACCGCGCGATTTTTTGCTTGTTTGCATCGCCGGCGCAACCGGTGCTTTGGTCAGCGCCATGATTGGCAATTCAACTCTGCTGATAAGCGGGTTTTTGAACTGGCAAGAATTCCCGGTAAACCTGATCCGCTGGTGGCAGGGAGACGCGCTCGGCATTTTTCTGGTCACGCCGCTGATGCTGGTCTGGAAGCAGGCTCCGGCCGGTTGGTTCGAACCGAGGCGGGCAACCGAGGCCTTGGCTTGTTTCGGATTAAGTTTTCTGTTCGGGCAGGCGATTTTTCTAGGCTGGCTGCATCACTACCTGGGCGCTATCGCTTATGCTTATTGGATGTTCCTATTTGCAACTTGGGGCGCAATGAGGTTTGGCAGGCACGGGGTACTGCTGATCGCCGGCATGACGGCGCTGCAAGCTTTGTCGGGTGCAGCTCAAGAGATCGGTTTTTTCGGTAAGGATCTCAGCAAGGCCGGTTTGTTAAATCTGTGGTGCTATTTGACGGTGCTGACTATGCTCGGCATGACTCTGACGCTGAGCAGACGCGCACGCGAGATAGCCGAAACCAATCTGCGGAATAGCGAATCGTATTTCCGGTTCATCTCAGAATCGGCGCAGGCCTTGATCTGGATGGCGGATACCGGCAAGGGCTGTACATGGTTTAACAAAATGTGGCTGGACTTCACAGGGCGTACTCTGGATCAGGAATTGGGGGAAGGTTGGACGGATGGGGTGCATCCGGACGATCTGGGCCGTTGTTTGGATATCTATGTCAAGGAATTTGACCGCCGCAAACCCTTCAGCATGGAATACCGTCTACGGCGCCACGACGGCGAATATCGCTGGATACTCGATAACGGCGTACCCTGTTTCGACAAACGAGGGAATTTCGAAGGCTACATCGGCTCTTGCTTCGATATCACCGAACGTAAGCGCAACGAACATGAATTACAACTTGCGGCAACAGTCTATCAGGCCATAGGAGAAGCGGTCATGGTGGCCGACAGCCAAAATCGCATCGTCTCGATCAATACAGCTTTCACCGACCTGACCGGCTACAGCGAAGAAGAAGCCATCGGACAACCGACCACCTTGCTCAAATCCGGACAACATGACCGGCATTTTTACCAGGACATGTGGAATATGTTGAACCGCACCGGGCGTTGGCAAGGTGAAATCGTTAACCGCCGCAAGAACGGAGAAGAGTATCTGGAATGGCTTATGATCAGCACAGCCTACAATGAGGATGGCTCTGTGCTGCGGCGGGTCGGCATTTTTTCCGATATTACGGATCGGAAATTGGCGGAGCAGACCATCTGGAAACAGGCGAATTTCGATCCACTGACCGGCCTGCCTAACCGCACCCTGTTTCATGATTACCTAAAACAGGAAATCAAGAAAGCCGATCGCAACGGGCAATCCTTGGCGTTGCTGTTCATTGATCTCGACCGCTTTAAGGAAGTCAACGACACCCTGGGACACGACATGGGCGACCATTTGCTACATGAAGCCGCGCGACGCCTGGGTCTGTGCGTCAGATCGACAGATACTGTGGCCCGCTTGGGAGGAGACGAATTCACCGTGATTTTGTGCAGCCTTAACGAAGCCAACAGCACCGAACGCATTGTCCGGACTATACTTGACAGTCTCGCGACACCCTTCCAACTGGGGGCGGAAGTGGCCTATGTATCTGCCAGCATCGGCATCACCCTGTATCCGGAAGATGCGGATTGCAGCGAAGCGCTACTCAAAAACGCCGATCAGGCCATGTACGCAGCCAAGAATCAGGGTCGAAACGGCTATCACTATTTTACCTCTTCCATGCAGGCAGCCGCCCTGGAGCGGATGCGTCTGACCGTCGATTTACGCGCCGCACTGCCAGGCGGCCAGTTGCAGTTGTACTATCAACCGATCGTGGAGCTCTCCAGCGGCATCGTCCGCAAGGCGGAAGCGTTAATCCGCTGGCAGCACCCGGTTTACGGACTGATCAGTCCCGCCGAATTTATCCCCATCGCCGAGGACACCGGCATGATAGTCGAAATCGGCGATTGGGTATTTCACGAAGCGGCGAGACAGGCGTTATGTTGGCGAGCCGAACATTGCCCGGATTTTCAGATCAGCATCAACAAGTCGCCGCTACAGTTTCGAAATAATCACGAACATAGCGGCAAATGGCTGGAATATCTACAGGAGACTGACTTGCCGGGGCAAGGCCTGGTGGTTGAAATTACCGAAAGTTTGCTGCTGGATACCCATACCTCCATCATCGAAATTCTGAATAAATACCGTGACAGCGGCTTACAAATTGCTCTGGACGACTTCGGCACCGGCTATTCCTCGCTTTCCTATCTCAAGAAGTATCCCATCGACTATCTCAAGATCGACCAATCTTTCGTGCGTCATTTAACAGCCAATTCCAAAGAAATGGCGATGTGCGAAGCCATCATCGTGATGGCGCATAAACTCGGCATTCAGGTAATCGCGGAAGGCGTGGAAACGCAGGAAAACCTTGACCTGCTGCTGGCCGCCGGCTGCGATTACGGACAGGGGTATTTTTTTGCCAGGCCCATGCCGGCGGCGGAATTCGATTTGCTGACCAACGGAATAGGGCACAATCCCCCACTAAGGTAGCTTCATAGGGCGCAATACCGCTCCCTATGAATTGCGTCTTAGCGTGTTGCTATGGAAGCAGTGCAGTATAGGATGTACCAACCAACGGGCGGCGCATCATTCGAGTTATTCAATCCCTTCACTATCCGGCTGAACTGTCATACCCTAATTTTCCGGATAAAGACCTGGTTTTAGATAAAGTTGAATAATGGAATTCAGTCAGCCGCCCTACCCATCGTGCTACGAGAGTTATGTCATCCATTCATTTTAAAACCGTCGCTCTTTCGGTGAACACCGATAGCGAGGTGATTGAGTATTTTCTTAATGTCAATAACCCTACTGTACTTTTGTACGATTTGTGATTATTATCAAAAAAAGTATGATAACTGAACGCTTTTCTCTCCTAGATACTATTCTTGAACAAGTGTGTTTAGCGCCACATCAGATAATTAATATGGAATAATGACTTTCGGATTAATTTCAATTTATCATAAGGCCATTTATCATGGAAAAAATAGCCGCCCTTGCCAATCTACAGCTATACAATTCGCGATGTTCCGATTGCGGGTTACTTAAAATTTGTCTCCCAAATAGCTTAAACCAGGACGAATTGAAGCTTTTCGACGAAATCGTCACCTGTGACCTGAAATTTCAGGCTGAAGACGCGCTTTATCGTCAAGGCGATGCATTTCATAGTTTTTACGCCATCAAATCCGGCTCAACCAAGTCCTGCCTGGCCGCAGAGAATGGCAACCAGCAAATTGTCGGTTTCCAGTTTCCCGGCAATATTTTGGGATTGGATGCCTTTAATCACAGCGCAAATACCACATCCATTTTTTCTCGAAAACTCCATCGTCTGCGAAATACCCTATGCTAGTTTTAATCGGCTGTGCAACAAAATACCTAGCTTACATGATGAATTAATGTTGCATGCAAGCCGGGAAATAAGCCATGACCATGAGGTTTTAATGACAGATAACCAAAAGACTGCGGAAGAACGCATCGCTTTTTTTCTGATCGAGATGCTGCACAGCCTGAATCTTGCAGGCCAATTTCACCTGCCTATGCAGAGAAAGGATATCGGAAACTATTTGGGTCTTAGCCAGGAAACCGTGAGCCGGATATTCGCAAAACTCGAACGCGACGGTATGATCGCAGTTTCCGGGAAGAACGTCAGGACCATTAACTCATATCAACTGGATAAACTCGCCAATTTCTGCAATTGCGTCAGCTTTGATTAAGCCCTAAAAATCAGCTCGTAAATGTTCAGTCCCGCTCTTTTTTAAAGAGGGAGACTGAACGTTTACATCACCTCACTGGCTTTCGCCGAAAAAAATGATCCAAATCATCTTTAATTAAAAGTTGATATGTTACTCTGTTTTATTAACGGAGGAGGTGGCTGCAGAGGAACCGCTGCAACAGGCCGATCAGGCTATGTATCAAGCCAAGCTATCCGGCAAAAACCAATACCACATTTTCGATGCCGAAACAGACAATAACCTCAGAAGCCATCACGAAAGTCTGAATCGTATCCGAGAGGCGCTTGGCGAAGGTGAATTTGTGCTGTATTACCAGCCTAAGGTCAACATGCGTAGCGGAACGGTCATCGGTGCAGAGGCTCTGATCCGTTGGCAACACCCGGAAAGAGGTTTTCTGCCGCCCTCTGAATTTCTGCCGGCCATTGAGGACCATCCGTTATCTATCGAAATTGGGAAATGGGTAATCGATAGCGTTCTATCCCCGATTGGGCGCTGGCATGCTGCCGGGCTGGACCTTTCGGTCAGCGTGAATGTCGGCCCTAGACAGTTGCAGCATACCGGCTTTGTCGAGAGTCTGCGCGAGGCGCTGGCGGCTCATCCGCATGTCAGGCCAGGCCGGCTTGAACTGGAGGTGCTGGAATCCAGCGCGCTGGAAGACATTGCTCAAGTATCGCTGGTCATTGAGGCCTGTCGCGAAATCGGCGTGATGTTTGCTCTGGATAATTTTGGCGCCGGCTATTCCTCTCTGATTAATCTTAAACACCTGCCATTCACGTTTATCAAGATCGATCAGAGCCTGGTGCGCGACATGCTCTATACCCCTGATGATTTGGCCATTTTGGATGGCGTGCTCGGTATGGCGCGCGCCTTCGGTTGAACAGGTGATTGCGGAAGGGGTGGAAACCAAAGAACTCGGCGAGTACCGGCTTCCGCGATATAAAAAATGGTAGTGGGTGAAATCGGAGAATTGATGTATACTACGTTGCTAATATAAATCAATAAATTACCGACCGAAGTTATGACATGTTATCAAGAAGTCACTTGCCCAAATTGTAGCAGTAAAGACATTAAGACAGTTGGCCTGAGTGCAAAGGGAGTACAGCGTTACCGTTGCCCTAACCCCGAATGCCCAACCAAGAGCTTTATGCTGGAATATCGTTACCGTGCTTGTGAACCTGGCGTCAAAATGAAGTTGTTGGACATGGCTATCAATGGTAGCGGAATCCGAGATACAGCGAGGGTACTTGGTATCGATAAGAACACCGTAATCAGCACGATTAAAAAAAAACGGATGATCTCGTCCAAGTTAACCCCAAACTGTCAGAGCTGACTCTTGAGGGTGGCGTGGAAGTCAGGCTGCAAGCGGCCTGCGAGGCTGAGGTAGATGAGCAATGGTCGTTTGTGGGGAACAAATCAAATCAGCGTTGGTTATGGTATGCCGTTGACCACGCCACCAACATCCTGTTGGCTTATGTGTTTGGAAAACGCACAGATGATGTCTTCAAACAACTGAAGGCATTACTTGAACCCTTTGGCATCACCCGTTTCTACACAGACGATTGGGGCGCATATACTCGCCATCTGAATTCAAACAAACATGAAGTAGGCAAGCGTAACACCCAGAAAATTGAGCGCAAAAACCTGAACTTTAGAACCTGCATGAACGAAGGGGTCAGGTCTTGCTTTTTGCATAATGCAAAAAGCAAGACCTGAACCCTTCACTTCACGCATGACCCTTCACGCGCAAATCTTTGCGATGTCGTTGCAGCAAATTGACCGTAAAGAACCCTGTGCCTCCCGGTATGAATGCGCGCCAATAGTTGGGCATGGCTTATTATCGGGTTAGCAAAAGCCCAAGGTTAACACTACGGCTGTTGGCATGCGTCCGATTACGCTTTGCTAATCGGACTTACGCGGGCTGCGCACCCAATGTTAATCCGTATAGCCGGAATTCGATTATCTGATAATTCTAAAAATATAAACGAACGGCAAGGAAAATGCCACGGTTTCCAACATCCAACCCATTAACTGTTGATTTGCCAGCGTAAAATGCAAGGCTAGCAATAAAGCGTCCATTGAGTTTGGGTGCGCCATATTAAAATCGCCAAGCACCATATATCCATAGCTTTCGCCAATCACCAAACTCAATAAGCCAATACCCAGCAAATATCCCCATTGCCGCATGTTGTCGCGGCGTGTTGCGATAAAAATTCCTAAACCAAGCAAAATAATTAAACTGCCTATCAGACGAGGTATTTCATAAACACGTTGCACGACATTACAGGCAATGACGACTAACAAAAATAAAATCAGTATTATTTCCCATTTATACGGTTTGGTTTTACCAAATAAGGCATCTAAACGTAAACTCCAGCTAGTATCTTGACTCGAAGCCATCGCTTGACTTGCAAGCAAACCTAAAATACCCACGGAGGGAATAGTTAATTGCGAAACCGGAAAACTGATATAGCGCCCGATCATCGCTAATTCCAAAGTTTTGTATGCGGCCAAGCCGGCAAAAAATACATAGCCCAACCACAAATATTGACCTGATTTTTCCGGTTGTGGGTTGTCGTTTAATAAATCTTGCGTGCGCGACAGCAACAAACCGGCAAAACCGATTGTCGCTAAAATCATGGTTAAACTATACGCCCGTTGCCAATCGGTATAGCTGGTTTGCCATAATTCCACCGTCATATTAACTAAACTCAGTGCCATGATTTGCGACAATCCTAAAAACAGCACGAAGCGCCCGAATGAAAGCGGACGCAACCCTGGCCAAAAAATCGTAATGACCGCTAACCACAATACTTCACTGATGAACAGATGATTTAACCAATGCGGATTTTCATGGACTAACCCGGTTAGGGGAAACAATGCTTCACGAGTAGCCGACATGATGCCCCAATTGGCGCCGACGACGCCTTCCAATTCGCTCTTCCAAGGTTGATTAAACGCTTCCACAACATTGTAATCAAAACCGTTGTCTTTTGAAATTTCCATCAAACCGCGCAAAAATTTCGCTTGATTCACAACATTGGGTATTGCTAAACCACGCTGTCTGCCGGCGCCCGGCCAACCGATTTCGCCCACTAAAATGGGCTTGCCCGGTGCAACTTTTTCGGCTTCTTGATGAATTTGCCGCACAATTTCTTTCACATGCTCCAGTCCCACTTCCAAGGAGATAGGCTCGTCCTCCCAATAAGGTAAAACGTGAATCGTGAGGAAATCGACTTCCTTGATCAGTTGCGGATATTTCAAATAGGCCGACCATGCATCGGCATAACTGACTGGCTGTTTAATTGCACGCTTGACGGTACGAATGTATCCAATCAATTGCTCAGGCGTCAGTTCCTTCCGCAACAAAACCTCATTACCGACAATCACCCGTTTTACAACATCGGCATTAGCATTCGACGTATCAATCAGGGCTTGGATTTCCACGAGATTTGACTGGTGGGTTCTGCTCAGCCATGCACCTTGCGTTACCGTTATACCGTATTTGCGCGCCAATCCCGGTACGTTTTCCAACCCTTCCGAACTGGCATAAGTACGCACCGACTCGATTTTGTCCGCTAAAAGCCGTAAATCCTGGTCGAATAAGCTCAAGCGGCGGGTATTTTTTTTTCAATGGGCTATAGCCCTCGGGGAAAGGTGCAAATGACACGCTTTTCAGCTTACCGCCCGGAGCATCCATGCCGACATTTTGCGGCTGATTCGTCATCCAGGCGAAAACAGTGGTGATAAGAGGAATAAAAAGTAAAAGTAAGTATCGTACGTACATAAAACCCAACTGTATTTTTGGCGGCATGGATATATTGTTATTTTTGAATCCAATGGCATGAGTGCGGCGCTACACCGCACACAATTTTTAAAACGATCTAAAAATTGTGATCGAAGTTGCGCGGAAAAAACCAAACATATACAACTGAATCTAGAGAATCGGCAGCCGAATCAGCTAACGGTTTGGATCGGAGTATTACCTACGTAGTCAAGGATTTAGGCATCAACGTTATCACGTTGATTATCTGGATTTTATTTGAATATTACAAATTGCACAATGGTGTAAACTTTTTATGGTTTTGGAGGGTGGGTGAAAATGAATTGGACGTGCAATGGGATTTTCTCTCTTTGGTGGGGCGACATTGGGATTAGAGTCAAGAATTTTAACTCACTGGACTATCCCAAAATCATCCCCAGACATGTAGGGTGGGCACGGTTTTTGTGCCCACACGGATAAGCTTCGACACAACAGCATTCGCTTTATCAACATCAACGCTGGCGAACGGGTGAAACCTAAAATACAGCCAAATCGTAAAAATAGGCCGACAATCCAAAAAAGACGAGCATCGGCAATTTATGAATCGTCCCCCGTGGGCACAAACAGCAGTGCCCATCCTACAAACTACCCCTCCTGCCCGTCCACTCTAGCCGCACTCAGAATCGGTAGGTAATAAAGCAGGAACAATGAGAAAGCCGCCAGCCAGCTATACGTTGAAAAAAGAATGAAACCGCCGTACCAGGCCGGCACAATCGCGGCAAACAATCCCGGAACAGCGCTGCCAGGTTGATAAGCACAAAAGCGATTGCCATCAGGTTGGAGGTTTTTAGCGCCCTGCCGGTATGCCCTAAGGCCACGCGAGCCATCATGCCCAAGCTCAGTACGCCGATACCGCCGACGGTAAAGGCATGGAGCGCCAAGGAGGTCAAACCAGCGAAAAAGCGGATAGAGACAACAGAGCGAAGCCAAAAACCAGCCAGCCGTAACCGATATATAAAACCCATAGCAAGGGTACAAACCAAATGCGCCTGTCATACCAGCCCGCCACCCGCATCACATTCACCACTTAAAGCGGCGATAGCGGAGACGGCTAAAATCGCCCCCGAGACATCGAACAATAATAATATAAAAGCCGCCAGGCTGGCGACAACAGCCGCGATATCCAGCATCGGATTGCGAATGCAGATTACCCCGCTCAATCCCCGCTCGGTAAAAAATGGAAACACCCGTCCGGCGATGACCGTGATCATGATAACGATAGCCGCTATCAACAGATTAAGGCCCAAGGCCGCACCGGTTTCAAACACACCCAGGATTTGTGCATGAATCAGCGCATTGGCTATTGCCATCAACAGCAGCGCAGCAACAAAT
>CAVXZR010000094.1:0-59671 GCA_963765965.1 uncultured Pseudomonadota bacterium
GCTCCAGGCTCAAGCCCTGTCGGAACATGGCCGTAGCGCCGAACAGATTGCGGGATGCTTACGGGAAAACACCGACGCCTTAAAAAGCCCGATGACAAAATCGCCCCGCAATTGCAGGATCGCGTATCCCAGCACATTGAATCATGAAGACGCAGAGCGTCCAGGGATGCATTCCCACGCCGGAGCGTGGGAACGATGGCGAATGCACCTTACACAGAGAGCAACACGCTGCAAAATGTAGAACCCGGGTTCTGGAAATTATTGCCTGGCGTCAAACAGATGATCGTCTGTAATTGACGTATTTGCTATGGTTCGATCAACCTATGTTTAAGGGCGTAATGAATGACATCGCTATTGCTGGACAAGTCCAATTTTTTTAGCAATCGGGTGCGATAGGTACTAATGGTTTTTACGCTTAACGCCATTTCAACGGCAATGTCGGTAAGACGTTTGCCATTCGCTAGGGAGATGAACACCTGAAACTGCCGATCGGTAAGCGTTGAATGTTTCGATTTAGAGTTATTGATATTAATTTCATTCACCAACTGTTCGGCCAATTCACTGCTTATGTATTTGCCGCCTTTGGATAATTTTCTAATCGCCAAAATTAAATTTTCCGGTGCGCTTTCTTTATTTAAATAACCGTCGGCGCCGGCCCGCAGCATTCGAATTGCATATTGGTCTTCCGGATACATACTCAAAACCAATATGGGCTTTTCCGGATTTTGCAGCTTCACCAAATTAATCAATTCCAGAATATTTTTGCCGGGCATAGCGATATCGAGCAACAACACATCCCAGTTGCCGGAGCGGATGTTTTTCAGGGCCTCGTCGCCGGATGCCGCTTCGACCGATACTCTATATCATCGACCTCGCTAAGGATTTGCTTTAAGCCTGCTCTGACAATGGCGTGATCATCGGCGATCATCACTTTGATCATTCAGGGTTTCTCCGATTGAATTGCCGGCAAGGGCATGGATAATCGCACGGTCGTTCCCGCCCCCGGTTAACTGGCGATGTTTAACAGCCCGCCAAAATGCCGGGCCCGTTCCTGCATGCCTTGAATCCCAAAACCGGTGGATTTTATATTTTGCGCCGATGCAATGCCGCAACCGTTATCCGCTATCGTCATGGTGAGATTATTTTCGCTTAATTCAATAGCGATTGATACCTTGCCGGCTTTGGCATGAGAAAGGATATTGGTTAATGCTTCCTGAAGGATACGGAATATAGCGGTACTGCGATCGGCATCCAGGCTTAAATTAAGCTCAGGCAGCGTCAATAGGCAATGAATATGGGTTCGCCGGCGAAAATCTTCAACCTTCCACTCGATGGCCGCAAATAGACCCAGATGATCCAGGATACTGGGCCGCAGGTCGTTAATGATCCTTTTTACGGTTTGAATACCCTCATCGACCTGTTGTGTCATCAACCGGGTTTTTTCGCGGCATTTTCGCAAATTCGCCGGTAGTTGTTTATCCAGCCAGCTCAAATCCATTTTCAGCACAGTCAGAAAACTACCCAAATCGTCGTGTATTTCACGTGCAATCCGGGTTCTTTCTTCTTCTCTGACCAACTCCAGATGGTTCGAAAGCTCCTGATATTTGACTTTGCTTTCGCGTAAAGACTCCTCAGCCTGTTTACGCGCTGTGATATCGGAAATAGCGGCGATAAACCCAACAACCCGACCGTCTTCATTGCGTTCCGGTAAATAATGGACAGAAACCGCGAGTGCGCCCAGGGCTGTTGCCGGCAGCGTCATATCATACCGGGTTTCAAGCCCTGAAAGAACGACATCCATATAATACTGTGATTTGACATACGCCTTTTCACCAAGAATCTCCAGCACATGCTTGCCGATAATGTCGGACGGTTGTAATCCGAATAACTCGGCATAGGGCCGGTTAACGAATTTATAGCACTTTTCATAGTCGCATTGGGCAACATAGATCGGGATGTGATCTGTTATAAACCGCAACTGGCCCTCGCTCCGGCGCAATTTATCCTCCGCCTGCTTACGCTCGGTAATATTTTCAAAGGAGATAATAATACCGCCGATTTTTCCATACTCATCAGTCCAGGGCGACACTGTCCAGCGCAGCCAATATTTGTTGCCGTCTGCCTGTATCCACAGGTCATCGTCATTCTTCAGATAAGCCCCGGTTAAAGCTTGCCGATAAATACTCTTCCACTTTGCAGGTATGTTCGAAACCTGAACATCGGCTATCGTGCCATCCAAACGAATAATCTGCTTTTCTATAAATGGCTGGGCTACCCGGCTCGCCATCGCAAGTGTAAGCCGTTCATTGATCATTGAATGATAATCCGCATGAAAAAGTTCTAAAGGATGTTTATCCAGCAGCTCTTCGGGCTGATTTGCACCCCATAGCTTTAGGCAGGCGTCGTTGACCTCCTCGATTTGATTGCCGCCCCGATTCACAAAAATAGCTTCCAGGGAGTTTTCAAACAAGGTGCGGTAACGCGCTTCACTATGCCGAAAGGCTTTTTCCAGGTTTTTGCATTCGGTGATGTCAATATGGTGCGTAACCAGACCACGGACCGATCCATCCAACGGCCGGGCCTCAAGCCTGAACCAGGCCGAATCGCGGAAATACTCGATTGAAAACGATTTTTGCCGGCCCTCCGATACCGCCAGCATGCCTGCGAGTATGCCGGATACATCCGGCAAATGGTCGAGTTTGTGCAGGATTTCAAAATAGTTTTGGCTAGTGCTGTCTTGAATCAAACACTCGCCGCCATTTTCCGCTGCAAAGTTTCGCCAGGTCTGATTGGTACGAATAATGTCGCCTCGTTCATTCAGCACGGCAATGTAACTCCCCAAGGAATCCATGATGGAACGGGTGAGACTTTCGGAGTCTTTTATCTGCTCCAATAATTGATGCCGCGCGGAGATATCCTGGCTGGTGCCGATCATCCGCAAGGGTAGTCCCGCGGCATCGCGGCTTATGACCATTCCCCGGTCAAGAATCCACAGATAGCCGTTATTTCGATTGCGCATCCGGTGTTCGTTTTGGTAAAAAGCGGTCTCGCCCCGCCAATGTTTTTGCAGGTCATCCATAGCAGCTTGCTGATCATCGGGGTGAACGCGCTCCGACCACTCTTCAACCTGATCGGAAACCTCATCGTCGGCAAAGCCGAGCATGGACTTCCACTGGCTTGAATAGAAAATTTTACCCGTTGGAAAATCCCAATCCCAAACACCCTGATGGCTCCCTTCCAGCGCAAACTGCCAACGGGCTTCGGATTCAAACAGTGATTGTTCCGTCAGCTTTAGCTGATGAATATCGGTGCAGGTGCCAAACCATTTCATGATTTTCCCATTGTCTTCAAAGACGGGTAATCCACGAACCAGCCACCATCGGTAAGCGCCGTCGGCACGGCGCAACCGGCATTCTAGCGAATAGCCTCCACCAGTCGTGACGGTATTCCGCCAGACATCCCAGGCGCGTTCCCGGTCGTCGGGATGGAAAGGAACAATCCAGCCATCGCCCTGGGATTGTTCCTGAGTAAGCCCGGTATAGTCCAGCCATTGCCGATTGCAAAAGATATGCTTGCCGTCGGCTCCGGTAATCCAGACAATTTGCGGCATGACTTCCGCCAATAAGCGGAACTCCTTATAGCTTTGTATGAGATCATCATAGCTTTGTATGAGGACGTCATTAACGTTATGTTCTTTGGTAATGTCCGTCACCGTCATAACACAGGCTTGCCGGTCCCCATCGGCAATCGCTTCGATTCTCACCCATTTAAGCATGCCGGAACTTTGAAGGCTTAAATCGCAACTTTGCGCATCGGTACTCTTAAATACTTGTTCCAGAAATCTGTCGAAATCCTGTCGAAAATTCACGGAGACGCTTTTAATAAATGGTTGGCCGGTCATCCGTGAACGCTGGATACCGAGCAAATCTTCGCCACGAACATTTGTCTGCTGAATCAGGCCATTTTGCGATACGACAAAATAGGCGATGGGGGCGAAGTCGAATAGTTTGGTATAGCGTTCCAATGCGTGCTCGGCGGCATCGCGTGCGGCAACCAATGCTTCGTTCTGCATTTCCAATTCAATTTGATGTACCTGCAATTCATGCAGCAACTTGCTTTCGTCGATCGCTATATCGGCGATTGTTTCCGCTTTGGACTTGAGTGCCTTTTCCGCTCTTTCGCGGAGTTCTTCAGCTGTTAAAAAGATGTCTTTCTGTTTATTCATAAGGCATTGCCCAGCAATTGAGTTTCCGGTGTCCCGCGAATGGTAGATCGCCTAGGCATCCACCCTACGGTCCAATACAAGATCTTGTTCCAGCGTTCCGGTGGTTGGATTTTATTCGGTTATAAAATAAACCGAAAATAAATGGAAGAGCCTGTAGGGTGGAACCTGATAAGGGTTCCACCAATTCGAAGCCAATGAGCGTTCAGAGTGATGGTTTTATGTGGTCTGTTGGAAATTTGTTCGGATTGATGGTGTCCCGCGAATGGTGGATCGCCTATCGGCATCCACCCTACGGTCCTAAATCGCCGTTCCGTTTTTCCTACAAATAATGAAGCCGTTTGCTGATTTAAGTTCTTGGCGCAATGGACTATGATTTGATAAATCTTACAAGAACTTTATGGTTTTGCTTCGATGCCTTGTTCTGGCGGCATTTGGATGACTGAAATGCAGATTATCAAAATTTTTGCAAAATTTAAATATATTTTTTCAATCGTGGCGTCTTCGATACTGATTTAAGGACATTAAGACGCTAAAGATATAGTTGAGGGAGAGTGCTGGATTATGCAGTGAAATTAGCTACTTACTCTATTTTTCATCTGTTGAAACAGGTTGATCGGCTTAGGATTAAACGAGAGGATTTGAAACCGAATGTTGTATGAAGTTCTGGATATTGAGTCTGCGAATATTCTCATGATTGATAATGATGGGCAGTATGTGGCTTTATTGACAGAAATATTGACCTGTCACGGATTTAGCAACCTGACGGCTTTTCAAAATCCCCACCACGGCGTTGCCTGTTACCGAGCCAACAAGCCCGATCTGGTTTTGCTGGATTCTTCGCTGCCGCAACTCACTATACTCGATGTGCTGAGGTTGTTCCAGGAAACGATCTATTATCCTGCCCCTCCCGTTTTGGTGCTGACTACTGAACGAAACCGTCAGTCGCGCTTAAATTTTCTGGAACGCGGCGCCAAGGATTTTATGAATAAGCCGTTTGACATTGAGGAGTTTCTTTGCCGGGTAAAAAACTTGTTACAGATGCATTTAGCTTACACGGGTAGCCTTCAGCCGGACGGCGCCCTGGATGCCTCTGCCGAAAAACGTACCGGTGAATTGCTTAATACGCAAAAAGAAATTCTTGAACGCCTGGGTTGCGCGGCTGAATTCAAAGACAAAGATACCTATCGGCATACCCAACGGGTGGGCTGTTTTGCAGCCTGTTTGACCAAGGCCTTAGTATTTAACGAACAAGTGGTCGAAGACGTGTTACTGACCGCGCCCCTGCATGATGTCGGCAAGATCGGTGTTCCTGACCACATTTTATTCAAGCCCGGCAAATTGGATAAAAACGAGTGGGAACAGATGAAGCTGCATACCACGCATGGTTACAACATCTTGAAAGGTTCGAATAGCCGCTTATTGAAAAACGCCGAAATCATTGCTTTAACCCACCACGAACGCTGGGACGGCGCGGGGTACCCGAACCGCCTGAAAAATACGGAAATCCATTTATACGGCCGGATCACTGCCGTTGCGGATGTTTATGACGCATTGACCATGGACCGGCCCTATAAAAAAGCCCGGACTCATGAACAGGCGGTTGCCTTGATTATCGAAGGCCGGGGCACACAATTCGATCCCGAATTAGTGGATGTCTTCGAAACGGTTAAAGAAGAATTTTATTCGATTTCAAAGCGAATTGTATGAAAAACCCCTGGCTTAATAGTCACCCTCGTTTGAAAAAGAGAATACCGTGAATTATCTAGGCTTTGCAAACTTAAAAGTCAAAGACATCTTAGCGGGGCAATTACTCACTTGTTTACCCAACGAATCCTTGCAAAAGGTTGCCCAAAAGATGACAAAGAGCAAACGCTCTTCCATTTTGGTGGTCGATAACGATGAAGTTTTAGGTATTTGGTCTGAACACGAGGCATTGCTGCATGATTTTTCGATACCCTTACAAGCGTATCGAACCGTCAATGAAGTGATGAGTTCACCGGTTAAACAAATATCCGGCGAGATGAATCTTCCGGAAGTGACGGAACGGTTCCACCTGGATGGTTTTCGGCATTATTTGGCGGTGGATGAACAAGGGCAGCGATTAGGTATTATTTCGTATACCGATGTGGTAATGAAATACAATCCGGATGCTTATCTGGTACCCAGGCTGATCGGCAGCGTAGTTAAACCCACGGTGCCCCGCCTATTGTCCACTACTTCGATAAGCGAAGCGGCCGCCGTAATGCGCCGGGCCCATGTGGATGCGGCTGTCATTATCTTTCCCGATGGCGGCTACGGCCTTCTTACCGAGAGCGACATCGTCAGCGCTTTAGCCAGCGGAATTACCCATCCCAAAGTTGAGCAATTTGCCAGCCCGGGCTTGATATCCTTGCCGGAAAACGCCTCGCTTATTCAAGCGAAAACCAAAATGGCGGAACTGAATATTTTTCATCTAGGCGTAACTAATCAGGCTAATGTACTGATCGGCATCATCAACCTCGCCGATATGCTGTATGGCTTGCGGCAGAGTTACAATGGCGACCACCGGCATTTGCTGGATCAGCACGAGGCCACGCTGGCTATTTCCCATCAAGAATTGCAGTTGGCGTATAAGATCATCGGTTCATCCCTGGAAGGGGTAATCATCACTGACAAGAATTTACAGATTGAATTCTGTAACCCGAGTTTCATGACCATTACCGGTTATGAACAACAGGAAATAATCGGTAAAAAACCTTCGATACTCAGTTCGGGGCGGCACGGAGCGGCTTTTTACGACGCTATGTGGCGGCAGATAAACGCACAGGGTTATTGGCAAGGTGAAATCTGGAATCGCCGTAAAAACGGCGAAATTTATCCTGAATTGCTGACCATTACCGCAATTCACGCCGAAGAGGGTAAAGAAGTCATTCACTATACCGGCATTTTTAGCGATATAACCCAAAGTAAAACCGACGAAGAACAAATCCGGCAATTGGCATTTTACGACCCCTTAACCGGCCTGGCCAACCGGCGGCGGATGCTGGACCGTTTGAATCATGAATTGGCGCTGTCATTACGTCATCAGAGTATTTGCGCGCTGTTGTATTTTGACCTGGATCATTTCAAGACCATCAACGACACCTTGGGCCATGGATTCGGCGATGCCGTATTGTGCGAAACGGCAAACCGCTTAACAGCGATTCTACGCGACACCGACACGCTAGCCAGATTGGGCGGCGACGAGTTTGTGGCCATTATGCCCGGTCTGGGCGAGTTAAAAGAACTGGCTATCAACCAAGCGCAAAATATTGCTGAAAAAATTCAAAAGCACCTTAACTTGCCTTACTGGATAGAAGGACAGGAAGTGTTTTTGGCAGCCAGTATCGGCATCACCCTGTTTCCTGAAAACACAAATGACGCTCTGGAATTGTTAAGACAGGCCGATACCGCCATGTACCGCGCCAAGGAAGAAGGACGCAATCAGATCCGGTTTTATCAAAAGAGCATGCAGGAAGCGGCCAATCTGCGGTTTCTGATCATCGATGGCTTAAGGCATGCACTGCAAAACCATGGTTTTTTTCTGTACTATCAACCTCAGCTTGATGACTCCGGCAGGCTGATTGGGGCCGAAGCCCTGCTGCGCTGGCGGCATCCTGAGCGCGGAGATATTTCACCCGCCCAATTCATACCGATTGCCGAAGAAAGCAATCTGATCGTGCCTATCGGCGACTGGGTTTTAAATGCAGCCTTATTGCAACTCAGGCAATGGAACCGGAGCGGATTTTATTTACCCAAACTCGCCATCAATATCAGTCTTCGTCAATTTTTTCAAAAGGGGTTTATTGAGAATATCAGCTCAGCGATCGCGCGATATGGAATCGATCCAAAACAACTCACACTGGAAATCACCGAAGGTTTGCTGTTAGATAATGTCGAGGAAGCCATTAAGCGCATGACGCTGCTGAAACAAATGGGCTTCAGCTTTTCAGTCGATGATTTCGGCACCGGCTTTTCATCGCTCAGCTACCTGCATAATTTGCCGCTGGATCAGTTGAAAATCGATAAATCCTTTGTGCAGGGTATTTCCAATGGGCATGGCAAAACTGTGATTGTCGATACCATCATCGCTATGGCGAAACATTTAGGTTTCGGCGTGATTGCCGAAGGCGTCGAAAACCAGGTGGAACTGGAGTTTTTAAAAAACAGCGGTTGTTTGCAATATCAGGGCTATTACTTCAGCCCTCCTTTGCCGTCCGAGGCGTTTTTGACTTTTTGCCAGGCAAATCCATCAAGTGGTTTGAACCAAAATGGTTGAACACATTCTAACTAAGTTATTCCAAGACCTTTGTCTCTGTACTGAAACCGAGACGTTGCCTGTCTGGTTTTCAATCTATCAATTGTGAAAACCAAGGAGAAAATTAGCTATGCAGCAACAGATTATTCCCACGCAACGCGAAATTATGATGCGCGACGATGATTTTATCGTTTCCAAAACCGATGCCGTAGGCAAATTGACCTACTGTAATTCGATTTTTATCGAATTTTCAGGCTATTCGGAACAGGAGTTACTGGGTAAGCAACATAATATTGTCCGCCATCCCGATATGCCGCGCGCAGTCTTTAGCTTATTGTGGCAAACGGTGCGTTCCGGCGAAGAATTTTTTGGTTATGTTAAAAACATGTGCAAGGACGGTTCCTTCTATTGGGTTTTCGCCACCGTTACCCCCAGTTATAAAATCAGTTTCGATACCAGGCAATCAGAAATCATCGGTTTTTTCTCGGTACGGCGTAAACCGGACAAAAGTAAATTACCCCACATCCAGAGTCTTTATCAAGACATGCTGGCGGCTGAAAAAAGAGCGGATCGGCGCGATGGTATTGCCGCCGGTTTGGACGTATTAAATAGCCTGATTCAACCTACCGGAAAAAATTACCGTGAATTTATTCTTACGCTTTAACGGCAAAACCTCAATGGGATGTTTGTTAGCCTTATTGAGTTTTATAACTTTAAATTCCTTACTCGCAGAAGCCTTGGCATGGTCAAACCTGGTGCCCGAACTGTTAAGCTATGGGGTGATTTTTTTGTATTTTAAAAACGCCAAAGCCGAAAGCACTGTTTTAAATTCTTTTGCTCATCTGGCGGGGCAAATGGAAGTGGGGAAATTGGAATACCGTATCACCCAGATACCGCCCAAGTCGAAATATGCCGGCATAGCCTGGCGGCTTAACAACTCGCTCGACCAAATTGAAACATTCATGCGTGAAACCTCGGAATGTTTTCAGTCCGCGCAAAACCTGCAATTTTATCGCAAACCCAATTCCATCGGCATTAAAGGCGCGTTCGCGCACGGCCTAAAACACATCGAAACCTCCTTGGCCATGATGCAGGAAAATCATTTGCACAATTTACGCGAGTCGCTATTTTCGCAGTTAGGGCAAATGAAAACCGAAAACTTGTTGTCCAGTCTGCTCCGTACCCAAATAGACTTGTCGACCATTACCAATCAAATGCAGCAAGTCGAACAAATTTCCAACAATGCCTCGAATATTGCCGCTCACAGTCGAGCCTCATTGGGCGCCGTGATTGAAAAATTGGCCAGCATCATCGAAAAGATCGAAATCATGAAAGATTCCTCACGGGAACTCAGCAAAAGCGGCCAGGAAATTACCGATGTGACATCCTTAATCAATAAGATTGCCGATCAAACAAATTTGCTGGCTTTAAACGCTGCGATTGAAGCCGCGCGGGCCGGCGAACAAGGCCGGGGGTTTTCCGTGGTTGCCGATGAGGTCAGAAAACTGGCTGAAAACACCAAAAATGCAACTCAAAAGATCAACGGCACTATCAAAAAGTTTACCCATGCGACCACGATCATCGTTAAAGATACGGAAAGCATGGCTAACATGACCGATGAATCTAAAATCGCGATTGCCGAATTTGAACGCAATATCACGGAAGTGAGCAACATTTCGATGGCAACCTACGGGAAGGTCTCTTATACGCAAATGGTGGGCGAAATTGCGTTGGCTAAAGTCAATCAGATGATTTTCATCCAACAAGGTTACCGTGCCGTGGAAACAGGTATAAACTCACCCGCCGCTAAAGCAGTTGCAGTGGGATATCGCGAATCGGATTTCGGAAAATGGTTATATTCAGGCACTGGAACAAAGGGATACGATCATTTGCCATCCTACCCGAAAATCGCCCGGCCTTATGAGTTATCTTATCAAAACATGCATCAGGCGATGAATCTCCTGTCAAACGATTGGCAAACCTCACTGGAAATCCAGGGAGAAATTCTTGACAATTTTAGGGTTGTTGAAAAATGTAGCCTTGAAATTACGGGCTATCTCGATTCGATCGTCGATGAAAAAAACCGCTTTGAGAGTCCCAGCAAAACAGAAGTAGCCGAAGTTGAGTTGTTTTAGCTGTGAAAATTTGCGTGATTATATTTCGCGCCCCGAGTTTATTCCTATTGTCTATTCCACTTCCATTAAGTTAAGACTTCGATAAATGCGGCATGCCCCGTTGGGCTAGGGCGATAGTCCTATCCCAACGTTTAGGCTTTCAAACACACATGGGCTTCGAATGTTGGATTAACTCTAATAAAACAATACGAACGATACCCCCCATTGAATTCATTGTCGTGTCGATCAATTTCAGCTCCCGGAATGGAGCCTCTTTTAAATCTGAATACTTCGCGGAAAATAGTAAATCAAGATTTCATAAAGATTTAATACCTACGAGTTTGTTATTCTGATTAATTGATCGGCAACAAAATTGGCAGTCTAAAACTGTGATATACATAAAAAAACGGTATCTATTCAGCATAATAATTTTTTCAATTAAAACATGCTTTTATAGGATGTGCTGAGCGATAGCGAAGCGCATCTTTCGCGACCGATGCGCCTCCTTACGTCGGCAGCATCCTATAAGTATTTTTGATCTTTGCTGAATAGATACAAAAAATGCACAGATGATCGGCTTTATTTTTAATTTTTTTGGGGAAAACCATGGATGAGCATTTCCACGCTGATTTTTATGGCTTTATCATTGATAGCGAGCAAGGGCTGTCCTTCGCCGGCAAACCCATCAGCCTGCATCCAAAAGAATTTAAACTGTTGCTTGAGCTGGTCAAACAAGCCGGCAAGCGTGTCTCTAAAGAAGAATTAATTGCTCGAGTCTGGAACAATGCCGATACTTCGGATGAAAGTATTGCCCGTTGCCTCTCTATTCTGAAATCAACTTTACGCCAAGTGAGTCCAGGGACGGAGTCTTTGATAAAAACGGACTACGGACAAGGCTATCGTTTCATCGGCCAGATCGGCAAACCCGCAACTTTTGTTAATGAAGAGAATTTCTTCTTACTGATTAATGCGACCCGCAATCTAGTCACCTTGAAGGATCATAAGAATCGTTGGCAAATTGCCAATAACGCCACGCTAGAGTTGTACGGCCTAATCGGTAAACCTTGGCAGGGTAAAACTTGCCGCGAACTGGCGGCGCTTTGCGATAATCATTATCGAATTGTTTTCCAGACCTGCACGGATGCTGATGAACAGGCTTGGGAGTCTCACCAGCCTGTTGAGCTCATCCAGACTGTGGCATCGGAAGACAAAAGCCAAAAACCGCGTATTTTCGAAATAGTTAAAACCCCGTTGTTCGAAGCGAACGGTAGCCGTAAAGCGCTAATTACTTTAGGGCAGGAAATTACCGACCGCATTGAAAATGAGCGTCAGACCCGCCTCATGAGCCGGGTGCTGTCTAACAGCAATGAAGCGGTATTGATCAGCGATGCCAATAATAATATCGTCTACGTGAATGAAGCCTTTACTCGTATTACAGGCTACACCTTAAGTGAAGTGTCGGGACAGAACCCGCGCATCCTGGCATCGCATCGCCATGATCAAAGCTTTTATGAAGAAATGTGGCACCACATTATTAATGACGGTACCTGGCATGGCGAAATTTGGGATAAACGCAAAAACGGCGAAATTTATCCGAAATGGCTTAATATCAGCACGGTCCACGATGGCGATGACACCCTAAGCAATTATGTGGCTATTTTTAGCGATATTTCCAAGCGTAAAGCCGATGAGGCCTTACTCACTTTTCTGGCCTATCACGACCCGCTCACCAAGTTGCCTAATCGTTTGTTGCTGCGGGACCGTTTCGATCAGGCAGTCGGCATAAGCGAACGCCGCTCTTCCGGATCGATAGCCCTGTTGTTTCTGGATCTGGATCAGTTCAAAAGCGTCAACGACACGCTGGGCCATGAAATAGGCGACCGTCTACTGATTGCCGTAGCCAAACGTTTGGAAGCGAATGTGCGGGAGATTGATACCGTCAGCCGTTTGGGTGGCGACGAATTTGTCATTGTACTCACCGATATGCCGGATATGCCTTCCGTGTCCTTCGTTGCGCAGAAAATTCTTGATCAACTCGGCGATGTATTCGAAATCGATCAATATCGCCTCACGTCTACGGGCAGTATCGGGGTTGCCCTCTATCCCTACGATGGCGACAATTTCGATACTCTGTTAAAGCTCGCCGATACGGCCATGTATCATGCCAAGGATTGTGGGCGTAACACGTACCGTTTCTACACCGACAAAATGAATGTCGATGCGATGGAGCGCCTGCATATGCGGAACAGCTTGGCGGAAGCGCTCAACAAACAAGAATTTGTCTTACATTACCAGCCGCAATTCGATTTGAACACTTCTCGACTGATCGGCGTCGAGGCATTGATCCGCTGGAATCATCCTAAACAAGGGCTGCTGTTTCCGAATAAATTTATCCCGCTTGCCGAAGAAACCGGGCAAATCGTACCCATAGGCGAATGGGTGATTCGTGAAGCCTGCCGCCAGGCAAAAGCCTGGCAAAATCAGCTCTATGTACCGGTCAGAGTAGCCGTTAACCTGTCGTCGCTGCAATTCAAGCGCGGAGACGTTATTAAAATGATCACCGATCTCACCGATGAGCATGAACTCGATCCGAACTTTATCGAACTGGAGCTTACCGAAACCATCCTGTTGCAGGATGTCGATTACATTCTGGATGTGGTTAAAAAATTTAAATCGTTGCGTTTTACCCTGTCGATTGATGATTTCGGTACGGGCTATTCGAGCCTGGCCTATCTGAAACGCTTCCGGGTCGATAAGCTTAAGATCGATCAATCTTTTATCCGAAATCTGGAAGTTGATCGTCACGATCTCGCTATTGTCCGCTCTATTATACAACTGGCGAAAGGGTTTGATATGCTCACTATCGCCGAAGGCGTGGAAACCCAAGGTCAGCTTGAGTTGTTAAGCCGGGAAGGTTGCCACGAAGGGCAAGGCTATTTCTTCAGCCATCCTCTGCCCGCCGATCAAGTGGTCAGATTTCTTACATTAGCTGGAAAGACAATTTAAGCGTTGGTTTCCGAAGCCAACCCGCCAATCGGACTGCCGCCGTGCATGCCATTTACCAAACCCCTTAATCGTATAAAGAATAATGCACGACTATGATAACCGAGCTGGCGTGATTGGTGGCGGTAAACCGCCATTTTTTGAATGCTGTAGCCGCGGAGTCGTCAAGCACTTTATGGCCGGTACTGCGCAATACTTTTACGCCCTCGCTTAAGCCTTTGCCGGTAACCTGTATCTGCATGATAGCCGTGCCTTGATAACCGAGAAATATGGCCATTTCCGGGTATTCCGGGCTAGGATTATGTTCGGCGCTTTCCGGGAAATTATCCCTGGCATTGGGGGTTTTCGGCGGGCTTCTGGATCATCGCAGCCGACACGCTTTGCTTTGATTGCGAACCCGGCTGCGATTTCACAGCCCTGCTTACCAGCTTCATAGGCTGGGTTTTGATGAGTTTCTCGACGGCTGCCCAATCCGGTTGCGGCTGTTGTTTCTGCGGCGGCGTTTTCTCTTTATCCTTCTGCGAGGTTTTCTCCGGCTGCTTCTTGGGCGGGGTTTTGGGCTCCGGTTTGACCGGCTGCGTTGTCGGCTTGGTTATTTTGGGGTTGCTGCTTGGCAGGAAGTTCACTTCCATTTTAAACGGCTTGGCCTCCGATGCGGTTTGCTGCGGCATAGGTTCCCGCAACCACAGCAGCCCGGTGACATGCATAAACAACACCAATAGCGCAATCAGAATCAACACCCAGTCGGAGCGTTCCGGTCGAGGTTGCGGGGGAACGGCAAGCAAACCGGCTGGCATATTGTTTACTGCATCTGTCATTGTATGCCAGCCTTATCCGGCAAAAAGGGGTTAGGATTGTATTTAACAGAATACCATTGTTTAGGCTTATGTTTGCCATTTCTAACAAAATTTGAGGTTTTTTCTTTGCCGCTAAACATACGTATGGCTTAACTTAATGGCAGTGACGCATGTATCTCCCCCATAAACCCTTGAATGCCGCTAACTTCCATGTTGGCATACGTATCGCTCTGAAGTTTCGAAGCCTCCTGTTAAGATTTATCGATCATTGTTACTTTGGACAAAGGCGTTCTGCTTGAATGAGGCATTCATTTCGCCAAATCAAAATTGGCATCCTTACCGATCATAAGGATATTTTGAACGTAGAACACGTTTTTTTACCAGTTGATAATATAATGTACACTTAATCATATATCCCGAAGTTTCCTTTGCCTCAAGTGCTCTCCAAGTCCACAAGACAATTTGTTTCAGCCATCCAAAAATCGCTGCTGCTGGCAACACTTTATTTTCTGCTGGGTATTGCCGGGCTACAACTTGCCATCGCCCCCGGTTATGCGACAGCAATCTTTCCCGCAGCCGGCGCCGCTTTTGCCGCTGTTCTCTATGGCGGAGGCCGGCTTTTGCCGGGAATATGGCTGGGCTCTATCGGCATCAACCTTTGGGTAGCTGCCAATCATGGGGATTTAAATTATAAGAGTCTGCTCCTGGCTGCCGTCATAGGCTTAGGCTCGACGCTACAGGCCTGGATCGCCGCCTCTCTGGTCCTTCATCGATTAAAGGACTCATGGCGCAGCCTGGATAACGACCATGACATTATCTCGCTACTGTTCCTTTCCGGGCCGTTAGCCTGCCTGATATCGGCAACCTGGGGGAATATCGCGCTGATCCTGTTCCATATGATTTCTGCCGGTGAACTATTTTTCAATTGGTGGAACTGGTGGGTTGGTGACACGATAGGCGTATTGCTGTTCGCGCCGCTAAGCTTGATGGTATTAGAGTGGAAAAACCCATTATGGAAATCCCGCTTTAAAACCGTGGCGTTCCCATCGCTAATGATTACGGCAGGCATTATTGCTGCCTTTGTCTATGTATCCGGAACCGAATCCCAGCAGTTCAAGCAGCATATAGCCGAGCGAGGCCTGGTGCTAAGCAACCAGTTACGATCCAAACTCCAGTCTTATGAGGAAATCGTTACCGCAATCGAAAATCTGGTTAAAACCTATCCAAACCTGAGTTTCTCTGACTTTGAAGGGTTTTCCAGGCAAAGTTTCGTGGATCATCCCTATCTACAGGCATTGAGCTGGAATCCGGTCGTGAAGAGCCAGGCCAGGGAGCAGTTTGAAACTGACTTCGGCAGGGAGTTACAAATTAGCGGCTTTAAATTCACGCAACTCGATTCGTTGGGCAAACTCATTCCGGCTGAGCAACGCAACGAATATATAGTGGTACAGTACATAACCCCTTTTGACAAGAACCGTGATGCGCTTGGTTTCGATATTGCATCCGATGCCGTTAGGCAGGCTGCCGTCAGAGACGCCATACAAACCGGCAAGCCTGTTGCCACGGCTCCGATTCGGCTTGTTCAGGAACAGGGCTCCGGTATAGGAATACTTCTGCTACAGCCGGTGTACTTTGATCAACTTACAACTAATCGCCAAACCGCATCCGGCCCTGAAACGCCCTTCGGTTTTGCAGTTGGCGCATTCCGCGTTGCGGAAATGTTAAAGTCTCAGTTCGATAAGGAATTACCGAAAAACTTGGCCTTAACGCTTGAAGACAAAGGCACATCCGGCAGCGATGGGCTTCTTTACCGCTCCGGGCAGATTCCCGGACGCCAATTAATTATGTTAGCCTGGGAAGACGATATTCCGTTCAACGGTAGGCTTTGGCACATATCGATCTACCCCACGCCGGAGTATATGGCATCCAATCGCTGATTACTTGCCTGGATCGTATTGGCTGCCGGACTAATTCTTACGAGCCTGCTACAGGCGTTTTTACTGGCGATGACCGGGCGCGCCTCTGTCGTACAACGGCAAGTGCAGGAACAAACAAAAACGCTGCAAAGGGAAAGCGAAAAAAACCTCGCTCTGTTGCGGAATGCCAGCGACGGCATCCATATCCTCGATTTCGACGGTAATGTCATCGAGGCCAGCGACTCATTCTGTCATATGCTCGGTTACCGGCGAGACGAGGTAATCGGCATGAACGTCAGCCAATGGGAAGCTAAATTCACCGATCCCGAAGAACTGTCGGCTGTCTTTAGGCAACAGTTCGAAAATCCGGTACGCAGCCAGTTCAATACTAGCCACCGGCGCAAAGACGGCACTATTTTCGAAGTGGAAGTCAGCGGATTTCCGCTTGAACTGGATGGCCGGCCAGTAGTTTTCAACTCCTCGCGAGACATTACCGAACGGCAAAAACTTTATGAGTCATTGCACGTTAGTGAACAAAAGCTGCGCGGCTTGTATGAATTGTCGCCCATCGGCATTGCCTTGACCGGCATGGATGGAAAGTTCCTGGAATTTAATGAAGCATTTCAGAAAATGACAGGCTATTTATCCGCTGAATTGATAAAGCTCGACTATTGGCAGTTAACGCCTAGGCAATATGAAGCTCTTGAAGCGGTACAATTGAAATCGCTTGCGGAAACCGGACGTTACGGGCCCTATGAGAAGGAGTATATTCATAAGGATGGCAGCCTGGTGCCTTTGCGTTTGAACGGAATGCTGGTGACAGGCACCGATGGTAAAAACTATATCTGGTCTATAGTCGAAAACATTGCCGACTGGAAAAAAGTCGAGCAAGCCCTGAAAAGAGAGAGCGAGAAGAGCCTGGCCATGTTGCGTAATGCCAGCGATGGCATACACATTCTCGATTTCAACGGTAATATCATTGAGGTTAGCGACTCATTCTGCACTATGCTGGGCTACCAACGCAACGAGATGATAGGCATGAATGTTTCTCGATGGGATGCGCTGTTCTCCGAGTCGGAACTCCCGAAAAGAGTGATGCAACCCTTTGTGGAACAGGCTCGCGTCCAGTTCGAAACTCGCCACCGGCGCAAAGACGGCAGTATTTTCGATGTTGAGGTCAGCGGCTTCCCGCTAGAGCAGGAAGACACTCCGTTACTGTTCTTTTCCTCGCGGGATATTACCGGGCGTAAACAAGCCGAAACGGAATTGAGAATCGCCGCCACTGCCTTCGAGTCTCAGGAAGGCATGCTGGTCACTGATGCCAATGGCATAATCCTCCGGGTAAACCGCACCTTTACAGCCATCAGCGGTTACTCCTCGGCAGAAGTTATCGGCAAGAACCCGCGCCTGTTCGCTTCCGGTCAGCATGACGCAGTCTTTTATGAAGCAATGTGGGCCAACATCAAAGACACCGGCTTCTGGGGAGGCGACATCCGGGACCGGCGCAAGACCGGCGAAGTCTATCCGGCGCATCTCACCATCACCGCTGTAAAAGATGCAAACGGCGACATCGTCAATTACGTAGCCACGCTCATCGACATTACTTTAAGCAAAGCCGCCGCAGAAAAAATCGAGCAACTGGCGTTTTACGACCCGCTCACGCACCTGGCCAACCGGCGCCTCCTCCAGGACCGGCTGCAGCGGGCATTATCTTCCAGTATGCGCAGCGGCCGGGAAGGCGCGCTTTTGTTTCTCGATCTCGACAACTTCAAGGCCCTCAACGACACGCTCGGCCATGATTTTGGCGACTTGCTGCTGAAACAGGTGGCTGAACGGTTAAAGGCCTGCGTTCGCGAAGAAGATACCGTGGCCCGTCTGGGTGGCGACGAGTTCGTGGTCATGCTGGAGGATTTAAACGAACATGGCGTCGAGGCCGCAGCACAAGCTAAAATCGTTGCCCATAAAATTCTGGCCGCACTGAATGAGGTCTACACGCTTGGCCGGCACGAGTACTGCAACACCCCCAGCATAGGTGTTACCCTGTTCAACGAACACAAGCACCTGCAAGAAGTGGATGAACTTCTGAAACAAGCCGACATTGCCATGTATCAGGCCAAAAAATCCGGCCGCAACACACTGCGCTTCTTTCGACCCAAAAATGCAGGCAAGCATTAACGAGCGCGTGGCGCTGGAAAAAGGATTGCGCGAAGCGCTTGCGAAGCAGCAATTTCATCTGTTTTACCAAATCCAGGTAAATAGTTCGGGCCGTGCCCTGGGGGCGGAAGCATTGATCCGTTGGCTGTCTCCTGAAGGCAACCTGGTATCTCCGGCAGAATTTATTCCGTTGGCGGAAGAAACAGGGCTGATTCTGCCTATAGGGCAATGGGTGCTGGATACCGCTTGCGCCCGGATCAGGTCATGGCAGCAGGATGCGCGCACTCGCGACCTGGTGCTATCGATAAACGTCAGCGCCAGGCAATTCCATCAGACAGATTTTGTTACCCAGGTTCTGACCGCTGTCCGGCGTTATGCCATTAACCCAAGCCTGCTCAAGCTGGAACTGACGGAGAGCATGCTGTTGGAGAGCGTCAACGAGACCATCGATACTATGATTGCATTAAAAGAAGCCGGTATCCAGTTCTCGTTAGATGACTTCGGCACCGGCTATTCCTCTTTGCAATACCTAAAGCGCTTGCCGCTGAATCAGCTCAAGATCGATCGGTCGTTCGTGCGGGATATTGCCGTCGATCCTAGCGATAGAGCGATTGTACGGACCATAATTGCCATGGCGGAAAGCCTGGAACTGGGCATTATAGCCGAAGGAGTCGAGACAGAGGAGCAACGGGAAATCCTCTTGAGCAAGGGCTGCACTCACTTCCAGGGATATCTGTTCGGCAAGCCGGTGCCATTCGTGCAATTTAATGCTTTACTGCATCAAGCCTCTCGCCGGGTCATGCCCTAAAGCCTGACCGTCCGGTACGCATAGAGACAGAATCAAGGTTATTTCATCCCGGCAAAGAGTTCTCTACAGGTCTCTTTGGCCGCTGCCGGGGCATATATAAAGTCTTGATCTTCGACAAGCGCATCGTTTTTGGCCAGGGAATGCTTTTCTTTTTCCATATCCCAACGTTTCTTGAAATAGTCGATAAACAGCTCGGACAGGTTCCAATGCTCGGTTTCGAACAGCGCTTGACCGCCCAATGCAAGATCGTTTTCCCAATGCAGATAGGGCATTTTCGACACCGGCTCGGTCAGATAAAAGCTGTTATAAACCTCCACCTTTCTTGATTCCATGCGAATAATGATAAACAAAGGCAGACTGGGTAAACCGTCATAAACAAATACGCCTAGCGAGCCAAGTTTTGTGTCATCTATGCGGCTGATCACATCTTCCAGGGATATTTTAAATAATTTGGAATACTCGTTGAATTCTTGCGGATTAAAGCCGTTGGTTTCTTGAGCCCGCAATTCGCCTATATGGGAATCGGATTTTAAAATCAACATCCTGAAATGAACACCGTTTTTAATAGCTTGTTCCAGTTCCCGCGACTTGTTTTTGAAACGCGGGTCAAAGGTGGTCAGCCAATAGACGTAATCGCCTGATTTCAGTCCGTGCATAATCTGGCTGAAATCGAATTCTTTATTGGTTATGCCGGTAAACCCCCTTTTTACGGAATTCAGCAAGATACTATCCACATACTTGCCCAACGTTTCCCGCAAGCTGATTTCTGCTTCTTTCTGTTCTTCGGCGGCGATAAACCAGTGATGAAAATAACCGGCGGAAACGATAACCGATACGAACAGGCCAAATTCCGAAGCGATTTTGAATATCCATTCATATTCCTGGTAGGCGGGATTCAAGGCCAGGGAGTCGAATAGCTTGTAGACAGTAAACCCGCCAAAAATAAGCACCATAGCTAACAGCCATTTTAGTTTTTTGGTGGTTGTCATGACCGGCTCCTTTTTTGGTAAAGATTAATGTAACAATTCAGAGTAAAATCACCCGTAATCGCAGGATCGAGTATCCCCAGTCTATTACCGCAGAGCGTCCAGGGATGCATTCCCACGCCGGAGCGTGGGAACGATGGCGTCCGTCTCCGCCGCCGTGAATACTCTGAATAGTTACAGATGAATAAAGAAGTATCCTCCACCCGTGATACCTTGCCAATTAATTATGAAAATTTTCGAAACTATTCAGCGTATACCAAAGAGAGCAAATTACGCCAATATCGTTCCCACGCTCCGGCGTGGGAATGCATCCTCAAACGCTCTGCGTCTTCATGATGAGCGATAGGCTGAATGAAACGAACTTTGGACAGTCGAAATTGATTAGATTATTGCCGGATTCAGGGAAGTTATTTTTTTCGATATCCTTAGTCAGGTTTGACTGAGAGATTGCCGGGTTTATCAGTCGGGCGGGTTAGATGCGCAGAGAGACTTTGCAAAACGCAAAAAAAACCTGATGCGCATCGTAAACCGCCTCCTGGTAGCGCTTTCCCGAAGGCAACAAGGTTAACCGGTTATCCCAAATATAATGAGCCTAAGCCTTTGATTTCTCCCTGTATATTTTCCTGCCTACGCATCGGGTAATCTGTTACCATTTTATCGGCAAGGCTGGATATCAGTCCGGCTTATTGTTGCTGATCCGCTGGAAATTGCAGCATTGCCCGGTTGCGGCCGAAACTTTGGTTCCTTATACGAGATTTTGAGATCTATATGAAAAAACTTTATTGCATCATAGTTTTTATCTTCATCATGAATGGCTGCATGTTTCAAAAGCCGGACTATCTGAAAGTGATAACCGCGACTGAGTTAAATACCCTCATGCAAACCCAGGATATCTTCCTGGTTGACGTACACACGCCGGAACAAAGGCATATAAAAGGCACCGATCTTTTTGTTCCTTACAACGAGATTGAGAAATACCAGGATAAATTTCCAAAAGATAAAAATACCGCAATTTATCTATATTGCGAAGCCGGCCCGATGGGTAATGCGGCTGCAAAGTCTCTGTATGAATTAGGTTACCATAACTTAAGCAATCTTGAGGGGGGCGCAAAGGCTTGGAAAGCAGCGGGGTTTGAATTTGAATAAGCGTATGCGGATACTTGGCTAACTCCATCCTAGCAGACTACCACCTCAGAAATAAAGGCGGATTATCGATGATGAAATGGCAATGCGTAAATACAAAAATCTATCCTGTCATGGATGAGCTTCTTAAGTTTTACTGAAAGGCATAAAAGCAGTTCGAAGCCGATGGGTAAGTTTGCCTCATCTAACCAGGCGTTTCAACAACGGCCCGCTAATCAGAGTGGTAGCGAAGGCCATGGCGACCAGCGCTACAAAAATGCGTTGGTCGATCAAATGCTGTTCCAGCGCGACGGAGGCCAGAATGATTTCCACGGCCCCGCGCGCATTGAGCCCGACACCTACCGTCAGAGATTCTCTTGCCGGCATACCGCCCAGCCTCGCGCCCAAGCCGGCCCCCAATATCTTGCCGAGACAGGCAATCAGGAATATCCAGAACACCAGCGGGCCGTCAAACTGTCCGGAGAAGTCGGCTTTCAGGCCCACCGAGATAAAATAGAGCGGGGCAAAAAAGTTCAGCGCGAAGGGCTGGATCAATTGATGTATGCTTTTTTCCTGTTCGGGCTCTTGATCCTGACCCAACGCCACGCCTACCAGAAACGCGCCGAAAATACCGTGGATTCCCACAGTTTCCGCGCCGGCCGCCGCCAACACGACCAAGGCAGCCAGAAACGTCAGCAAGCCCCCGGCCAATCCTTGAAATACCGGGCATGATGCAGCAGGGGCCGCATCAACCAGCGCCCCAAAGATAAAATCAACACGGCGAAGCCTAGTAATATGGCCAGGGTTGCTCCCAGACTATCGCCCGGCAGCTCAGGTTTTAGGTCATGTAAAATAATCGCGAACAAAGACCAGCCGATCACATCATTGACCATGGCCGCAGACATGATGGTCACGCCGATTTTGGTATCGATCAATTGCGTGTCCATCAATATTCTGGCAATCACCGGCAAAGCCGAGATCGACAGGGCTGTCCCCATAAACAAGGCCAATAATTGCGGCCGGTCTTGCGGTCCCCACATAGCCGGAAACCACACTACCAGAGCAAACCCTAAAGCAAAGGGAATCGCTCCGCCGGACAGGCTGGTGAGAACGATAGGCCGCAGGTGTTTGCGGACATGCACCGGATTAACCTCCAAACCGGCGGAAAACATGAAAAACAGCATCCCGACCTTTAACAAGGCGTCAAGGCTGGTGACTACAGCGCGATCCGCAGAAAACAACATGGAATGGATATTTGGGGCGATTGCGCCTAACAGCGTCGGCCCCAAGAGGATGCCGCCCAGTAACTCGCCCAATACGGCAGGTTGACCGAAGCGTCTTGCCAGAAAGCCCATGCTCCAGGCTATCAAAAGCATCAGGCCGATTTGAATAAACAAGGCGTGGAGTTGCGGAGCGGTCATGGGGGGTGTCGAATTCCTTTGGGTGGATACTAATCTAAAGTACCCTGTATTCAATGCGTAGGGCGGATGCCGGCAGGCGATCCGACTAACCTTGTACAGCAACAAACTGACAGTTTATCCAACAAACCAATGCGGCAAATAACAAGGAACGCTGGCCGGCTTCGAGTGGCGGAACCCTTATCAGGTTCCGCCCTACGGTCTGGTCACGATGATGGCATTTACAGCTCCGGCTTCCGGCTATTGAAACAACAGGGCGAGAAAGTTCTTAGCTTGCCATGCGCCGGCCTGCCAGCAAGCTTTGCTGCAAGGCGTTGTTATCGGCCCACAAATCGCCTGACAGCAGCCGTGCGATCTGGTCTTTCAACTCCGGATCGCGGTCGGCTTCAAAAAACAGGTTGTGAACTATGCTGGATTGATAGAAGCGCTCCACGAACAAGCGCATGGTGTTAAAGCCCAGCAGGTAATCCTCATCGTCGCCGGCGTGTAACAGCGGATCGGCTTCGCGCCCTTCCTGTAGCCCCAGGTGGACTTGATCGGCAACGCGGGCCGCGCTGGTGAAGGCCAGGAAAGCGCCTGACGAAAAGACCGGGTCGAAGAAAACCGGCGGCATCGCCGCAGCAGGCATAACGGAGGCCGTAACGGCTTTGGTTGGTGTAGCTGAAATCCGCCTCGACGCGGACCGGCGCAAACTGCTCTGCGCCTTCCAGCAAACGGTTCAGGATCGGCGAGGCGGCAAGATAACGGCGCAGCAATTCTTCCGAATCGCAGTCCTTGGGCCGCTCTTTCTGCACTACCAGGCCCACGCTCAAGCGCCGCCCGGACAAAGGAATGATCCAGATCCAGCCGATGTCCACGACCGGCACGTAAATACTGCCTGAACGGAACAGTTCATCGGCCTCTTCGCCTGGCGGAATCTTCTCGAAGTGGGTGTACACCGCGAATTTCCCCAGGTTGTCGATACGCTCGATGGACTTGCTTTGCTTGCCCATCAGGGCGCTACGGCCCGTGGCATCGACCAGGTAGCGGCTGCGGTAGGCCGCCTTGTCGGTAACGATGTCCACCCCCTCCGGCAGGCAGGACACCTCCAGGACTTTCTCTTCTTCATGGGTATCCACGCCATGAACGGCGGCGTTTTTGAACAATATCTGGTCGAAAGGGCCGCGTTCCAATTGGTAGGTCTTGCGGTAGATGCTCAAGGGGAAATACATGCGCTGATCGGTGGTTTCGTCGATGAACACCGCCCCGCTCTTGAATTGGTTGCCCTCGCTCCAGTCGATTCCCAAACGTTGCAACACCGGCTCGCTGAAGGGGAGCATGGATTCCCCGATGTGGAAGCGCGGATGCTTGTCCCGTTCCAGCAGCAAGACCTTGCGGCCATGCTGGGCCAGCAAGGTCGCGGCCGTAGAACCCGCAGGCCCGCCGCCAACGACCGCTACGTCGTAGTCGAATTGGTATTTTATTGAATCCGGCATTGTGTTTTATCTCAACTATTGCGGCGAGTAGCCAGTTTCATTCGGATTATATTCGATCTTATTGACTCTTAAATTGACGCCGCCGATACCGGCCCCCGTGAAGGTGATGCTACCCATGCCTTTGTAATATTCTTCGAAGCGCATGACATCATTGCCGAAATAAAACGGAATAAACGCTTTGCCGGTTTGATAGTTTTTTTGATCTGTTGGCGGGCCGATGATGTCGTGCACTTGCTTTTGAGACATGCCAACCTGAATCTGCGAGAAGGGACTGGATGACGGCGCACTTGCCGGGGCAGTTGCCGGCGTACTCGACGACGGTGCTGCGGCGGTTCCCTGTGTACTCGAATTCGAACCCGAATTTGAGCTTGGACTTGTGTTTGAGCCTGAATTGGATGTAGCACACCCCACAGATATCAAGCCCGCCAAAAGAAGTACTAAGGTAAGATTATGATTCATATAATTTATTATTAAATAAGTCAAAATTCTATTTCCAGCCGTAGAGACTGGAAACACCTAAAATGAATATCATCACCGATGGCAGTCTTCAGTGCAACAAGAATATAGGTTAGGTCATGAATTTGCCTGAGCAAGTGTGACGAACTCCATAGGGTATGCAGTGCATACCCTACGCTGTTTGTCAGCCATTGATTGATAAAAACGTAGGGCGAAACCTGCCAAGGGTTCCGCCAATTCGAAGCTAATGAGCCTTCATATTTCGTTGTTTAATATGACCGGTTGGTAATCGGATCGATTTTTTGATGACCCGCGAATGGCGGATCGCCTATCGGCATGCGCCCTACGGCCCTTGGTGTTATTTGTGGAAGACGCAGAGCATCTGAGGATGCATTCCCACGCCGGAGCGTGGGAACGATGGTAAAGGCCTGTAGGGTATGCACTGCATACCCTACAAGGCAGGCGTATACACCGCAAATTCGGCATAAAACACTACCCTAAACCCTGCTTGACGGGTTTACCCTAACCTGCCAACCGGACTCAACGGGAGAAACCGGGATGTTTTGCGCCTCCCCTCCTGCTGCGGCAAAACTTAACAGAGAAATTCCGGCCAGTATGGGCATCCTGGCAATCAAGGTTTCAAATCCGGAAATTAACGCCTCCTTTCCGGGAACAGGCCGGCCTATCTGTATGACGGCGCCTTCGACAGCGCCGGCAGCCAACACCATGGCGCAGGCAAATGCCGGCTCGCCCCTGGCAGTATCCAGGTACGCCGGCCAGCTTTCATCGTAACAGACCAGGAGCAATTCCCCGCCATGGCAGCTTAATTGGCACCAGGCCTCCAGCAAAGCCATGGCAAAAGTGTCGCAACCCGCCGCCAAACTGCTGGAAGGCCGGGTACATTGCTGAGCGATGCTCCAATAGCCTGCGGCGGTATTCTGTACCGAATTGTGAAAAGCGCTGGGAGAAATGCTGCCATCGGGCTTGACCAGTTCTGCGCATAGCAGATCGGTGGTGCGGATTTCACCGGCGACGCTGGCGAATACCGTAGGCAGTTCTGCGGCAGCGCGGCGAGTGGAAACACAGGCCGCCGACGCCACGCTGAAAGCCATTTGCGTCGCTTGACTGGTGCGGCGGCGCAACAGCGGCGGGACGGAGCCGGGGTCGATATCAGACGCTGGAAAAGGCAGCTTAGCCCGAAGTTCGGGGTCCGGAGCGCAAGCGCTAAAACCAAGCAGGCTCATGCATTCCATCAGGAAGCCTCCAGCAGCACGCTGGCGTTGTTGCCGCCGAAGCCGAAAGCATTGCTCAATACCAGCCTGGGGCGCCTATCAAGCAGCGGATCGGCGATAACATGACAGACGCATTGCGGGTCGGGCTGCTCCAGGCCGCAGGTGCCGGGTAAAAAACCCCGCTCCAAAGAAAGTAGGCTGACGACGGTCTCAACCGCGCCGGATGCACCCAGGGTGTGGCCGAGCAAGCCTTTTACGCCGCTACAGGGCGGCGGATTCGGGAACAGCCGGTTTACCGCTTTGGCGTCGGCCTGATCGTTGAGCATGCTGGCGGTGGCATGCAGATTGATGTAATCGACCTGGCTTTCATCCCTCCCCGCCAGACGCAAGGCCAGAGTCATAGCCAAAACCGCTCCGGCCCCGTCGGGATGCGGCGCGCTCATGTGATGGGCGTCGGAGGACTCGCCGACCGCCAGCAGCCGGGGACGGGCGGCGTTTTCCGGGTTTAGCCGTTCGAGCAGCAATAGGGCGGCCCCCTCGCCTATATTGATACCCTTACGGTTAAGATCCATGGGGCGGCAGGCATCGGGAGAGACCAATTGCAAACTGTTGAAGCCGCGCAAAGTCAACCGGCACAGGCTGTCCACCCCGGCAACCAGAACCGCGTCGCAAACGCCGGCCGCGATCAATCTTTGCGCCGCCCCCAAGGCTTTGGCACTGGAAGAGCAGGCAGTGGAAATGCCGTAACAAGGGCCTTGCAAGCCCAATTCGAGTTGCAGAAATTCGGCAGTGGCCTGGGCGGTCTGGATTTTTAGGAATTGGAATTCGGCCGGCATGACGCCTTTGCTTTGAAAATAGGCATAGGCGTTCTCCGAGTCGTAAATGCCGGAGGTGCTGGTGCCCAACACCAGACCGACCCGTCCGGGCCCGTAACCTGCCGCCGCAGCTTCCACATAGGCACGAAAACCGCCCTGCTCCAGCGCCTTAAGAGCCAACCGTGCATTGCGGCTATCATAACCCTTAAGGCTGGGGCGGATGTCCGGCAACGGCGATCTTACCTCGCCCACTAGGGTCTCGAAGGGAATATCGAACAAGCGTAAAGGCTTAAGGCAGCTTCGATTGGCGATCAGGCTTAAGTACAGGCTGTCAACATCGTCTCCGGCAGCGGTCACGCACTGGTAGGCCGTGACAGCGGCCGGGGCTATGAGCGCTTGCACGGTCATTATCTGCTCGGTTTCCGGATGAGCAAGGGGCATAGCAGGAATCCCAGCGTGACGCCCAGGCTCACGGACAAGGCCAGAATCGGCAAAGTCGGCGTCTTGCCCAAACCCAAAGCGCCGAAGGACGCCAGGGTAGTCAAGGTAGAAGCGGCGATGCCATGGTAAGTGACATCGGTATCCTCTCCGCGATTATCCATAAAGAAGATACCGTAATCCACGCACAGGGAAACCGACAGCAACAGGCCGATGACATGCAGAAAGCTCACTTCCTCTCCCATCAGCGCCCAGATGGCGAAAATGAACAGCACCGAGGCGACCGAAGGCAACAGGGTCAGCACCACCTTGCGGAAATCGCGTTGTTGCAGGAGGATGAACAGACCCATGACCGCGATGCCGATGCCCAGCATCGATAAAGACCTGTCCCGGTATTGGCTTGCCAGTTGATCCAACTGGTCTTTCTGGCTGAAATAACGGGCGCCTTCCAGCCCGGCCAAGCCTGCCGCCAGTTTCACCGGATCGTGTTCGCCCAGCCACAGGGATAAGGCTACGCCATTCTGGCCTGCTATCATCTGGCCGGACAGAATATGGCGCACCGGCGAAGCCAGAACGGCATCGGGATTGAGCGGCTGGTTTTCCGAAGCCTGCAGCATGCCGAGTTTGTCCACGGAGAGGCCGGCCTTGACCAGAGCAGCCCGCCAGTCCTCCTGAAATTGCGGAGTCAGGGCCTGATCGTAAACTTTCGCATTTTCGGCCTGTAAATCCTGTGATACCAACCAGGGAAAAAATCCGTGGTATTCGCTGAGGATGCCGGCCTGCTTGAGTTTTATCAGGCGCCGCTCGACGGCTTCGGAACGGCGCAGGGCTGTTTCCAGATCATCGGCCTGCACCAGCACAAAACGGCCCGGTTCGATGCTGGAGAAATGGATGCGGACGGCCTCGTCCTGTTGCTTCAGTTGATCCATATCCATGGCAAGTTTCTGCAAATCGTCCATCCAGCGCAGATGCGGCAAAGTAAATACAGCCAGTATGACACCGATTGTAAACAGGCTTAACAATCCTTTCCGATGACGGCCGCAGAACCCCACCCAGGCGGCGATACCGGCCAGATGGGCGGAATGCAGCCTGGAATTGGCGAGCAAGGCCGGCAATACCCAACGAGTCAGGGCTAAAGAGGCGGAAATGCTGAACAGGGCGAAGACGGCTATTTCCTCGAAGCCGGGGAAGCCCGTCAAACCCAAGGCTGCGTAGCCTATCACGGTGGTCAAACCGCCCATGGCCAGACTGGGCCATAGCAGGCGTACGGCATCCAGAGGCGAGTGGCGGTGTTTGGCGCAATGCACCATGACATGTATGGGGTAATCGGTACAGATACCGATCAAACTGGCCCCCAGCGCCAGCGTGAGACTGTGGACATGGCCGAAGGCCAGGGCGGTCGCCAGGGTTCCCAGTACGAAGGAAGCGGCTTGGACCATCATGACCCAATGCAGGGCGGAAAAAGAACGGAACAGCAGCAGGAACACCAGAGTTACAGCCATGCTGGAGACCACCGACACCAGGGTGACGTCCTGGCTTATCTCGTTCTGGGCCGCCACGCTGAACACCGGCACGCCGGCCATGGCAAGACGGAAGCCTCCGCCGCCGGACTGGTTTAGAGCATCGAAACCGGCGCGGATGGCGGCTTGCAGGCGCAACTGCGCAGCCGAATCCAGGGCTGCGGGTTTACTTTGCAGGATCAAGGCGCCGCCGCCGTTATTCAAATCGGCTTGGCGCTGGAATTGGGCCTGCATATCCTTGAAACCGTTCAGCGATAACAGCAAAGGGTCTTGCTTGGCAACGGCTGTTACAAACCCGCCCTGCGGCGAAAGTAGCGCTTGCTTTAAACCCTCGGCCCGGCTCTCCAGCTTGCCGGGATCGAACAGGTCGCGGCCTTCCTGTTCCGGGTTCAGGCTGTACAGCCGGGCATGATAAGGAGCATAAGTACGGATGGCGTCTATCCATTCGCGGGGCGGCTCGTTGGCCGGCCACGCCTTTTCCACGTCTTCAAGTTGCGCCAGCTTCGCCACCAGCTTGGCGCTAAACGCATCCACGGCAACCGCAGCCGACTGTGAATCGGCGTCATGCACAGCCCCCGGCGTGGAAGCGTTAGCCTTTTTCAACCACCAGCAGATAGCGGCGCGATAGCTCTCCCGAGGTCAACAGTTCGGACAGCAGCCGGGAATCGGCATTGTCGGTAGCGGTAAAAAAGGCATTCAGGTCGGTCTCGACGCGGATTTTCCATAGGCTTGCCGCCAACAAAAAAGGAAACAACAGCAAAAACCAGCGTTTTCTCCAAACGAAAGGCACCCGTTACTCCCCTGTGACTTCCAGCATCAAGCGCTGGATGGATTTGTCCACTTCCGGACCTTCGGCAGTTTTCACCATACGGTATTCCGTGAATTCGCCCTCAGCCTGCCGGATCAGAACCTGGCGTTTGCTGTCATCTTCGTCGCCGGAGATTTCGACGGCCGGTACCTCCTCATCGCTGACTGCCTGCTTGGGCGTCATCCGTAAAGTCCAGAGTTTACCGTGCTTTTCAGCGGCAATGTCATAGACAGCCTGCAAGTCCGCCGCATTGCCCTGAATGATGGAACGGAACAAGGCGATCTGCTCCCCTGCCGGCCCGGCCCGGCCGGCGGAGGCGCTGTGGCGCTGTTGCTGTTCGGGGTCCCAGTAATACATACGCTGTTCGGTACTGACCATGATGAGCCGTTTCGGCTGCAGTTGCAGCTTGATCAGGCTGCCATCCGCACCGGCCAGCATCGTGCCCTGCCCGTTCCAGGTGGAAGTGGCTAATTCCAGCTTGCGGGTTTCCTGATAACTGAATTCGGCCGAACCACCGTTATGCCGTAGACGCCCGAGCAATTCCGCCGGATCGGCGGCATCGGCAAGCCCCGCCATAGGCCATAAGGCCAACAACAGCCACAGAGCGTACTTCATGACCAAATGCCCTTAAAGGCCTCGTGCCCGTGCTGAACCAGATATTTAAGGGTGTCCCCGGCCGGTGGAATAGCCATGTCCGGGAAACGGCGATGGCGGTAGAACCATTCCCCTACCGCCAGTAAAGCCATCAGCACATAAACAAGTCCGCCGGTATAGATGGCCCATACCGTCAGACCGGCGATGGCGGGAAGCGCGGCGCATAGCACCACATTAACGGCAAAAAACAGGGTCCATACCCAGGTCAGCTCGCGGAGATATTCCGAAACGCCGGGCAGGAAATCGGGATATAGCAAGCGCACCAGGCGCTCGCACAAGCTGGGGGGCATCCACAGAGTATGGCCGAACAAGGCTGTCAGCCACAAATAGGCCAGTGAAGGAACCAGCCAGATGAAATAGGCGTTGGCAAAAAACGCCCCGGCCAGCAACAGGCAAGTCAGGAGCAGGCTGCCGATGCGCACGAGCGGGGTACCGGCCTTTAGGCCGCGCCAGAGCGTCAAAGCGGCAAACGCCAGCAACTCCAGATTGGCAAAGCCCTGGCCGACCAAATAGGTGCTGAGGAATGGAAAGCCGACCACAAATAAGGCGATACCGATCGCCTTGCCTACCTTAAACATCTTTAGCGGGTGCGATTGGCGGCTACAAAATCCGCCAATGACCGCAAGGATACGAAAATCTGATTGTTGCGTTCGTCGCCGGAAGTGATTTTGATGCCGAATTGGCGATCGAGCATTACGCCTATTTCCAACGCGTCTATGGAATCCAGGCCCAGCCCGTCACTGAACAGAGCCGCATCGGGTGAAATATCGTCGGGCATGATATCCTCCAGGCGCAATCCCTCGATGAGCATGGTTTTCAATTGGCTAATCAAGTCGTCTGACATAGTCGGTTAAATTCTTTTCTAAAACCCTTATCTTACACAAGATTTCCGCAAGGTTCAAAACCGCTTGAATTGCAGCGTGGGGAATGCCAGAATCGTTCCTTATATAGGCCTCCCTCCCACCTCCACCTCAGGCTATCGCGTGCGTTTTTTTATAGCTTTGAAAACCCTGCTTTTTACCGTACTGGTTCCCGGTACCGTGACCGTGTATATCCCCTATTCGCTGCTGTCCGGCGCCAAGCTGGCAACGGCGAACTGGGCTTTAGCCCTGCCCGCCGGAGTGTGTTTGCTGATCGGGATAGGCATTTACCTGCGTTGCGCCTGGGATTTTGCAGTCGAAGGCCTGGGAACGCCCGCCCCGATAGACCCGCCGAAAAAACTGGTGGTCAGCGGATTGTACCGCTGGAACCGTAACCCCATGTACCAGGGCGTGATACTGATCCTGCTGGCCGAATATTTGCTGAGCCTTGACAATAGGCTTTTAATCTATGCCGGCTCGGTCGCGCTGTTTTTTCATGTTTCCGTGTATTTTTACGAGGAAAATATTCTCAGGCGCAGGTTTGGCGAGTCTTACAGCGACTATTGCCGTAAAGTCCCACGTTGGGGTTTTGCGTTTAGGCCTTACCCGCTTGATTCGGTTTGATTAGGAACCGGTTTGGATATGCAATAGCTTAGGTAACTCAGGAAATTTCAACATCCTTCTATGGCTCTATTTAGCCACCCAACCCAACAACTCAATAAAAGACCGAGGACTAATAACCGATGCGAAATCAGGTGGATTATCCAGCAGCAGCCGGTCGCCGGTTACCAGTATACAGCCCTTGTGCGCTGCCATTAACGCCCACAAATGATCATCTCCCGGCTCCGGAGCAGCAAGCGGCTGATGTGGTTCCCGCCAAATAGCGTTAGCGGCCATATCCTCCAAAATCCGGTCAACTTCCTCGGCGCTCAAGCCATGACACTGCTTAAGCTTTGGACGCAACAATACCTCGCGATATTCATCCAGCAATGCAGGAGACAGCAAATAAATAAAAGACGCCGTCAACATCCCATCAAGAATACGGCATACCAACGCTTGCGGATCGCCTGAAATTAGACCGCTGACCACCACATTGGTATCAATTATCGCCAAAAACCGAGTCATAATGGTTTCCGAACTGCGCTAACCTCCTGCAAAGCCAACTTAAGAGCATCTTCCTCGGACAGTGCCGCGCGGCGTCTAGCCTGCGCCACCAGTTCAAGCGCCGTCTGACCGCTTTTGATACCGTAAAAATCCAGGCTTTCATCAATCACCGCCACCAGACTTTTACGTCTTTTAGTGGCTGCTTCTTTTAAGGCTTTGTACCGTTCTTCACTGAGGGTAATGGTTAATCTGGGCATGGTCTATTCTACAAATTGGTGATAAAGCATCATAACACCAAGCTACCTGTTTTATGAAAATTCGATAAAGTGCGCTGACTTATAGGATGCTGCCGACGCAAGGAGGCGCATCTGTCGAGCAATCAAACCAATGGCAGCACGGCTATACTCAACCAAAGGCCGCCTAGATCGACAATCGGCAGCTTTTCAAGCACACCTCTTAAGACCCTGAACACCAGCAACGGCTAAACCGCTTCCCTCAGAGGAAAACGGGTCGGGTTAGAGGAAAACGGGTCGGGTTGATTTATTTTTTTGATGCTATTAATCGTTTCATAAGTTCTTGCACTAATACGTTTGCCAAGGTCACTGGCGCACCCTGTCGGCGCCGCCCATTCTGTCCGGTAAAATAAAAAATGAAACTGGTAAACTGCCTGATTTTATCTATTCTTCGGAGCCCGGCGAACCTTATGGTAGCGACAATCCTTCCGTTCTGACTTATGTCCGGCCAGCGCTTACAGTCAATCCCTTCTCCGTGATAAACAATATGCCTCTAAACCTGACCCAATTCAACTGGACTGATTATGAAAAATTGGTCAATTTTTTGTTTGCCAATACCCAGTTTACGGGCAAAACCCTCCTGGTGGCATGGGAGCATCGCAATATTGAAGAGGCAGTAGGCTATTTGCTTAAACATGACTACAACTATGCAGGCGCTCTACCTAGCTGGAATGGCAACGATTACGACAGTATTTGGAAAATTGCCATAGACCCGAAGGGTAACTTGACGGTTAGCAGCGATTGCGAAGGCATTACCAGCAGTACATTCAGTTTGCCGGCTTATTGCCCGTAGATTGGTAGCTTTGATAGAGTAGCGAAAAAAAGGGGCGGGTTGAATTATTTTTGATGTTGGCATAAAAATAATTCAACCTGACCGGAATGGCACTTATTTAAAGGATTACTCATAATAAAACAATAACTTAATAACATGTTTATGCCTAAAGTTAGGATGTGCTGAACACAGTGAAGCGCATCAATCGCGACCGATGCGCCTCCTTACGTCGGCACATATATATAATTGCATACTGTCCATTGACATCAAGAAGACGCAGAGCGTCCAGGGATGCATTCCCACGCCGGAGCGTGGGAACGATAGAGCCATAGGGCGCGGGGATTGCGCCTTAACGCGTTTTTAATCGCACCTGATTACGGCTAGCCGCCTCGGACTGTGTATAATTAAAGCACCCATTAACGCCATAACAACCCATAACTGAGCCCTTGAAAGAAAAACTTAAAAACTTCATTTTCACCGAACTCATTTACCATGAAGATCCGGCCTCTTTCGGCGATGACGACAATCTGTTAGAGGCCGGGCTGGACAGCATGGGCATCATGCGGCTGATCATGTTTGCAGAGAAGGAATTCGGCGTGACTCTGCCGGATACTGAAATCGAACCCGGCAATGTCCAAAGCCTGAACGCCCTGGAAACCTGGATCAGGAATGCCGGTTAAACGCTATGACAGAAAGCGCTGAGTTACGCTTTAACCCTGCCGACTACTTTACCTACGTACTCGACCGGGAAATCCACAACGGCGGCATGCCCGGCGGCTATTGCGGATTCGCGCTGGAAATGGCCGGCTGGCCGGACCTGTCTCGCCTGCAGGCACGGCTGGATCTTTTGGTGGAACGTTTCCCCAAAGCCTCCGCCCGCATTACGCCTTTGGGCAAACGCTACGCCTGGGAGCCGACCGACCGGCGCATCGAACTGGAATGCCATGAATGCCGCCGGGTGAAAGACAGCGAACAGGAAACCCGGCGCATCGTGCTGGACATCTTTAACCGCCAAACCGCCCTGCCCTTAACCGTGCACTGGATAGCCTGCGAAACCGGCGGCACCCTGCTGTTAAATTGGAACCATCCGCTGCTGGATGCCCGAGGCGCAAAGATTTTACTGGATTTTCTCGCCGCGGATAATCCCGAAAAATTTAAGGATTCGCCGTCTTTGATCGAGGCAAAACTGGCCCAATGGAGTTTCTGGAAAAAATGTCTTCTGTTCCTCAAGGCCAAACACCACAACAGCCTGGCCAACAGCCTGGATAGCTGCTTGCCGACCCAGGTTGAGCAGGGCCCGCAAGTATTACGCCTGAAAATGCGGCGCTTCAGCGCAGAAGAGTCGCGACGGATTGCCGGTCTGGCGCAACAACACACCGGACTGGCCGGACGAACCCTGTATTACCTCGGCTGCTTCATCCGGGCCATGGAACAGGTGGGACCGCCCGCCGCCAAAGCCGGGTATTGCATACCCTACGCCTTCAACCTGCGCCGCCGGAACGCCCCCACGCCGGTATTCGGCAACCATGTGGGCTGCCTGTTCGCCCGCGCCACTCGCCTACAGGCGCAAGAACGTAAAGGCTTGTTCAAGCATTTACTTAACCAATATCAACAAACCGTACGGGAAGAACTCGACCTGGCCTACCTGCCGCTGATGTGGCTGGGCCAATGGCTGTCGCCGGCAAAATATGCCAAATTACTGCGAAAACAGCACAGCGGCGGCGAATTGAGCACGATCTGGTTTTCCGATATCGGCGACCTGTCCTGGGGAACGAAAGGCTTCCTGGATATCCCCGTCACCGGCATGTCGCATTTATGCTGGATGCCGCTGCCGCCGGGACTGGCACTCTTGGCCGGACAACTGGACGGCAGGCTCTCCCTGTCCTTCAGTTACCTGCACCCGGCGATAGACGAGGATTGGCTGGACGCTCTCATCAAGCAGCTGGACGCCGAATTGCTGGAAAGCGCCGAGGCTTAGGCGATGCTGCTGGAACCCTATCTGCGGCAATGCCGGCACCAGCCTGAGGCGATAGCCTTAGTGGAGGATAGCCGCAGTTTGACTTACGGACAGTTATTAAAGCAATCGCAAGCCGTCGCCGCCAAACTGCAAGAGCTGGGCGTCAAGCCCGGCCAGCCGGTCGCCATTCATCTGGAGCGCAGCATAGACGCCGTGATTGCCTTATTCGGCGTTCTGTTAACCGGGGCTTGTTATGTGCCTCTGGACCTGAAAAACCCGGCGCTCAGATTAGCCTTCATCGTCGCCGACGCACAGGTTGCGGCGGTGCTGGGGGCGGGCGCTGCGCCCGCATGGCTGGACAACAGACTGTGGCTGGACATAGCCAACTGCCCCGTAACGCAACCGCTTCCGCTAGAAATCCAAGCCGCTTCCCTGGCTGCTATTCTTTACACATCCGGCTCCACCGGCCAACCCAGGGGAGTCGCCTTAAGCCACGGCGCGGTGGCAGCTTTCGCCGAATGGGCCGCCGAGCTTGTCGGTCTGCAAGCTGAGGATAGAATAGCCGGCAGTACGCCGTTCACTTTCGATCTCTCCACCTTTGACCTATACGCTGTTCTGGGACGCGGCGCCAGCCTGCATTTCCTGCCTTTCGCCCTGAACATGGCCCCGGCCCGCCTCACCGCCTGGCTTAAAGAGCAAGCCATCAGCGGCTGGTACACCGTCCCTTCCCTACTAGCCTTCCTGGCCTACAAGGGCAATCTTGCGCAAACGCCTTTGGCATCGTTGCGATTTGTTCTGTTCGCCGGGGAAGTGTTTCCCAGCCCTGCACTGAGGACTTTGGCAGCCGACCTGCCCCGCACCGATTTGTACAATTTGTTTGGCCCCACTGAAACCAATGTCTGCTGTTACTGGCCGGTAAACCGGGCTACACTGACCGCAGAGGCCGCCATTCCCATCGGCCGGCCCGCCGTAACTTGCGAACTGCGCATCCATGAGGAAACCGGCGAGCTTTGGGTACGCGGCCCCAGCCTGGCAAGCGGCTATTGGAGCGAGGGCCGATTACAGCCCTTCCTTAATCGGGAGGGCTGGTATGCCACCGGCGACCGTGTCAGCCGGATCGATGGCGAATACCATTTCCACGGCCGGCTGGGGCGCATGCTGAAATGTTCCGGTTTTCGGGTCGAACCGGCGGAGATCGAAGCGTATGTCAATGCCATACCCGGGGTCACAGGCTGCGCCGTGACCGGTATCGACGATCCTGCTGCCGGCCAGCGCCCGGCCTTGGTCTTTTCTCTGGAACCGCATGTGACGGCAGCAGATATCCGCAAGGCTCTGTTTTTGCAATTTCCGCCCTACATGCAACCTAAACACTGCATCGCCGTGCAGGAACTGCCCCGCCTGCCCAACGGCAAACTGGATTATCAGCGCGTAAACGCCCTTCTGGATGCAAAACGATGAGTAAAACCCCCGATTTTTCTATCCTGCCGGTTTATGCCGGAACGCCTGACGAAAAACAAATTCACGCTCATTTCCGTACCGTAGCCGATCTGGGCGCTTTGCGGCATGCGCTGCCGGAAGCGTTCGGCGGCTTTGGCGACGGCTTTGCGGATTTATGCAAAACCCACCGCCGTTTGGGCGAGGCCAGCCTCGACCCCGGCCTGGTATTAGCAGTGAACGCTCATCTGTGGGGAGCGGTATTCCCGATTCTGCTGTACGGAAACGAGACCCAACGGCAACAATTCCTGCCGCCGTTGATTTCCGGGCAATGGCTGGGCGGGCATGCCATCACCGAACCGGGCTGCGGTTCAGACGTGCAGGCCATGACAAGTTACGCAGAAAACAGAGAGGAAGGCTTCATTTTGCACGGTGAAAAACGCTATATCACCAATGTGCCTCTGGCTGACTGGCTGGTGGTGTACGCCAAGCTGGAGGGGCGCATCAGCGCATTTCTGGTTTCCCGTTCGGACCCCGGTTGCCGCCTCAGCTCTGCCGGCACTTTGGATACCTGCCTGGGCAGCGTCACCGGCAGCGTGCTTCTTGACGATTGCCGGCTCGGTCATCAACGCCTGCTAGGCAAAGCCGGAGCGGGCGCGCAAATGCTGCAAAAAGCCCTGGAATACGAGCGAGCCTTCGTATTTGCAGGCATTGCCGGCATCATGGACTGGCAATTACGGGAAGTGGTTCGTCACAGCCGGGAAAGAACTTCCGGGGGCATACACCTGGGCCGCCATCAGGCCATCGGCCACCGCATCGCGGACATGAAGCTGCGCCTGGACAGCATCGCTTTGTGGCTTGGAGAATGCGCAAGATTATGCGACAGCGGCCAGCGCCTGACCATGGCTTCGGCGCAAACCAAACTCTATGCCGCCGAAGCGTTTTTGCAGTCCAGCCTGGACGCCGTGCAGATCCTGGGTGCAGCCGGGCTGGAACCCGGCAGTGCAATGACTAGACTGGTGCAGGACGCTCTGGCCGGCCGGCTGTTTTCCGGCAGTTCGGAAATACAAAAGAACCTGATCGCCGCTTTGCTGGGCACCGGCGACGCGTACCGGGCCGCCCCTCAAACCGGCAAACCATGACCCCGCTCTCCGTTTATAAGCATTGGCGCCCTGCCCCGCTGATAACCGGTTCATTTTTTTTCACCCTGGCTGCGGCAGTAACGGCGATAATACAACCCGAAATATCTCCCTGGCTTGCAACAGCGGTCATTATCGATATTTTAGTGATGACGTTTGCCGGACTCTGGCCGCGCTGTAAACTATTAGGGCCGAACTGGACTTCCCTACCCCAGGCATCCGCCAACCGAAGAGAAATTGCCATCACCATCGACGATGGCCCAAACCTCAAGATTACGCCCGCCCTTCTTGACCTGCTGGACCGCTATAAGGCCAAAGCCACCTTCTTCTGCATAGGCGAAAAGGCCCGGCGTTACCCGGACTTATGCCGGGAAATCGCCGCCAGAGGCCATGCCGTGGAAAATCACAGCATGCGCCATAGACACCACTTTGCCTTGCTGCTGACCGGCGGTTATTTTGCCGAGCTAAAAACCGCTCAGGATACCTTGACGACCATCACCGGCACCCGGCCAACCTTCTTCCGTGCGCCGGCCGGTTTGCGCAACCCTTTGCTGTACCCGGTACTCAGCCGGCTGAACCTGCAATTGGTCAGTTGGTCCCGCCGGGGCTTCGATACCGTAGAACGCAATCCGAAGGTGGTGCTGGCGAAATTGCTGGATGGACTAAAGGCCGGCGATATACTGCTTCTGCACGACGGCAACGCCGCCCTGACCGCCGCGGGCAACCCCGTCATCCTGGAAGTGCTGCCGAGCTTGCTGGAAGCTGTCAACAAGGCTGAACTGCGCCCGGTCACCCTGCGAGAAGCCGGGATTTGATGCATGGTTATGCAAAACGCGCTGAAAAATCCGGATGAATTTTTTTACCGGGTAAAGCGCAAATTCATAGGGCGCAATACGCTTGCGCTATTGCGCCTATGAGGTTTGTCTTATTGCACCTTAACGCGTTATCCCGAAAAGATGGCTTTAGTTGTAAAATATCAAAGGTGAAATCAGGCTTGATGCATTTTTCTACGATATGCGCCTGATCCAAAAAAGCCAGCTGCTAAAAGTGATAATGTTGAAGGTAATGGAACAGGTGATGCGACGAAAGCCTCAAAGTTACCATTCGCGTCAAGATAGCTACCCGAAATTTGATTCAGGTTATTGATCCCAAAAATTTGGGTCGAGGATGCGCCTGGGACGTTTATCAGGGAAAAAACTCCATTCTGGTCGATGAAGCCGGAACTAGCACTATCCGGGTTTGAAGGATCGTTAGTTACAAAACCGGCTATAACACCGTCGTTGTTAATCGCAAACGCTTGGATCTCCTCCCATCCGGAAAGCATGAGCGGTGAATAGACGCCGTTTTGATAGATGAAGCTGTCGCAGTTCGTACAACCATTGGGGCTGTAAGTGCCGACAACTTCGCCGGAGTTATTGACTGCATTAGCATAGGCAGATTCGTTATAGGGCGGCGTATTGAGAAGCGTGTATTGACCATTCGACAATAAAAATCCAACATCGGATGGGGTATTCACATATCCAGCGATGTTACCATTATTACTGATCCCGTCGAAACCCGATGGAAGTAATCCGAAAGCGGGTTGGGGGCTGCTGTATATACCACCGGAATAACTAAAGGCCTGCCACCCGATACTGCTGTTGGTATTTTCGAACTGGCCGACAATCACGCCGTTGTTGTTTATTCCATAGGGATTAGTGGTAAACGGAACAGAATCCGGAGGGGTAGGAATTGCACTATAGGTGTTGGAATTAAGATTATATACGTCGGCTACAGGTAGAGTTAACGGTCCACTTAAACTTTGCGCCCATACCGGCACTTGCCCGTTGTCGTTGAGCCCCCCCCCCCCCCGCACCAGCCATGTCTTCACTTGGCGTACCAGGAACGTTAATCGTCGTAAATTGATAGCTAGTCGCATAGATTGGCGATGAGGCGAAGCCGGCGATGAGCGCGACGGTAACCCATGCGCCTACTAACACTAGCTTATTTCTTCTGAAATCGTTCATATTTTTTCTCCGGACAGCTTTAGGATAATTTGGGAACAGATCACGTTTTTACTAATGCGCCCCATGAGGTTTGTCTTATTGCGTGAAGGATTACGCCTTGTCGCGTAGTCAGTCGTCTAACTCAGCCCGCTTTACATCTGCTTCGCGAAGCCGATAAACAGGCTAAGCCGAGGCTGACCAGAGAAAGCGTGACGGGCTCGGGTACTGAAACTGTAGATCCTGGAAAAAGCGATGCATACGTTATCGGTGATGTGGACGCCTCAATTGTCGCGTCGATCGTAAAACCTAAAATACTCTCTTGGCAGTATGGGTACGGTGCTGGATTATTGGACTGACAATTATCATAAGATGGACCTACTAGCCCAGTGCTAACAACAGTGTTGGGGAGCGTATAACCGGCAATAACTTCGTAAAGGGGTCCGTTGACCACATAGTTTGGACCTAACCCAAGAACGTTAGTAACGTCGTTTATCGATACCGGTCCCGGAATTTGAAATGTGATCATCGCCCATGTTGGATCGTTTGGGGTAAATTGAATCTGGACAGGCGTAGTGGTGGGTGCCGATATCATTGGACTTCCATCTGGGTTGGTAATCGTAAATGAAGTATCTCCACGAAATATTTGACCCATTAATCCATTGGTGCCGGACTGAATTATTGATGAGACCGGAGTAACTGGTACCATATCAAATGCATTAAGTGACAGGCCCACCGGCGAGGGAAGAGGGCCAAATAACCCTTCAACGCACGAGGTGCAATTGCCTGTGAAATAATTTCCTTGCATTCCTACCGATTCTGTAAAAGTAATAGGCGTATTTGCGGAAAAAGCGAAGTATGTTGTAGCTATAGATGCCTGTGAAAAGACCATCAGGAAAAGCAGCATCGAGAGTCCGAGAGGAACTATACGGGCCGGCAACGGCAAGAGGCCGCATTCAAAGCTGTAACGGGGGGGGGGGGGGGGGGGGGTATTGATCGGTTTCATGGGTCACTCCTAATTTAGTGGTTTTTTTTGTTAACGGTGAAGAGTGGTAATTGCAAAACTTTGTACCGGATTTAAGATAACGGACGATAAAACAAGCTCCTCCGAAGCGCTGGTTTTGGTTCCGGGGCAGGACAGTACGTTCAGCGTTGGCTAAACTGGCTTACTGCCTACGGTGGGTGAGATTACACTTGAGCCAATTTTCTACGTGAAACACCAAAATCGGGATTACTAGCGGCTGGCAACGCTATTGATCTTGGTTCTGGGACGAGAGTGATCGTGCCGGATGTTATAAGGAAGGAATATAACTAATTCGCTTAATATTTTCATCATGATTACCCAATTGATATAGTGACGTCCTGTATTTTTAGTTACTCGGGGTACTCCCGCGAACACACCAAAAACCGGCGCATCCGGTGTTCTGTCTGAATAAAAACGACTGTATTTGTAGTTATTCTGCTAAGGTTTTACTCATAATTACAATACGTATTAATACCTAGGTAATACCACCTAGCTAAAAATCCATAGAGTTTCCCCCATGTCCGCCCCCATTGATATCGTAATAATTTAAAACCTTGACTCTGGAATTAAAGCGATTTAACGATAACATCATTTTTTTTCTTGATTAGCAAGATACCTCAGCCGAACGAAGCCAAGCAGCAGGACGGGGTCCAACGGTTGCCGCCGCCACGAGAAGTCGAATTGGCAGGGTATCGAGCTGTAATCGTCGATTAAAACGAAACTCAAAAGCCGCCAAGTAGCGATAAGCATATTTGGCGAAGTTGAATGAATGATAAGCACCGCCCAGACTGGTTTTGAGATTGCCCAGGATGGTGTTAATCCACTGAAATTCAGGTAGATCTTTGGGTTTACGTCCACCCGCAACGATGACATCATGCTGACAACCGGCTTCTGTCACCCCGGCAAAACAGGCGAGGCCATCAGAAAGTACAGTGCAATCTGAAACCAGATTCTCTCTGGCCCACTGAGCAATCGCTTTGAGTGTAAATCCATTCACTGGCATTAATTTGAGATACCTGGGATGTCCATTTTCATCCAGTGATAGTGCCGCCACAAAGGGCACCTTGTTTTCAGAACCCCGTCCGGCCTTGCCACCGCTAAGCTCGCCGCCGAGATAGGCATCGTCAATCTGGATTTGGCCGCTGAGCGGATATCTTGTTTCACGTTCGGACATGGCCTCCATCAACTTATGTTGAACAAGCCATGCGGTGTGGTAGCTGACCCCCAGATATCGCTTTAGCGCGAGCGCTGACAAGCCTGTCTTCGCTTGACTGATAAGATAGATCGCCAGAAACCAGATCGTTAGCGGAAGCTTGGTACTCTGGAACAGCGTACCGGCGATGAGAGAGGTTTGATGTCGGCAACTCGTACACTGGAACATTTTGAGCGATCCTATCAGGAATTCACAACAATTCGTGTCTTCGCAGCAAGGGCATACAAAGCCGTCAGGCCAGCGTGATTTCTGCAGAGCCGCTTCACATTGGGCTTCGGTGCCGTAGTGTTTTAGAAACTCAGGCATAGACATGCCGGGTTGAAACTGAATACGATTGATTGACATGGTGCACCTCTTTGATGGACTGTGCTCAGTCTACGCGCTTTGCTGTGGCTCGGCTGAGATATCTTGCTAATCAAGTTTTTTTTTGATTTTCGCCCTCCTCAAGGAGGGTATATAATCAATTGGCGCTCCGATTGTTAAAGAAAACTTTAAATTCTTAAGTGATGTCTTGCTTAAGCGCTTGCCAAAGAAGTTTATAGAAGAGAAACTCTATGAAACAGAGTTACAAAATTGGATATTCACCGCTGTGATGAATTGTTGCCTAAACTGTTATCGCTGGACAACCCGCCGGGCGGAATCAATTGAGACTGATCTTACCCATTCAAGTCCCGTCTCCGTAATCGTTCGAAACTTACCGGCTAGCTTCGACAAATTTCTCGGTTTCTTCGTCAATTTGCCTGCTAGGGCGTCCGAGCGGTTGATGGATATATAGCGACCTGGAAAGCGCTTTGGCATTGGCATGCCGGACATCGCGAAGCGGCGGCTTCATTTGATATTTCACCGGCATTTTGTGATCGGCCAATTGCAAGGCCGGGTTGAATACCTTATCGAATTTCCAGAGGTTCTTGACGAAGTTGGTCTGGCCGCGCAGCAGATTTCCACCGATGATTTTAGCTACGCCGCGCATCGCCGCCCAGCCCATATGCTTGGTGAACATCACGCGCTGGGTTTCCACCAGCTCCGCGTAAAACGCCTCGATCGGTAAACGGGTCGGCAGCACCGCGTGCTGTATATCGAACAGGCGATAGTCGCGGGAAATCAGGTTACGCGACTCGGTAAGCCAGCTTTCCGTACCCGGATAAGGCGTATTGACGCTGATATTGACGATTTCCGGCACTTCCTTGCACCATTCCCTGACTGCCCGAAAACGGTCATGATCCCAATCGGTATCGGCAATAATATTGATGGCAATATTGATACCCAAAGAGCGTGCAAATTCCAGGGCCTCGTAATTGCGGCTTAAATCGATACGTTTACGGTACTTCTCCAAACCTTCGGCATCGATTGATTCGATGCCTAAAAACATGTAACTCATCCCGATTTCTTTCCAAAATTTGAAGACATCCTTATTTCGCAACAACACATCGCCGCGCGTTTCCAGATAATATTCTTTTTTGATACCCTGCCTGGCGATGGCTTCGCCTATCTGGAAACCCAGTTTTTCCTGAATGAAGGCGACATCGTCAACGATAAAAACGCCCGGCTCCCTGATCCTCAGCATTTCTTCAAGCACTTTTTCCGGGCTCATCACCCGATAACTACGCCCGTAAAAAGTCCAGGCGCTGCAAAACGAACAATCCCACGGGCAGCCCCTGGAAAACTCGATCGAAGCGCAGGGATCTAAAGTACCGAGAAAATATTTCTTGCGATATTTGATCAAGTCTCGCGCCGACGATAGATTATCTAAATCGGCAACGAAAGTCGGCTGCTCGCCTGCTCCTTTCATGGTCACGATACCCGGCACCCAATGCACGTTTTCCCGATCTTCCCTGATGGCGCGCAATAACAGCGGCAAGCCCGATTCGCCTTCCCCTTTCAGAATGGCGTCTATTTTGCCCTCGCTGTGTTCCAGCAACTCGTCCGCAGTGAATGAGGAACTATGGCCGCCAATCAGGATAAAGCTGTTTGGCAGCCGGGCCTTGGCGGATTTGGCGAGATCGATGACTTCCGGAACGTTCGCCAGATAATTCAGGGAAAACGCCACCACATCCGGCTGCCAGTCGTCCAATATTCGAACCAAGTCCTGAAAGGATTCCACCTGCAAATCGATCAACCGGGTTTGACAGCCATGCCGGCGCGCCGTTTCCGCCACCGATTCCAACCCCAACGGCTCCAAGCGTAGGAAAACCTTTGTATACATTAAGGGACTGGGATGCACAGCCAGAAATTTCATGTTATTGACACCTTAAGCTATTGTTTGTCGCGATACCTTGCAAAACCATTTTATGTGTAGGGAATTAATAACCGAAATGACCAAAAAGCCTATTTTTCGCATTAACTTAAAAACAAGATGATCGATATCATACAAGATAGAACTGGCTGTTTAATCCGTATGAATACCTATAGGATTGTTTGAGGATGTGACTCAAATTTTAACCGGGCTCGCTCGCATTTTACGCTGTTTTTGACTCCAAATTACGGCACGGAAATGGCGTTCAGCCTGACATTTTCAACTAATCAGCATCCCGCATCGCATTCCATTTCCCTGTCTTCCCCCTTTTTAATTGACCAATAAAATATCTAAATATAACTACTCTATAAATATCCCGATACGGTACAATTGCTTTGAGTGGAAATACTTAAGAATAGTTTTTCTTTGAAAAATATGGAGTAAAACATTGACCGCTTAATTACTCCTCGATCACCGGATATTTGTCTCTCAATTATGATCTCCGTATAGGAATATTCATGATACATACATTAAATAAAACCATTCCGGGTATCAGGTTTGTCTTTAAGGATAAATATTTAGCGATTTTTATTTGTATGTTGTTAAATCATTATTCCTTTGTAAATGCCGACAGCTGCATTGGTGATTGTAGTAATGGACAGGGGAAACTTCTTTTTACTAACGGTGATCAATATGAGGGGACGTTTAAGGACGCAAAAATGAACGGCCAGGGTGTAGAAACGTTCGCCAACGGTGATCGCTACGAAGGGGAATTCAAGGATAATTTGGCTAATGGCCAAGGAATTGGAATCTTTGCGAATGGCGACCGCTATGCAGGAGAATGGCAGGACGGCAATAGGAACGGCCGGGGAATTGAAACGTACACCAACGGCGATCGCTACGAGGGGGGATTTAAAAATAATTTTGCCAACGGCCAAGGGCTGGTCACCTATGCGAACGGTGATAGCTATCAGGGTGAATTTATAGACGATTTACCTAATGGACAGGGAATCGGCATCTATGCGAACGGCAACCGCTATGAGGGTGAGTGGCAGAACGGCAATCAACACGGCCGGGGAATCGAAACGTATGCCAACGGGAATCGCTATCAGGGTGAGTTTATCGGCGATTTGCCTAATGGACAGGGTATCGGCATTTATGCGAACGGCGACCGCTATGAGGGCGAGTGGCGGGACGCCATTAAGAGCGGCCGGGGATTAGAAACGTACGCCAACGGTAATAGCTATCAGGGTGAATTTATAAACAATTTGCCTAATGGACAGGGTATCGGCATATATGCGAACGGCGACCGCTATGAGGGTGGATGGAAGGACGGCAAACGGAACGGCCAAGGGGTTTTCACGTTTGCGCACGGCGAATGGCCGTTTGATGAACCCCAGAAAGGCGATTGGCAGGATGATAAACAAATTAGATAATTACCGGCGCGAAAAGCGTTCAGGGGTAAATTCGGCCCTAAAAGCCCAGCAAAGAAAGGCCTGCGCTACGCTCGGTAAACCATAGGAACGCTACGAGTGCGATGCAGGCAGAGCCGAATTTCATTATTACAGGAGAGTAGAATCGGAACCCGCTCAAGCCGACAATCAGCGGCAGGACCAGCGCTACAATAGCCAGTTGCCCGGCTTCCACACCGAGGTTGAAACCTATCAGGCCGATTAGCCGAAGCTGGCTGGGTAAACCCAGGTCTATCAATACAGAAGCGAAACCAAGGCCATGAACCAGCCCAAACCCAAACGCCAGCCATGAACGGCGCGCCAAGATCCAGGCGCCGATGTTGTTCAAGGCCGCCGCAACCACCGAAGCGGCGATGGCTGATTCGACCCAGCGCGACGGCAGCGCAATGTAGCCCAGAGAGGCCAGGCTCAAGGTGATGGAATGAGCCAGGGTAAAGGCGGTGACGATCTTCACCACATCCCAGGCCGCCCGCCGGAACCCGGCCGCGGCCTGCCAGCGGCCATCTATAGCTACCAAGGAGGCGGGCAACAGCAGACTCAATAAAAACAGGATGTGGTCGTAGCCGATCCAGATATGCCACACGCCTTCGCGGGCGAACCCCAGAAACTCGCGCCAGGGATCGCGTTGAGCATCCAGGGTCTGCGTGAAGCGTTTACTGTGCGGACCGAACACGAAGCTGTCGGTACGCCCGCCCCGTTCCAGACTAAGTAAGCCTCGATGCTGGGGATCCAGATCGAAAAACAGGGAGTAGTCCACCACCAACTCCTGTGGCTCGCCGGCACATTGAGCGACAAAACGCAGCACCGCGTATTTCCCATCGCTATGCCCGTCCACCAGCAAGTCCGTGGCGGCCAATGGACATACCCTACCGGCCCCGGCGATGTACAGTCGGGACAGGGCATAGGCGTTCAAGGCCTCACGTTGGTGCAGCAATTCACCCCAGGTAATGACGCCATCCTCGTCCTGGTCCAGACCGATGGCGTAATCCAGATCCCGCAAGGCGATATCCCACTGGCCCTGCACGGCGCTGCCTTCCCATTTCAAAGTCAAATAACTGTCGCTGGGCTTGTGGGCATAGGCGAACGGCATCCACAGCAATAAAGATAGGAACATAAACCAGGCCGGCCTCATAACGAAGTTCCTCTAAGGCGTTCCGCCAAGGATTTGAGTTGGATATCTTCCAAACCGGAACGAGCCAAGGTATCCAGCACCACTTGAGCTGCTTTCGGTATTCCTGCCGCCAAAGCCGCTTCCAACAGGATCCGAGCGTCGCGTGGTTCACGCTGCACGAGCCAATTGGCCTGAGCGAGATTCAGCGCGGTTTGCTTATCGTTCAACACATGCAGGACAAATCGGGCTTCGTCGCCTTGGTGGGCAGTATCGCCGCGCAGGCGGCTGGCGGCGAAACGGTCTTTGAGCGCATCCGCATGGACTGCCAGTTCCGGTGCGTTAAGGCATTGTTCCGCCAAGGCCAAACGTAGCAAGAGGTTGTCCGCCCGTACTTCCTCCTTAAGCAATGTGTCCACCTCCCGACAACGCCTCAGATCCAGCAAGAAATCTGCATAAGCCGCCAGCAGATAACTGCTGCGCTGTTTGAGAGCGAGTGCTGCTTGAAAATCCCGGTCGGCTGCTTCGAACCGCCCGAGCCGGGCGGCGATCTCCGCCAAAGTGGTCAGCGTCCATTGCTTATCGGTATCGTTGGACTCCGGCAAGGCTTGCAGCACCGAGGCCAGCCGGTCATAGGCGCTTTCGGCCTGGCCGCTCAGGCTAAGCGCCGAATTGATACAGGTCGCGGTGATCAGCGGCGGGGCCAGTTTTGCCAAGGGCAGGCAGCTTTTCAGCGCAGCGGGATAATCGCCCTGCACCTCGAAAATCACGGCGCGGGTCAGCCAGGCCTGTGCCAGCCGGGGTTGAAGTCTCAAAGCTTGTTGCAAATCGGCCAGCGCCGCCGGGAACTCGTGGCGGCTTTGATGCAGGGTAGCGTTTAAGGTCAGGGCTTCAGCCGAGGCCTGATCCGCCCTTAACCAGGGGGCCAGCGCCGCTTCGGCGTAACCGTAATAGCGCGGGTCGGACTCGGCGCGGCCGAGTTCGATATAGTGCTTGACCAGCTTCAAGGCTGCCGAGGCATCGTTGGGGTTTTCCAGCGCCTGTTGCCGCAAGACCTGGATTTCACGGCGGCTTTCCAAACGGGTGGGCAATATTTCCAGAACTTCATTTTCGGCAAGCGGGTGGTAGGGCTGCGCCCAACTGGCCCCGCCCAGACACAAAAAACAGAATAAACCGGCGCTAATGGTTTTCATTTTAAAATACTCAAATGACCTTTTTACTTGTTCATTCGTCTGCTCAAGCGTAATTATTCAGCGAATTCTTGATACGCCCAACAATTCGATGAAAGTGAAAGGGTTTTGGAACGCCCGTGGTGGGTTACGATGCGCCCAACGATTTTCACTTTATTTAAATTCAACAAGTTGCGCATCTAACCCACCCTACGCTGAATAGTTACGCTCCAGCTTAACAAGCAAAAAAGCCGGCGAAAGCTTTCAAGATCCGGTTCCCAAGCCGGCGCGCTTGGGAACCCGGCAATAATCAGCCTAATCGGCGCTAATTTATCGGACAAGGACTACCACTACCACCGGTGCAACCTGCTTGGCCCGGTCCGATATGCACGCTGTTGCGCCCGTTGTTGGCAAACGCCACATAAGGAAAGGTTTCCTGATAGGGAACGTCGTTGGTATTGACGCCATCGCCGATACTATAATTATACAGAGGACCGGCGAGGATGCCGGCCACGGCGCGGGCGGAAATATCCGTCACGTCGTCGGAAACCCGGCGGCCATTAGGAAAGCCGGCGCTGTCGCCAGCCAGCAGTCCCAAGCGCTTGCGAGACGGCATCGGCGTGGGCGCAACGCCAGTGTTGAGGCGTAATAGATCGGCGACCGGCCCAGCCGTTGTGCCGGGCGGGGCGATTGGCGGCGCGTAGGTTACCAGCGGCAACAGATCGGTGCGCGGCGGCGTCGGGATTGCTATGCCGTAAATGCTGTTGAGCACCCGCGCCAGCAGTGGATCCAGCAGATAACTCGCAAACTGGCTGTCGTTCTTCGGCTCGCTCATGCTGAACTTGTCCTTATCGCCGGTACCGATCAGCAATTCGTTGATCAGCGGATTGCCCATGCGTTGAATCTGCACGAAATTGGTTGACAAGGCCGGGTTGCCGCCCGGAACCGCCGGTTGCGTCTTGATGCGTGGCCTAGAGGTCGTGGCGTAGGCGCCGATCACCGCGGCGGACTCGGTAGGACCATGCAGTGCGCCGTCTTTGGTGAGCATGGCGATCGGTAATTGGATGGCGATAGTATTAACGTTAAAACCCGAAACCGCGTCAGGGGCGATGTTGATGTGGTCATTGGCGTCCGCGGCGGCCGAGAGTACCCCGCCGCCGGCGGCGACGCGGAAATTCAAAGAATCAAACGCAGCGCCCAGATCGATGTAGAACGGATCGTCCACCGTGCCGGCGAAAACCGTCACGCCGGAGGAAGTAAATGAATAGATGCCCAGTGCCGCCAAGGCCGGATAATTCGGCATGGTGCGTGGGCCGACATTGGAAGGCACGGCAAACATCTGCATAGCCCCGCTGCTGAAGACCGTATTCCAGACTGTCCCGGCTTTCTTCAGGATAGTGACGCTGTAGGTTTGCCGCAGGCTTAAACCCTCGGAGCCAGGTCCATCCAGCGCAGTGATGGCCGGCGGCACGATGGGGGTTCCCGGCGCGACTGGGGCGGGAGAATTGGCCGGGGCGTTGATGCCGTTGCCGGCGCCGACAAAGCCGGTGAACACGCCATGTGCCCTGATCTCAGCTTTATTGAAGCGGAACTGGATCTTGATATCTTCATCGGCGTCGAATGTATTATCGACCTTCATTTCGTAAAGAATCTCATCATCGAACGGAAAGTAGTTCGGGCCGTTGGCGGGTTCCAGCAAGGGGTCGACGTTGAGGATCATGGTGACTTTGGTCGGGTCGTCATAGCTGACGAAAGCGTACCAGTCGGTAATATCCGCCTTGGTGTCCAATGCGGTCAGCGGGGCTTCGCGATGGTTGGCAGACCAGGCCGGCGGCGTGGCAACTACACTGGCTGTGGCGAGTAGGATAGCGGCGGTCAATGATTTGAAGCGGAATTGACGTAACATGGCACGATCTCCTTCAGTAATTTGTAATGTTTGAAAGCGGCTGGTTGGACGTTAAGCAGGTGGAACCCAAACTGCGGGACAGTCTGCCCCGCCTGACCCACCAAAAGCCCCACGGCAGAATTAAGACCCAAGGCGCGGGGGAAGGCACCACAGTGACGCCGACGAAGGGATCGGAGACGGTGGCTTGGCGGATGAGGTTACCGGCTCCGCCGGTAAAATCGACGGTCAACAGCGCATCCTGCACTGAAGTCGCATCCGTCAGGTTCAAATTAGTGGTGATGAGAGTGAAACTCGTGCCCGGATCCAGCAATGACACAACCAGCCGGTCCGGAGCGCCGCCGGCGAAGACATTACTGACATCCAGATTGAAATTCACGTCGTTGCCCAGGATCAGGAATTGTTGAAATTCCCCGAAACTGTTGGCATCGCTGATGGTGAAACTCCCGGCGGTTGCGACGCATGACACCAACGCCAAACAGTTGTTGGATAATAGGCTTCCGGTAACGTCCGTGGCCAAACCGGAAATGGTTGCCTGATTATCCTGAGTATTGTCGCCGTCCAGCAGCGAAAAATCCAGGAGTGCGCTAGTCCCGTTCAAAGCCGAGGTATTGAGATCGACGTACATTGCGTGGGTCTGCGGGCTTGCCGCGAGCATGCCAAACAAGGCGAATGACAAGGCCAATAGAGACGATGGCTTTCGCCCAAGACCCAACGGGCTGACGGCGGGATAGGGATTTTTGAGGAGTGATTTCATCGGGCTCTCCATTTATATGGGTACGTTGATAGGCTTGGCTCAACTTTCTAAATGTTGAGGTAATACCTTCTCTGAAAATCCTGGAAACGGAGCGCTAGTGGAGTGAAGATTTTTAGATCCCGAAACGCACAGAGCCGAACGTTTTTTCGTAACTTGCAGAGAAAAACCTTAAGGCATCCCGATAGCGTGTGAAGTCATTTTGAAGGATGTTCAGACCCCATCAATGGATCAATAATTGCCGGTGTTACCATCTTTCAATTGACCGGAGAGCCTTACTGTAGGCAAACTTGCACTTGTACGGGTAAATCATAGCGGAGAAATATGCGGAAAAAAATACGTAATGACACGTACGTAATAACACGCACATAATTGTTTTGTCAGGTTTATCTTGCCGGAGCCGGCGCCAAAGGGGTCAGTTCGCAGGGCAAATGCCGACAGGCAATCCACCAAGCCTGGGACAGCAAAATTCCCAATAGTTTATCCAACTGACCATAACAGCCAGACACCGGAAAAGCTTACCGGCTTCGAATGGCGGAACCCTTATCAGGTTCCGCCCTCCGGCCCTTATAAAAGCCCTTCATCGGCAATGCGAACCAAATCCATCGTTTTATCTACGCCAATTTTCTTCATGGCGCGATGACGATAGAGCTTTACGGTTCGGAGCGCAATGCCAATCTCTTCGGCTATAGCTGGATTGGTCCGGCCTGCGGCAACCCGTCGGGCAATATCGAGTTCCCGTTCCGTTAAGGTGGCGATCCGCGTAGCCAGGGCGATTTTCCGCCGGCATAGCGCTTGCCGTTCCGTGCTGACAAGCAGCGCCTTTTCCACGGCAGCCAGAAGGGTATCCGCATCGATGGGTTTAATGAAAAAATCCAGCGCCCCGGCATGGAAGGCGTCCACAGCCTCTTGTGCTCCGCTGGCGCCACTCATGAACAGCACAGGCGTGTCGTCCGACTTTGCCAAGCGGCTTTGTAGCTCCAGGCCGTCGAGCTCCGGCATTTTTACGTCGCACAAAACGCAACAGGGGCCGGGGAAGCTTGGTCGATTGCAATTCAACGCATCCATATAGGCCAATGCAGAAGGATAGGTCTCGCAGGCATAGCCTACTAACTCGATGAGGGCGGTTAGCGCGGATAGGATTTCAATATCGTCGTCGATAATCACCACACGGCCACGGGCACAACGTGCAGCGTGCTCCTGGTCGGAGGCCGTAACCGGTTGGCGGTAATTTTTGGGTATTGTCATGGGCTCTCCTCCGGCAGGGCCGGGAGATCGAGTTCAATAATGGCTCCGCCGCCGTCCTTTTCGTCGGCATTGGCAAAGGTCAGTCTACCACCATGTTGCGCGGCAATGGATAAGGAAATAGAGATACCCATGCCCAGCCCGTCCGGCTTGGTGGTAAAGAACGGCATACCGATCTTGCCGAGTGCCTCCGGGGTGAATCCCGGGCCGGTATCGCGAACCCGCAAAATGGCGTGCCCACCGGAACTGTGGCAAGACACCTGAATCTCGCGCCGCGCCACCTGCATTAGCGCTTCGATGGCGTTACGAAACACATTGAGGACGACCTGCGACACCAGGATAGGATCGCCCTTCACTAGAATCCGGCGAGCATCGGCTGGAAACGCGAATCTGACCTTGCATCTACAGGCTTCGTCGGCGATCAGATCCGAGACTTCACGGACGACCTGATTCAGATCGACCGGCTCGCTGCGTAAAGGCGAAGGGCGAATGAAACTGCGAATGCGCTCGATGGTCTGGCTGGCGCGTTGGGTATTGTTGACGATCTTGTCGAAAAACTCGGTGAGTTGGAGCGCATCGAACCGTCCGTATTCAAGTCCGCGTTTGGCCGCTTGTGCATTGGTCAGGATGGCGGTGAGCGGCTGATTCAGTTCGTGTCCCAGCGAGGCCGACAGTTCGCCGAGGCTGCGTTGCCTATCCAGTTGAGCGATCTGCTCGCCCAACCGGCGGCGTTCTTCGTCGCGCGCCAGAGCGGCGGCGGCCTTAAGTTCGCGGCGCCTCGATCTATCCATCACCAAACCGACATAGCCGAAATGGCCTATCACGCTGGACAACAGCGCCGCCAGTGAGATCAGTTGCGAGCTGAGTCCTTCGGTCAGCATGTTGTTAACGCTTGCACTGCCCGGCAACGAAAATACTCGAAAAAGCATCGTGGCCGCCAGTAGCCCATAAACTTGGGCAATCCATTTGGCGCTAGGGCTTTGCTCTTCATTGCCGATGCGCCAGGCTAGCGAAGCAAGGTAAAGGAGTAAACCGGCCCCAACACTAGAGTTGAATTGCGCGCGTAGGACATAATTCTGCAAACCATAATGAATGCCTTCAAAGATCAGGAAGATGCTGATTGCGGCGAACGCCATCCAGCGTCTGCGCCAGGGTTTGCCCAAATCCAGGCGCAAGGACTGGATGCGTACAAAGTGGGAAACCAGGAGCATCAGAGCGGACAGGGATATGGACGCCCATTCCGGGACGATACCGATCATGCCTGCCAATATCACGCTGCCGCAAACAAAAAGCCCGCCAACGCACCACAAAACGACTTGGAGCGAGCGTTGCCCCTTCAGAAGTATCCAGACAGCCGTCGGCAAGATAAGATAGAGCAATCCGACGATCAGGAATGCTGTGCGAACATCGAAAGAGTTCATTGGCAAGTCGAATCGGAACGGTAGCTCAGCGAAAGAACGGCAGTCTTGCCGACGCCGATCTGCAAGGCCAGGTTACCGTCCTGACGGCGGATGGACTGCAATAGACTCTCGCCCGAGAAGTGGCGTGTCGTGCGCAAACTATGCAGATCGGGCCACAAGCCAAGCTTATAGAGATAACGGGGATAGCCGTCAACAATATCGGGCTTTGTTGGGGCCTTGGCCGCCGGTTGTTGTGTCAGTTGAACTGACTGGCTCATGGTTACTCCTCTTTCACCCTAAACATTTTAGCTGAAAATAGAAGCAATGCTAACGAATTGAAGTAGCAGGCTACCTTTCGGCCCGACGATCCAACTGGCGGCCCTCCGTCATCTATGAGGACTCGATCACAAAAATACTTGTCTTGACGCTAAAAATGCCCCATGGGGATATTGTGTGTCCTTTGCCTTCAACTACCCTTCTTTCTATAGTCAGCTAAAAGTCTCGGGTGAAGATGAAACGATGAATCAGCCAATGTATCTGACACAACAGAAACTGGTGAACAAAGCCACTCTAAAGGCTCGCATTAAGCGGCCTTTAGAAATAGATAAGTAACAAGAACTTGTATTTATAACAGACAGATAATAATGAAAATTATATCTTTTTTAGAATCCGCCGGCTTTATGCTGTTGGTATTTATGATTTTTTTTGTGGCTAAATCCGTGTTTCCCAATGAAAACACCAGTACGTTAGCTTCGGCAAGCATGGTTAGAGATATATCCCCTGAAGAAGCTAAATCCCCAATCTGGTTTGTTAACCATCCGGACGAGGCTCGCAAGCAAATTCAGGCATGCCGAAAGGATATTAACCTTAGTAATAATCAAAACTGTATTAACGCCGAGTACACGGCAAAATTAATTGGCCAATAAGCTGAGCTCCTACAAATTGCACATTTAACATTACTTAGCACGGGTATCGTTACATGAGTTTTATAAATTTCTTTCTAGAAGGCATATAAAACTTTTTAATCTGAGCTATTTTTAACAACTAAGACGTAATTCCCCGGCTTCCCCGGGGAATATATACAAAGTTTTGGCATATTTATAACCCTAACCCGATTTCATATTTTTCAGGCTATATGCTAACCAATAACAGAAAAAGCAAAAGACGCCGGTATATCCGGTATCCGATCGCACTGGAAGCTGTTCTCTTCATCGAAAAGTCCATTACCGTCCAATGCCTGATTCTGGACTTTTGCAGCGGCGGTTTTTTTTTGGGACTTAAACAGCCGAATACAGAAATTCCATTATATAAAAATATAAAAATATGCTTCGCGATTGGCCTGGAAACAAAATGCGAAAATTTCGAAATCAATGCCCGAACGGTACACATCACATCTACCGGCGCCGGGGTCGCGGTCGATAATATGCCGGTTTCAGCTTTTAATGCCTTAACACATGTAGCGAATGCCGGTTCACTTGCCGTTATCAATGATCGCCGCAGTTCTACCCCCAATAAGATAAATCAGGAAAATTGCAAAATTGCCTTTAAACAATTGTTGGTAGAAAAGCTGCCACCGCTACTTGGCCGATTTTTCGAATCTCTCCGTAAAGACCTGGAAGATGCCGGCCAAAAAGTCGATTACTTAGCGAACAGTTCCCAATTGGATGATCTGATAACAACCCTGGAGCTCAATCGAGAATCGTTTGTCAGCGAATTTTGCAGTTCCGTTATTTCTCTGGTGGATGGTATTTCCGAACCCTATCGAAAAATAGAGGACATTAGCGCGACCAATGATGAGCTCTCTCTGGTTGATAAGGCGGAATTTGAGGACTGGTTGAAGATATCGGTCATCGTCAGAAAACTGGATATTCATTTTGAAGAGTCATTTAACAAATTGACCAGAGAATTCGTCAGGGTATTCGGACCGTTTAGATCGGGCTTCATCTTGACCAGGAGATCGCGAATACCGGCGCCGTCGAGCTGGAACAGGCCCTTGGCCTCGCCTCGCTGGAGCAAGGCATAAGTCGCCTCGTCGTCGAGCGGGAGCTTGTTCAGGTCGATCGGGTTCTCGGGAAACCGCCGATTGATCAGGCGGACGGCCGCTTCCAGGCTGGTGAGATTCCGGAGGCCGAGGAAGTCCATCTTGAGGAGGCCGGCCTTCTCGACGTCGCCCATCTCCCACTGGGTGCTGACGACCTCCTTGTCCTTGTCCTTGTTAGGGATCTTCTGGAGCGGGACGAGGTCGCGGAGCGGTCGGTCGGCGATCACGACGCCGGCCGCATGGGTCCCGACATTGCGGACCGTACCCTCCAGCCGCTGGGCGAAGTCGAACAGTCGGCGGAGTTCGGGGTCTTCGTCGAGCAAGCGCGAAGTTGGGGTTCTTCGCTCGAGGGCCGTTTCCAGCGTGATATTCGGCCTGGTAGGGATCAGCTTCGTGACCTGATCGACCCTGGCGAGCGGGATATTCAAGGCACGGCCGACGTCCTTGATGCGACGCCTTGGCGGCCATCGTGCCGAAAGTGCCGATCTGTGCGACGTTGGCAGTCGCCGTACTTCTCTTTGACGTAGGCGATCACCTCGACCCGGCGATCCTTGCAAAGGTCGATGTCGATGTCGGGGGCTTCGGACCGGTTGGGGTCGAGGAACCGTTCAAAGAGGAGGTCGTAGGTCAAGGGATCGACATGGCTGAGATAAAGCAGGTAGCTCACCAGTGCGCCGCAGGCCGAGCCTCTGGCCGAGTTGGGGATTCCTTGCTCGCGGGCGTAGCGGACGAAGTCCCAGACGATCAGGAAGTAGGAGGCGAAGCCCATCCGGTTGATGATCCCAAGCTCATGTTCCATCCGGTCGAGCCGCCTCGGGCGGGGAGTCTCCGTAGCGGTCCCGCATCCCTTGCTGGCAGAGTTCGCGGAGGTAGTCCTCGGGCGACTGCTGGCCAGGCGGCTTGAACGAGGGAAACTGACGCTTGCCCAGGTTCAGGCTCTTGTAGTTGTCCTCGACCAGCTCGGCGATCCGGACCGAAGTGGCGAGGGCTTCCTCGTGACCGGGGAGCGCCTCGTACATCTCCTCGGGGCTGCGGACGTAGAACTGGTCGTTCTCGAATCGCATCCGGTTGGGGTCGTCGAAGGTCCGGCCGGTGTTGATACAGAGCAGGATGTCATGGACCTGGGCGTCTTCCTTCATCAGGTAGTGGGCATCGCTGGTGGCGACCAGCGGCAGGCCCATCCGCCGGGCGAGGACGGTCGCCGCTTGCTCGTGGTCCTTCTGGATCTGGATGCCGTTGCACTGGATCTCGACGTAGAAATTCTCTTCGCCGAAGATCTTCTGATACCAGGCGCAGAGCTCTCGGCCTCGGCAGTCTTGCCGTGGAGGACGTGGTCGGAGAACTCCGAGGAGACGCAGCCTGAGAGGCAAATCAAGCCTTCGGAATGCCGCTCAAGGATCTCCTTATCGATCCGGGGCTTGTAATAGAACCCCTCCAGGAAGGCCATCGACGAGAGCCGCATCAGGTTGCGGACGCCTTCGCCGTTGCGAGCGAGCAAGGTGAGGTGAAAGTTGTGCTCGTTGCCCGAGTGGCCGCCGCCGGATCGTTCGGTCCGCCGAGCCGGGCGCAACATAGGCCTCCATCCCGATGATCGGTTTGAGGTCAACCGCCTTGGCCTCGCGGAGGAACTCCACGGCGCCATGGATGTTGCCATGGTCGGTCACAGCGATGGCCGGCATCCCGAGGGCCTTGGCCCGCTTGACCAGCGGGGAATCTTGCTCGCCCCGTCCAGAAGGCTGTAGTGACTGTGGCAATGGAGATGGACGAACGGGCGGCTCGACATCAAGTCACCTCGGTCGGGTCGAGTCCTGGATGGGAAAGCAACGAGACGATCCGCCGAAGTCACGTCGGATCGTGGGTAGGAGCGTGTTTTGATGAGTAGGCCCGACTTCAGTCGGGCCAGAAACCCATAATCTAGAAAGGTCTTGGCCCGACTGAAGTCGGGCCTACTCGGGTTCGATCGTAAACGAAAAGGTCATGGGCGCGGCGTTGCCGGAGCCTCAGGACGGTCTGGATCTGGTTGATTGCATGGTGAACGGGCGTTTCCATAGTTTACCATGAACTCGTCGGCAAGGGAGAGCAGAGCCCTTCCTAACCGGATCGGATCGGTCGAAGGGGAACTGAACGCTACTCGGCCCGGTCCTTGGAAGAATTCGCCAGGCCGGTCGTCGCAACCCGGAAACGACGCGAGATCGACCCGATTGCCTTGGATTGGCATCCCGGGTCGATCTCGATCGAAAGGGAAGAGCGGGCGTCGAGAAGGGTGAAGAGGACGGCCCGTCCGCTTCAAACGCTCGCGGCGACGAGATCCGCTCGAAGCTCATCATCGGCTTCGGCGAGGTCGTCGGTAGAAGTGGAAGCTTCCAGGCCCTGGACCAGGGCCCCGAGTTGCAAGGCGAGCAGGCGGTCCTCCGGCGTGTGGCCGCGGAGCAGTCCCAGGAACGCCTCGGCGCCAATCAACACAGCCTTGGGTTTACTATGGATGGTCAAGACATAGCGAGCAGAGGGATCTTCGAGCGACTCGAGAACCTTCGGTAGGTCGCGATGCAGCTCTCGGCTCCCGATGTAGCGAACGCGAGGTTGGGGCATCACCATCCTCTGGGCCACGAAATGGCCAATCTGGTAAGGGAATGCGAGGCGAAGTGATTTTCAGACGCCTCGAAGCGAAAGGTAAAACTAATGTTAACCCTCGCTCGCTCCGGAGTCAACCCGTTCGGACGATTGCTCATCGAATCCTCATATGACTCGGGAATTTTCGAGGGATCGCCCTGGTGGTCTCGGACGCGAACGATCGCCATTGACCGGCCGGACGATCGCGGATAGTTTGCCGCCCCACAGGTCGACGCCAGCGAAGGATCGCGAATCGATCGACCCCGGAGGCAGTAATGCGCCGAAACTGGATGGCGGGATGCTGATCGCATCCTCGATGGTCGCCGGATGCTCGACGACCGGGCCGTTTGGTCGCGAGAAACTGGCCCTGCCGATCGGGCCTTCGTATGTCGGCGGCCGGGGGATGCAGATGTTCCCGACCTCGCCGACGCTCCTGGCCAACGTCAAGGACGCGATGTCCGACGTCGGCGTGCACTCAATCGTCCAGAACGAGGACCCGAGCGGGCTCATCATCCTCGAAGGGCAGACGCCGACGCTCGCAAGGTCCGGGTGACGATCCTCACATCCGGCAAGAATTCGACCGTCTCGGTCAAGATCGGCTGGCTCGGCGACGAGCCGCTCACACGATGCCATGCTCGACCGGATCGGCAACCGACAGGGATCATGCCTCCGCCGCCTACACTGCCCGAGGAATCGAAGAGCCAACCCGCCCGGACTCAGCCAATCTTCTCGAGAGACGCGGTCTCCGACGCGACCATGCTCCACGACCACATCCAGTCTGGCTATATGCCGGCCAGCATGTACCCGCAATGAGTGGGTCCCAGTGAATCCGAGTAGGCCCGACTTCAGTCGGGCCGAGGATGACTTTTATGGGCTCTTGGCCCACTTGAAGGCCGTCAGCCACCCGGTATTCCGCCATTTGCTGGCGCCCGCGGACATCCGGCTGGACAAGCTCGACAACGACAGCGGGACCGAGATCGGCGGTGCTGGCCGGCGCCCATGCCTATCAGATTCCCAGCGCCTCGCCGAAATCCGGCCCATCTGCACGGCACCGCGGCGTTGCTGGCCGACGCGCCGGAACTGCTGGTGCTGTCCAGCAGCGGCGCCGGCTATGACACGATCGACGTGGATGCCTGCACCGCGGCCGGCGTGCTGGCGGTGAACCAGGCCGGCGGCAACCGCGAGGCGGTGGCCGAGCATGTGCTGGGCATGATGCTGCTGCTGTCCAAGCGGGTCATCCAGGCCGACCGGCACATGCGGCGCGAGGCCGGGATCAACCGCAACGCCTATATCGGCAACAACATCCACGGCAAGACGCTCGGCATCATCGGCCTGGGCCATACCGGCTCCGCGCCTGGCCGAGCTGTGCCGGCGGGCCGTTCGCCATGCCGGTGCTGGCGTGCGACCCCTACCTGACGCGAGGACCAGATCGACCGCGCGCGGCGCCGAGAAGGTCGGGGCTCGACCAGTTGCTGCACCGGCGCCGACTACGTCTCGATCAACTGCCCGCACAGGCGGCGGAAACTCGCGGCATGCTGGGCGCCCCCAAGTTCGCCCAGATGCAGCCGCATGCGTATTTCATCACCACCGCCCGCGGCGGCATCCATGACGAGGCGGCGTTGGCGGCCGCGCTGAGCGCGAACCGGGGGATCGCCGGTGCCGGGCTCGACGTGGATCATCCTGGATCTAGAAGAAGTTCCCACAATCGATTCGAGCGGAATCGGTATGTTTGTTCGGTACC
>CAVXZR010000095.1:0-95797 GCA_963765965.1 uncultured Pseudomonadota bacterium
GTTATCGCCATATCCATATTCCGTATACCCCAGGTATAGCGCTCGTACAGATTAGGTGCCCGATTTTTTCGGGCATAACCAAACCCATACTGGCCGATGGTATTAGGCGTAAACTCGACTAATGCGGTGACATCGAAGGTATCGGTGTTGCGCTCATGATTGAGTGCGTTAAAGGCATTGGCGGCCTTCAAACTCATGCCAGCACCCGCAGCCGCCGCACCGCCCAGTAAATTTGGATTGTAGGGTTCCACGTTGCCGGTGTCGGTGTTGGTGTGATCGTAACGCAAGCCCAGTTGGCTACGCCACTCGGGTGACCAATGCGCATCCCATTCGGCAAAGGTGCCCACTCTGTCGCGTTGTCCATTATAAATATTGAAATAAGCATCAGGCGCCATCATCCAATACATGCCTGCAGGAACTGGGCCTTTGAGGTTGTTATGTACCGCAGGCCACCAGTCATTAATTTTATTGCTGTGAAATTCGTTCCCAACCCGTAAGGTGTCTCTGTTGGTGAAGGGGATTTCCGCTTGAATTTTATAGCCCAGATTTCTACCGCTGGTTTGCATGGGCATTAGATTGTTGGGAGGCGGCAGAGCAAACGCTTGTTTGTCTCCGCCAATATTCATGCTGTGCTCGGTGCTTTCAAAATAAAACTTACTCTCCAGCGTTCCCCAATCAAAGCGACCTTTATGCATGATATTACCAAAGATACTGTCGTTATTGGTCAAATCCATTCGGGCATTGGGGAAGCCCTGAAAGGGCATGTGCTGCTGTCCACCCTTAATGACCAATAAATGGTTATCGAATTTGAAAGACAGAGTGGCGGCGTGGTTTTGATTTTCGTAAGCCGAGGACTGAACATTTTGACCATTACCATCGTTATAATTACGGCTTTCAGTATGCGAACCCGTGTAATCCAGCCGGGCATTCTGATTGGCAATTCCGGCTGCAATACTGCCGCCAAAGGCATCGCCATTGCTCCGGTAAAACGAAGAGAGGCGGCCATTGAGTAGAATGTCCTGACCGGGTTCAGCAAAAACCGGATCGGGCGATTGCACCGAAATCGTCCCACCGATACTGTCACCACCCATGCTCACCGGCGTAATACCGGACATAATGGTAATTTTGCCGATATTGCTACGGTCGATATAAGACAACGGGGGATTCATGTGATTGGCGCAGGCCGAAGTGATGGTCATGCCATTAACATCGATCTTGACGCGATCATCGTTCAATCCATGAATCACTGGCAGGCTTGACACGCCGCCTGCGCCATACAGGCTAACCCCAGGGGTATTCTCAAGCAATTTCGCCGTATCACTGACAGCCGCCTGCTTTCTGTTAATGTCGTCTGATTCAAGTTCTGAGTTGCTGAGCGAGTTAACGGCTGGCCGCTTATCCGTAACAACGACTTTCTCAAGGATGACTGTTTGTTCGGATTGTGAATATTGTTGTTCCTCAACGGCCATTGCAGGTGCTGTGATACACAATGGTAATAGGCCAAGTATTTTGCAGTTTCGTATCGCCTCGGCAATTAGTTGTTTTTTGATTGAGGTGGGGGTAATTGATGATCCGTACATCGGTTTTGTTGTCTCTCTAGATAAAGCTGGAAGAGTCCAGGGAATAGCCAAATATCTATAGAATCAGCAAAAAGTAAGCCAATATATTAATGTATTGATATATTAGAATTAATTAAAATATGTGAATTCCTTTAAAAGAAAGACTATGTTATATGCCATATTTTAAGTGTGTGAAATGCCTTAAAGGGCATTTAAAGGAGGCTAATGATGCTGCCCAAACCTAGCTCTGGAATCGCAATTAGTAATCCACACGTAATGCATCAAGTTGGGCATCGGCCTCCTATTGGGCGCGAAGCTACAATTTGACGACACATACCCTCAAATAGCACTGGTTCTCTCACTACTTAGGTGTAGCAATCAAACCTTTCAGCAACCTTACAGAAACCAAAATAATCAGAATTTAAGCGGTGAGCTATTTATGCCATTGTCACTTTTCAAAGCCAATGTCAACGGCATTCAAACCCGACATCACCACGGCGCAAATGTCGTGTGAGGGGGCCGTTTGGCAGAACAGAAACCTTGTAACCAGCAGTACAAATAGGTTGTCGTGAAAATTTGAATTTATATGGCATTCCCAAAACACCCCGCTGACATGGCTTTGACAATCTGCCGACATCGACTTTGAAAAGTGACACCACCACTAACCAGTCTAAATATGGCGTTATCTCTATTGGATGATCAGTAGATAGAAAAACTTTCACAAATTTTGCACATTTCCTTCAATTTGTTTGCGCTTTTCATCATTAATCTAATATCAACGAACAGAAACAGAAAATTCTGTTCTGTATCCTATAAATGTATATTTTTAATTTCCTGCAAAAGAAGTTTTGATAATGTTTATTAATTAATATCGATTAGTTTTTTATGATGGTGAATTTTATGAAATTAATTAAATACCCGGTTTTGCTGGGTGTAGCACTTTTGTGTATTAGTCAATTTATTTGGGCACAAGAACCACAGACAGGACAAAATGCAGGCGATGGACAACAATCCGGCGAACATCACCGAGGACCGCCACCTGAAGCGTATACCGCCTGTGAAGGCAAAACAGCTGGTATTGCTGCTAGCTTTATCAATCACCGGGGCGAAACCATAAGCGGTGTGTGCCAAGCTGATCAGGGTGGTAAATTAGTGGTAAGGCGTGAACGACCATAGTACTAAATAAGCGCAATAAATAATGATTATTCTGTAATCATCATTATCGGTTAGATCTTTAATTGATTATTTTAGGGTTATATATCCTTTGAGGCGCAACAAATGAGCAATTCAATCAACCTATATAAAGATATTGTCATTGGTGTTTTTTATTTTACTGGCTTAATCGGATTGATATCAGGTGAAATATTGGTTTCGGCTGCATTGATCGGAACTGCATCCTTAATGAGTAATTTTCATTTCCGTTAAAATTATGGGTGAACAAAATGATTGATGAAATTAAAAAATTGATAGATTCTCTGATAGATAAAATAAAAGGACTGGCAGAAAGCTAAAAAGTTTTATGGTGAAACCTCAACAGTAAAATTGCCGCTCTTTTTAGCCTCTATCTAGCCAAGGATAGAGGTTTTTTTCTGAAAACACATTTGAAATATTCTGCTATTTCTCAAATAGTCACATGCAGGAATCAGAGGTTTATTTATTAAAATTTAGTTTTATTAAATTAGTGTTAATCACTCATATTGAATGACTCAATTAAATTTGGTATAGATCCTGCATGTAAATACTTTTAATTGCTGATTTAACTCTAAAAAGCAAGAATGCGGCAATTATTTGCCGTTTTTATTGGGATTCAAACAATCTGGAGGAAAAAACCATGACTTCTTCAATCAACTCAGTCAGTTCGCAAGCGGTTTATCCGGCATATTACACAACAGGTATAAATGGAACCGCAGGAAATGATAGCAGCGGTTCAAGCGCGGTAAGCAGTCCTCATCACGGACATGGGCACGGGCATAGCGGCGCTTTTATGCAAAGCGTAATGCAAGCCTTACAAGGATTAGGCTTGTCTCTGCCTGCTTCAAGTTCTGGTGCAACCTCCAGTACGGCCCCAACAACTTCGAGTGCTAATTCAGCCACCACCTCCAATACGACAATGACTGGCGCCGCTGGTACTGATAGCGATGGTGATAATGACCAAAGTGGATCAACAACCTCCGCTAATAACGTTGATCAGTTATTACATACTTTTATGCACGACTTATTTCAAGTATTAAAACAAGCAGGGAGTCAACAACAAGCATCGACCGGGACTTCAATCGATAGCGATGGTGATAATGACAACCCAGTTTCAACCACTGCTTCAGCGTCAACAGTAGGCGCATCAAGTGGATACAGCAATTTCACCAATAATTTAAACAGTCTGGTTAGCTCGTTAACCTCTGCTAGCACAACTGGCACGACAACCACCCCTTCCGGCAATGCACCGACGAGTAATTCTACCAGCCAATTACAAAGTGATTTTAGTGCTCTCGTGACTGCATTACAGGGCTCAACCGGTTCGTCAACCACTCAACCCACTTTACTCGCTTTCTTGAACGATTTGGATAAAAGAATCGGCGGATCAACGCCGAGCACTACTGGAAACACGGTATCAGTCAAGGCATAAACTTAGTCGAATTTGGTGACAGCATTGCCAAATCTCTGAAGCCAAGTAGCTAAATTTTTAAAAAAAGCCGTTAACACCGGCTTTTTTATCATGTTTTTCCGGTCACCTTGCCGTATATACGATGCTCGAATTCACACCAAAGTTGAAAAACCGATGATGTGCAACCAATGGCGAAGACATCCAGTAACCGGACTCCTCCATGCTCTTTAAGTCCAATTTCGCTTAAAAATTGACAAAAACAGAAGCCATCCCTAAATGATGCATAGTGGTGTGAACATGGTCGGCACCATCGAGATACTGATTCATATACCCCAATTCCGTTCTGACATTCTTGTTAAAACTCCAACCTAAACCGGCAAATGCGCGGTTTTGATCAAAACCGGATTTGCCGCCCCAGTTGGTGGTGTTGATTCGGTAAAATGCCTCATCCCAGGCAATTAAACTCAAACGTGGCTCGAATCCAAGCGGATGCATGAATTTAATCATTTGCCGAGGTCTTTCCCTGACCTGAGAACCTAAGCCAAAGTTAGTTTCCCACATGGTTCTAAAGGTAAAAGTACCAAAATCGGTGGGCAGAATATAACGTAAGGCGGGCCACACATCTTGCTGTCCGACGGGCGCACCATTGACGCTGGTCCCATATTTGACATTTTGGGTAGGGAGATAAGTATATCCCGCCCAAACAGTGAGTCGCTCGGTTAACGAATAACCGCCGGCAGCGCGTATCATGCCTTGATACCAGTGATCCATGCCTTGATCGAATCGCGATTGACCTTCCACCCAGACACGGACTTTATCTAAAGAAGGATCGACAGCCTGTAGACTCCCTTCACCTACCGCCTGAAACCAAGCACCAGCGTCTTCGACAAGTTGTGTTTGATCGACTGCCTGGGCAGTTCCAAAGCATAGGAGAGCCTGCATTAAAATATATGCAGACAGCAGTTTATGTCGAATCGTTTTTTTAATCATGTAGGTTCCGAGTGAAGTTAACGCACAAAATTTAAGTTAATATTTAAAATAATATTGAATATTAATCCCTATTTTCACATATTAATCATCCTGATCAAAATACGTTGAAATTTTGAATGGAAATACGGAATTTAATCTGAAACCCTTAGATTTGAATTTCTTTCTTTAGCCTGAATCCGTGTTCCTTTCGGTTTAAGGGATGCCCGCCGCATTTTCAGCGCGTTTTTTAAAGAAACCTACCGCCCACCGAAACTTAAACGTCGTACATCAAGCCCTCAGTCGCAAAAATCAACCTCTTCTGTCGCGTTGCCGCCATTGTTGTCCGAAAAACCAGCCACAAAGACAAGCAAACCTCTTCTCTGCCCAGAGAATCAACCTATACCCAGCCTTTCAAGCTTTCGCCCAGTTTATCCCGATGCAAAGCCCGGTTGCGCCACCAATCGCTCTTGCAAATAAGCGAATACTTTTGCCACTGGCGAGGCATGCCCCAAGTCCAGCCACCATTGCCGAGCTTTGTGGATCACCTGCGCCGCGCGGTACATGACTTCTTGTAGCACGGTTCGTAACCGCCGACGTTTTGCCGGGTGACGTATCGGCGCCAAGTCGCCTGTCAGGCCCAGTTGACCAATCAGCCGTAAGCAATTGTAGGCAAACATGCCCATTCTCAATAGACAGTCGTTGGTCTCAAACTTACCGGAAGGTAAACGCTCCAGATCCAGATCCGTTTTGAATTCCGAATGAAATTGTTCATGGGTGCCGTGGTCGCGGTAGCGTTCAATGACGGTTTCTTCGGGTTCATCCAGACTCGTCCACCAACCTTCCAGTTCGACATCTGGCAGCAATAGCATCTGGCCGTGCTTGTTGATCGTGCGTTCAATGATCCGTATCACCAGCCTGAAAGGGCGAGTCTGTTTTTTCCAGGCGCGATCCACCATCAGTGTCATTAACGCTTCCCGTTTACCTGGACGCTTTTCAACAAAGGCACCGGCTGCTTCCGCCTTTTCTACCCAGGCTGTTTTATCTTGCCGCCTGGGATTCCACTTAACCAAATAGTCAAAACTTCGATCCATTGCCGCCCAGCGCACTTTCTCATCAGCGACGGCAAATAACAGTTTGGCGCTATCAAACCCGGAGTCTTTGCGTAATAACACCGCCAAGTTCGGCGCAACCAAACGCTCGACACGGGGAAATAGCCGCTCTAGAAAATAATCAATCTCCAGCGATGAATGCCAGCGACCAGGACGCAACTCCAGGCCGATGCACCAGCCTTCATTCCCCAGATAGGCCGCTACAGGCGTATACCCATCCACACCCTGATAGGTTCGGCTTACCTCTTCCTTCTTGGTCCCGCTCTGATCCATAACAAAAGTATCCATGTCCAAGCAGACATAGCCTTTATGCAGTGTGATCGGGGCTTGTGTCCGTTCAATGAGCCGAACCGAACATTCGTCCAACGGCTCCAGCAGGCGGCCGCTGACACGATCAAGACGCTGCCGCAGCCAGACACTGCCGGGAACTTTACGAACAGCCAATGCCGTTTTGAAAAAACGGTCTTCACGAAACGGCTCAACCGCTTCGAAGTCGCTTTTGCCTATACACAACAATCCGACCATTGTTTTCAATAAATCCGAGGTCTTGATCCCGAGCGAAACCGGAATTTGTCCGTCCACTACCGCTTCGACATTGACCGCTTCCAGGCATTGGCCGATCAACGACAGCCCGGCATAGGAAGTCAGTTCCTTCTTGGATTCTTTCAGCTTAAATTGTGCCATAATCAAAATGGGTGAACACAGAAAATCTACATTATACCTTATTTATCATTGGCTTACATGATATTGTCCAAATTTGAACACGGATTCAGGTTTAGTTTTCACAAGCATTCTGGACTTTAGAAAAAAAGAGTCATTGCCGACTCTATCGGCGCATGATTAAAGGTTTCACGAATTTTGCACATTTTCTTCAACTTGTTTGCGCTTTTCATCGTTAGAGTAAGTACCAAGAACAGGAAGACCTGTTCTGCAACCTTCACTAATGAGAGATCTACTATGAACAAGAAAATATTAACGATTGCACTCGCACTTGTACTGCCATTCAGTATTGCGGCAGCTTCAAACGATAATGGGGAACATGGGTGGCATCATGGCGGTAGACTCGAACGCATGACCAAAGAACTTGGCTTAACGGCTGATCAGAAAGCCAAACTGGAACCCATATTCAAGCAACAGCAAGAAAGCTTTAAAGCCGCACATGAAGCCAATAAAAAGCTAATAGAAGGCATACTGACAAAAGAACAAACAGCAAAATGGGATGAATTGAAAAAACAACGCCACGAAAAATGGCAGAAATGCAAGGTGGGATCTATCGACAGTAAGTCAGCCAATTAATTGCCGAAGCAAGACCGCATTTGCCTTTGATATTGCAGTGCATGAGGAACTGAAAATCAGCGGATGCGATTCTTGTTTGCTAAATCAATGGCATTGCGCCCGAGTTTAAAGGAAATCAATCGAAAAACCCTCTGTACACGACAAAATTTGATAAACGAGATTAAGAAGTCGATCTAAGTCTATGACTTGAAAGTCCATCGCCAATCTGTTTCACTCTCTAGCGACAAAACAGGAGGGTGAAATGGAATTGAGCGATGGACTAAGAACAATTTTAAAGGGTCATTTGGGTTGGAGCAAGAGCCGATTAGATTGTTTTATATGCCTGCTGCTGGCGTTAATCCGTGCGAAGCGGATGAATTTAACACAACTGGCTTTGCATTTTAACGATAAAGCATCGCCAAAATCCCGCTACCGACGGTTACAGCGGTTTTTTCAAGCTGTTGTGTTTGATTACGATGCCCTGGCGCATTTAATCGTGCAATTATTTGGTTTTGATGAGAAGCCCTATTATCTGACGCTGGATCGAACCAATTGGCAGTGGGGAAAAGCGAATCTAAATATCCTAACGCTAGCGATAGCGTACAAAGGGATTGCGATTCCGGTTTATTGGTTAGTGTTGAACAAGCAAGGCAATTCTAATCAGCGCGAACGTATAGCTTTGCTGCAACGGTTTATCCGTCAGTTTGGGCGACATAAGATACGGGGTGTGTTGGCGGATCGCGAATTTATTGGCGATCAATGGTGGCAGTGGTTAACTGACCATCGCATCCCGTTTGTCATTCGTATGAAAGCGAATCAATTACTGACAAGCAACCGACAAGCGTCACTCAAAGTAGAAACCTTATTCAGGGACTTGCAGGTGGGAGAAGAGCGTCAATTAGGGAAAAGGCATCGTATTGGTCAGCAATGGGTTTGGCTGAGCGGATTAAAACTTGAGAGCAACGAACTATTGATTTTGGCGAGCAACCAGCGTTTTCAGCACCCCGTGCCCGTCTATGCGCGTAGATGGGAAATTGAAAATTTGTTCCAAAGCTTGAAGGGGCGTGGGTTTCATTTGGAAGAGACTCGGTTAACAAGGTATTACCGAATTAAAAAAGTAATTGCTCTTCAGGCCATTGCATTCTGTTGGGCGCACAAAACCGGAGAATGGAAACATCATGCCGTTAAGCCGTTAAAGATCAAGAAACATGGGCGGCCTGAATGTAGTTTGTTCCGTTATGGTTTAGATGAGCTGACTCAGTGTCTGTTGCAGCCAATCAAAACCGTTGAAGATACGCTTCGGCTTTGGATTTTATTTCTATGCCCGCCCGATATGATTGATTATGAGCGGTCTGATGCCAGAAAAATTGCACTAAAAATTTAAATTATGAAAATTGTCGTGTACAGAGCGAAAAACCAGGAAATATCGGCGGAGATCATTTGACAATCGGCCATGTAAACGCTCACACCGGGATCAATCATGTTAATGAACAAAGCAGCAAATAGCCAATTAGTTCGAAAAAAAAGCAGAACATCCTTTAAGGAAAAAGTCGTGCAATGTGCAGATCGCGATGGAGTTGCCAAAACAGCTGAGGATTTTGGCATCCCCGAATCAACTTTGGAGGCATGGCGAGAAAATTTTCGCCTTATCGATGAGGTGGCGTTCTTGAAAATGTCTGCGCCCTATCTTCCAAACAAGCGAGGGTTAAGCCATTGATCGCGAATTCCAATAAAAGAAACTTTACGATACGAAAAGTCATGTGGCATTTAGAGAAAGTTTCACGCTATGGCTACTATGGATGGAGACAACGTTCACCCTACAGGCGCAAACAAACGAATGATGCGTTATCTTCGAATAAAAAACCTGTCGTTGATGCCGTAATTGTAGGAATGGATGTCAGCCGCGAATCCAAAATAGAATCTGACTCAGAAGTTTGATACTCAGAAAGGGCTTATCCCGGCCTTTAATGACAAGGAATTGCCTAAACTCACATTGATCATAGTGATGTGTCGTAGAGAGGGTATATTGCATTAACCTATACAAAACCAGATTAACCTATGTCCATTCTCACGTTTTTGACCGGCGCGACCGGTTTCATTGGTGCTGCCGTCGCACGTACATTGTTGTCAAAAGGACACAGGTTGCGCGTCTTGTCTCGGTCCAATAATGACCGACGCAATCTAAACGGACTGGACGTTGAAATCGTCGAAGGCGATTTGGCTAAGCCGGAAACTTATGCCGATGCTTTAAAAGGTTGCCGTCATCTGTTTCATGTCGCGGCTGATTACCGGCTCTGGGTACCTGATGCCGATTCGATGAACCGGGTCAATGTCAAGGGAACACGAGCTCTGATGCTAGCGGCCTTGAATTTCGGTATCGAGCGAGTGGTGTATACCAGCTCCGTCGCAACAATGGGGTTCTATAATAACGGTATGTCAGCCTGCGAATATACCCCGGCAACGTTCGGCGATATGGTGGGTGTTTACAAACAATCCAAATATTTGGCTGAGCAAGAGGTATTACGGCTCATAAAACATGAACATCTGCCGGCTGTGATCGTCAATCCAACATCACCTTTAGGGCCGCGAGATCTGAAACCGACCCCGACCGGACGAATTATCATCGATGCGCTGAAAGGCAGAATGCCGGCTTATATCGATACCGGACTCAACATAGTCCATGTGGACGATGTTGCAATGGGTCATTGGCTAGCCTTCAAACACGGCAAAATAGGCGAGCGTTATATATTAGGCGGAGACAATTTGGCGCTAAGCGAAATTTTAGGCTTGATTGCCGAAATAGATGGACCGCCTGCTTCCAAAATCAAATTACCGCGCAAGGCTATTTACCCGGTCGCTATCGGTATGGAAATCGTCGCACGGCTGACTGGCTGTGAACCCAGGGTAAGTCTTGATGCGTTACGGATGGCGAAAAACAAGATGTACTTTACGTCTTCTAAAGCCGAAACGGAACTTGGCTATAAAGCACGTTCCTCCCAACTAGCAATAGCTGACGCGATTTCATGGTTTCGGGCTGAAGGTTATTTTTAATAACCAAACAGTTGTTCTAGATAATTGGCTAGGATATTTTAACCTTATCGGCCATTTTCATACCTAGAGCATTAAAAAAGCCATCTTTATTGCACATTTCCTTCATTTTTCTTGCGATTTTATTCGTTAAAGTAGATGCCAAGAATAGTTATTCACTATTCGGTATTAAATTAATGACGGTGGAATAAGTGCATCATCAGCTTTAGCGTATCAATGGTACCCCCTATCAATCAAAGTACAACAGTAATCCTCTTAATGGGTACACGGATTAATAAATAATAATTTAAGTTATTTTTCATCGAATTCATTGTTGATGATGTTCAATGACTTCAGAATGATTCAAACCATAAAGGAATTACCTAATATGCTAGCAGTTGTAGTCACAATTTTTGCAGTTTTTATCGTTAAATTAATCATTATGAAGGTATAAGACGCTATTGAGAGATTGGATATCAGCTCTTTCTACTTTAATGCCCTAGGCGGGAATCATTAAGGCGTATTTAGATAAGCATGGCGGAACAAGGGTTAATATTCAGACTTGCGACCTTGATTATAATTATAAATACATGTGAAATTTAAAAAATTGGTTGAAATAACCACATTGAATCGGTTGCTTTCAACCGGTAATCCTATTTGTGATCTTGGAATATTTCAAATAGATGAAAGACTATAGTGACTACTTGACTTGGAGGTGTTGGAACGATAATAGCTTATAAAGTTGATATCAATCGGTTATACATTAGTTGAATTTAACAAACTTTTTTTAAATTTAAACATGCGTGGAATGATGAAAAACCATATCCATAAAGGGCTACCCACTTAAACCGGGACAAAATCAAGCGCTTGCCGCATATTCCTGATTTCTGTATCATGAGTTAATGATAAAAAAACAAAACGACACAAGGAATCCGTGCAACGAACCGTTCGATTATCAATGAACTGGTTGTCCGTGGCAAGAAAAGTCTTCGACAATTGGCTGTACTGGTCAATCGATCTAAAAGTAGCGTCCATCGGCAGCAAAAAGCGCAAGCCCAACGTAATCAACATCCAGAATCTGCGCTATGGGAAACCGAAGCAGGCGAAGCCTGGCTAAAACTATTGATGGTTGCGGTTCTGTACAGCTTCGGTATGGAGTGCCATGTTGGAGCCGACAAGTTATCGCGATTTTTCAAGCTGATTCGCATTGACACGCATGTGGGCATATCGCCATCGGCATTGCGTCAGCAATTGAGCCGGATGGAAAGCCTGTTACCCTTATTTCAGCAGCGTTGTGAAAGCGGTGTTTCAGCGCAACCACGTTCAGCCGTAGTCGCCATGGATGAAACCTTTTTTGGTGATTTTCTCATCCTGGTGCTGATGGATTTGTCGTCCGGCTATTTGATTTTGGAAGACATCAGTCATGACCGCCGCTTCGATACATGGTTTGAGAAGGCGATACCGCGCCTAAAAGAGTTGGGTATTGATGTTAACCACGCCGTTAGCGACCGAGCCAAAGCCTTGATCAAGCTGGCTATCACCGGGTTTGACTGTCAATCGGGCGCCGATGTTTTTCATGCGCAGCAGGATATCAGCAAATGGTTGGGGACAACTCTGGGAAGGCGGCACGAACAAGCAAAAACACAACTGGAAACGGCTGAGGCACTGTTGCAAAAGAAACCGCATGACAACCTTGCTGAAATGGTCCGGGTCGTTGAGGCAGAATTGACCATCAAACAGATGCTGGAAACACGCACCGATTATCATGAAAATTTGGCCGGCATTGCCGAAGATGTTCATCCATTTTCGCTATCCTCACAGCAACCCAACCGGGCGGAACAGGTGACTTCCAATCTAGAAAAACGGGCTCAGGCGTTTGAAAAAATCGCTCAATCGCAAGAAATCTCCGACTCTAAACTGACCATGAATAAGTTTCGCAACCAATTGAATGACTTGGCAGCTAATGTGGAAGTTTGGTGGCTATGGGTCATGGAAATTCTAGCCGGTCTTTCGGTGGATGAGGCAACGCAATACTGGCTGAGTCATACCCTGTTACCAACGGTGTATTGGCATCAGCAACTGCACAAAACTCAAAACCCTAGGCAGCGGGAAAAATACCACCAGGCTTGGCAGCAAGCCGCGCAAAATTTACAGACCGATGCTTTCACAGCAATCCTGCCGGAAAGTGAATTGCAACGCTGGTTGGAATGGGCGGAGTGGATGGCGCGGAACTTTCATCGCAGTTCTTCCGCCGTTGAGGGTCGTAATGGTTATCTGTCACAGATGTATCACAATGGTCGTGGCTTGACCGAAAAACGCTTGCGGGCATTGACGGTGATTCATAACTACGGACTCAAACGGGCTGATGGAACAACGGCGGCAATGCGCTTGTTTGGCCAAACGTTTCCTGATTTGTTTTCATGGTTGGTGGATGAAATGGGGGTGCTTCCGCTACCAAGAAAAGGCAGGGAGCGGGCTACTCGTAACCCATTGTTTTTGAAAACTGTCCCGGCTTAAATTGGAAGCCCCATAAAGTAGCTAGATACACTGCTTTAATTTTGATTTCTTCGATGCCGTTTGCGCTAGAAGTTAATGCCGACACAGAAAAAGAACTCAGCTTAATTGCGAAAATGACCGATGCCGACAAAAACAGCTTAGCATCAAAACGTAAAAATTTGCCAGAACTAGGCCAATAGGGTTTATTAAAGAACAAAGTGTGCGCAACATAAGTCTATTTTCTGGAAACTTCTTTTCTGCTTAAAATAATGAATTTAAAGATATATTTGAAATTAGATTAATTTTGAATCTATCGCCATTAAATATGAGAGTTATCTTGGTCAATGAAATCAAATTATTACACTCTAACCGATGCGTTTATTGGTTAGTGTAAAAGGTGGGGGGTAACAATGCCAATCAGCTTTAATCGACTGAACGTTGTCATAAAGCGCGTCAACAAAGTGAACAAGAAACGCCTTGCTGCTTTGATGTTATGCCTAGAATTGTTAATTTTCTACGCCGACTACCTGACGGGACCGCTGGCTCCCTTCTCACATTTTTACATCATACCGATTATCATTGCGGCATTTTTTCTGGGGAGCCGCTGGACATACTTCATTACCTTTTTGGCGTCGATTGCTGAACTGATGGTTTTTCAGCAATTGCTCATATCATTCAACTCAGCCCCGGCCATTCTCGATTTTATTTCAAATACGTTCATTTTCTTTACGATTGCCATTCTAAGCCGCGAATTGAGCGAACTGTTAGCTACTTTAGATCGCTTAGCCAGTGAAGACACTTTAACGAAAGCAAATAGTGGACGGTACTTTTACGACGCTGGTAATGCTGAAATAGCAAGGTCGCTACGCTATAAGCATCCTCTGACCTTAGCTTTTATCGACCTGGATAACTTCAAAGAAGTCAACGATACGCAAGGACATCAAAAAGGTGACGAACTCCTGATGTTGATAGCATCAGCGATCAAGTCCGATTTGCGAGAAGGCGATTTATTAGGGCGCTTAGGTGGCGACGAATTTGCAATACTATTGGTTCACACAGATCAAATTCAAGCGATGACTATCATCGGTCGGATGACGGAAAACCTGCTTAACAGCATTGCCCCCTACAACACCAGGGTTACTTTCAGCATGGGTGCAGTGACCTATATGGGCGACAAACAATCCAATGTTGATGAACTCATTACAATCGCTGATACTGCAATGTATTCCATCAAAAAAACCACTAAAAATGCTATTCATTACGTGATTGCATAATGACGCTTGAACCTTGAAATGATTGAGTTAAAGGTGCTCATTGCGGCCCTTTCTTTATCATTAAAACCTAAAGATTAAGGTTTTCACAATCTTTGCACATTCCCTTCAATTTGTTTGCGCTTTTTGCCGTTAAAGTAATCACCAAGAATAAGAGACCCTATTCTCAATTGGGGATGACGTAGGAGAACGAACAATGAAATTATTAGCATTTTCATTATTACTTGGCATATTGTTATCGGGTTGCGGGGTTTCAGCGTTCAAGCCTCAAAACTGGAACACCAGCGATTCTAGTGATATTTATAGATCGAAAAATTTAGAGATATGCCGTCATCAAGCACAGCAGGAAGAGTTAAAAACTAGTGATGATGACAATCAAAGCATCATTATACGAAGTACTAATCAATATGATAATTATAATAAACTTCTTTTAACATCCTGTATGGAAGAAAAAGGTTACAAACTTCGTGAATTAACAGGCGGAGAGCTATTTATCAACGCTGTCACTGCGCCTGTTGTATTACCTATTCTGATTTCAGGCAGAAGTTTTGATGATACTTATTAAATGGCCTATTTTGAATATAATCGGCTAATAGGGAGAATAGTGATGAGGCCTAATATTGTTTAGCATTCCGAGTTTAAATTTATCGATCCTATACTCGGAAGTCTTTACAGTCAATAGGTTATTGGAGTTTTAAAACAGATGCGAAAACGCAGAAACATTTTACTGAACGGTTTCATTTTAGGGGTAACGCTGAGCGTCTCTAATAGTAGTATCTCGGCAAAACTGGAATCGGCTCCTCCGCCGGAAACTGAAGCATCACAAATCTTACCCAGTGACGAATTACGCGACTTTACCGAAATTTTCTGGCGGATCAAACAGGCTTATGTCGAACCCGTTTCCGACAAAAAACTGTTTGAAGACGCTACGCGTGGCATGTTAGCCGATCTTGATCCGCATTCCGGTTATATGGCGAGTGACGAATTCAAAGAGTTTGAGGAGTTGACAACCGGGGAATTCGTCGGCTTGGGCATACAAGTCGTCTTGGAAAAGGGTTTTCTGAAAGTAGTTTCGCGAATCGATGGCGCCCCAGCACAAAGAGCGGGTTTGAAAACAGGTGACTTGATTGTCAGTTTTGATGATAAACCAGTAAAAGATATGACACCTGTCGAAACGGTAAAACTCATGCGGGGTGAAATCGGCAGTCAAATTGTTCTGACAGTCGCTCGGGAAGGAGAGAACGACCGCTTAAAATTCGCCATAACCCGCGACGTTATTAAAAGCAAAAGCGTCACCCAACGATTGCTGGAAAAAAACTATGGTTATTTAGACGTCAGCAGTTTTCAACCGGATACCAGTAAAAGTCTGTTGGAAGCTATCGATGAGTTGAAAAAGGAAAACGCCGGGCCTTTAAATGGTTTGGTGCTGGATCTGCGGAATAATCCGGGGGGATTACTCAGCGGTGCGGTCGAGGTCAGCGACGCCTTTCTTGATTCCGGGCTGATTGTTTTTACCAAAGGCCGAATTAAAAGCGCCGAAATGCGTTTTAACGCCACGCCGGACGATGTGATGCGGGGTGCGCCAATTGTGGTATTAATCAATGCCGGTTCGGCATCTGCATCGGAAATTGTTGCCGGTGCTCTACAGGATAATAAGCGGGCAATCATCATGGGTGAGAAATCGTTTGGCAAGGGTTCGGTGCAAACCGTGTTGCCGACTGATAGCGGCGCAGCTATCAAATTAACCATTGCCCGTTATTTCACGCCTTCCGGACGTTCGATTCAAGCCGAAGGCATTGAACCCGATGTAAAACTAGCAGAGTTGAAAATCGAATCTTTGGATAAGCCTCAATTTGGCACCATTAAGGAAGCAGATCTGACCCATCATTTGTTGAATGGTATTGGTGAAAAAGCCAAAGAAACGGAAGAAGATAAAACCGCAAATATCGAGAGCGTGGAAAGTGAGGATGTAAGTAGCCGCGACTATTCTTTGAATGAAGCACTTAATCTACTGAAAGGTATGAGCGCTATAGCTAATATTACCCATCCAAAAAATTGATGAATTAATTAAAAAAGTTAATAATTTATTCCATAAAAATAGCCGGAAAAAATCTATTCATTACGTGATTCAATAATCAATCTTTGAACTCTGTAATAAATAAGCTCTGTACACGACAATTTTCATAATTTAAATTTTTAGTGCAATTTTTCTGGCATCAGACCGCTCATAATCAATCATATCGGGCGGGCATAGAAATAAAATCCAAAGCCGAAGCGTATCTTCAACGGTTTTGATTGGCTGCAACAGACACTGAGTCAGCTCATCTAAACCATAACGGAACAAACTACATTCAGGCCGCCCATGTTTCTTGATCTTTAACGGCTTAACGGCATGATGTTTCCATTCTCCGGTTTTGTGCGCCCAACAGAATGCAATGGCCTGAAGAGCAATTACTTTTTTAATTCGGTAATACCTTGTTAACCGAGTCTCTTCCAAATGAAACCCACGCCCCTTCAAGCTTTGGAACAAATTTTCAATTTCCCATCTACGCGCATAGACGGGCACGGGGTGCTGAAAACGCTGGTTGCTCGCCAAAATCAATAGTTCGTTGCTCTCAAGTTTTAATCCGCTCAGCCAAACCCATTGCTGACCAATACGATGCCTTTTCCCTAATTGACGCTCTTCTCCCACCTGCAAGTCCCTGAATAAGGTTTCTACTTTGAGTGACGCTTGTCGGTTGCTTGTCAGTAATTGATTCGCTTTCATACGAATGACAAACGGGATGCGATGGTCAGTTAACCACTGCCACCATTGATCGCCAATAAATTCGCGATCCGCCAACACACCCCGTATCTTATGTCGCCCAAACTGACGGATAAACCGTTGCAGCAAAGCTATACGTTCGCGCTGATTAGAATTGCCTTGCTTGTTCAACACTAACCAATAAACCGGAATCGCAATCCCTTTGTACGCTATCGCTAGCGTTAGGATATTTAGATTCGCTTTTCCCCACTGCCAATTGGTTCGATCCAGCGTCAGATAATAGGGCTTCTCATCAAAACCAAATAATTGCACGATTAAATGCGCCAGGGCATCGTAATCAAACACAACAGCTTGAAAAAACCGCTGTAACCGTCGGTAGCGGGATTTTGGCGATGCTTTATCGTTAAAATGCAAAGCCAGTTGTGTTAAATTCATCCGCTTCGCACGGATTAACGCCAGCAGCAGGCATATAAAACAATCTAATCGGCTCTTGCTCCAACCCAAATGACCCTTTAAAATTGTTCTTAGTCCATCGCTCAATTCCATTTCACCCTCCTGTTTTGTCGCTAGAGAGTGAAACAGATTGGCGATGGACTTTCAAGTCATAGACTTAGATCGACTTCTTAATCTCGTTTATCAAATTTTGTCGTGTACAGAGATAAATAAGTTAAGTTTTCAAAGCTTGGTCATTTCTTCAGCATTAAAATCCAAAGACTAAAATTTCCACGATTTTTGCACATTGTCTTCAACTTGTTTGTGCATTTCGCCGTTAAAGTAATCACCAAGAATAGGTTATTTTTTATATTACCTATTTTATGTCAGATAAAAAATTTAATGTCATTGATTAAATTAGCCTATTTGGTGCGAATACCCACACTATTTTAATACCCAAAACTTATGAGAGGTCATTATGAACCCAAGATTATCTTTGATGGTACTTTGCATTCTATTTGCAACACCTTGTTTTTCCGCACCCTCAAATAATAGCAGCCCGTCAACCACAGGGAATCAACCTCAGCCAACCACGACCTCAAATGGCAATGGCGCTACCACGCCGCCCGCCACACCAACAACGTCAGACCTTACCCAAGGCCAGACTATGGCTGATTTTTGCAGAACCCATACTTGCTAGCATCCCTAACGCTACAGTCAAACTCTAAGGTGAAAAAATGAAAAAAATTTCCTTTCATGCCGGCATTTTAAGCATCACAGCCCTGCCCTTTAGTTCGGCTTTATTGGCTGCGCCTGAATGGGATCATACCGTTAGTAGTCAAGGTACAACCGGTGATGCTTGGGGGGCGCTGATCGATACGACCAAAACAACAGCGCCGTTAATGTATCCCTATGCAGAATGCGGCATCGGCAGTCATCAATCGCCTATTGCCATCGATTTAACCACAAATAACCCAAACGATCTCACTGAGGTAAAAGCTGAAAAGCTTTCGAGTCCAGTGTCTTTCCAGTATATAACTGATTCAACGCCTGATTTTTTTAATAGCGGTCATGCTGCTCAAGTCAACTTGCCCAGCAACTATTCAGGGCAACTGGTGATTGGCAAGGATAGTTATCCACTGATCCAGTTCCATTTTCATGCACCCAGCGAACATACCTTGCAAACTAACCAAGGCATTACTCAATATGCCGCAGAGCTACATTATGTGCATACCCGCGCAGATGGTAAAATGGCTGTTTTAGGGGTTTTTCTTGATGATACGGAGAATGTGCCAAACTCCACCTTTCAGACAATATTAGACAACATGCCTACGGTTGCCGGCGCAACAAATGCGCCGACCGGGATTCAATTGAATCCAACCGCTTTGCTGCCGAAAAATAAAACCACTCTTTATACGTATGCAGGCTCCTTAACGACCCCACCCTGTAGCGAAGGTGTAAACTGGTATGTGTTATCGGAACCGCTTAAAGTTTCGACCGGTCAGATTGCTCAATTGCAAACTATCTACAACAATAGCAATCGGTCTACGCAGGCAATTAATAGCCGGGTCGTTGAAATTCATACGGGCGATCAAAAGGACGATAGGATTTCAGATAGACGCTAACGACATAAGAACAAATATTTCGAGATTTGCAGCGCTATGAATTTTCAAAAAATTCGAGCAAATAGGGCTGTATTTTAAGTGCATTTCTTTCATTTAGTTGGCTCAGATGAAAAAGCAATGCATTGTTCATCTGCTTCTACAATGGGCCGTCTAATTAAACCTTCGGCTTTACTTCTTTATCAAAACTTAGTCGACACCCAGAGATATGCACAGAACAGTCCGATTCAAATTATTTTTAACCTTTCTATTCACCACGCTTTTGGTTGTGTCAGGAATGTATGCCTTTATGCGCTGGTCTTTACACCAAGGTTTTTCTGAATTTGTTCAGTCTCGAAATCAGGAGCGCGTGACGCATTTGATTGAAGGCCTTACCGAGCGCTATGAACAGGATCTGGGTTGGCGCAATCTCACCGGGGATAAGCAAAAATGGATTGATCTCTTGTGGCAGTCTAATCCGCGTCGCCTACAACCCTCATGGATTCAGCAGGGACTAAGCGAACCAGGCGATGTTTGGCCGCCGACTTTACCGGACGAAAAGTCGAATAGAACCTTCGTGCCTCTTGAACTCCGTGTCATGCTACTGAATGCCGACAAATCTATCATTTTTGGCCGCCAAGAGGCTGTTGCTCAATCATCCTTGCTGCCTATCCGCTATCAAGACAATATCGTCGGATTTCTTGGCTTATTGCCAGTTAAAACTGACCAACTCCCTAGGGAATCTCGACTTCAAGCCAGTGAAATTCAATTTCTGGAGCGGCAATCCGAAGCCTTTATAGGGATTGCTGTCTTGATGATTGGCTTGTCCGCAGCGCTGGCGTTATTACTGGCTTATATATTGGGGCGACCGATAAAACGGATTACGATAGCGGCTAAAACATTAGCTTCAGGTCATTACGATATTCGTCTACCGGTGGAATCTACCGATGAACTGGGGCAATTAGCCCGCGATTTTAACGATATGGCTGCGGCCCTTGAGCAGTCGGAACAAGCCAGACGCCGCTGGGTGGCGGATATTTCCCACGAACTACGCACGCCGATAGCCATATTGCGTGGCGAATTGGAAGCCTTGCAAGACGGCATCCGCCCTTTGACGACTGGGGCAATTGACTCGTTGTTTGGTGAAGCGATGCGCCTGAATCGTTTAACAGAGGATCTTTATCAATTATCCTTATCCGACCAAGGGGCGTTAAGCTACCGTAAAGTCCACCTAGATCCGGTAGAGATTTTAAAAGACGATCTGGATGCTTTGAAACCGGCATTCCAAAATAAGCAAATCGCCATTACCTGGATTGATAACTTGCCTCATTCGGTGCGCATTTATGCCGATCCGGATCGATTATCGCAACTTTACCGAAATCTGCTTAAAAACAGCGCCAACTATACTGAATGACATGGCGCTTTAGTCATCACCATCTCCCAACGGGAAAACAAAGTTGCTCATCAATTTTACCGACAGTTCTCCTGGCGTTCCCGCACATGAACTACCTAAACTGTTTGACCGCTTTTATCGGGCAGAAAGCTCGAACAGCCAATCCAAAGTGGCGCCGGCCTAGGTTTGGCTATATGCAGCAATATTGTCAAAGCGCATAATGGCAATATTAATGCACAATCGTCCGCTCTGAAGGGGCTATACCATTCACATGGAATTTCCAATTAGCTCATGAACCATATCTTGGTTGTCGAAGATGAATTAAAACTGGCCAATCTCAGTTGGATTATCTAAAAAATGCCGGATTTAAGACGACGCATTTAGACCATGGTTTGGAAGTGTTGCCTTGGCTTAAACTCAATCATACCGGATTTAATCTTGTTGGATTTAATGTTGCCCGGTTGTGACGGCCTGGATATTTGCCGTGAGATTCGTAGCTTTAGCAGCGTGCCGATTATTATCATTACTGCGCGTGTTGAAGAGATTGATCGTTTGTTGGGCCTGGAAATGGGCGCAGATGACTATATCTGCAAACCCTTCAGTCCTCGCGAAATGATTGCCCGCGTTAAAGCGGTCCTTCGTCGCCTGGAAGGACAAATCAATTCGACAGGTATTTCCACTAGCCCTAAAACTCAACCCGGCGAGTTTTCGGGTGCTAGCTTCCGGGCAGGAAATTGAACTCACTGCCGTTGAGTTCCAGTTGTTACAGTGCATGTATTCACAGCCTGGACGGATTTTTTCCCGAACCAAATTAATGGATCTGATTTATCAGGATCAACGCATTGTTTCTGATCGAACTATCGACAGCCATATCAAAAAGCTGAGAAAAAAATTGACCGATTTATTGCCTGAGCAGGAACTGATTCACTCGGTTTATGGGGCAGGTTATCGTTATGACCCACAGGGTAGGGACGGGGCCGATTAAAAGTTCCACCGTTTTTGCACACTCCCTTCAATTTGTTTGCGCTTTTCATCGTTAGAGTAAGTACCAAGAACAGAAGCCCCTGTACTTGGTACTTACTCTTTGGAGAATACGCATGAACACACGAATCATGAACGCTTTTCTGGCTATTACACTTCCACTCATTTTGATTTCAACGGCATGGGGGGCTATCGATACCATGGCGTTGCTCGAACGGATGGTGAATGTTAAACAATCAATCCTAGAGCAGTACCAAGTTGAACCAGAAAATCACGCTGTCGTCCTCAGCGTCAACGCCAGCGGTCAACCGCAAGTCGATCACAGAGCAGTACCAATAGCTTTCCTGGAAGGTGTGCTCAAAGCCATGCAGGAACGCGATCCTGACATCAACATCCAACTTCAAGTTAATCGTTCGACAGAATTCGCTTCAGTTGCCGAAGTCATCGCTAGCGCCCAACACGCCGGCCTAAGTAAATTATCCTTTGTACCGCTTGATGAGCAATAAGTCCAAATTCAAAATTTGACAGTATGGCTATGAACAGATTAAGCAATGCTTATTCAAGGATATAAAGCTATGAAAATCCCGTTTCTTTACGCCTTAGCGGTCATCGCAAGTCTAAGTTGCATGACGGGTTGTGTAGGCTATGTTTCACCTTCTTCACCCTATGCCGCTCCACCTGTCTTAGCACCTTATGGGGGTTATAACTATGGGGTTTATCCAGTGATTCCGCCTGTTTTTATCGGAAATGGCTGGGGCTATGAAGGCTATGGTTTCTATCGGCATCATTAGATTAAATCCCATCATTTAATTATTTAACTTTTTATAGGTAAACAAAATGAAATCAAAATGGTTGATACCCATATTTTCTATAGGGCTAAGTTTTTCCCAAGCTTCATGGGCCGACAAACTGGATGAGTTAATTCAACAAGCAGAGCAAGGCGATGCTAAAGCCCAAACGGATTTGGGCAGCCGCTATGCTGAGGGCGATGGTGTACCAATTGATTTCGGAAAAGCTGAAAAATGGTTTAAATCGGCTGCTGAGAAAGGCAATCCACTGGCAGAATACAATATGGGCTTGATGTTTGCTCGCGGTGAAGGCGTTTCCCAACCTCAACCTAGCCAGACAATGGTTTTTAAAGGCCGCTGAACGTGGCGATGCGGAGGCGCAATTCACGCTGGGCTTGATGTATGTCAATGGTGAAGGCGTCCCCAGAAATTATCAACAAGCCGCTAAATGGTTTGGGCAAGCGACCGATCAAGGATACTCAAATGCGCAACTTAATCTCGGCTTGATGTTTCTTCGCGGCGAAGGCGTAGCAAAAAGCGCCGAAGTCGCCATCAATTTGTTTAGGCTGGCGGCAGAGCAGGGCAATGCCGCAGCTCAATATCATCTGGGTTTATGTTATTACCAGGGGGAAGGCGTTTCAAAGGATGAACAAGAGGCTTATGTTTGGTTTGCTTTGGCCACCGCTCAACGCGAAGTCGATGCTGCTGAATTGCTGGATAAACTTGAAAGGGAATTAAGTTCAAAACAGATTGCCGCTGCGCAAATCCGCGCAGCCGAATGGCAGCCAGTTATCAATTAATCGTATTGGAACAGATAAAATGAACCGATACATTAAGGCAACGTACACCATCATACTGCTATTCGTTTTGACTGCCGCAGTCAATGCCCAGCCATCAAGGAATTTCAGCATTCCTGAACCCATTAAATCGAATATTTTAAACAGGCATCCGACAGCCATTGATTTTCATAGCGGCCATGAGATTTATTTTAGCCATTACTTGTTGGAAGTCGTCTATAAAGAAAAAGGTAGCAAGACAGAAATATCGGAACTGTTTAGTGAGGACGGCAAGTTGTTTGCCAATGAAATAACGGCAGAAAATCAGAATGCTGCGCCCGCCGTCGTCAAGGAGGCTTTGCAAAACAGCTTTCAGGTCTATGCCTTAAAAAAAGTCGAGTTGATTGGCAATCCAGATGGTCTAGACAAAGCAGACGAAACGTATTTGTTAGTCGGGAATGTGAGTTGGAAGGGCGCTATGTATCAAAAAGGTAATCGCTTGGAAAGAGTCCATCATGAATAATGACATTGATTGCATAACCACAATTTATGGCTAGCATACTGGTTTTATACAAGTTAAAAAAATGGTTTCTTTTAGGCGGAGCATTCTTGCTAATTGGCCTGGTTGCCGTTTTTATTTTTCTAAAGCCCATATCGGTCAATTATCTGAATTATCGGATTTGGAAAGGGAGTAATGGGCAATCCGCAACAGGTTTCATCGATTACCGAGGTGCTAAGATCCATTATGCAGTGTATGGACAAGGCGATCCGGTCTTAATGTTACATGGCGGACTGGCTGATCAACAAAGCTGGTTTTCTCAACTGCCTTGGCTGGTCGAGTCCGGTCGGTGCGTGATACTAATCGATACCCGTGGACATGGGGAGTCAACGCACGGCGATCTTGAGCTTAACTATCAGCTATTTGCCGAAGATTCGTTGCAAGTCTTAGATAAACTAGGTATTCGTCGTACCGATATAATCGGTTGGAGCGATGGCGGGATTACTGCGCTACTAATGGGGCTCGAAGCGCCGGAGCGTGTCCGTCGAATTGTGGCCATCAGCGCAAATTATAATCCATCCGGTTTGTTGAATAATGCTGACCAGACCCAAGGCGAAAATCATCTGAATTTACAAGTCAATGTCATTGATTGGTTACGCAGTTTGTGGCCAGAGTCTCCTAATGAAGCACATCAGGCACTGGAAAAGGAACTGAATAACTTATGGCGCACAGAGCCACATCTGACTCGTTCTGATTTACAAGTTATTGTCGCACCAACTTTGGTGATTGCCGGGGAAAACGACATTATTGATCTATCGCACTCCGGGGAATTGGCGGAAATGTTGACTTACGGCAAGGTCGAGATTGTTTTAGGCGCCGGCCATGCGGCCCCTGTCACACATGCCAAACAGATTAATGAATTAATTGCATCGTTTTTGGCATTGAGTTGACATGACTTCTCATTTGCGGATCAGCAAAACCTCTCGAATCATTCTTTATAGAATAACCACTCGCAGGTCGTTAAATGAATATGAATAATAATAGTTATTCCAATGATTTATCCCATCATATATTGCCAAACTCTGCGACGATGGTGGGTGTCTGTATTATGGTTATTAGCATTGTTAAGGCAAACGACATCGGTCTGGCAAATTATTTAATCGATAAAGGTTTAGCGATTGATAGTATTTTATTTATGATTAGCTCCTTGTTTTCGTTTCTATCTATCAGGACTGATAAGTCATCATTAACTTTAGAGCGCTGGGCAGAAATGATCTTTTTTTTAGGGTTAGTGTCGATGACATTAATCACCGTTATTTTTTCGTTTGAGATTGTGTAATCTCTCAATATCATCGCACTTCGTCTTCAAAATTATAACTTGTAGGATTACGCCAGATAATCAGCGTTTGGTCATGCTGATTTTGTAAGAGACACGATCAATGGAAAAGAGTGATTGCTACAGTTTTTCTCTAAGATACATTTTTTAGTAAAAATACAGCGTCAGAACTTGTATTTTTGAAAGTCAATTGTTGAATGGTAACTGACTTTTTGCCCAGTATTGCAGATGGCAATAAACACTCACACTGGATGCAAATGTAATTGCCGGTTGGCGCTCCATAAGCAAACTCCTGAACAAGAGACGTGTGTTCACAAAACGCCTTGTTAGCGTAGCCGCTTATTCCTTCATTAAAATTTTTATTCATAAGCTAGACAATAATTTAAAAAAATGGTTCTTCTACGGTTTATGTATAGATCGGAGTTGACAGTGAAATGACCACTGCCGAGGGCCAAAAACTAACTTACTACTGGCTCGGCGAAATCAATATTGCTAAATAAAGATGCTGCACCGAATAAGGTTGTCGAAATGATAAACTCGCCGGACATAAACCCAAGCACACCGGTGATGAAGAAAAGACCAACCATAATATCTTTATAAAAATTGTTTGATATGTTCATAGCGTCCTACCTGGATAAAGTTTTAAATAAAATATTAAAGCCATAATTGTGCTAAAACAATAATATGACATTAAATCAATCGATTAGAAATTTAAATTAATTAAGTTATCTTGAACGCATCACATTGGTTTGAATAAACCAATAGGGTGTATTCATTTCAAAGAGTATGAAAGAGTTGAACGACACCAAACAATATGCCGATGATAGTAATGGGCCACTTTACAAAGAGCGGTAACAATACAAAAATTTGAAAACAGTGTCTGAATTTTTATTAACCTATAACAAAAGAAAGCGGAGGTTTTTCAGTGATCAAGTCATAATTTCTCAAAATTAACCTGTTTTAATCCTAAGCCCATAGTTTTTTTAAGCGACGCAGGTAACGCGAATAAGCCCGCTGATGAACTTCATTGAGATTTTTTTTTCGAGTTTTGGTGTCGCAATTTATCTCTCGTCGAATTCTAAACGGATTACAATTTAGTTGTCTTTGGCTCTTTAGTTTGATTTGAAGTGACCATGCTTGCTCAACCAATAACTTTTCTGATAGTTCCATGCTAATCCACCATTTCAGAGTTAAAAAATTACCTTTGCTTGCGAACGGATTTGATTTAAAAAAAGGCCTCTACCCGGAGCAATGTAGAGGCCAGAGTTAGCAGTTAAATACACAGCTGCTAAAGGTTCCACACAACAACTAACTTTGAACTTGTTCAGGGATGGTTACATTACTAAGCAAAGCTGCTACGCCGAAAAATGCCGTCGCAACAATGAATTCGCCAGACATAAATCCTAGAACGCCGGTTATAAAGAACACTCCAAGAGCAATATCTTTATAGAAATTATTTGGTTTATCCATCTTTATATACCTGTATTTAGCTTAATAGCAAAGTGCTATTCTTGATGATTACTTTACCGGTAAATATTGCAAAAAAATTGATTAAATTGTGCAAAAACTATGAATTATTAACTAATAATTTACTTATTGGTTGTCTATAGTGCTATCTGAGACTATACCTTACTACATGCACAATCCTAAGTTCATTCTGGTTCGAATAGCCTTCAATTTAACTTACTGGTGGTGCATATGAACCACCTTGTTTGATATAAACCATATCCATATTAATTGTGGCACTATTTTTCGCAAGAAAAACTGATGACCTATATAGCATCCAGAGCGTAAATTGTGCAGAAAAATTGGTGCGATTACTGGAAACTGAATAGGGAAAAAATCATCGGCATGTTTTGTGCTTAATATTTATTTTAATGGATTTTATCGAAATCATTCAGTTCGTATAACCCTTTTTAAAATCGTTGTTCTTCTTCCTAGTCTGATGGTTGTCTACCTAGATGTAAGTAGGGGGATACTGGATGAACAATTGGCAAGAGGGCTGGGTGTGGAATTAAATAAGGAAATCACTTTATTTTGATCCCCATTATCCTAATCTTGTCCATAGAGGGAGAAGATATTATTTTCCTTAACTAATCATAGTTAGGGTTTTTGGTTGCAACGTGAATGTCAACTCCAATTTTAAAATCGGTTATGAACACTTATTATAGATAAAACATCTGATTACACTAATAATTTCCGAACTGCAAATTGAACGCATTTTCTCAATGATGTTTTTTGAATTCCGTTATTTTAGGCCTTGATAATGAATATGAGTTATCTGATTTTGACGACGGTTTTCCTATTATGGTGCGGCATTTTGCTTTTTGGATGGCACTTCCTGCCTATTTTTTTTAGATGAAAGCCACTTTTAGTAATAGTTATAAATAATCGAAATTTTCACATTTATTTCACAATTCTTCCTTAATATTGGTAGAAAATTGTGACCCGACAACCTAGTTTACGAGATTATATAAGGTTTATACCTGTATTTTCTTCGTACAAATATCTTTTGTTTCATCGCCTTTTAAACAACTTAAATAAATGATCACTAAAGCTTCCATCATTCTAAGCTTAATTTCCACTTTATTAATCAGTGGTTGCAATAAAGCTGAAACCGAAAAACATCAAGAAATGCCCAAACTGGAGGCAACTACACCCTTCCGGGAGGACACTTCAGTAACCAGGGAATATGTCTGTCAGATTCATGCCATTAGACATATTGAGGTGCGTGCTTTAGAAAGAGGCTATGTACAGAATATTTTTGTGGATGAAGGGCAATTGGTGCCAAAGGGGCATCCCATGTTCAAAATCATGCCCAACATCTATCAGACGGAGCTTTTAAAACAGCAAGCCGAAGCGAACACCATGAATATCGAATACCTGAATACCAAAGGATTGGCCGATCAAAAAATCGTATCGCCCAATGAATTGGCTTTGGCAAAGGCAAAACTGGATAAGGCTAATGCCGAAGTGAAGATGGCGGAAACCCACTTGAGCTTCACCGATGTCAATGCGCCTTTTGATGGGATCATGGATCATTTAAAGGTTAGGATCGGCAGTCTTGTCGAAGAAGGCGCCTTGCTGACGACACTGTCCGACATCAGCAAATTGTGGGTGTATTTCAACGTCCCGGAAGTCGAATATCTCGATTATAAACAGCACAAAAGTGATCGAGCCTCGACAACAGTGCGGTTAAAAATGGCCAATGGGCAGATTTTTAATGAAACCGGCGTTGTTGAAACCATAGAGGCCGATTTTGATAATACTGCCGGCAATATCGAATTTCGCGCCACGTTCTCTAATCCGGACAAACTTCTCCGGCATGGAGAAACCGGAACTATTTTAATGGAGAAACCCTATAAAAACGCTTTGCTCATTCCCCAAAAAGCGGTATTCGACATCATGGATAAAACCTATGTTTACATCATCAACCATGAACAGAAACTGGAGCAAAGACTGATTAAAATCGAAGCCGATATACCCAATCTATATATCGTAAAAGAAGGCTTACAGGACGATGACAAGATTTTGATTGACGGCTTACGCAAAGTGCATGCCGGAGAAGAGGTGAATATTGATTTAAGGCCACCTGAAAAGGTTCGCTCAGAGTTGAAATTGTATACCGAGTAATCTTTTTTATAAGTGATCAATCATGTTTAATGTATTTATCAAAAGACCGGTGATGGCGATTGTGTTATCACTCGTGTTTCTCTTTATGGGTGTGCTGGCAATTCGAACCTTGCCCATTGCCCAGTTTCCGGATATTGCGCCGCCGCGGGTCACCGTTGCGTTATCGTTTCCTGGCTCAAGCGCCGATGTGCTGGTGAAATCGTCCCTGATTATGTTGGAACGCGCCATCAATGGCGTGCCCGGCATGAGATACATCACTTCGGATGCGACCAGTGCTGGCGAATCGACCATTCAAGTGTATTTCAATCTAGGCGTTGATCCCAATATCGCGATGGTTAACGTGAAGACGCGCGTGGATCAGATGATGAGCAGACTGCCCAAACTGGTACAGTTGGAAGGCGTGATCGTGAACTTTGTTCAGCCCAGCATGCTCATGTACGTTAACTTGTACAGCAAAGACAAAAACGCTGATCAGAAGCTTTTATTTAATTATGCCTACGTCAATGTGATCCCGGAAGTTCAGCGCATCACTGGAATCGCTCAAGCAACCATATTGGGCGCCCGCCAATATGCGATGCGGATTTGGCTGAATCCGGACCGGATGCGGGCCTATAGCGTCTCGGTAGACGAGGTGATGGAGGCCATCGGGGATCAAAGCATTATCGGACGTCCCGGTCGGCTCGGCCAAAGCACAGGCATTGCGGCCCAGTCCAAAGAATATGTGCTGGTCTATAAAGGACGTTTCGACAAGCCGGAAGAATATGGAGACATTATTATCCGAGCCAATTCGGAAGGCGAGATTCTGCGCGTTAAAGACGTTGCCAGGGTCGATCTAAACAGCGAGTTTTATAATATTTACTCCGATAAGGACGGGTACCCTTCGGCGTCCATCGTGCTTAAGCAAAACTACGGCACGAACGCCCAAACGGTCATCGAGGAGGTGAAGTTAAAATTGGACGAGTTGAAAAAGACGTTCCCCGAAGGCATGGACTACGAAATCAATTACGATGTATCCAGATTCGTTGATGCTTCCATCGAAAAAGTCCTGCACACTCTGGCGGAAGCGTTCGTGCTGGTCTCCTTAGTGGTCTTTATTTTCCTGGGCGACTGGCGCTCTACCCTAATCCCGCTGCTTGCGGTTCCGGTTTCGCTGATCGGGGCATTTGCGGTTATGTCGGCCTTCGGTCTTTCGATAAACCTGATTACCCTGTTTGCCTTGGTACTGGCCATCGGGATTGTGGTCGATGATGCGATTGTGGTGGTCGAAGCGGTGCATGCGAAAATGGAGGCTGAACATGTTACGCCTTATGTCGCGTCGAGAAAAGTGTTGGGCGAAATTGGCGGCGCCATAGTGGCGATCACGCTGGTCATGGTGTCGGTGTTCATCCCGATTGCGTTTATGTCTGGGCCGGTCGGTGTATTTTACCGGCAGTTCGGTATCGCCATGGCCTCGTCGATCGTCATTTCAGCGATCGTAGCTTTATCGCTTACCCCGGTTCTGTGTGCGATGATCCTTAAAAACACCCATGGACAACCGAAACGGAAAACACCGATCAGTCTTTTCATTAATGCATTCAATGTCGTATTTGAAAAGGTGACGGGCCGATATATTAAATTCCTCAATGTCGTCATCATGAGGCGATTTCTAACGTTTTTGGTTTTAGTCGGATTTTCCTTCGGTATTTACACCGTCAGTTTGACCTTGCCGTCAGGTTTTATTCCGGGTGAAGACCAAGGCATGATTTATGCGATTATCCAGACACCGCCCGGTTCAACCATCGAAGTGACCAACAAAGTGGCGCGGCAACTGGAAGAGATAGCCGAAAAAATTGACGGCGTGCAATCGGTTTCTTCTTTAGCCGGCTATGAAGTGCTCACCGAAGGACGCGGTTCGAATGCCGGCACCTGTATCATCAACTTGAAAGATTGGTCGCAGCGTAAACATTCCGTGCAAGAAATTATCAGTATATTGGAGGAAAAGACCCATGACATCGGCGCAGTCATCGAGTATTTTCAGCCTCCGGCAGTACCGGGTTACGGTGCGGCCTCCGGCTTGGCCTTCCGCTTATTGGACAAGACCATAGACACGGATTATTTCGAGTTCGACAAACTTAACCATACCTTCATGGATGCAATGCATAAGCGAAAGGAACTGACCGGCTTATTTACCTTTTATGCGGCCAATTATCCGCAATACGAACTAGTTATCGACAATAAACAGGCCATGCAAAAAGGGGTGACCATCGATAAGGCGATGAATAATCTGGATATTATGATCGGCAGTACCTACGAGCAGGGCTTTATTCGTTTCAATAACTTTTTTAAAGTCTATGCTCAGGCCCTGCCCGAATTCCGGCGCTTCCCTGAAGATGTGTTGAAGTATTACGTGAAAAACGACAAGGGCGAGATGGTGCCTTATTCCGCCTTTATGACGATGAAGAAAACCCAAGGTCCGAACGAGATCACGCGTTATAACCTCTATAATTCCGCCGCTATTCGCGCCGAGCCGGCAGCCGGATACACCACCGGCGACGCCATCAAGGCGATCCAGGAAGTCGCCGCTGAAGTTTTACCGAAGGGGTTTGATGTCGCCTGGGAAGGCTTGTCGTTTGACGAAGCTCATCGGGGTACTGAGGCAATAGAGATTTTCGTGGTGGTTATCGTGTTTGTCTATCTGGTCCTGGCCGCACAGTACGAAAGCTTTCTCTTGCCGTTAATCGTTTTATTTTCGCTGCCCCCAGGCATTTTCGGGGCTTTCTTCTTGCTGAAAACATTGGGTCTGGCCAACGATGTCTATTCCCAACTGGGGCTGGTGATGTTAATTGGTTTGCTCGGCAAAAACGCGGTATTGATTGTGGAGTTCGCGGTGCAGAAGCAAGCCCAAGGCCTGTCTGTTAAAGAGGCGGCGATTGAAGGCGCGAAAGCGCGGTTTCGGCCAATCTTGATGACCTCCTTTGCGTTTATAGCCGGTTTGATACCCTTAGCGATGGCAACGGGGGCGGGCGCTGTCGGTAACAGAACCATAGGCACCTCTTCCTTAGGCGGGATGCTTTTCGGCACCGTGTTTGGCGTTATTCTTATCCCAGGGCTTTATTATATCTTCGCCAAAATGATACAAGGCAAATCCTTAGTCAAAAACGAAGAACTCAATCCTTTAACAGAAACTTATCATTATGGTTCGGGCGATGAAAACGATTATGACTAAAATTTTTCATCTGATGGCGTTAGGCGTGGTGGGGCTGATGTTACAAGCCTGCGGCATTCCGGACTTGACAGTCAAAAACGAAGACACCCATCTTCCCGATCAATTTAAACCGGACCTTTCGGAACAGACAAATTCGGCCACTGTCAAATGGATGGATTTTTTCGAGGATCCGAATTTATTAAATTTGATAGACACAGCGGTCGCCAATAACAAGGAACTGAATATCATGATGCAACGTATCAGCGTTGCGCAAAATGAGATTCAAGCGCGGAAAGGCGCATATTTGCCATTTGTTAGCATAGGCTCCGAGGCGGGTGGGGATAAAGTGGGTAAATATACTCGCAACGGCGCTGTCGAAGACAATTTAAAATTGGCAAATGGCCAGTCATTCCCGACCTTTCTGGGCGATTATCAATTCGGCTTATTTTCAACCTGGGAGATAGACGTTTGGAAAAAGTTGAGAAATGCAACCCAGGTGGCCGTGCTGGAATACATGGCTTCTACAGAAGGTAAAAACTTTTTAGTGACTAATCTGGTCGCCGAAGTGGCTCATTCCTACTACGAACTGATTACCTTGGATAATCAGCTTGAGAATTTGCAACAAAATATTAATATTCAACAAAACGGTCTGGAGATAGTCAAACAACTCCAGTTGTACGCAAGATCGAATACCCTCGCCGTCAAACGTTACGAAGCGGAAGTCGCAAAAAACCAAGCCAAAAGGTTTGAAATAATGCAGCAGATTACCGTGGTAGAAAATCGAATCAACTTTTTGTTAGGTCGAACGCCACAGCCTATCCAGCGTACTTCAACGGGGTTTATGGATATCAAACCTAAATTTATTCAGGCAGGTATTCCATCACAGTTGCTTCAAAACAGGCCTGATATTAGGAAAGCGGAGCTTGAGCTATCGGCAGCGAAATTAAACATAGAGGTGACTAGGGCTAATTTTTATCCCTCCTTTGGCATAAAAGCCGGGATAGGGTTTGATGCTTACGCGCTTAAATTTCTGCTTAATACACCAGAGTCGTTAGCGGCTTCCATAGCCGGCGATTTAACGGCCCCACTGATCAACAAGAACGCCATCATAGCGGAATATAAAAACGCCAATGCGAAGCAGATTCAGGCGGTGTATGAGTATGAGCAAAGCATTATCAATGCTTACACCGAAGTCGCAAATCAACTTTCAAACATAGACAATCTGGATAAAAACTATCATCTTAAGCGAACGCAAGTGGACGCACTCGTTCAATCAATCGATGTCGCTAGCCAGCTATTTAAATCCGCTCGTACAGACTATCTGGATGTGTTATTAACGCAAAGGGATGCCCTGGAAGCCAAAAAGGAGCTCATCGAAACGAAACAAAAGCAAATTATTGCCATGGTCGATCTTTATAAATCGCTTGGTGGGGGTTGGCAGTAGTTGTAGATACGATCTTGTGTTCTAGCTCAGTTCTAACATCGCCTGGTGTTAACCAATCAAATATTGGCAGCTCTTTTGGTTAAAACATGGGTTTATCTGCTATTGTCCATTGTAGGGTTGGACCATCGGATTACTTCGCCATTCCCCCTAAGCAGCCAGCACCGGCCCAAGTGAACCCCGTCGGTTCGGATTCTGATGGCATGATCAATACTACTGCCTAAGGTATTTGTATAAACGTTTCAGAAAAGCCGGGTAACACCGATTTCAAATGCGCGAAAACCGGCTTTTTAGTACGGAATTATTCGCTTTTGGCAGACTCTTTATCTACTGTCAAATTGGCGATACGCTTACCGATCTCATCATCTTCCGATACAATTTCAACCATGGAGTCAATAACCATGCGTAACTTTAAGCCATTTAGTCTTGAGAATGTTTTAAGCTTTTCATAGGCATCTAAATTTATAGCTATTTTCTTTTTTACAATTTTCGCGCTATCGGGACGCATCAGCTATTTCCTATTGAATCCAAAACTGTTTAAATATCTAATTCATTAGAATTTAACAGTTTTTTAATTTTTATGTCACCGTGTTGTAAAGCTATTCTGTTAAATTTTCAAAATTTAGGAATTTTTTGCCAGCGCTTCGTTTACCCTGTTTCTCAATTCCAATCCCGGTTTAAAATGAACTGTGTGTCTGTTGGGAAGGCTAACCTGACCTCCGGTTTTTGGATTGCGACCGATTCGCGCTTTGCGTGGTACCGTTGAAAAGCTTCCAAAGTCTCTAACTTCAATCCGTTCGCCATTTGAAAGTGCTGTGGTCAAAATTTCAACAATGTTGTTGACCGCCAACTCAACGTCATGCTGTTGGAGGCACGATTGTTTTTTTGCGATCAAGGCAATGAGTTCTGATTTTAACATTTTGATGTTCAATCCTTTGTAATTATCAGGTAAAAATAAAATAGCACTGGTTCTCTCACTACTTAGGGTCATCCCAGTTTGGGGCGGAATCTTTTTGAGTTAACTTGAGAATCAGCTGGTCGCTACGATCCTCACCGAATAGTTTTCTGTTCATATGTTTGTTCACTACTTTGGCGATAAGCCATGCTAGTGTCACTGTCAGTCTAGATGTACAATTCAAACTTAACTGTATTTCTGCGGGTGCAGCCCGGGGAGATCGCAATGAAAACCGAAAAAACATCAGTCTGCTTATGGGATGTGGCTTCTAAGCCATGGCTGTGTCCTGTGTGTGGCTTAAGCAGGGGTAATGCCAACCATAGGAAATGCTCAAAGATAACGCAGCAAAAACATCGACAGGATAATACAGGGAAGGGGCAATAAAAATAGATAACCGTGAAAATGTATCTTGCCCTATATGCCGCATGAAACGAGGGATTGGTACGCACATGGAATGCGTAAGGATTACCAAATTAAGGTATCTGCAGATAATTGCAGCCAGAAAAGTAAAAAATTAATAAAAGTTAATAGCCAAAGTGATTACGCTTGTCCTATGTGCGGCTTGGCCAGAGGTAAACGCAATCACCACGACAAATGTTCAAAAATTGTCCAGAAAAAGCATCAGGAAGAACGAGCAGCCAAGGGTAAGATGGAATAAAAATAGAAAACCAAAATGACAGCAAGAGGTATGTCAAGCTCCTTTCTAATATGTCCAGAAATAGGCGCTTGGGGTAGGGTGCTAAGAAACAAAGTGGAGCAGTCGCCTTATGAGAATTACATTTCTAATGACCGGCAAAAAGCGGACAGCTAGTGTTTCATCATAAATAATGATAATAGGGGTACGGATTTTTTTGTAACCCAGGAGTGACTGATTATTGATAAGATCAAAAAAACGGTAATTTCATCTGTGCCAATGAATGTGCACAAAGAAGCTCCTCTGGTTGATGTCATCATTGAGATACCACGTGGTAGTTTTATGAAGCGTGGCTCCACCGGAGAATTGGATTTTATTTCTCCCTTACCCTGTCCGTTCAACTATGGCTCTATTCCGGAATTCATCGGACTGGATGGCGACCTACTGGATGCGGTAGTGCTTGGCCCTCGGCTTTCCGAGTCGTCAATCAAACTTCCGTATGGTGCGGTAAATCAGACCGGCATTCATCTGAAACAAGGCCGGATTCCAAAATGGATTTTGGATGGCATGGTCGAGGAAGCGAAACAACATTCGCCAAAGGAATGGGCAGGTCTGGTGGTGTGGGATAGACATCAGGAAAGGTATTCGCTCTATGTGCCGACCGTGATTGCTGCCGGTGTAGGGCATATTTCCTATCAGAATGCTCTGCCGGACGAGTTCGTTCTGGTCATGGATGTGCATTCGCATGGGACTTTGCCCGCCTTCTTTTCCGGTACGGATAATCGGTCGGATCGCGCCGGTTTCTACATTGCTGGTGTCATCGGCAGTTGTTTGTTGGAAACTCCTATGATGGCGTCCAGGCTAGTCTTAAATGGACAATTCTTGCCTTGTCCAGATTTACGTGGATTTTTTAGCGAATAAACCGATGGCTAAAGCAACAGGGATTACCGATATTCATGGATGGTCAGTCATGAAGGCAAAATGTCGGACCTGTCCTTTCAATACACACGAAAACGGCAGGGAGCAATCGCCGGATATTGCCGCAAAGGTTAAATTCCGATGCATCACAACGGAATTGCAAATTGGTCATCATCCAAAACTGCAAGGAAAGCGACAGGATCACTTATGTCGGGGAGCGCGGGATTATCAGCTACAGGTTTTTTACCGCCTCGGTTTTTCTTGATGAACCTAAAGATTCAGCATGGGAAAAGCAAATAGAATTTTCCCTTAAAATGGCAAATTATGCAGAAAAACAAAAGAGAATTCGGATGTCATTGACTAGTCTTACTGGTTATCGCCAATTGCTGGAACGCATTACCGATACCTATACGCAAGACCGCATACAGGCAATGCAGGCGGTCAATGTCAGACTCATTGAAACCTATTGGCAAGTTGGGTGGCATATCGTCGAATTTGAGCAAGGTGGTAAAATCCGCGCAGATTATGGCAAGGCGCTGATTAGTACTCTAGCCAATGATTTAAGCCTATTGCATGGAAAAGGGTTCAGCCGTAGCAACCTGATCCGAATACGTCAATTTTACCTGTCGTATCCAAAAGGTGCGACGCTGTCGCACCTTTTGAGTTGGTCGCACATTATTGAGCTGTTGAAAATAGACGACCCGTTGGAGCGTAGCTTTTATGAAAAACAGTGCACTCAGGAACGCTGGACTGTACGGGAACTGGTGCGCCAGAAGGAAACGGCGTTATTCCTGCGTCTGGCGGCTAGTAAAGACAAGGAGGGTGTATTGCAACTTGCCGCGCAAGGGCAAATCCTTGCAGAACCCGCAGATCTATTGCGTGAGCCGTATATTTTTGAATTTCTGAAAATTCCTGAGCCTGCCCATATCTCAGAAACCCAGCTTGAGACTCTGTTGTGCAATCATCTGCAGCAGTTTTTGCTGGAGTTAGGCAAGGGATTCACCTTTGTCGGCAGGCAGTACCGGATCACGCTTAACAATATCCACTACAAAGTTGATCTGGTTTTCTATCATCGTATCCTGCGCTGTTTTGTACTGATTGACCTGAAAATGGGTGATGTACAGCATCAGGACATCGGTCAAATGAACATGTATCTTGGATATTTTGCCAATGAGGAAAATATTGAGGGAGATAACGAACCTATCGGCATCATACTGAGCCGCCATAAAGATGAACTGCTGGTTGAGTACGCCACCTACAATATGAACAGTCAACTCTGTGTGCAAAAATACCAGCTATACCTGCCTGAACGAGAAGAATTACGCCGCGAGTTGGAGAAAACATTGAGACAGGCTGGGCAATAATCATGCGCCCAACGAACAGTTAGCAACTGCGGGTACTTACTCTTTTTAGCCAGTTCTGAACCAAATCAATAAACTCAAGCAGCAAGGGCGGTTATCACGACTTGGTTTAGCCAAAGGTGGTCGTTGGAAAGTTAAGCCACGACTATTGACCAACAAGAAACTCATCGCCAGCTAATGCATTTTAGGCATGCAGTGCTTTAATGCAAATCTCACTGGCCTTTGATAAAACGGACAATCACTTAATAAATCATAATCTTAAGTGCTTTAAAGCAAACCCTCTGGAAACCGCCTGAGATGTCGCGCCTACGCATATTCAAGTATTCTTTGATAATTGCATAGCCTATTAAAGACTGCTTTAATATGCCGATTATCTCTTAAAGAATATTTTCACACTATGCGCAGCAGCGGCGACTACATTACCTCCACAACTTTGGGCGAGCCTGTACGGGCGTTTGTCCCGCATCCACTGCCACCCAGTGGCCCAGCCTTGGCAGATGAGTGCTATGTGACCCTGAACCATGCCGCTGAACTGGCTTTGGCTCGTTTGTCCGGGGTGTCCGGGTTGGTGCCTTCGGTGGATTGGTTGCTGTATAGCGCAATCCGTAAAGAGGCATTGCTGACTTCGCAGATCGAGGGTACGCAAGCCACGCTGACTGACTTATTCGATGAGGAAGCCGGCTTTGCCGTCAGCAATACTGACGATGTGGAGGAAGTGACCAATTATTTGCGTGCCTTCCGTCTGGTGCAGGATAACTTACGGGCTACCGATGGCTTGCCGATCAGCGTTCGCTTGTTGTGTAACGCTCATCAACTACTACTGAATGGGGCTCGAGGCACGGGTAAACAACCTGGGGAGTTGCGCCGCTCGCAGAACTGGATAGGCGGCACCCGGCCAGGTAATGCGGCGTTTGTGCCACCGCCGGCCGAGCGGGTGGCGGATTTGTTGGCCGATATGGAGCGTTACATTCACGCCATGTCGCCGGATGGCTTACCACCCTTGGTGAAGATTGCCCTGGTTCACGCCCAGTTTGAAACCATACACCCGTTTCTGGACGGCAATGGGAGGATTGGTCGCTTGTTGATTGCCGCCTTGTTGGAGCATTGGGGCTTGTTGCCGGAACCCTTGATGTATCTCAGCGGTTACTTGAAACAACACCAAACCGAGTATTACCGGCGTTTGTCTGCGATCCGCACCGAAGGCGATTGGGAAGGCTGGGTAGCGTTGTTTCTGGAAGGAGTGGCCGTAGCAGCTACCGATGCCGAACGCGGTATTGTGTCGATTGCCAGCTTGGTTTCGGCGGATCGGCGCCGTCTGCTGGATGCGGCGAAAGTCGGTCCGGCAAGCTATCGGTTGTTTGAATTGTTACCGATGATGCCGCGCTTCAGCATTGAGCAGGTGCGCCAGAAGCTCAATACCACGTTTCCGACTGCGACAGCGGCGGTCAAAGCTTTGGAAGACTTAGGGATAGTGGTGGAATTCACCGGACAGAAAAAAAACCGTAGTTACAGTTATCAAGCCTACATCGAGTTGCTGACGCGCTGATGGAACCGAGTACCATAAACCGATAGTCTAGCGGAGACTGGTCGTGACCGAATACCAACAGGAATTGGAAAAACAACTCGGTTGGGTAGCCGAAGTAGGCTATACCTCAATCAATGGCCTCGACGTTGCCGAAGACGGTAGCCTATGGAATTGAGCTGGATATCCCTATAGTCATTGACGATCAGGATATGTCTGCCTTAGCCGATGCGTTTGATGCCAAGGTGATGCCTACCTTAGAACTGCAGAAAATCATGCTGGACTGTGATCACAGTTTGGTGAAAAAATCCAAAATGAAGATTGGATGACATCGGAATAATATTATGACTATGATAATGATCAAATAGTATATTAATGACTAATATAACAGTCAATCACTAGAAAAACTTCAATGTCAAAAATCCGAACTTATTCAAAATATGCTCAAGAAGCTGCTATTTTGCTTGGCAAGCAAATTAAGCTGAGCCGAAAACAGCGCAACTGGTCGGAGCAAAATTTGGCTGAACGCGCGGGTATCTCCAGGGCCACCTTACAAAAGATTGAAAACGGCGAAATGAGTTGCGCGATAGGTTTGGTTTTCGAGGTCGCTGTTTTGGTGGGCGTCAATCTGTTTGAGCCTGATAAACTGCCATTGTCGAAACAGTTCGAGCAAACCAGCGATAAGATCGCCTTGCTGCCAAAACGCATCCAGGAAAAAAACATAGAAATCGATGATGACTTTTAACACCATCAGCCGGGAGGCGTTTGTCTGGATATGGCTACCGGGAAAAACTGAGCCGGTGGTGGCCGGAAAACTGCAAGCCTACAATGGCAAACTCTTGTTTAACTATGGTAAAAGCTATCTTGAGCGTGTGTACGATATCACTATGCCGGCCATAGCCATTCATGAACCGGAACTGCCGCTACAGTCCGGCGTGTTGCCCTTGCTTGACGGGCTGTCTATGCCTGGCTGTATTCGGGATGCCGCGCCCGATGCCTGGGGGCGGCGAGTCATCATCAATAAAAAGTTGGCGCTGAAGGGATCAAGCATAGATACCACGATACTGGACGAACTGACCTATCTGCTGGAATCCGGTTCGGATCGCATAGGTGCGCTGGATTTTCAGCGTTCTCCTAGCGAATATGTGCCGCGTTCCTCCACTCATGTCACCTTAGAGGAATTACTTGTCTCTGCCGAGCGTGTAGAAAAAGGCGTACTGCTCACGCCTGAAATGGATCAAGCACTGTTTCATGGCAGCTCGATTGGCGGTGCCCGACCAAAAGCCTTGATAGAGGACGAAAACAAAAAATATGTGGCGAAATTTTCTTCGATTACCGATCTATACAGCGTTGTAAAAGTTGAATTTATAGCCATGAGGCTGGCGGCGTTTGCCGGACTAAGGGTTGCCCCCGTTAAGCTGGCGACAGCGGCAAACAAGGACGTGTTGCTGATTGAACGCTTTGATCGTGAAAAGGTTGCGCAAGGCTGGACGCGTAAGGCGATGGTTTCTGCACTGACCCTATTTGGCCTGGATGACATGATGGCGCGATACGCCAGCTATGAACTCTTTGCGGAAATTATCCGCCATCGTTTCAGCGATCCTAAAAATACGCTGATAGAGTTATTTTCCAGACTGGTTTTTAACATTCTTTGCGGAAATACAGACGATCATGCCCGTAACCATGCCGCTTTTTGGAATGGGAAAGAATTAAGCCTAACGCCAGCCTATGATATATGCTCGCAAGGCCGTACCGGTATCGAAGCCTCGCAAGCCATGCTGATTGCCGGGAACAATAACCTTAGCCAAATCAAGACTTGCCTTGAAACCGCACATCACTTTTTCCTGTCCGAAGAGGATGCAGTCGCCATATTTGAAAAACAAAAACAGGTCATCGAAACCCACTGGGATGCCGTCTGCGATGAAGCGCAGCTACGCGAAGTCGATAAAAAAATGCTGTGGAGACGTCAATTTTTAAATCCGTTTTCCATTGAAGGGTGGGAATGAAGCCTTGCCGTTGCATATTACAAGACCTGCGATATAAACCTACACAAGGTCGAATTAACAGCAGGTAACCCTCATGAAAACCAAGAAACCCTTCAAATTCTGCACACCCAGCCAATGGTTTACTCGTAAAGTCAAAATTGATGTGATCGGTGTCGGCGGCACCGGCTCGGAAGTGTTGGCGAGTTTGGCTCGAATTAATTATGCTATTTGCGAACTAGGACACCCAGGTATTGAATTGACGGCCTGGGATGCTGATGTGGTTGAGCGCCCCAATATCGGCAGACAGGCGTTTTATCCAGCCGATCTTGGACACAATAAGGCCATCGTGACTATACAACGAATCAACTATCTGTACGGGTATGATTGGCAGGCAAAACCCATGATGTTCGATATTGAAAACACTGGTTATACTGTGGGTGACTTGGTTATAAGCTGTGTCGATAAAGCACAGTTTCGAGCCGATTTTGCAAAAGAATACAACAGAAAACGATATTCAAATTTATATTGGCTGGATACCGGAAACGGGTCGCATACCGGTCAAGTTATTCTTGGAACTTTAGGGCGATTAACGGAAAACGATGTTGCGTTACCTACCGTTTACGATTTCTATCCTGAGCTGGATGGTATGCAGGACAATGACACCCCGTCATGCAGCATGGAAGAAGCGCTGGCAAATCAGGACTTACCTATCAATAGAACCATCGCCAATGTCGTGATGCAACTGATATGGTCGCTGTTGCGGCACGGTGGTCTGACCACCAAGGGGCTTATGTGGATATCCGTAAAGGAACGATGGTTCCAATCAACATTCTTGTTTAGTCGCACTAAATTCAATTAAAAAAATGAGTGCGTTTAACAAACCAACTCAAAAACCTGAGTCCAGAACAAATCAAGAGTCTGAGCGATACCATGCTAAATGCCAGTATTGCATTCGAAACTGGTGGCAATTACAAAGAGATATTCCGAAGAGCCAGAAACAGTAATATTGGTTTGATGAAAAAAAAATACGAGCTATTACTAAATGCTACCCAGGAAGAAATTGAGAATCTATCCCGGAATTTGACTGATGGCGGTATGGCTGAGGTTCAAGAAGTTGAGATTATTCAGTCGTCCATTTCTGAACCGCCGGATACAAACTTTCAATAAGAAACTGATTAAATATCTGCGGCTACCACCAATTTCGGTGAAAGAGGAAGGTGTAGAGGCGCTGCTATTTTTTGCAGTATCTAAATAGATTAATAAAGAATCCAAATAGCCGGCGGATTCAAAAGTGAAGTGCAACACCGCAACTTCTAGTAAGGTGCGCACATGGAAAACACATCAAGACGCTATACCCAGCTTCAACCAGAAGATCGCGTGACGCTCGCCAGCTTGAGACAACAGAACTACGGCATCCGAGAAATAGCGCGCCAGTTGAACCGATCAGCCAGCACGATCTGTCGAGAACTTTCTCGCAATACCAAGACGACGGATTACAGCAGCGCCCATGCCCAACAGGCATGCCTGCATCGCCGTCGCCAAACTCGATCACGACCTAAGTTACACCCTGATGGCATTATGTTTGAGGTCATGCGACACTTCCTGAAGCTGCGTTGGTCACCGGAACAAATCGACTTGGCGCTCTCCCAACTCTATCCCAAAGGCCATGATTATCGCGTGTCACACGAAACCATTTATAACTGCATCTATGCCCAACCCGTCGGTGAACTGCGTCGTGAACTGATCGCCTGCTTGCGACATGCCCGGAACAAGCGTGTACCCCGTAGCAAAGGCCAGGATCGTAGAAGCCACATTCCAGACATGCTGAGCATCCACCTGCGACCACCAGAAATTGAAGATCGCCAGTTTCCTGGGCACTGGGAAGGTGACCTGATCAAAGGTGCGGACAACGCCAGTGCGGTCGGTACATTAGTGGAACGCACCAGTCGCTTACTGATGTTGGTCAAGTTGCCGCATCCTAAGCCCGCCAGTGCTGCCAATGTACTCCAAGCGTTTACCGACAAGCTCAATAGCATTGCCCAGCCCATGCGTCTGAGCATGACTTATGACCAAGGCCGGGAAATGGCTTTACATAAAAGTCTAACCAAACAAACCGGCATTGCCGTCTACTTTTGTGACCCTCACAGCCCCTGGCAACGTGGCTCCAACGAGAACATGAATGGTCTGGTACGCCAGTATTTACCCAAAAGCACCGATCTTTCCGGCTACACTCAGCAACAACTGGATGCGATTGCCGATGAAATAAACGCTCGCCCTAGAAAAGGGCTTGGAGTACGATGTCCTCTCGCTGTTTATAGAGAATTGCTCTTGAACAGCTCGCAACACTTAACCCTTATTCATTAAAATCCCGGGGTGTTGCACTTCACTTTTGAATCCGCCGCCTGTTTATCATCTCAACACTGACCACCAGAAAACCCGCCCTAAAATACAAATTACATCCGCATTGAACAATTCGTCCGGCCATTCAGCGCTGTTGTAGCTCCGTAGCCGAACTTCACCAAGTGGTAATTGATACAAGCAGCAAACCCGTAACAACCCAGAATGGTCTATCACATAGATGTCTCCGTCCTGAATACAGGTGAGGCTTGAGTCTATCATAAGGACTGATCCTTTAGGCAAGACGGGTTCCATATTATTACTGGTAATCGTGATGCAAACAACGTTTTGTTCTGCAACCGCAGCTCTGTTCAGTATAGATTTGGCAATGCGAAATTTCTGGTCATGGCATTTTGAAATTCGTGTTCCACCGGGACCGTCCGAAGCTTCAATACCCTTGAGAAAAGGGATTGCTACATCTAGTTCTGCAACTTTCCGATGGGGAGTCAGATCATTCCAGGCTTCGAAGGCTCCAATGAAATCCGGGATGGCATGAGGCGCTAAACACGAACTACTTTCTTGATAGCTGGCCTCGTCGTCATGCATACCATCCATCCAGCCTTTGGGTTTGTCGAAGCATAGCTCAATCTTACGAGCAAACGCATCCCCAATTTCACGTTTAGACCGTGAACCCAAAATTTGGCTGATATACGACGGTGCAGTATCAATCCTATCGGCAAACTTGGTTTTACTTAGGCCGGATTGTCTGATCAAATTGCTGAGATTGATTTTTCGAATTTCTTTTACCGTCAAGTTCACGTAATTCATACTGAAACAATTAAGCGCAAGGCAGATGGATATGCAAAATCTTCAAATGATGATAGCATAAAATTGTGCAAATTGCTAAAGGCTATAGGCTTCCATGTGCTCTACTCACAAACTGTGTATTGGAATTGAGATAAAATGGGACTTAAATAAGCATTGATTGCAGATACACGAACTGCGCTGTCCGATGCCATAACAACGTCAAATGTCTGAAAAATTATCCAAGTTAAACAAAATTAGTCGCTATCAACCTGAACCTGAAGTATTAATCCGGGAGTTTTTGCGGAATCAATCAGTAGAGTTTCTGGTTGAACAGTTAATAAACCAGAGTCAGCGAGATGACATACTGTTCCGGAACTTATATCTGAAAGCGGAACGGGCAAGCGGTGTTTTGGAAGATGTGACATCGTTTCGAAAAGCCATCGATCATGCCGCTAGGATTGATGATTTCATTGGGTGGAGAGAAGCTGGCGATTTCGCGTCGGGTTTACACGAAATCGTCAATTCCCAGGAAGAGCTTATGTCGCCGGCGTCCGCCGTAGATTTGGTTGACATTGCCGAATACTTTATTGTTAGGATGGATAAGTCATTGGAGAGTGTTGACGATTCCAGCGGAGAAGAGGGCGAAGTCCTTCGGAGATTGGAGTTAAAGCATGTATGTTGGCTAAAACAGAGCCTTTGGCGGCTTTGATTCGTTGAAAAGTTTTCTAAGGATTATAAGAAACAAGCGCTGGATTGAAAATAAGCAAGCCATGAACTTGTTAGAATAGAGACAACGACAAAAATTTTAAACTCAAATGCAAAACCGAAAAGAATCATCATTTGTTAGGGGGTACAAACAGTTGAATACCCAAAATTCCTAAAAGATTTTGTACGTCTGAAGTTGAGGCATTCAATAAATTTCCTGCTTCAATTTCTTCGATAGCCATCAAATCACAGCCAGTCAAATTCGCTAGCTTTAGCAAGCTCATCGACTGCGACTCTCTGGTGAACTTAATAGCCGAACCTATGTTTGGAAAGAAATTCCCCGCAGGATACTGTTCGGGTTTTGGTAACAACCGCTTATCGGCTTTAAACGGTTTTGGTGGTGCTTCATGTTTACCTAACCATTCCCATAGTTTTGAAATGGCCAGCCAATATTTATAAGCTGTGGCATCCGATAACTCACGATGAGATTTCCAAAAACCGATAACATGATTTTTGCCCAGCCCATGCAGCGCACGAACGTTGTCTACTGATTCGGCCCAATCAAGGAATTCAATAATTCGCGCTACCTGTTTTTTTCTATTGTCCTTGCCGCCGCCGCGTACATAATCCCTAAAATATTTCTCTGCGGATTTAGCCAGTGTATACACGCGTTATCCCTGGCCGATTATGCCCTAATTCAAGCGATATCTGTAATCGGGCATCGTGATCGATTTGTTTGGCTTTATCTTCGTCGATATTCAGCAAAGCCGCCAAATTCAAAATCCGTTCTCGACGCGTCCATCCGGCATTGATAGGGGCAGGTGCGCCGGTGATTTCCGTATAGAGGGATTGGGCGTAAAAATGGCGTTCACTGTGGAAGCCGGCGATCCCGGCAATGGCTGCCGCCTGGTAACATTCTTTACGGAAATCAGCGTAGCTCATCGTCTTTGGAATCATCGATCTACCGTCCTGTATCAAAATCGCCTTTTCAAGCGCCGCAATGCCACAAGGACGGCAGGGAATGCTACGGCGTTTTCCGCCTTTGGTACCGGCTTTTAGGGTAATACGGCCATGTTTCAACGCTTCGCGTAGTGCGAGCTTCGGATTTAACAGACAGGATTCTTTAAAACGCAGACCAAAGGCTCTTTGTAATGCCATCATCGCTGCTATTCGCTCGCCAATGATGCGTTGAGCGGTTTGGTGAGTCGCTTCCGGCATGGCCTTAGTTTCGGTCGGCAGATATTTTCTGGGCTGAATCCCACAATCTTTTCCGGGCCTGACTGGAAGCCATTGATGATCGGTCGCCAGGCGCATTACCGTGTTGACCGCACTGACATAATTCTTCGGGGCCGATGAGGTTTTACGCTCACCTGAGTCCAATTCGCATTGCAGCGATTGTCCGTATTGGATAACCAATTCCGTGGTGACGTTTTCCATTTTTTTTACGCCCCGTTCTGCCGCGAATTTTGCAAAAAATCCCCAACGTTGCGCAATATCCGCCTTGGACTGATCGCTACCATGAAATCGGCGTTCGACGATCATTCGACCGGCGAACGCCATATCGCGAGAGCCGATGCCGAAATTACGCGACATGGGTTGAGTATCGGTTTTCAAGTATTTCCTGCATAAAGTCTCCAACGTTCTAAACAATTAAATGCGACTCCACTCCAAAGTCACCGTCATTGCAGCAACTTTGGGGTGGAGCCAGGTCTGTCCGAGAAAAAAATTCGCCGTGAGCGAGGTAAACCCTGGCTCCAAAAAACCTCAACTACAACGGACACAAACTCACGACGGTGAAAGGTATGCGCTGGTCTGAATACCAGGCGGATTTGTGTAGTGTGGTTTTTTCTCCTTGCGCGATTTGGGTTCCCGATGCGCGGTCGGGGTCTGAAGAGGATTCGGCTTAATCGTGTGGGTGTCACTCGCTCGCAGCATCCTAATACGATGCTGGAGACTCACGATTTCTTAGGCAGAATCCGGTGGGGTGATAAAAATGACCCGTTTTGCCCTGAATTTCGAAGACAGAAATGGCCGTTAAGGTGTTGATAGACTTGGGTTAGGGTGACTGAGGCTTAGAACGTCTCTGTCTGGATTGAGTTTTAAAAAAATTCGCAACGGGCGATTAGACGGTGATCACTGGCGTTCAGTCGATCTGGTTTTGAAGTTGATTGGTATTTAGAGAGCGCACAAAGTCGCTAACGATCAGGCGGGCTGATCATTGCTGGTTTGAAACAGACTGGCTGTTTCAAGATATTGGCATTAAACCACGGGGAAATCCATTCCACCGCACAAAGCGGCGATCCGAGGGAGACATAGCAGGTTTTACGTGCGGCCGTCGGCACGTCTTATCGGGTCAGATCAATCCTTAGTGTAAAAAACCCATCAATGAATTTATAGAATTTCACAAATAGGTAATGGGAGTCAAGCTCAAAAGCATTTCAAAAGAAGCAATTTTTCGCGGCCTTTCGGCAGGATAGATTTTTGGAGGTTATGAAATCATGTTGACAGGCCAATGGCGGTCACTGATGGGTGAATTAACGTCATTGACTGGTCAACAAACGTCCTAGACCGGTCTATGAACGTCAATGAATTACCAATGACCGTCAAAGGCATGTGTAAGGCGTTGACTTACCGTTAACTGGCCGTCACAGACAGGTCTAAGACGATCAATCACGGGTTTTAATGGTTTTTGAGGAGTTTTGAGGTATGAACGAAGTTGTTGCGATTGACGTCGGGTATGGGAATACCAAATTTTGCGCTGCGAATAATGGAACATTAAAAACCGGCCATTTCCCCTCTATCGCCACATTGCAGGTCGGCGTAGCGGATCGCGGCGCCGTTGACCTCTCGAATCGGGAGTTGATTACGGTCATCGCCGGCAATGACCACTTTAGAGTGGGACCGGATGCCATTGATACGCTGTCGGCGCACGAGGATCGAAACCGGAATCTGGCAAAAAACTATGTAGAAACCCAGCAGCACCTGGCGCTACTGCGTGGCGCGCTGCATTATCTGGGTAAAACAAAAGTCGATTTGTTGGTGACGGGCTTGCCGGTGAATGATTACGCGCACCATAAAAAAAGGATGGCCGATAAACTACGCGGCTTACACGCGTTTCCCAAGGCTGATCCGATTCAAGTGCATGAAGTTTTGGTGATTCCCCAGCCCATGGGCGGGTTTGTCAATTATTTCATGGGGACGAATCAAATCGGCGCATTGAAAGCGATCAAAAGCTTAACCATCGATATTGGTTATTTTACCGTCGATTGGCTGGTATGCCGGGGATTGAAAATGCAGGAAGAGCGTTGCGGCAGCGTACCGGGCGGCATGTCCATGATTCTGGATCGGCTGAAACATTTGATTTCAGAGGATAGGCAAGCAGCCTTTTCGGATATCAATCTGATTGATGTGGGCATTCAAAACGGATTCAAGACCCGCTTGAACGGACAGGATTACGATTTTTCGCATTTGGTGCCCAAAATCAATTCGCATATTCGAAACATCATGCAATCGGTGCTGAGCAGCGTTGGCAGTCTGGATGATATCGACCTCATTGTGATGGTCGGTGGCGGAGCCCCAATTTACAAAGAAACGGCTCAGGCCGTTTTAAATCATCGCGACATCACCGTACCGGAAAACAGCCTCTATGCCAATGTCATGGGTTTTTATATTACTGGTTTTCAGCGTCTGAACTCACGTTAATAAATAGTTAGGCATAAGTAAAGCGGCATTTTGATTTGTGAAGGTAAGCATGGCCAAAATAGTTATTAACTTTTCAGTGGACGAATTTGATGACACCGAACTGTTTGAGTATTTAAACAAAATAGGCCCAAGACGGCGCGCCACTTATTTGCGGATATTGGCAACCGATGCATTGCGTGGTCAATCGCCTATAGAACCACCGGAACGGAAACAGAATGCCGAACGGCTATTACTAAAACCAGGAAACGATAATGTTAAAACGCCGGTTTTGGCCAGAAAAAAGTCAGGTTCAAAATCGGATGCCGGATCAAATGCCGGGTTGGCTATGGATACTGGAAAGTTGAGTGAAATTGGCGATGCGTTTTTTGAAATTGGCTGAATCAATTTGCCTTGTCGCCCTATCAAGTGACAGTCACCTCCACCTGTTGCATTTTTGAAAACCTGTGAGAAATTCCTAAAAAAGCATTTAAGGATCAAACATGCAGGCAACCTTGGAACAACGACGAATTATCGAAACCGATGCGCCACTCGTGGTAGTGCGCGCTGTGGCCGGCGCCGGAAAAACCAGCACATTAATCGAATTCGCAAAATACCGCAGAACCAAACGCATATTGTATTTGGTGTTGACTAAATCCGTGCAAACCGAGGCGGAACATAAATTCCGCGGCACCTTGGTCAAGCCGCTTACCTCCCATGCACTGGCATATCGGCACACGGGAGCGCCGTACCGGCATATATTAGTTAAAGGGATTAAGCCTTACGAAATCGAAAAGGCGCTGGGGCTGGGCAGAGCGCTGCAAACTGAACCCGAATATACCGGCAATCGAAATAATGATTTGGTGGTCTCCAGCGTAGTAATCGATACGTTGCAAAAGTTTCTGTACAGCACGGATAAAGAAATTTTGGGGAAACACGTTGGCGAGAATACCTCGAAGCTCCGAAAGATGTTCGGCGATTTGAGTGGGAGTAAGATCAACGAGATTGTAGTTGCCCAAGCAAAACGCTTGTGGGAAATGATGACGGATCCCAATAATCAGCGTGTCGGCATGTTGCACGATGGCTAGGCATGGATAACCATGCCGGTATTTGGGCAAACGACCGGGAATATACTCAGGACTGGATAAAAAAAGCACTCGAATCCGTCAAAACCCTACAAGCCCTATCCGACCCTATACCGCACCCCAATGATCTCTATTCGCTGTGGTTGCCTTCTGGCGTGGTCGCAAAACTTGCCTCTCTGAAAATAAAACAATTACAAGATCTAGCGGATTACATCAATGCCAGAGGTGGCAGTTGGTGGCGTAGCGTTCCCCAATGTGGCCGGCAATCGGCAGAAACGGTACAGGACTTTTTTGATGCCCATAAAAACCATTTGGGGATAGCGCTCAATTTGCAAGCGCTGCCGATGGTAATGGAAAAGCCATTGCCCTCCAACAGAATTGCCCCCTTGGAACGGTTTGCGCCACCCAGCCATTTAAACGGAGAGGCCGGCAGTAATCGCGCCGATCTGAAACGTTGCCGAATTGATGCCCGAAATGATTACGAGGCGCTTTTGGCCTGGTTGTCAATGTGGGAACCAGGCTCGCCGACTCATAGGGCTTATCGTAAAGAGGCTGAACGGTTTTTGCTGTGGTCTGTGTTGGAAATCGGAAAACCCTTATCTTCATTGACCACTCCCGATTGTGCCAACTACAGGCGGTTTCTTTCCGATCCGCTTCCGGCTGAACGCTGGATAGGAAAGCCTGCTCAGCGTTGGTCTGCCGATTGGCGGCCGTTCAAAGGGCCATTGAAACCAACTAGTGTTAGGCAGGCCGAAGTGATTTTAGGCGCACTGTGTGAATGGCTGGTGGGTCAGCGCTATTTGGATAGTAATCCCTTTGCGGGCTTGAGCACGCAAGCGTTTTCCAGGAAAAGCCAGGGAACCGATAGAGCGTTGTCCAGCCACCTTTGGGAGCATATCAACGGTTTCGCCCTCAAGCAAATCAACAATGAATTCTTGACAGACGGCCAACGCGCATCGTATCGGCGGATACGCTTTGTGATGAGCTTCGCTTACCACACCGGCTTACGCCTACATGAAATGGTCAATGCCAAAACCGGCGATTTGCGACTGGTTAGCGCGATGACCGGCGAACAATGGTGGCTGGATGTGATCGGCAAACGCCAAAAATATCGAGAAGTGCCGATATCGCCGGAGATGATGCAAGAGATCAATGCCCACCTGCGTGAAAGAGGCTTACGTCCGGTTGGGTTTACAGCCGCTGAAACGGCAATAATAGGCAAATTGCGCGGTGAATCCAGAGAAGCCATCAGCGCATCGGCCTTATACCAGGCGCTTAAGGCCTTCTTTAAGGAAGTCGCCGAAGAAATGGTAGAGACAAATCCGATTCATGCAGAGCGATTACTGAAGGCCAGTACCCATTGGTTGCGGCACACCCATGGGAGTCATGCGGTGGCAAATGGGGTGCCTTTGGCCATCGTTCGGGATAATTTGGGGCACGCCAATATCGCTACAACCTCCATCTACGTGCATACCGATCAGGATGAACGCTATAAGGCGATGATTAATATGGGAGCGGCTGTATCAAAATGATACAGGCAAGCCGATCAGATAGGCGTGTATCACTATGATACACATTCAAGCTAAGCGTATCCATGGCGATTGAAAAAAACCGGCCATTCCTATCCAAAAACTGTTCAAGAATAATTTTCTCAGCGTTCAATAAATTGCCTAAAAATACAAAACTCTGGCTTGCATATTTTATTTTGTGTGGAGAATAAAACTGACATTCGGTATGACTAAGTTTGTATCATTTTGATACAGGTGCTGAATGGAATCCTTTAACCAAATGATGGAATCAGAAATGAACAATAATCCAAACGAAAAATTAGCGCCGGTACTGGTCATAGCCAATAATAAAGGCGGCGTGGGCAAATCGACCAGCGTCGTTAATCTGGCTGCGGAATTGGGTTACAAAGGCCTGAATGTTCTGGTTATTGATGTCGATCCCCAAGCCAATGCCAGTTCTCACATTGGCTCGGACCATCCGTCCGTGATTGGCAAAAACGCTGCGCTACTATTTCGTGGCGATATGCAGGAAGTCGCCGAATCAATATTAACCAATACCAATCCCGGTTTTGAAAACGTTAATCTGATTCCGGGTTCGTTGGAGTTGGATCAATCGGTCGAAGAATCCCTCAGAAATTACTCGCCAAGGCCTTATGAAGAAATGAGTCGCAGGATGGCGTTACTCCGTAAAGCCTACGACATTATCATTATCGACACGCCGCCGTCATTGCGATTGTTGACCGGAAACGCTCTGGCGGCCTGTACGCATTACATTATTCCGATTGAAACCAGCAGCCAGTATCCCTTATACGGTGTGTCTGATTTACGGAATTTCATTGCCCGAATTAAAGAAACGATTAACCCCGATATGGCTAATTTAGGGGTTTTGATTTCGCGGCACGATGAACGCCGGCGAACCTGCAAGGCGATACTGGAAACGGTGCAGGAAAAAATAGGCAATGTTTTGCCGGTGATAATTCGTTCAGGCGCAAAAGTGGGCGATGCCTCAATAGCCAGAGTGCCGGTCAGAAAATTGGAAAAGGATGGCAAAGTCGCAAAAGATTTTACTGAGTTAGCCGAGTACGTCATTCAGAAACTCGGGCTTGAACTTAATAACGGCGTGAGCAATGAGGTCTAGGCCAAAAGTGCATCATTTTGATACACCAGAACTATTTTGACCCAGTGACTTAAGGAATTTGAATGAACGAAGTCAGTAAAAAACCATCCCCCAAAGACTTGTTAAAATCGCTCGCCGCAAATAATCTTGATGCTCATCAATCGGCAGAGCCTCGGTTTTCACTGTTTAACAATGAAGGAGAAAATCAACAAATTGCCATGGACATGATCGATCCGAATCCCTGGCAGCCCAGGAAGGACTTCGACCAAGAAAAAATTGTAAAACTGGCCGAATCGATTTCAGACAATGGATTGATTGAACCGATCATCGTCAGGAAGCACGAAAATCGCTTTCAAATAATTGCCGGTGAAAGGCGGTGGCGAGCCCACCAATTCCTCAATAAAACCCATATCAATGCGATCATCAAATGTGTCGATAATGTTGAAATGGCTTTACTCGCGGTTGCTGAAAACCTGGATCGTGATGATTTATACGATTACGAAGTTGCAATCGCCATTTATAATGTCAAAGAGTCATTTGCCAGCAAGTCTGAACTAGCTAGATACCTCAACAAAACCAGAGCAGAACTTTATCGTTACCTGGCTTTTATGGAATTGCCGGATTGGTTGCGAGAAATTCTCAATCAAAAGCCTGGGTTGATCAATAGAACCTCAGCCGAGGGAATCAAAAAGTTGTTTGATAAAGAATCGCCCGAAAAATATCAAGAAGCAACATTGCATGTTTTGGATCGCATTGAATCCGGGGAGTTAGCGCAAATCCATTTCATTAAAGAGATCGAACAATATGGGATGGACAGCAAACCTAAACAATTCAGCAAAGAGCAACCGGAATCCAAACTGTTTCTCAACCAAAAGGGAAATGCCGTTGGAAAACTGAAAAATAACGGGAAAAAAATTACGCTAACCTTGGCTTGCAGCGCTATCAGTGATGATCAAATGATAGCGCTGGATGAGTTTGTGAGCAAACTGCTTATATCCCAAGGTGACAGTGCATCGGGATAGGGGAAATCTGTATCATTATGATACAAGCCTGGAAGTGGCTATAAGGGTTGAACGCATCGTTCATCATTATGCAGTGGATTGTTTACCCAGTCGCTAACCGGTGTTGCGGTCATCAATCCATAGGCCTGATTATCGAGCAATTCAAAAGCTTCGTTTTCATCGGTCGATTTATCCAGCCATTGCCTGTAATGCTCTGGCGTGATGATCACGGGCATGCGTTCGTGGATCGGCGCCATGATTTCGCTGGCCGCCGTGGTGATGATGGTGCAGGAATACAAGGTTTTTTGTTCAAGCTGCCACTGCCTCCCAAAGCCCGGCAAAGGCAAACAGTTGATGGTTATGCCGATGGATATGGTAGGCTGTTTGTCCTGAGTCCAGTTTTTTCCTCAGTTTAGTATTAGATCGAATATTGACAAAATCAATCATCTACCTACAAATTAAATTGCCCCAACATATCAATTCTTTCAATTATACTTTTAAGAGAAACAAGACTCTCGCCCTTAACAGCTTCTACAACAGTTGATCCAACATCATGGGAATAACGCTTGGCTTTTTCAGGAATATCTGTATTTGAAATAATCTCTTTATGTATTTCTAATGCATTGCCATAGTTCGCTTCATAACCATCGTTTTTAGAAGCGATCAGATAGCCTTCAATTAAAGCACATTCTTTTGATTTTAAACGCTCATTATCTGAAATCATGCTATATAAAAGCGCTATTATTTCTTCAGGAGTATTAATTTCTTTAATGTATCTCTGATAAATATCCGCATGATATTCTTTTGCCACCAATAGAAATGCCAGTAACGCAGGGTAAATATAAACATCTTTTGGTGTTGAAAGTATCACAATATTGACTTTAGCGATTAATTGCTCAATTTCTCGTAAAGAAAATTTGTTATAAATAGTAAGAAATTTAAATGTATTTCTCAGTTCACCTGCATCACCTCTAAATGCCTGATAATCCGTTCTTGAAGCAAAAAATGTTTGAAATCCGAATGTTTCAAACAGATTGTCGATAAATTTATTTAAATCTGTTGGTGCTCGTAAACTGTATTCAATATCGATAAACCGTCTTAAATATCCAAGCGCATCAAAATCTTGCCCATAAACTGCTCTTACACTATGTGCTAATTGTTGTTTATCTAATGCCAGTACAAATACCAGCCCCTCGATATCTAACAAATGCTTGATACGTTCCAGTAATTCAATGGCATACGTAGGACGGCATCGATCAAGTTCATCAATAAAGATATATAACTTGGTTGGAGAATCTTCTGTATTTTCCAATACTTTGGCGATATTTTCCTTAAAAATGGCTATAGCACTTTTATTTTGCGTATATGTATCGATTAAATCTTTTGAAAATCCTTCCATTAGTTTAGCTGTTTCATCCTCAATGATTCTTTCCGCATCAATAATGCCAGCAGTTCCAATTTTTACCAATGCCGGTATGCCCTTTTTTAAAATGTGGACTCCCGCTTTCTTAGCTTTATCCCATGCAACGCCTTTATCAGACTCGTCATCAAGATAAATCGACTTAAATGCTTGGTTCATTTCACCAATAAATGCCAAGAGGGGATCGCTTGCAAAATCGGTTTCCCAGGCACTGAAAAAGATTGATTTGCAGCCATGTGTCAACAAGTCTGCATTCAGCATTTCCAAAAATGTTGTTTTACCCGTACCCCAAGGACTGTTTACCGAAATAACGATAGGTGAAGAAAAATTCCTGAGAAGAATCGATAGGTTATCGATTTCCGCTTTTCGGTCTAACTTATCGAATTTAAAAGGATTGTCGTTGGGAACAGATATTTTCTTGGCTTTGAATTCCATATTGTGTGCATTTATGCTGTCATCTTTACAATTGTACATGAGACTCAATCAGGCTTCTATGGTCGTAAGGTAAAACTCCATGTAGACCATGTCTTCGCTAAAAATACCGAGCAATTACTACTAATTTTTTAACTTCAATTTAATGCAATTATCCAATGTACATTTCAAAGATAAAAATTACAAACACGTACTCCCTTCTGATTGAGAAGCCGTACAATTTTGAATGGATGCAGATCAAGAACTGGAAAGCGTTCAACGATTTCAAAACCGCACGATTTCAGAGTTTGATGGGAGTAGAATCTCTTCAAGAAAATGAAGTGGTATTTAATGATGGCATAAATGTAATGATTAGACACAAATAAGTACGTGATCACGGATTCATTCGACAACCTCAGCAAATTAGCGATGTGCAATCCGGATAAATTTCATTCGCCGGTATTTGCTGTTTACTGATGATAATAGGAATAATCATCACCAATGGTTTTTAAAAGTGAAATATTTCACTTACAAACTGAAAAAAATTTCATTAATCCAACTCAATTTTTGATCGGTCGTTGGGTATAAAAACGATTTTTGAGTAGCAAGGACAGAGTCAGATGTGAGCGAATCTTCTTGGAGAGCTAAAGTTGCACCAACTCAAAGCCCCCTGAATTTGATAGGAGCCAGTACGGATTGTGTCTTTTGTCGGAAAAAGGGGGGCTCCCTGCTTATGTTGTCTTCCCACAGTTAGTAAATACGCGATATATTGTGGCACGACCGATACCAAGCCTCCGAGCAATTTCTGTTGCACCCAATTTCTCTTCGATACCAAGCCGTAAAATTTCGGTGGTATTTACAGAAGGCTTACGTCCATGATAAACGCCGCGCAATTTTGCGGCAGCAATACCTTCAACTTGGCGTTCGCGCCGGAGATTGGTTTCAAATTCTGCAAAAACGCCCAGTATGTCCAGGAAAGCTTTACCCGCGGCACTGCGTGTGTCGATAGGTTGCTCTGTTGCCTTCAGGGTGACACCCTGTTCCTTCAGTGTGTACACGATGTTTTGAAGATCTTTTGTGCTACGCGCAAGCTGGTCGATTCGAGTAACAACAAGTGTGTCTCCGCTCTTCAGAAAATCTAACTGCAACTGAAGCTCACTCCGACCATTTCGGCTGGCGCCCATAATTTTCTCTGACCTAATGACTTCGCAGCCAGCAGCGCTGAGTGCTTGTTCTTGCAGGGAAAAATCTTGATCGTTCGTGGAAACACGAGCACATCCGTAAACCGTCATAAATCAATAGCTTCTCATCAACCTGAACGGGTTTAAAAAGTACCATTCAAAATTTGGCAAAACGACTCCTCTGAAACAATAAAAAAGCCAATTAAATCGTCTCATATGGGTATACCTATACACGAAAATAGCTTTGTCCGTAATTTTCGTTTTATAAAATCGGTGTTTGCAGGGCTATGAGGGATGGAGCAAGGATTCAAAGAGCGAAAACCTATTTCATTAATAGTTATGATTCGCACTCATATCAATCAGTTCAGCCTGTTAGTCTTCAAAATCGTAGTCACTCAGTCCAATGTATTAATCGTCCCATAAGTTTTTGCACCATTTACGTTGTGGACGCGGCATAACCCTTCAGATTTTCTTGCGAGAACTTATGAGACGATTAATAAATCAGTAAATTGTTTTGATCTGGTGAAATTCCTGAACTTTATTAGTATGCCCCAGCGTCTTATAGGTTTTGCAAGTGGTTTCAGCAAGTTTAAGTAACGCTAGCAGGTTTTTTATTTGCTTGTCGCAATGAAGCTTTTCAGAAAATATGTCTTCGGTTTTATGGTGATGAGCCACTGCATCAGCGATGTAAGCCGGGCGCTTCCAGGCCTTGGCGACATAGTAACCGACCACTGCATGATTTGTGTCGATTCGGTCATTTTCAATATCCGTAATTCTACGTTTAGGCTCAACATAGGCAGCATCCAAAATCTGAGTGTAATGTCTGAATTTATTGACCATCAAGTGAATCCCTGTATTGTGGAATAAACCAAGGGTGTATGCTTCGTCTGGTGATGAAATGCCCATTAAGCGAGATATAGCCGCACTGGTCATTGCCACATCCATCGTATTGTCCCAAAAACGAGTCATTTCTATGATGGCGGCATCAGAAAAACTATCCCGAATTGAGAGGGAATTGACAATGTTGGCGATATTCTTGATGCCCAATAGACTCAAGGCCTGCTTAATGGATATGATTTGGCTACGCAAATTAAAATAAGGACTATTTACCCACTTTGGAACACTACCGATCGAGATGCAGCATCTGCTTTCCTTGATTGACTTTAAAATACCGGTCTAATCCTCTATTCCAGCGCAACCGCGCTTCGAGGCCGTTCCAATGTTTGGCTTTCGTTGGCGCGGGGCGCTGAACGGGGTGTAATCCCAGTTCAAAATAAATATTCGTCCTCATGTTGTAGGACTCGTAGGTCAATAAGTAACAGAGGTGACAATGAAGGTAACGGAAATCTGGAGATATCCGGTCAAAACCATGGCCGGCGAGAAGCTACAACGGGTGCGTATCGGGCCCCTCGGTATAGAAGGCGACCGAGTCGTGCACGTCGAGGATGCCCATAGACAGGTGATCACCTCACGCTCCCATCCGCGCTTCCTGGGCCATAAGGGTACGCTCGGGTCAGATGGTGAACCTCTTGTGGATAACCAGGTGTGGAACAGTCCGGAGGTCGCCGCCGAAGTAATTAACATTGTCGGGCCCGGCGCGAAGCTGGTGCGCTACGATGGCATTGAACGCTTCGATGTGCTGCCGTTGCTGGTGGCCACCGACGGAGCCATTGCCGCCTTTGGTTATGACCATCGCCGCTTGCGGCCCAACATCGTGATCGGCGGCGTCGAGGGGTTGACCGAGCGCGAGTGGCCAAGCGGCTGCCTGCGCATAGGGAAGGTGCTCATTGGTGTCCAGGATTTGCGTCTGCGCTGCATCATGACTGCATACGATCCCGACACGCTGGCCCAAGACAAGGAAGTCACTCGCAGCATTTACCGGCGCTTCGACGGCAAACTCGCGCTCAACTGTTTTGTGATTGAAAGTGGCGAAATCACAGTGGGTGATGAGGTGCAACTGGTGCGTGGTCGCGCCTGCGCTGAGTCCGCAGCGGCCGCTGTCTTCGCCGACTAGCTCAACCATGATTGACACAAAGTCCAGGAAAAGCATATGAACTATATACCCGATAACACCGAAACTACTGTGGGGATGGGAACCACTGAGCAACATCTTCTACCGGGAAGCCGGTACGCATGGCAAACCCAAGCTCGTTCTGCTGCAAGGTTCGATACCAGGCTCGTGGCTAGCAATTACCTGGACGGGATTACCACCCGCTAGTTTATGCAGCATTGCCAGGCCACAACGGTTAAATACCCCCCTTCATATAAGACATGACGAAATCCACTAGGCGATATGCCGATAATCTGATTAAATTCAGAGTCGTTTTCGGATGGATTTCAATTCCCGCCGACGTTTTGCGGTGACCTTTGGATAGGCCATGTGAAGTTTATTGAGTTCATCAAGGACAATTTGGGAAATAATCAAACGAGCATTTTCCTTGTCATCCGCTGGGACCACGTACCAAGGTGCGAGTGGGGTGCTAGTCGCCTTAAGGCAAGACTCGTAAGCCTTCATGTAATGCTTCCAGTAATTCCTTTCATGGATGTCCGAGAGGCTGAATTTCCAGTTCTTGTCCGGTTCATCAATCCGTTCAATGAAGCGATTTCGCTGTTCGTGCTTAGATAAATTGAGGAATATTTTGATAATACGGGTACCGTTACGATGCAGATGCGCTTCCAAATCGACAATGGAGCGATACCGCCCCTCCCAAACAGTCTTTTCGTCGAGCAACTCATCAGGCAATTTTTGACTGTGAAGAATCTCTGGATGCACGCGAACGATCAGCACATCCTCATAGTAGGAACGATTAAAAATGCCGATACGCCCGCGTTCCGGCAGACGGCAAGTGGTACGCCAGAGAAAGTCATGCGCCAGTTCCTCGGTATTCGGTTGTTTGAAACTAAACACCTCACAACCTTGTGGATTAACTCCGGACATGACATGGCGGATAGCGCCGTCCTTACCGGCAGCGTCCATCGCCTGAAAAATCACCAGCAAGGCATAGCGGCTGGAAGCGTAATGTAGATTTTGCAGGTTGCTCAATTGTTCAACGTGTTTTCCCAAGAGTTTTTTATACTGTTTCTGTGACCTGCAAATCGGCTTCACCCGAGTCGGGCGTTTTTTGAGTTTGAGCTTTGCTTCAGATTTTACGCGGAAATCCTTTGAACGGATTTTAATCTTCATGTTTTCGCTCCCATCATCTGTGTTGTTCGCGCCTGTTTATGAGTGGGCTTCATTTTTTCGTATTTCCTGCTCTGCCTGCCCCCAGTCGGCAACTGCATGACCGTCCTGGTGACCATGCTGTTCGTAGAGTTCATAGGCTCGCTTGGCGATCTGGGTCGCCAGATCGACAGGCGCAGGTTTCGCATCAACCGGCATTTTAACCAATAGGGGGGCGGCTGTTGGATCGAATATTCGATAGGCAAGCAGTTTTATCCGGTCGTTCACGAGGAACCACAGCAAGGCATAGCCCCAGACGAATCCAGCCCATTTCCAGCCGAGCGGCGTCATAAACACCCCGTAAACCGCAAGCAACGTTGCGACGATTTGTGTGCCTAGTACTGCGCCCATAAAATGGGTGCGGGGCGTATAGACCAGAATGGACCACGGGTACGTGTCAGGAATATCGTCAGATGCCCTGCCACTGACAGCTTCAAATACATCAACGTCTGAATATGCTCGCGGTCCAGATGAAAGATACGCTCCCCGAGATAAAACAAGCCGAAGGCGGAGATAACACCAATGACACCCAGAACCGTAGCCACGCCGAGCACCATGTGCATGTTCCAGGCTCGGGCTTGTCTTTATAATGCACGTTGTCATAAGCAATGGACAGGATGGCGCCGTCGTTTAGCAAGGCCAGCATCACGATCATCACCGCCGTCAATGGATAAAAGTTAAAGATCAGGATCGCCAGGGTCATCAACAACAGCACCCGGAGCGTCTCGGCGATGCGGTATATGGCATAGCTGTTCATGCGCTGGAAGATTTTCCGGCTTTCCTTGATGGCGTCGATGATCACTGAAAGACCTTCAGTCGTCAGCACGATAGAGGCTGCTGCGCGTGCAGCGTCCGTCGCGTCAGAAACGGCGATGCCGCAGTCCGACTTCTTCAAGGCAGGGGCGTCGTTCACCCCGTCGCCGGTCATGCCAACGATGTGATTGCGTTGCTGTAGGACATCTACAATGTGGTATTTGTGCTCGGGGAATACCTGTGCAAAGCCGTCGGCTTGCTCGATGGAGTCCGCCAACTGTGCTGCTTCATGATGCTTGGTGTCGTCGAAGCAACTGGCATCGAGGATATTGACGCCCAGCCCCAATACACTGGCAGTTTCCCGCGCGATGGCTTGCTGATCACCCGTCACCATCTTAACCTTCACCCCATTTGTCGGGCGGTCTCGATGGTCGCTTTAGCCTGTTCGCGAGGCGGGTCAAACAAAGGCAGCACGCCAAGAAACTGCCATGCACCTTCTCCCTCCGCCCGCGCCACGCCCAAAGAACGAAAACCGCGCGCTGCAAATTCGTTAACGGCTTTGTCTACGCTGGACTGCACTTGTCCGGCATTGGCCGACAAGGCCATAATCACCTGAGGCGCGCCTTTGGTCACCTTAAACGCCTGTCCGTCCGTACCCTTTAGACTCGCTTCGGTACGCTTATGGACAGGATCGAACGGCAGGAAATGAACGACCTGATAGCCTTGCAAGGCTTGATCATTCTTTAGTCCACCCCGCACGGCCAGATCGATGGTGTCTTTATTGTCGGAGCGGGATGCCAGCGCGGCATTGAAAATAACCTGATCGGCAGGGATGCCGTTTACGCAGAACGGATCGCCCAGCGTTAATTTATTCTGGGTAAGGGTGCCGGTCTTGTCCGCGCACAGTATGTCCACGCCCGCCAGTTCTTCAATAGCCGCCAATCGTGTCACAATCGCCATTTTTTTGGCTAATGTGCGCGCACCGACCGCCATGGTCACCGAGAGCACCGTGGGCATTGCTACCGGAATCGCCGCCACGGTCAACACCAATGCGAACTGCAAGGTGGTGAGGATGAGGTCGCCGCGGAACAGTGCGACGAAAATAATCACCGCCACCAGCACCACCGCCAGGATGATCAGATAATTGCCTATTTTCAACACGGCGCGTTGAAAATGGCTGATGGTCTCTGCCCCTTGCACTAGTTGCGCCGTCTTGCCAAAGTAGGTATTTTGACCCGTGGCGTAGACCAGTGCATCGATTTCACCGGCACGGATGATCGAACCGGAAAATAAGGCTTCGCCGGATTTGCGAGTAACGGGCAACGATTCACCTGTCAGCGCGGATTGATCCACTTCCACCGGATCACCCTCCAGCAATCGGGCATCCGCCGGGACAATGTCACCCAGACGCAGATGGATAACGTCTCCCGGCACCAAATCACGCGCATCAGGATTAGTCCACTTTCCATCGCGCTTCACCTGGGCTTTGATCGCCAACTGGGCTTTTAGTGCGGCAATAGCATTGCCCGCCTGATGTTCTTCCCAGAACCCAACTACGGCGTTAGCCACTAGCAATAGGAGAATGATCGCAAAGTCCGGCCAATGTCTGGCTACTGCCGAAAGTATCACAGCCGCTTCAATCATCCATGGAATTGGGCCCCAAAAATAGCTGAGGAATTTCAGGAACAGATTGGTCTTCCTTTCTTCAATCTCGTTTGGTCCGTATTGGCTCAGCCGTTTTTGCGCCTCGGTTTGACTAAGACCCTCTGGCGATGACTGTAACTTATCCATCAGTTCCGGCATGGGGATCGTTTTTAGATCGTCCTTCGTATTGGGCTTAGATCCAGGTTTCGATTCGGGAGCCTTATTTTGGTCGGCATTGGTTTTATTCATCTTGGGTGTTCTCCTTGCTAGAAAGTCGTCAGATATTGGATGGCCGCCTTCTTTCAATTAATGTGATCAGCCTGCAAGCTGAGGGTGATGTGGAGTTTCCGGTCATTCTCCTATCACAGTTCAACATATGCAGTGAACCTGCACGTTGTATTGGTCTTTCTCTATACCCAGCAGTACATACCTGCGATTTTCCAGCAACAGAATCAGATGACCAGGGAACATTAGAACTTTTAATTTCAGCCTGTTTCTTGTCATTAAACCGGTTACGTTGGATATGTTGGTGTATTCGTAAACCTTTTAAAACTAATCACCGTTGCCAGAGGATTAGCCTAGCCTCCTGTGGAACCGACACGCCATCGCGGTGTTGGATGAGACGCGCCGTATAGTCGGTGGGCGAGCGAGTCGCAGAGACGGTCGCGCTGTATAGGTAGTTGCCGGACGATGTATCGATTGGTTGACGAACTCGCTTCATTTCCAGCCGTATTGGAGTACCGCCTGCAATGCCATCGGCATATAACTCCACCCGAACCACTCCGGGATCGAGGTCATTGAGATAGACCTGAATTTCAAATAGGTGTTGCTCGCCGCGTGTCTCAATTTTCATCTCGCCAAAGTGCAGCGTGGTCCATTTCTGTTCCAGATGTAGCTGCCATTCAGTTATTTGTTTGCCGATTGCGCCTTTATCGGCACTCCGCAATTGGTAGGCCGCAGCCGCCGGGAGGTAATATTGTTCAATATATTCGCAGACCGCACGGTTCGCAGAGAAACGTGGGGTTAACCGGGCCATGCTTTCCCGCATTCTGCTCAGCCATCGGTTGGGAGTGCCGGTTTCATCCCGGTCATAAAACTCCGGAATCACTTCCCGTTCCAGTAAATCGTATAGTGCATTGGCATCGGCAGCGTCCCAGGTAGGGTCGTCGCCGTGTTCGAGGCCATCCCCCAGCGCCCAGCCTACTTCCGGCGTATAGGCTTCCGCCCACCAGCCATCCAATTCCGAGAGATTGATACCGCCATTAACCAGTACTTTCATGCCGCTGGTGCCGCATGCCTCCCAGGGTCTTAGTGGCGTGTTCAGCCAGACATCGACCCCTCGTACCAATTCCCCGGTTAACTGCATGTCGTAATCGCTCAGAAAGACCACATGTCTGCGAGCCTCGGACCTTCTGATAAAACGGACCCATTCCCGAATCAGAGCCTGTCCGGCTTGGTCTGCCGGGTGGGCCTTGCCGGCCAGAACCAGTTGCACCGGCCGCTGGGTATTGGTTAACAGGCGAAGCAACCGATCCGGATCATGCAGCAGCAGATTGGGCCGCTTGTAAGTTGCAAAGCGCCGCGCAAAACCCAGTGTCAAGGTTGTGGGATTAAATAGCTGTTTGGCTTCGGCAATCACCTCTGCCGTTGATCCACAGGCCGTCAGTTGCCGGGATAAACGTTTGCGAGCGAATTCAACCAGAGACTGACTCGCGGCGATTCGAAACTGCCAGAGCCTGGCATCGGAGATGTGTCGAATGTCTTGTTCCAGGTTTTTCGTCAATCCCAGCCAGCGGTCTTTGCCACAGGCTTCCGTCCAAAGATCGTCGGCGGCTGCCGAATCCCAAGTTGGCATATGGACGCCGTTTGTCACGTATCCAACCGGGATTTCATCCTGCGGCCAACCCGGAAACAACGGTTCAAACAGGCGCCGGCTGACTTCGCTGTGCAAGCGGCTTACGCCGTTCACGGCTCCGCTTCCCCGGATTGCCAGATAAGCCATGTTGAAAGGCTCCGACAAGTCGTTCGGGTTCTGGCGGCCCATGGCCAATAAATCATGGACTGTGATGCCGAGCTTCTGCTTGGCATAAGCACCGAGGTATTGCTCAATAAGAGGCGGCGCGAAACGATCAAAGCCAGCCGCTACTGCCGTGTGCGTAGTAAAAAGATTCCCTGCACGGGTGATCGCCAGTGCGACTTCGAAAGACTGTGCGGTCTCCTGCATGTAACTGAGCGCACGCTCCAATACCGCGAAGGCTGCATGGCCTTCATTGAGATGACAGACTTCCGGCCGGAGGCCCAGCGCAACCAGCAATCGCCAGCCGCCGATACCGAGTAGTAATTCCTGCTTGAGGCGTAACTCCGATCCGCCACCATACAACTCACTAGTAATGCCTCGATGCTCCGGATAATTCGCGGCATCATTACTGTCCAGCAGATACAGTTTTACTCTACCAACCTGGACTTGCCATGCGCGTAGCCATACCGTGTAACCGGGTAGGGCGATCTCCATACGCAACCACTCGCCATTCTCCTGGCGCAGAGGCGTGATCGGTAACTGTCCGGGGTCGTTATACGGAAAGAGGGCCTGTTGCATGCCGTCCTTATCGATCATCTGGCGAAAATAGCCTTGCTGATAGAGTAATCCCACACCGACAACCGGCACACCCAGATCGCTGGCGGCTTTGAGCTGGTCGCCGGCTACATTGCCCAGTCCGCCGGAATAGATAGGCAAAGCTTCGCTCAACATATATTCCATACTGAAATAGGCAATACAGGTCAGGGAGCTCTGCAAAGGCTGCTGTTGAAACCACGCGGGCTCGTCAAGCAATTTCCGTTTGGTCTGCACCAGAGCATCAACCTGGCTGCGAAAAGCGGTATCGGCCAATACGCATTCAATACGGTCACGCGATACCGTTTGCAAAACGACCCAAGGATTATGGGTAATTTCCCACAGTTCTGGATCAAGCACCCGCCATACGTCATCGGTCGCATGATTCCACGACCAGCGCATATCCAGCGCCAACTCAGCCAACGAATTAACGCCCTCGATTTCTGTGGGCAAAAAACTGTATATCGGGTGGCTGACAGTGTTTGATTTGTGCATGGTTTGACCTTTGATCCTTGATTGAAAGGAATTCGGTGTTTTAACAGGTGACGCAGCAAAAAGATTGTCGACAATCTTTTTAGGTTTAATCTACTTGCAGCTAGATTCGGACAATACAAGCAAAACTAAAATCAATCGGTTCGGTAACGCACATCCGACGCAGTAAAGTGATACTGGATAACTCCACGGCTTTCAGAGTTCAGACACAGCATTACCAGCAAATCCAGACAGGATCGGTACGGAGGAACACACTGTTTTACTCATTTCCGAAAATTATTGGGCCAGGATGTTGTCCGAGGAAATTGGTCAAATCATTAGTAGATTGCGCTGCATCACGCAACGCCTCAAGAGATTGTTATTACAGCGCACTATTTGCCTACGGCAAACTTTCAACAGCCTGTTAAGCAATTCCTTGAATAGTCCCATTTTGAATGGCTATCAATTATCAGCTCCTCTGCTTTACCGGGGATTCTTTAACAAGGCTGGATTCGGTATAGGGTTTCAAAACACCAGCTTTGTTCGTTAACGCACTGAAATAACTCTCCACTACCGGTATCTTTTGACCTTTGCAATCGAGCATTAGGTACGTTTCATATGAATTCATGAATTTGGTGGCGTGGTTAACTTCGCGCTCCGCTATTGGATGGTCGAGATGCATGTGAATGGATTTCGGTTTTACTTGGCATCGTAGCCCGCTGCAACATCTGCAATCTCAGTTCACGAGGAGCTTAAACCATGCAAACTAATGCACTTACGCCGGAAATGCTTCACAAGATGGATGCTTACTGGCGCGCCGCCAACTATTTATCGGTCGGCCAGATCTATCTCTACGACAATCCACTGCTGAAACGACCGCTGGCCCCCACGGACATCAAGCACATGCTGCTCGGGCACTGGGGCACAACGCCGGGGCAGAACTTTATTTACGTCCACTTGAACCGGGTCATCAAGCAATACGACCTCGACATGATTTATGTTGCCGGGCCTGGTCACGGCGGCCCGGCTCTCGTTGGCAACACCTACCTAGAGGGAACCTATAGCGAGATCTATCCCCACATTAGTCAGGATGAGGCAGGGTTGCAAAAGCTTTTCAAGCAGTTCTCGTTTCCCGGCGGCATTCCCAGCCATGTTTCTCCGGAGTGCCCAGGCTCGATCCACGAAGGGGGTGAGCTGGGCTATTCGCTGAGCCATTCGTTCGGCGCGGTGTTCGACAATCCCAGTCTCGTTGTGTCCTGCGTAATTGGCGATGGAGAGGCGGAAACCGGACCCCTGGCCACGTCGTGGCAGTCCAACAAATTCCTCGATCCCATCACCGACGGCGCGGTGTTGCCCATCCTGCATCTCAACGGCTACAAGATCGCCAATCCGACCGTCCTCGCGCGCATCGAACCGGAAGAGCTGGACCAGTTCCTGCGCGGCAATGGCTGGACGCCTTATTACGTCGAGGGCCATGAGCCGGCGCTGATGCACGAGGCCATGGCCGCTACGCTTGACGTGGTAGTGGAAGAAATCAAACGCATCCAGCACGAAGCGCGCGTCAACGGCAACACCATGCGCCCGCGCTGGCCGATGATTGTGCTCAGGTCTCCGAAAGGCTGGACGGGCGTGAAATGGGTTGACGGCCTTCAAATCGAAGGCACGTTCCGCGCACATCAAGTGCCGCTCTCCGATCCGCGGGTGCATCCTGAACACCTTAAACAACTTGAAGAGTGGATGCGCAGCTACCAACCGGAAGAGCTCTTCGACGAGCAAGGTCGGTTGAAACCGGAGCTGGCGGAACTTGCGCCTAAAGGCGAACGCCGCATGGGTGCAAATCCCCACGCCAACGGGGGCTTGCTCCTGCGCGACCTCATCATGCCGGACTTTCGTGACTACGCGGTGAAAGTGCCGTCCCCGGGCGCCGTGCAGGCGTCCGACGCACATGAACTAGGCGTGTTCCTACGCGATGTGGTCAAGCTCAATCGGGAGCAACGCAATTTCCGGATCTTTGGCCCCGACGAAACGCTTTCCAATCGCCTTAACGCTGTTTTTGAGGTGACCGAACGGCAATGGGACGTCCGCACCCAGGAAAACGACGAGTTCCTGGCCCTGGAAGGCCGAGTTATGGAGATGCTGAGTGAACACCAGTGCGAAGGCTGGCTCGAGGGTTATTTGCTCACTGGTCGTCACGGGCTTTTCAATAGCTACGAAGCGTTCATCCACATCATTGATTCGATGTTCAACCAGCACGCCAAGTGGCTCAAAGTCACCTCGGGGCTGCCCTGGCGCAAGCCCATTGCGTCGCTGAATTACCTGCTGGCTTCCCATGTCTGGCAACAGATGCATAACGGCCTGACGCATCAGGATCCCGGTTTCATTGATCACGTGGTGAACAAGAAAGCCTCCATCGTGCGAGTATATCTAGCGCCGGATGCCAACTGCCTGCTCTCAATCTGGGATCATTGTTTGCGAAGCCGCCATTATGTCAACGTGGTAATCGCAGGCAAGTATCAAGCCCCCCAATGGCTCACGATGGACGAGGCGGTAAAACATTGCACCGCGGGCATTGGCATTTGGCAATGGGCCAGCAGCGACGGCGGTGCTGAACCCGATGTGGTCATGGCCTGCTGCGGCGACGTGCCCACGCTTGAGACGATGGCCGCTGTCTCCATCATGCGCGAGCATCTGCCCGACCTGAAAATCCGAGTCGTCAATGTCGTGGATCTGATGAAGCTGCAACCGCAAAGCGAGCATCCACACGGCTTGAGCGATGAGGCTTTCGACGCACTCTTCACCAAGGACAAGCACATCATCTTCGCCTTCCACGGTTATCCTTGGTTGATTCACCGATTGACCTATCGCCGCACCAACCAAGCCAACATCCACGTCCGCGGCTATAAGGAAGAAGGCACCATCACCACGCCATTCGATATGACGGTGCTGAACGATCTGGACCGCTTTCACCTCGTGATGGACACCATTGATCGGGTGCCTAAAACCGGCGAAAAAGGTCGTGCCCTCAAGGAGCAACTCAAAGCCAAGCTCATCGAACACAAGCAATACATTGACCAAAACGGCGAGGATCTACCGGAAATTCGGAATTGGAAATGGAGTCAGTCAAAATGAATAGCCAAGTACTGATAGACACTGCGAGGCTATTGGTTGCAGGCGACAAGGGCTTGCTGGCGATGGATGAAAGCAATCCAACCTGCAACAAACGCTTCGCCAAATTGGGAATTCCTCAGACCGAGACGGCTCGACGCGCTTGGCGGGAGTTGATTATCACCACGCCAAATCTTGATGAATCTATCAGTGGCGTCATACTCTACGACGAGACGATACGGCAATCCAAGCAAGACGACGCAACTTTTGTGAAAGTGATTACCAACGCCGGCATCGTACCCGGCATCAAAGTGGATACCGGCGCCCAGCCGCTGGCGGGCCATAGCGGAGAGAAAATAACCGAAGGCCTGGACCGCTTGCGGGACCGGCTATTGGAATACCTTGAAATGGGCGCCCGGTTTGCCAAGTGGCGGGCGGTGATCGCTATAGGCGAGCGAATTCCCAGTCCGGCCTGTATTGAGGCTAATGCCCATGCACTGGCGCGCTATGCCGCCTTGTGTCAGGAAGTCGGCCTGGTACCCATCGTCGAGCCGGAAGTGCTGATGGACGGTGAGCATACCCTGCAGCAATGCCTCGAAGTAACTGAGAAAGTACTGCACAAGGTTTTCCAACAGCTATACAGACAAGGCGTACTGCTGGAAGCTATGATTTTGAAGCCCAATATGGTGCTACCCGGCTTGAGCTGTCTCAGGCAGGAATCGGAAACAGCGGTGGCTGACGCCACGTTGAACTGTCTGTTGCGAGCCGTTCCTGCCGCAGTGCCCGGCATTGCCTTTTTATCGGGCGGTCAAGCCGCTGAACTGGCTTCCGCCCGTCTGAATGCGATGAATGTCAAATCCAAATCGAACATCCCCTGGGATTTGGCCTTTTCGTTCGCTCGCGCCATTCAACAACCGGCTTTGGAAATTTGGTTAGGCCGTGACGATAACATCATAGCTGCGCAACAGGCCCTGCTGCAACGCGTCAGGTGCAATCAGGCCGCGCGTCGCGGCGAATATACCGAGGCGATGGAGAGGGATAAAAGCGGGAGCTGTACCTCGGAAGGCATCAGTGCACCGCCTACCGCCGGGAAATAAGCATGACAGCAATCGAATCACTCACCACACGCCCGGCATGGAAGGCTCTCGAAGCGCAGTATCAAAAAGATAAGGATCTGCATCTGCGAACGCATGATACTGGAAGCCGAAGGACTCTATTTCGATTATTCGAAGCAGCGCGTCACCGAAAAGACCCTTCAACTTCTTTTGCAATTAGCCAGAGAATCAGGCGTGCGGGATCGTATCAATGCCATGTTTCGAGGCGAGAAGATCAACGTCACAGAGCAACGCGCGGTATTACATGTGGCTCTGCGCATGCCTAAAGGTCAATCCATTACCGTGGACGGCGTAGATGTTGTGTCTCAGATTCATGCCATGTTGGACAAAATGTCTGACTTCTCTAACCGACTACGTAACGGTCAATTGAAGGGATACACCGGCAAGACGATCCGTAACATCATCAATGTCGGCATCGGTGGATCCGACTTAGGTCCGGTGATGGCCTATGAGGCATTAAGACATTATAGCTGCCGCGAACTGGGCATCAACCTCGACGAGGTTACGCAGCAACTTGAGGGCGAAGGCGTCGAGAAATTCATCAAACCGTTCGACCAGTTGATGGCGACCTTGGAAAAAGATTACGTGGCGTAATGGAGATTGAAGCAATCTTTGTTTTGCTGTTCGTTGTGGCCACCGCTGTGGCGATTACCGTGCAACGTCTTGCCATTCCTTACACAGTAGCATTGGTCTTCACCGGCATAGTGCTGGGGCTTCTGCATGCCTTCGAAGCCCCACACATGACCAAAGCGCTGCTGTTCAACGTTTTTCTGCCAGGGCTGCTCTTCGAAGCTGCGTTCCATATTGATTATAATCAATTCCGGCGAAACTTCATTGCCATTTCTTCATTGGCCTTGCCGGGCGTGGTGGCGGCTATCGGACTGACCGCATTGATTTTGACACCGGTCGCCAATGCACTGCATTTCGTGCAGGATTTCACCTGGCAACACGCGTTGGTTTTTGGCGCGATCATCTCAGCCACCGACCCTATTGCCGTCGTCGCGATTTTTAAGAGACTGGATGTGCCGAAACGTTTATCCGTGTTGCTTGAAAGCGAGAGCTTGCTCAACGACGGCACTGCGATTGTTTTTTTCACGCTCAGTCTTGCGCTGGTGACTGGGACGGTGGTGACGGCCAGCGGCTTGGCTTTCGATTTTATCAGGATCGTCGGCATCGGCGCCCTGATAGGAACCGGTGTTGGGCTGGTGATTGCGCATGTTATCAAACAGGTGGACGATCCGATGATCGAGATCATGCTGACAACCATTGCTGCTTATGGCTCCTTTCTGGTTGCCGATCACTTTCATTACTCTGGCGTCATTGCCACAGTATCGGCTGGCATGCTCTGCGGAAACTATGGCGCTCTAGGCGTGTCTCCATCGACAAAGATAGCGGTGAAGTCATTTTGGGAATACCTGACCTTTGCACTCAACTCGATGGTCTTTCTTCTCATTGGTCTCAATGTTAACTTCCAGGCATTGCTGGCCTCCTGGCAGGCGATTCTTATCGCCTATCTCGTTGTCACCGGAAGTCGGGCGTTGATCATCTTCGGCGCATCTTCAATGACGATCAGGACTAGTGAACGAATACCCTGGTCTTGGGCGGTGATCCTTACTTGGGGAGGCTTACGCGGGGCTTTACCCATGGTGCTGGCGCTCAGTCTCCCAATGGATTTTCAGCATCGGGAGTTGCTGCTTTCGATGACCTTTGGAGTCGTAATACTTTCAATCCTTCTCCAGGGCTTGACAATAACACCACTGCTGCGAGGGCTTGGGATTATGCGTGGCCGCCAGGATCGCACCCTATATGAATTGACGCGCGGCAAGTTGCAGGCGGCTCATGCCGCGCTGGCGGAGATCGACCAAATGTCGAAACTCCATTTCACCAATCAGGGAGTGCTTGCCAATCTAGGTAGAGAATATAAGCAAAGGATCGAGCGTGGTGTCGCCACGTTGGATGAGTTGCCTTTCGATAAGCGGCAACTTCGCGCCGAAGAATTAAATCGTGCTCAGAGACACCTGCAATCCGTGGAAAAAGACGCGGTGATCGATGCTTTTCACCGAGGACTTATCAGCCAGGCCGTCCAGGAAAAGCTATTGGCGGATATCGACGCGCAGTTGCTGCGTCTAGAATCTTTTGAAACCAAGGGAACCGTTGAACAAAAGCCGCCTCTAGAACTCGCTGTCGGGCATTCTTTAGAAGAATAGTCGAGCAAGAACCATAGAGAGAATACACCATGACATTTGATGAGAGAACACCATGATAGTAAGCCCCTATGCAGGAAAACCGGCCCAAGAATCGATGTTAGTGAACGTACCCAGACTTGTCAGCGCTTACTATACGGAACGGCCTGATCCTGCCGTGCCGGAGCAGCGGGTTGCCTTCGGCACATCGGGACATCGTGGCTGCGCATTCGAAAAGGCATTCAATGAATGGCATATCCTCGCTATCACCCAGGCCATTTGTCTTTACCGCGAGCAACAGCAGATCAATGGCCCGCTGTATCTCGGCATGGACACGCACGCGCTTTCGGTGCCGGCGCATGCGACAGCCCTTGAAGTGCTGACGGCTAACGGTGTGGAAGTCATGATCGCGGAGGGGAATGAATATACCCCGACCCCTGCCGTTTCCCATGCGATTCTCTCTTACAACTGCGGACGCAAGACAGGACTTGCCGATGGCATCGTCATCACGCCGTCTCACAATCCGCCACATGATGGCGGGTTCAAATACAATCCACCGAACGGCGGACCGGCGGCATCCGCCGTCACCGACTGGATTGAAACGAAGGCAAATGCTTTTCTCGAAAATAGTCTTTTGGGAATTAAAAGGATACCCTTCGAGAAAGCGCTTCACGCCGCCACGACCCACAGCCATGACTATCTTAATGCTTACACGGCTGATCTTGCCAATGTGCTGGACATGGATGCCATTCGCGGTGCAAAACTCAGAATGGCGGTTGATCCGCTGGGTGGAGCCGGCGTCCATTATTGGGGACGAATCGCTGACCGTTACGGGTTGAATCTCACGGTTGTTAACTCAGCTGTTGACCCTACCTTTCGTTTTATGAGCGTGGATTGGGACGGCCAGATCCGCATGGATCCATCCTCACCCTATGCGATGCAGAAATTGATAGGTCTGAAAAATAACTTTGATCTCTCCTTTGCTTGCGACACCGACCATGACCGACATGGAATCGTTACTAAGAGCTCGGGACTCCTCCCCCCTAATCATTACCTTTCCGCCGCCATCTTCTACCTCCTCCAGCACCGGCCGATGTGGAACAAGGATGCTGCGGTCGGTAAGACGCTGGTGAGCAGTCGCATGATCGATCACATCACCGTAAAGCTGGATCGGAAGCTTTACGAGGTGCCGGTTGGCTTTAAGTGGTTTGTGGATGGATTGCTGGATGGTACGCTTTGCTTTGCTGGAGAAGAAAGTGCAGGCGCCTCCTTTGCCCGCCAGGATGGCTGTGTTTGGACGACGGACAAGGATGGCATTGTGCCGGCGCTCCTGGCGGCAGAAATGATGGCCAGGATGGGTCGAGATCCCGGCGAGGTCTATCTGGAATTGACTAACGAGTTCGGTGCACCGTTATACGATCGCGTTGAAGCAAAAGCCACACCAGCGCAAAAGGAATTACTGAAGAAGCTCTCTCCGCAGCAGGTTCGTATCACAGAATTAGCGGGTGAAAAAATTCAGACCATCCTCTCGCATGCGCTGGGTAACGACGCGCCAATCGGCGGGATAAAAGTGGTGGCTGAGAGCGGATGGTTCGCGGCGCGTCCATCAGGTACCGAGAATATCTACAAAATTTATGCGGAGAGCTTCAGGGGAGCGGATCATCTGCGCCGAATTCTGGAGGAAGCGCAGGTCATTGTTAATGCCGCTCTTGAGTTGGGAGAGAAGCCGGTAGAACAGGTTCAATGAGCGTGGGAAAACCCAGCGCCGAGGTTGAGCTTGAAAAGCTACAACACCAATCATTCAGCTACTTTCTGCAAGAGGCGAATCCGGACAACGGGCTGGTGATCGACAAAACTGCGGCGGATTGGCCTGCCAGTATTGCCGTTACCGGCTTCGCATTAGCCGCTTATCCAGTCGCTGTCGAGCGCGGAATGATGCTTCGCGCCGCCGCAGTAGAACGAACACTGACGACGCTACGTTTTTTCTGGAACAGCCCGCAAGGCCCAGAACCCGATGCTACCGGCTACCAAGGCTTTTATTATCATTTTCTCGACATGCAAACTGGTCGACGCGCCTGGCAATGCGAACTATCAACAATAGATAGCGCTTTTCTGCTGGCGGGCGCCTTGACGGCAGGCCTTTATTTTGATGCAGATACGGCCGACGAGCAGGAAATTCGCAGCCTCGCCGACCAGCTTTATCGCCGCGCGGATTGGCAGTGGGCACAAAACCGTGGCGGACTGGTGACACACGGTTGGAAGCCGGAAAGCGGGTTTATTAAATTCCGTTGGGGAGGCTACGATGAGGCAATGCTACTGTATATCCTGGGGCTGGGCTCACCCGTTCATCCCCTTCCCGAGAGCAGTTATGCCGAGTGGACTTCGACATACCGCTGGGAAAACTCTTACGGATATGAATATCTTTACTCTGGACCCTTGTTCACGCATCAGCTCTCGCATATTTGGCTTGATTTTCGGGGTATTCAAGATGCTTTCATGCGCAGCAAAGGTATCGACTATTTTGAGAATAGCCGTCGCGCGGCTTATGTGCAGCAACAGTACGCTATTGACAACCCGCTCAAGTTCGCCGGCTATGGCCGGGATTGTTGGGGCATTACCGCCAGCGATGGCCCAGGCCCCGACATGATCGAACTAAAGGGCATAGAACGCCAATTTTTCGGTTATCTGGGACGCGGTGCGCCCTATGGGCCTGATGACGGCTCTATAGCGCCCTGGGCGGCAGTGGCGTCCTTGCCCTTCGCACCCGAGATTGTACTGCCCGCCATCGAATTTTATATCAACAAAATAAAGTTAACGCAGTTCAACCCCTATGGTTTCAAAGCGACGTTTAATCCGAGCTATCCTGTCAATTCCAGTAACCTGAATGGCTGGGTATCGCCCTGGCATTATGGACTGAATCAGGGGCCGATTGTGTTGATGATCGAAAATTATCGTACCGGTTTACTCTGGCAATTGATGCGAAACTGCCCTTATATCATCAGTGGCTTGCGACGAGCTGGTTTTCTTGGCGGTTGGTTAGATGATGCCTGTATGACTCATGAACTGATTGAAAATTCCGGAGAAATTTAAGGCAAGGCATTCCCAATCTGGGTTCGCACTGTGTACTTTAGAAACCAACCATCACTCTCAGTTCGTTAGCGAACAGACTAGTTTGCGACGAATGGAAATAATGATCCCTCAGATCAATCCGCCTGATAGCTGGTCAGCTATCAGTACACTCATTTTCTGTATTACCTACGACAGCGAAGCATTAAGCAGACGACTCTTTTCATTCTATTACTAAGGAATAGCATTATGCCAATCAAACACAACTCAACAGTTGGAGTGTTTCTCAGCCATCAGGATGCCGAAAGCGCCGTCAAGGAACTGCAAAAATCCGGTTACGACATGAAAAAACTTTCCGTAGTAGGCAAGGATTATCACAGCGAAGAAAATGTCATCGGTTACTACAACACCGGCGATCGCATGGCGACTTGGGGAAAATTCGGTCTGTTTTGGGGTTGGATTTGGGGCTGTCTGTTCGGCTCGGCCTTCTTCCTGATTCCCGGCATAGGTCCGATTATGGTTGGCGGTCCATTGGTCAGTTGGATCATTGGTGCGCTTGAATTGTCGGTCGTCACCGGAGGCCTTACCGCCATCGGTGGTGCATTAGCTAGCATTGGAATTCCAAAAGACAGTGTCATTCGCTACGAAACCGCGCTGAAGGCTGATAAATTCATCCTTATCGTGCACGGAACCGTGGAGGAAGTTGAGAGGGCAAAGAGCATTCTGATTGAAAACAAAGCCGAAGAAGCAAATGTGCATGAAAGCGCGAAAGACTAATAATATCCCGCGAGTAATACCAAATAGCGAGGGCATTTCGATTCCAAAGGAAAACGAACAAATTCTTTGGTTGCCAGGATCCATACAACGGATGAAAAGATAATGAAAAAAGCGACTGCAATCACGTGTGTGTTTCTGGATATCGGCGGTGTTCTGCTCACCGATGGCTGGGGTCATGATTCCCGTAAACGGGCTGCGAAGAACTTCAAGCTGGATTGGGCTGAGATGGAAGACCGTCATCAGCTGAATTTCGCAACTTACGAAGAGGGAAAGCTCAAGTTAGAGCAATACCTGAACCGGACAATTTTTCACGAGGATCGACAATTCACGAGGGATCAGTTCATGGAATTCATGTTTTCGCAATCGCAACCCTACCCCGAGATGATAGCCTTAATCCGCAGACTCAAGGCAAAGTACGGATTGAAAATTGTCGTGGTCAGCAACGAAGCACGGGAATTGAATGCCTACCGAATTCAAAAGTTCAAGCTAAACGAATTTGTGGATTGTTTTATTTCCTCCTGCTTCGTCCACCTCATGAAGCCTGATGAGGATTTTTTTCGGCTTGCACTAGACATCGCCCAAACGTCGTCCGAGCAAATAGTCTATATCGAAAACACCCCTATGTTCATCCAGGTCGCGGAAAGTTTTGGGATTCAAGGTATTCTGCACACCGATTACACCAATACCTGCACAATGCTGAGTGCACTCGGTTTGCACCCTGATGAAGACATCAACCATGAAAAAGGGACATGATCATCAAGAAGGCACTTAATTATGATGATGGAAAATAGAGGTAAAAAACATCGCCATGAATACAAACAAGCTGCTGTCTCCCGACCTGCAATTTCGAATGACATTGCTCACGCCTATGCCCTCGAACTGGATTGCCCGGCGGGTTGCCTGGCCGTAGCACACTGAAGGGGGCTTTATGATGAATCATGCAGACGGATGGATGAATGGCTGGATGGGTGGAGGCATGTGGATTTGGACAGTGATAGGCGTACTGGTGGTGATACTACTGGTTGTCGTGATTAACCATCTGTCCAAGAAATAATCCTGAGTTCGGCTCTCACTGCCAAATGATGTGTTAACCGGAAAAAAGAATATGAACGAAGACAAACACACAGTCAAAGTACTCCCGGCAACGAAGCCCACCCCGGACGAGGTGGCCGAGACAGCTTATGCCATTTATCTGAAAGAGGGTCAACCGCAAGGACACGCTGAGCAGAACTGGTTAGCAGCGGAAACTCAATTACAACACGCCCCTACCGAGCACTCGGACCATCACAATCATCATGGCAACATGGCGGCAGATTTTCAAAAACGTTTTTGGATATCGTTGGCCTTAACCCTACCGATTCTCATTCTCTCGCCGCTACTACAAAAGCTGGTGGGCTTGCGCGGGACTATCAGCTTCACCGGTGACACCTATGTCTTGTTTGGCTTTGCCACGGCGGTGTTTTGGTATGGCGGATGGCCGTTTCTCAAGGGATTGTTCAAGGAAATCAAATCCCGACAGCCAGGGATGATGACACTGGTCGCCGTTGCCATTACCACCGCCTATCTATACAGCAGCGCTGTGGTGTTCGGCCTGACCGGCAAGATGTTTTTCTGGGAGCTGGCCACCCTCGTCAACATCATGCTGGTGGGGCACTGGATCGAGATGACGTCGGTGATGGGCGCCTCTATGGCTCTGGAGGCACTGGCCAAACTGATGCCTTCCGACGCTCACAAGCTAATGTCCGACGGCAGCACGAAAGACGTGCCTCTGGGTGAACTAGCGGTGGATGACAAGGTTCTGATCAAACCGGGCGAAAAAATCCCTGCGGACGGTGTCGTTGTCGAAGGCGAGAGTTCGGTCAATGAGGCCATGCTCACAGGGGAATCAAACCCTGTCACCAAAAAAACGAGCGACAAAGTCATCGGCGGAGCCATCAATGGCGAAGGCTCGTTGACCATCGAGGTCAAAGGTACCGGCAAGGATTCGTTTCTGTCGCAGGTCATCGACCTGGTCAAACAGGCGCAAGAAAGCAAATCCAAAACCCAAAATCTGGCTGATTCCGCTGCGATGTGGCTGACCATCATTGCCCTCGGCAGCGGTGCCATCACCTTTTTCATTTGGCTGGTTCTGATGAGCAAAGACTTTGCCTTTGCCATCGAGCGTGCCGTAACGGTGATGGTGATTACCTGTCCGCACGCGCTCGGTTTAGCCGTGCCATTGGTCGTCGCCGTCTCTACCGCGCTGGCCGCGAGCAACGGCCTGCTGATTCGTAATCGCGGCGCTTTCGAAAGCGCCCGGATGTTGCAGGCCATTATATTCGATAAGACCGGCACGCTGACCGCAGGCCGATTTGGCGTGACCGACACCCTAATGCTTACACAGGACATTGACGAAGAAACCCTGCGGAAATATGCGGCTTCCGTGGATGCAAATTCAGAACATCCCATCGCCCAGGCTATTGCAGCTTCTTCGGAACAGAAGCTGCCGGTCGAAGGCTTCAAAAGCATCCCCGGCAAAGGCGCCGAAGGCCGAGTTGAGGGTAAAGACATCAAAGTGGTCAGCCCCGGCTACCTTCAAGAACAAAACATCAGCATGACAGACAAGCGGGTCGAGCCACTGCAAGCGCAAGGCAAAACAGTCGTATTCGTCTTAGTTGAAGGAAAGTTGCAAGGTGCGATGGCTTTGGCCGACATCGTCCGCCCCGAGGCCAAGCCAGCCATTGATACACTCAAGGCGATGGGCATCCGCTGCATGATGCTGACCGGCGATAACAAAGCGACGGCTAAATGGGTGTCGGAGCAGCTCGGACTGGATGAATATTTCGCCGAAGTCCTGCCCAAGGACAAAGCAGCCAAAGTGAAAGAGGTCCAATCCAGAGGCGTGTTGGTAGGTATGACTGGTGACGGTGTGAACGACGCCCCGGCACTGGCTCAGGCCGATGTGGGCATCGCCATCGGCACCGGTTCCGATGTGGCGGTGGAAACCGCCGATGTGATTCTGGTGCGCAGCAATCCGCTGGATGTCGTGGCCATAGTACAGCTTTCCAGCGCCACCTACAGCAAGATGATTCAAAACTTGGTCTGGGCCACGGGTTACAACGTCATTGCCATTCCGCTGGCGGCCGGCGCGCTTTACCCTTGGGGCGTGTTGCTCTCACCCGCCCTAGGCGCGGTGTTGATGGCTGCGAGCACGGTGATTGTGGCCGTCAATGCACGACTGCTTAGACTGAAGAAATGATCGTACTCTTGAAAGAACACCCTGAAATCTGGAACCAAGAGATATTGGCAATAACAATCAAGTAAAAAACATGATTTTAAAAAATGAGTAAAACCAATTCAATCAGCCGGGTACCCGAACTGCAACAATGAACAGAAACGAAATTTAAAAATTGAAAGGAGCACATTATGCTAATAAAAACCAAAACCCTAAAAGGTTACAAATTGGACAGCCTCGATGGGGAAATAGGAAAGGTAGAAGAATTTTACTTCGATGACCTGCACTGGGTTATTCGTTATCTAGTCGCTAACGCAGGAAACTGGCTTACGGGCAGGCAAGTGTTAATCTCACCTTATGCGCTGATCGCCGTAAATAAGGAACAGCAACTCATCGCTATCCATTTGACCAAAAAGCAAATTGAGGATAGTCCATCCTTGAGTAGTCACATACCCGTCTCACGCGAATTCGAGGCGACATACTATGGGTATTATGGTTGGCCTCAGTATTGGAATGGTCCTTTCATGTGGGGATATTATCCTTACCTTGAGCGCGATCCTTCAAAATGGCAAGCAAGCAACCGGGATCAGATAGAATACGATCCGCATTTACGAAGCACTCACGATGTGAGTGGCTATCATATCCAGGCCACAGATGGCGATATGGGGCATGTCGAAGATTTTATTATTGATGACGCTACCTGGGCGATTCGCTATCTAATTATCGATACGCAAAACTGGTGGCCAGGAAAAAAGGTTCTGGTTTCACCCCAATGGATCGAGCACATTAGTTGGAGTGAGTCAACGGTTTTCATCAATCTTAGCCGCGAAACCATCAAGCAGTCACCGGAATACACGGAGGAGTCTCTGCTGGATCGGGAATATGAAATCAGACTGCATCGACATTATGATCGTCAAGGTTACTGGGACGATGATCCAGATACCAAGGACCATTCCCGTTGAAATATTGTTACCGGTCTTGAGCGAGACGAAAACCCAAAGTGTTGAAGCGATGTGAGGTGTCATTCCAGAAAGGGTAAGTCGAGCGAACGTACGTCGGAAAGTCATCCCAAGAACCTCCACGACCCACTCGGCTACGACAGGTGCGATCATCACAACCGGAGGGGCAATCCCCCTCCCAACAACTACTGGTCCATTCCCAGATATTACCGGACATATCATATAGATTCCATGCATTGGGTTGTTTCTGCCCCACAGCATGTGTGATATCGTTTGAGTTGCCGCTGTACCAAGCCACCGCATCTAGGCTATTGGAGCCGCAATAGTCGATGTTGTCGCTACCGGCCTGACAGGCTCTGAACCATTCGTCTTCGGTTGGTAGACGGTAATCTGCGCCAGTTTGGCTATTGAGCCGTTGTATAAAGCCCTGAACATCATCCCAACTCACCTGTTTAACCGGACAGTTATTCCCACAGCTTGAAAAAAACGAGGGATTGTTCCCCATCACCGCCTGCCACTGGCCTTGGGTGACTTCGTACTTGCCCATCATAATGCCGATGGGAAGTTCCACCATCTCAATATTCACTAACGGTCTGGTATTGGCGGCAGCCTTGACGACTGCATTTTCTGTCGGGTGGTGTTTCATTTTCAGCGCTTGCAGCTTTTTCTTCGCCCGCAGATGTTCTAATGTCAATTGACTGTTTTCGTGAGCTGTTGGGATTACAGCAGACTTGTCCAGTTTCGTATCGATTTTATCGGCATATGTCGGCAGGCTAAACAGTAGTCCGGCTAGCAATGCTAATTTAAATGGATTTGTTGTCATTCAGCGCCTAATGAATTAATCATACGGGATCAATATCAATGTAGTGATACATAACCGGCCTTAGCAACAACGCTTTGCCCATCCGGAGAGAGAACGAAATCTATAAAGGCTCGTAACGCCGGTGACAATGGCCGATTCTTTGGCTGGTTAATGGCAATACCTAAAGTGCGACTCATAGGGTACTGTCCTGAACGAATAGCGCCTGGTGAGGGTGCGACTGCCGTTGCATTTTTATGTGGCGCAATGGCGAGCATATGAAGGCCGGCCGAGTGCATTGTGCTGCTGGAAAATCCAATGCCGGCAGAATCCGAAATAATCGCACTCTCGACGGATTCGGGTCCCACCAAGGCCTGAAATTCTTTAAGGAAGTCGCCCCCACATAAGGCAGTCTCTCTGAACAGGCTGTTGGCGCCTGTATTGACAGTCAAGCCATATACAGCGATCCGCTGCTGCGCTAAATCGCCTTTGACACCTAATCCGCCCCATGTTTGAATCGGTTGCGATTCTCCGCAACGATAAGTGCTGGAAAAAACCGCATCAAGGTCTTCAAGGGCAATGCTTGTTAGTGGATTTGAATCATTGACATAAACAACTACGGCATCCATAGCGACCGGAATCACATGCGGCGAGTAACCGAAACGAGCCGCAAATGCCTCGCTCTGTTCACGGTCTAATGGGTTGCTTGTCAGTGCAAGATCAGCCGTATCGTTGATCAATGCAACAATACCGGCAGTTCCGCCGGGGTCGGCAACGGTAATACTGATTAATGGATTGCGCTCTGAAAATGCCTGTGTCCAGTAGGTCATGAGATTGCTTAATGCGTCAGAACCGGTTAAGGACAAATGACCTTCAACTGAGGCGCCCGGTTTTGTAGTTTCAACGGCATTGGCCGTAATGGCAAAACTCAGCAATAAAGAACACATTATCAGGTGACTGGCCGACTCAATGAGAATGCCGTAATGTTGTATTTTCATTATATTGCTCACTTGTTTTTAAACCGTTAATAGTTGTTCATAACAAACGCCGCACCGCTCGTGCAATCGTAAGTTCTTCGTCAGTACATAGGACTCGTACCTTGACTCGGCTGACAGCGGTGGAAATCAGCCCCGGAGCTTGCTGATTGCGTAAGGAATGCAGTTCGATACCAAGGAATTCCAGTCCCTGACAGATCCGTTCGCGCAGCAACGAGGAATTCTCGCCGATGCCGCCAGTGAAGGCCAGTGTATCCAAGCCACCAAGCGCCGCTGCAAAAGAACCTATCCATTTTTTGACCTGATAACAATACAAGGCCAGGGCCTCAGCCGCCCGAACATCATTAGCTTCCGCATCCAGCAAATCGCGCACATCTGAACTCAGTTCCGAAACACCCAGCAGACCCGATTCATGGTTCACCATCTGTGAAAATTGAGAAGGGGTCATTTTTTCGTTATGCGCCAGATAGCCGATCAGACCCGGATCAAGATCACCGGAACGCGTACTCATAGGTAATCCGGAGGCAGGCGTGAAGCCCATACTGGTATCGATGCATAGACCGTCCCGCACTGCCGCCAGACTTGAGCCGCTGCCTAGGTGGGCAAGTATGACCTTGCCCTGTCTTGCTGCCGAGTCGCCCAGCTGTTCGAGTTCGGCCAACAAATAGGTATAGGACAAACCGTGAAATCCGTAGCGCTTTACGCCCTTAGCCTGATAACGGCGCGGAATCGGCAACAATCTGGCGACAGGCGGCATACTCTGGTGAAATGCAGTATCGAAGCAGACTACTTGCAGGAGTTTCGGATATCGCTGGCCCAGCGATTCAATCATTTCGATTTCGTGGGGTAGATGATCCGGGTCATAGGGAATAATTCGCTTTAGCTCCTGCAGCAACTCCCCAGTTACTCGTTCAGGTTGAGCATGTTCCATGCCGTGCACCACCCGATGACCAATAGCCGCCAGGGTCGAAAAATACCTTCTGCTTTTCCAGCCAGTCAAGCAGAAAATCAGCTGCGGATTTATAATCGGCGCCGGGCAGATTAATTGTTTCATGCTGATTCTTGCTGATATCATTAAAGCTTAGCTGGGTACCGTTCAGACCCATGCGATCAATCTTGCCGTACAGCCGGCATTCCAGCTCTGCCTTTGTCCGATACAGCGCAAATTTAATACTGGATGAGCCGCCGTTGATCGAGAGAATGCTTGGTTAAATCGGTTTCATGAATAAGCTCCTTTTATTGCCGCCTTAAGCGGCATAAGCATGCAAGCGGTCTTGTTTCCGTAGCGTGAATCGGCCTGCTGAGAACAGTAAACTGGCTGGTATAACGTACGCTGACTCTCATAAAATCAGACGACACTTACAGTGACTTATGATACAAGCTGATGTTGAGTAATGACCAGCCGGCAAAAATCATATTAATACCTAATAACAAACCCATCACCCATAAGGCAGTACCAGGCCAACCGACCCAAACGATAATAGCCAGCAACAAAGTCGTCAGGCCGCTAAAGAACATCCCGCCCCATCGTTCCAAGGGGCGCATCATAAAAGCCAAATAAATTTTTGAAAGACCCTCTATAGCGAAGAATACGGTGAGCAACAGGGTTAATGTCATTATGCCTTCCAGTGTATCTGTCACCAGAAAGTAACCGATTACAACTTGTAAAATACCGGAGAATAGCCATAAACCGAAACCCGGCATATTGCGAATACTTAGAGACCTGACGATTTGAATTATCCCACACACCATTAATAGCCAACCTAAAAATAGGGTAATACCTTCGGTAAACACGTTAGGAATAATAATGGCAATTATCCCCATAATGATGAAAAACACACCTTCTGCTGCAAACCATTTCCAATGCTGTTGCAGATAACTGAGCATTTTCTTTTGTAATTGCCTTATTTCATTATTGATATTAAGTTCTTTACTGATAGTCATTAGCTTAAACACCTGTAGATTAAAGTCTGCTTGTCTATATTGACAGGCAAAGTGTGCCTGAAATCGTAAAATAGGGCATTTCAGGCTAAAAAATGATCCAAATAGAGCAAAAATACGGTGCCTGATTGTTTTCTGGGTTCACTGAGAGATTATTGGCAATTTGGCCGGAATTTCTAGGTACCCATTAGTCCTTTTTCGGCTCTATAATGCCTCTGAACATGCCTGTTCCGTGTCCTTCAGCGGCATTTTTGATGAAAATTTGTTTTAACCGATTAAATGCTGACCATAAATTGGTATCCATAACGAGTTCATTGCCAATAGAAACAATTATCCGGGTTAATTCAGGCATTTTATCTTTGGTTAAAGCGATATAAATGGGTTGTACATACAGAATCGTATCGCCCATCGGCAGGATAATCATGCGCCCCATTTCAACAATTGAGCCAGCCTGATTCCATAAGGTAAATTGTGCGGAGATTTCAGGATCTTGTTGAGTCAAGGCTTCAATTTGAGCCGGGCCATTGACCTGAACTTCCTTTCCAAACTTGTAAACGGTAATGCCGGGTGTGTAATCCTGGCTGCACTTGGCTTTATCCAGTGTGCCGGCAATACCTATCATGCTGAGATTACCCCTGTTAACCGGCGTCATCGGGTCAATCAAGACAAACTCTTCCGTATCGTCACAGCTGCCAAAGTCCATCGTCTGATAATAGGGCAACACCGGCTGTCTACGGACATTGGCGAATTCCCAGGTTTCAGCCTGTTCATAGAATAAGCCGGGGCTATGTTGATGATATTTTGCATACACTTTCATTTGCAGATAAAAAAGATCGCGCGGATAACGCAAGTGCTTCTTTAAGTCGGTTGGCATTTCATCAAGCGGTTTAAATAAACCCGGATAAGCACTGTCATAGGCTTTAATAATTGCATCCGATGGATCTGAAATATAAAAATCAAGGTCGCCATCATAGGCGTCAATGACGACTTTAACTGAATTTCGGATGTAATTGAAATGCTGCTTATCGTTCAGGAAATCATGGTCTATAGGCTTTGAAGCCGGATATTTGTCGGATAAAGTGTAGGCATCCTGAATCCAGTAAAAACGATCTTCGGTGATAACCAGATAAGGGTCTTTATCCAAATGCAGATAGGGCGTTAATCTATTAATACGCTCAGCAATATTTCTATAAATCTTGATCTTACTTTTTAAAGAGATATTGGGTGAAAAGAATATTTTTTCATCTTTTAAATAAGTGGAAAATAATACTTTTCTGAACAAGGATGAAATAGGAATGCCCCCTTCGCCGTGGTAAGCCTCTATCAAACCTGGATCTGAACCCGAAATACCTTCGACGATGAGATTATTGGGGACTATGGCATACTCGAGTTTTTCCTGACCATAGTAGATATCGGGGTGTTTGACCCTAAAGTCGATATCGGAGTGCAGGTTTAAATCACGTAAATACCAGACCAGGGGTTTTTCGGCATCCTGCGCGGCGGGAGTAACGACAGCACCGTAACCATGGGTATAGCGCAAATGAATATTTTCCCAATTTTGAGCTTCTGACGGTAGCTTCGAAACATTGATTTCCCTGGCCGCCAGATCAACCTGCCTGGTATGGTCGTTAATATAATAGCGGTCTTCATCGACGGAGAGGATTTTGTAATAAGGTCTAATTTCTTGTAATTGCTTATAACTATCAATAATGTATTCTCTATCCCATACCGGAATATTTTCAAAATGTTTTTGCGTACTCCAGGTCTCAATGTCCTTGGCCGCATCCAGGTTAATCGTCATATCGACCGTTTTAACTTTTTTCAGATCGTAAGCGTCCAAGGTGGCGTCAATATTTTCCTGAATAAAGGACTGATTGGATTTGACCGGATTTGGATTGACTATATATTTTTCGATTAAGTCTGGGATCAATTTAACGTTTGGCAAGCCTAAGACGCATAGGAATAAGGTCAGTGCTATCAGAAATGGTGATTTTACGCGGTGTTTTTCAGAAAAAATAAACAGACCTGCCGTTATCGCTGTCGCGAGGAAGGTCGCAATTCCAAGCCAAATAAGCGGCAATTGATAACGTATTTCTATAAAACCAGGACCAAAAAATATCGGCTCATGCGTGTCGGTATACAGAAGGCTAAACCGATCCAGCATGAATCCCCAGATCACGATGGCAACCACAAAACTGATGAGTATCGAAAGATGAACCTTGGCCCCTAAAGGGAATTCTGAGCTCTGATCAGGAATAAAAACATGTTCCAGCCAATATAAAATACCGACCAAGCAGAAAATGAGTAAGGAGGTTATCAGCAGTGCTTTTTGAATCAGCATATAGGTCGGGTAGGACAACATATAAAAGCTGACATCATTGCCGTAAACCGTTTCGGTTACGCCCGAATTTCTCCCAAAAAAGTACAGAAGCGTCGTTTCCCATTGATTATAGAATGGCATTGCAATGAATATAGCCAGTACCAAAGAAATCGGTGTGTATATCTTTACCGAACCATTCAGAAAAGTATCGGCAATACCCTGGAAACGTCGTTGTCTATCAAAATTGTTGCGAATGGCGTCAGGTGGATTGAGTCCCAGATAACGTGAAGCGACCCAGAAATGAAAAAAGAAAATGGCAAAAAACGCCAGGGTTACCACTCCGAAAAAAAAGAACTTGTAAAGATGCCTTAACCAAAAATAGGCTTCAAGTTTTAAGGATTGGTACCACCATAAATCAACGAACAGATCGATAAATATGAAATAGAAGGCGATATATAAAATGATAGCGATCACAAGTGATGCAGCAATCAACAGGGGTATTGGTTTTATGATTTTCATAGCACCTTTCAATAGATAGCATTTAATGGAGCATGCCAAGTCTCAAAGGCAAAAAGTACCGCATAAGTCAAAAAAAATCTGTACGCTACCGAACAAACACAATATTGCTCATTTAGAATGGCGAAAGCCAGTTTGCTAGTAAAATCATCCCCGGAAAATCAAGGCGCTTTTTTTGATAACTTCCAAAGTCCCAGCTCAGAAATTGCCCATGATTTTCAATATCCAATAAACTTCTGAAATGCTTTTTATGCCACTGTCCAGCCGCTCGTAAAGCAACTTTGTTACCTAGAAGAGTGTGCAAAACCCCGTTGCAATAACCCTTCAAATTGCTCAATCGGCAGTGGCTTGCTAAACAGGTAACCTTGATAGCTCAAGCAACCGTGCTGTTCAAGAAAAATACGTTGTTCTTCAGTCTCAACCCCTTCTGCAATGACGTTCAGGTTCAGTCCGCGCGACATGCTGATGATAGTCCGTACAATTTCTTGATCACTGTTATCCTCTGTAATATCCTGCACAAACGACTGGTCAATTTTTAGTTGATACAACGGCAAACGTTTAAGGTATTGCAGCGAAGAATAACCTGTGCCGAAATCATCCAAAGAAAATTGAATGCCAATTACCCCAAGTTTGTTCATGGTTTCAATGGTATCCTCAATATCCTCAATCAACATACTTTCTGTCAACTCTAGCTTAAGCCGGTCTGGATTGATGGCGTGGCGGTGTATGGCCGATTCTACTTGGTTCACAAATTCAGCTTGGTAAAATTGTTTCGAACTCACGTTCACCGACAATTTTAGTTGTTGAGTGAATTCATCCAACTGCCAAGCCTTAAGCTGCTCACAGGCTGTTTCTAACACCCATAGACCGATGGGTATAATTAGTCCGGTTTCTTCCGCTAGCGGTATAAATTCCGTAGGAGACACCAGCCCACGTACTGGGTGTATCCAACGAATCAACACCTCTGCTCCTAAGGGTTGGCGTCTATCGTTTACCTGAATTTGGTAATACAGCTGGAATTGCCGGCTTTCGAGTGCAAATAGTAATTCTTTTTCCAACTCGGTACGAGCAACGATGCTTGCCGCCATGTCCTTGGTAAAGAAACGTAGGGTGTTACGACCCGCTTTTTTGGCTTGATACATGGCAATATCAGCTTCCTTCAGCAAATCGTTGATGCACTGCATGGGTTTGTAGAATAAGGTGATGCCGATGCTAGGCGTATTTTGGTAGACATGCCCATCAAGCTGGTAAGTATGATTAAGTTTTGCCAGTACATTATGACCAATTTCTTCAGCCTCAATAGCTGCTTGTGATGGGTCTTCATTCAGGTCTTCAAGTATCACCACAAACTCGTCACCACCCAGACGGGCAACAGTATCACCCTCACGCACACAAGACGTCAGACGTTGCGCAACCTGTTGGAGAAGTAAGTCGCCTTGAGCATGGCCATGGGTGTCATTGAGGTTTTTGAAATTATCCAAATCGATAATCAGGACCGCGCCATTTTTACCGGTACAGACACAGGAAACCAAAGCATTATTGAGTCTGTCCATGATAAGCCGCCGGTTAGGCAGACTGGTGAGTGGATCATAGAACGCCAGATTCTGGATGATCTCCTCTGATGCTTTGCTGAGGGTGATATCCGCGAAAGTAGAAACGTAATTGGTGACCTTACCATTGGGTGCTTTCACTGCAGTGATGGTCAGATGCTGTGGATAGATTTCGCCATTCTTACGACGGTTCCAGATTTCGCCTTCCCAAACATCGTTATTGTTGATACTTTGCCACATCGACGCATAAAACTGAGCATCCTGTCGACCTGATTTGAGAATGCTCGGATTTTTACCGATGACTTCATCAGGGGTATAGCCGGTAATAGCGGTAAATGCCGCGTTAACCCGAATGATATTGCACTTGTCATCCGTAATCACCATACCTTCTTGTGATTCAAAGGCAATGGCGGCAATACGCCGTTCTTGCTCAGCCTGCTTTCGCTCAGTAATGTCCATGACTATACCCCTGTAGAGCTCAATATCGCCTTGCGGATTAAATTCCGGTTGACCACGCAGCATTAACCAGCGTTCTTGTCCATTAATGGGATGTGCCAAAGGCCATTCAATATTCAATTCCGTATGATTCTCAATGGCTAAATTAAGCGTCAACTCAATGCTTTTTCGGTCATTAGGATGGATTGTGGCCAGCCATGACTTATGGGTAGCGGGATAAATTTGTGGATTGAGACCGTATAGCTGCCATAAATTTTCGCTCCACTCACTTACGTTGGTCTGTAAATTCCATTCCCAGAGTCCTGTTTTAGAAACCAGCAGTGTTTGTTTCAAACGTTTTTGATTTCGCTCAAGTTCAAGCGAATTGATACGACGCAATTCTGCAGTTGTCCGATGGAGCCGTTCGAAAAGCAAGCTGATGGTGATCCCCATCATAACGAAAATGATAGAGACATAGACAAAGCGACTGTCTTGGTCCGCCCAAGCCGCGTAAGGCGGCAAAAAATAATAATAGCCAATGACGGTCACTAGAGCCGTAGCGATTAATCCGCCCACTAAACCACCAATCCATGCACTTAAAAAAACCGCTGGGTACAACAGTATCAAGGGCATCGGTGACAACATCGGCCACAACAGATCTTGCAAGAAAACCGCCAATATCGGAATCAATATTGCCAATATCAGTTTTTTGCGTTCGATCAACGGATTTAAAAGAAGGGTAGACACGAATTTTTGAAGCAAACAATAAGTCGTTAAGGCCGCGATCCGGTCAATACCAGACTCTATTTTTTTAAGTGTTATTCGTATGCTTCTGCATAAAATTTTCCGCCAGCATCGGAAATAGAAACACTGAAATCATGCCGGTACAAACCAGCACTGCGCCTTTATCGGGCGCCATGAGCCCGGAAGAAATACCCAGTTCTGAAATGATGACCATTAAAGGCAAACCGGTGGCTGAATATAGCGCAAAAGGCAATTTGTTATTCGGAGATAGCAGATGATTGTAAAGTAAAACCGGCGCACCCCTAACCAAAACCAAAAGACCCAATAGACAGCTAATTTGCACTGGCACTAAAGGCGAAGCCCATAAGGCGCTCAGATCGAACTTCATGCCGGCGACAATGAAAAAAAATGGAATCAGAAATCCGTAACCAATCGCATCCAGTTTTTGCCGAAGCATCACACCACCTTCACCCGTGGAAGCCAGACTGACCACCATACCGGCAGCAAACGCACCCATGACAACGTTAAACCCAAATTTAGCAGCAAGGGCCACCAATAGCGCCTGTAAAGCAATGCAAATTCTCACCGGTAATTGACCGCTACTTTGCATGGTATATGCGAGCAAATCGATGATTTTTGAAGATCGAACCTGCGTTGCCATGTAAGCCGATAACAAAACTATCCCTGCAAATACAATCATCAACAACGTATGTAAAAACGGCGAATGCTCGGGGATAATCAGGAAAGATATCGCCAATAAGGGTCCGAGTTCGCCCATCGCGGCGGCGGATAGCAGTAATTTGCCAAACTCGGTATCCAGAATCCCTTTATCGCGCAGAATGGGGACCAGCACACCGAGGGCGGTCGTCGATAAGGCCCTCGGCCGCTAATAATGGCGTTTTGATCAGCCCGAGTGAATTCGCAATGTACATAAACACCATGGCCACGGTTAATGAAAGAAACCAACCGCCCACCGCTAACGTTAGCGGCTTTCCTTGGATTTCATTAAAGTTAATTTCCAGGCCCACCATGAATAGTAAAAAGGTTAGGCCGAGTTCCCCCATAATGCCTACCAAGCCATCGGCATTCACCAAATTAAGAATATGAGGGCCAATAAAAATACCCAACAGCAATTCAACGAGAACGATCGGTAAGCGAAACCGATGTGGAAGTTGAGCCAAAAAGGGTGCAAGTGCAGCAGCCAAGGCGATGAAAAAAAGCTCTATGCGGTATGATTCCATGGCTGTCTCCAAAGTGGTTAAAAGTGAAATAGGTTGATCAGATATTTACAGGAGTCGATGGGTTCAAACGGTCCTTTTGTAAATCCAATGCCAGCAAAGCCTCATAAACCGGTGGACATCCGAACCAATCGGCGATGATCAATGCCGTGAAACAAGCGAGAAACAAAGGCATGATCAATGCATAATTTTGGGTCATTTCGATAATCAATACGATACCCGTTAAAGGTGCTTGAACCACACCACTGAAATAGGCTGCCATCCCGACGACGGCAAACATGCCGGTATCCACATTCAATTCAGGAAAAATCAGTTGGATGACAAGACCGACAGCCCAACCCAATAAAGCACCCAACACCAAAATAGGCATAAAGATACCGCCCGCCACCCCGGAGCTTGCACTCCCCATGGTTAACACAAATCGGATTAAAAAAAACAGGCCGACCGTTTGAAGTGACAGCTGTTTTCCGATCAACAGGTCGTTAACAAAATTTTGCCCGCCGCCCAGTAATTCAGGTTCATACCAAGCCACTACTGTCAATGCCGCTGCCAAAATGCCCCAGCAAAGCAATTTAGGCCAAAAGCTAAAGCTAGTGAGTTTTTGCCCGCAGAGCAAGGTTCGGGTAAATAAAGAGCCTAATATGGCAGCTAAAACGCCCAAAGGCAAAAAAGCCGCTAAAAGAATCAGCGGCGGTGCACCTTGAAAAACAAAATGAAAAATCGGATTTTGACCGAGTATGCTACGGTAAACCATATCGACTGTTAAACAGGCAATCGCGGCAGCAAAAAATTCAAGTGATGCACAGCGTCTTTCCAACTCTTCAAGCACGAAGGTCAAACCAGCCAACGGTGCATTAAATGCGGCAGCGAGTCCGGCACCACCACCGGCTGCCACTAACATCGCGAAATCCAGTTTGCCTTTACCGGGCCAATGCGTTGCCAGTCCTTGTCCGATAGCACCACCCATTTGAACGCTAGGGCCTTCACGGCCTAAAACCATCCCACCGGCATTGCCGATGACCATGCTGAAGAATTTAATGATCAGCACCCGAAACCATCGAAAGCGCCGATGACCCAAAAGTACCGCTTTTAAATGAGGAATGCCACTACCAGAGGCTTCTGGTGCAAAACGGATGACCAATTCGGCTGAAATCAGTATCGCAACTAAAATATAACAAAAGATGAGCACTATGCCTGCATTCCCAAACTCATGCGCCATATTAATGAAGCGAATTCGGAATGCATCGGTCATGTCAACGCATAAATGAAAGGCAACCGAGACGCTACCGGTCAGCAGCCCAAGTAAAATGGCCTGCGGTATCAATCGATGCCGTTTACCTAATTCAGCGGTTGTTTCGCCTAGCGAGTTTGGCTTATGAGAATCTAATAAATTTACGCTGAGGTCTATGTTGTCAATTTTTATCAATCCTGAAAGCCACCGTAATACTTTATATTCTGAGTATTCTTCAGAAACACCCGTATTTTTACAATCATCCAATCCACCAAACGTTTTATTGCATCCTGAAATGCCGCCATAAAAACCACCTTGTTGTTCAACGGCGATTGTTATTGAATGGTAAAAAACGTCACTCCGACCCAAGAAAACTGAAAACTTGCTTAGAAAGAACGCATCGCTATTGTGTTGCCGCAAAGAATGTTTGTGGCAACATTTATCGACATCATACATCAGCTTTTTTTCGGCTGCCCTTCTAATTTTATTAACTCAAACACAGAAATAAGTTAATTTTTGACCGTTTTGAAAAGTTTCCTATAACCATAGAGGTATTGCCTTTTTATTATTCAATATAAAACCACGCCCCAAACGAACCTAAAATTTATAACTCAGATTAAACTGGACATTGTGTGTGAACAAATCAGGTCCGCTTATGTTTTGCACATACTGGCCTAAATAGCCTAAATCGGCACCGGCCTTTTTGGTGAATTGATAACTGAAACCGGCCAGCACCCGGTTTTCGCTAAATCCGGTCCTTCCGAAAGTGTTCTTGTTGGTATACTCCAAAACTTCATCGCCGACATAAGCAGACAAGTCTTTATCAATGAAACCCAGTGCATAATTCATTTGTAACAGCTCGCGCGTACGCACGCCAATATCACCTGTATCCCCCCGTATTCGCTGTTCCAGCCGGAACCGTCCGGTGAATTTCAAATCGCCTGTTGAATAATTCCATAAATAATCTTCATAGGGTCTGTTCTCCTGATACGCCAGCTTGTCCAAAGGGTGAATCCAGTCATGAACATAGCCGAGCCAAATACTGGAATGCTGATCAAGTGCATAACCGAGTTGGCCGAATAGAAGATTTTCCGATAACCGCATGCCTTGTGAGCTATCGTCTCTGGTACGGGCTTGATTCATGATTTGCCAGCGAAAATCGCGTAGAGCGGGAGAAACTGCATCCAGATTTCCGGATAATGTCACGGAACTCCAGGTACCCGCCATGTCGTTGGTGACTGCCATACCAAGAGGTTCATAAAAAATTCCGATAAGTGCCAAGTAATTTAAGGTTTTTGTAAATTTAAACTGCATTTTGTACCTCGTTCATTTTATGTGTTGACACAAACAATGTTTGCGTCAACACATAAGCAGATTTTATGCCGTTTTCTAAAGTCTTGCAATTACAGCGGTCTATGACCATAACAACGAAAACAACCCGCACAAAAGGTTGAAATGAACCATCCTGCACTATCAATTTGGGGGAAATTGAAGTGTCTGAGAGGGTTGCTCTTGCAGTGTATGAAGCCTAATTTAATCGAAAAACAACCTTGAATACTATTGAAGACCCTAGCAGTTGTGAAAGTTTGCGACAGGTCAAGAAGTGTAGTAGTGGGGCGTAGAGAGATGGCCAACCATGGATGAAGTCACTTTTTGGGTAACGGTGTCCGTAATATTTTATAGGTACGCCATTAAAACAGGCCGAAGCTTTAGCTCATATAGCTGTAGCGAGGGCTTTTTAAGAAAACTGTTTTTGACGAACCGCCACGCCTGTTTGGTGATTTTAGAGAGAATTTTAAAAAAGACCCGATTAAAGTTACCATTCCAGTTGCTGGAATATTCCGATTCTTTTTTCTGATGCCTTTTTTGTTGCGTTTGATGATCCTCTGTCAAGCCAAGCTCTTGGCCTTTTTTATGGAGAAAAAGCCTCATCAAAAGATGTGTTGCCAATCCAAAAAGTGCTTGCTGTTCAATGGCGAACGGTGATTTCCCCCAGGCTTTTGAATTGGCCATGTCTGTTTTGTAGTTATCAAAATATTTTTCTTCATCCCAGCGTCGATGATACAGAAACGCTATCATTCCAGGTGTTAACTTCATGTCGTTGCTTAGATAGCTATACGCCTTGCCGTCCGGCGAAGTAAACTCGATCAACCGCCATTCTTCTTTTGAGCTTTTAAGCTGTATCAGGGTATCCGATGTCACGCCCTCATTCACAGGGCTTGCCGGCACGGCTAATTCCTGCAAAACTTGATACTTAAAAATCGTTTTCATGCGCGTGATCACGGTCGCATTCACTTGGCTTTTTCGTTGATCCCAATAGCGTGGCTCAATATAAGCACGGTCAACGACATAAATCGCATTTTTATGGCTAGTCCACCACGAAGCCCTCCATACTTCCTTAACAAAACGCATTTCATCAATCGATGTTGTTTCGGTATTTGAGTCCACTGCGATACCGGCACGCATGTCATAGGTCGTCAGTGTCATATGACCTTTTCGATTATCCGTTCCCCCTTCATGCGGATAGCTGGCTTGATAATGACTGGACTCATCTTGGTAGGTCGCGTCAATGGCATAAAGAGCACGATCCCCCAGTTCGGCATAGGCTGCAAATCGATCAGGTAATTTGCTTCGGGCTTCGGCCACTAAAATTTGAACGGCATTTCGAGTAATTTGAGTGCGAAAGGGATTAGCCAAAGCATCAGACCATGTGGATCGTGCCAAAGGTATGCGGGTAGAATACTCATCTATGTCAAACAGGGTTTGAATCTGGTTGCGCAAAATTCCCTCTCCCTGCAATTGGCGTAAGCAGCCCAGTAAAATAAAGAAGTCAGCGGAAAGAGTTGAAAATCGTTTGCGTGAATAGCGGACTTTATCTAAGGCATCCTGCATGGGACGGAACCATTCTTCCAATACGGTATCGTTAAGTAAAGTTGTGCTGAGCGAATCGAGTCGATTTGACATGTTTAAAACGTAAGTATCTGATTATATTGAGATTACGCGAACACACCTCAATATGCATGTCAAGCATTATTTTGATTATTTTTCATGCCTTTACGGGCCTTAATTAGGCTCAACAAGACACTCAGTTTTATTTCAGATTTGATCAATCAATTTGGGTAATTATGCTTTGAACGCCTTGATTTTCAGCGTATTGTCCGGCAAGAGCAATCACCTAGCATAAAATTACGGACACCGTTACTTTTTGGTGAAATTGAACCTCAGAACATAAAATCGATCTTCTGGCTGTTAATGTCATCTAAATTCGAAAACATTAATTATGCAAATATAAGGCACGTTATACGTATTTCTTCGACAACATGCTCTTACGATTGCATGTTGGCAATCAAACAATAAGGGGATAATTTCATGATAACGATTATGCAGGAAACCGAGGATAAAACACTGGTAGCCAAAGCAACGGAAGCGCTTACCAGTCAGGATTACGAGGGTATTTTTATCCCTCGCCTTAACCAACTGATAGGGGAGTTTGGAAAAATCAGATTGCTAGTGTATTTTGCTGAAAATTTTACCGGGGTCGAGCTAGGTGCAGTATGGGATGATGCTGCCTTCGGCATAAAGCACCGACACGACTTCGAGAAGATCGCTATTGTCAGCGACAAAAAATGGGTTGAACTCGCTACAAAAATTGGTTCTTATTTTATCGATGGTGAAGTAACTCTCTTCACACCCGCTGAATTTAAAGAAGCTGTAGTCTGGGTTAAGCAATAATAAAATTCGAAAATCACACGGGAGTTGTCGTAAGGATAATCATTTGGTGAAAGATGAGAGGATGAAAGAACCGTCTTTTTCAACTAGTTTGGTGGATAATACTCAAATTATCAAAGATAGCATCTAAGAGCCTATGAAACCCGGTACAAAGGAGAGAATATCCCCAGAAGACCCTGACGCTTCTAAAGCATTATCCTATGAGGCTCTTAGACGATTCCGGTTAATTTTCAAGGCTGTTCAACAGCATTCCCAATGGGTCGAAAACAAATTGCGGTGTGACCAGTGCACAACTCTGGTTAATGTCCGAAATTTTAAGAAATCCTGGCCTAAAAGTGACCGAGTTAGCAAATGCCATGTCAATTCATCACTCAACCACCTGTAGCTTGTTGGATAAACTAGCAAAAAAAGGCTTGATCATCCGCGAGCGGGTCAGCATCGATCAGAGGGTTGTTACAGTGAAATTGACGCCCAACGGAATGGATTTAATCAATCAGGCACCTATTCCGTCACAGGGAATTTTGCAACATGCCTTGTTTGAACTACCTGAGAGTGTGCTTGAGTCCCTTACAATGAATCTTGATGCCCTGATTAAACAGATGCAAATTAAAGATGAAGAAGCCGCATCGCAACCGCTTAATCCTTTGCCGAAAAGCAGACGAAGCACTAAAAAGCCAGACTAATTTTCTACTCATCGATTTATATGGCTGTTTACTTAATCACATTATTCAAGCGATTCTGAATGAAAAAATAACAGTAATAATTGTCATGGATGCCAAGCCTAATAAAAAAATAATTTCCGCCAATCGTTCCAACTTTAGAGTAGATCCTTCCAGCCGGATTGATGAAAATGAAAGTAATGCGCTAATCATGAACAATAGGCTATCAATGGCTAATGCCTTATCGATCAGGTAGTTTGCTAATCCTGGATGCATACCTTTTACGATACTTATAACCATAATGCAAACACCTACCATCGTCGCAGAGTTCGGTAAAATATGGTGTGAAAGATCGGTAGAATTATTGTTATTCACGAGTGCTTATCCTAAAATAAAATTTGAATATTATATTCACGATGTAATCGTGGATACTCATTAGAGTTAATGAGTGACCTTATGCCTCGCAGTTTAGGTTAACCAATTGGATAACAAATAGGTAGTTAATTTAATGATTTCCATTTTATAAAATCGCTAGGTACCCCTGAAATTAAAATATTGGAAAGGCGATTGCGCGGATCTTCTAATTGTTTTTGATGTCATTCAAATATCGTTAGAATTTGATTGAGCAACATTTTTGCTTTGAATAAGAATCTGCTCGCAATAGATCTGTAGCAATCAATGATTTTCAGCGTTTAAGATTTTTGGCAACCAAAATCAATTTTTAACAACTGTCCCTTTTCAAAGGAAACCGGCATTTTTTA
>CAVXZR010000096.1:0-62370 GCA_963765965.1 uncultured Pseudomonadota bacterium
AGCTACCTCTGGCCAGACTGACGCCGCCGATATACAGCTCACCGATCACGCCGATCGGCGCAGGCTGAAGATGCTCATCCAATATATAGGCTTTAGCGTTGGCGATTGGCCGGCCTATAGGAGGAAGCTCAGGAAAACTCTCGATGGGTCCGTGCAGCGGAAAAGCGGACACCACATGGGTTTCCGTGGGACCGTAGTGATTGTATAAGGTACAGTTTTTAACCTGCTGCAACAGGCCTTTAATCTGCGGCGTCATGCGCAACTGTTCGCCGGCAGTGATTATCTCGCGCAGGCTGCCGGGAATAATATGCTCTCGCAAGGCAGTCTCCGCCAATTGCTGTAACGGCGAGAAAGGCAGGAATAGCTTTTCGATCCGGGCGCTATTAAGCAAGCCGAGCAGCGCTTTGTAATCCCTGCGCATATCCTCTGTGACCAGCACCAGGGAGCCGCCGGTGCAAAGCGCGCCGAATATCTCCTGCACGGACACATCAAAACACAATGAGGTCATTTGCAGCGTTCTGCTGCCGACGCCAAGCACTGACTGTTTGCTTTGCCAATGTATAAGATTGCATATGGGCCGATGGCTCATAGCCACCCCTTTCGGGGTGCCGGTCGAGCCGGAGGTATAGATGACATAAACCAGACTGTCCGCCGTGACGCCTGTCAGCGGGGGGCTTATGGCGTTTTCGGCAATTTGCCGCCAATCGCTATCGAGATTTACGACTGTTGCCTTGGATTCCGGCAATCTATCGCTAATGGACTGTTGAGAAAGCAGCACCTTGACGCCTGCATCCTCCAGCATAAAAGCGAGCCTTTGTTCAGGGTAAGCCGGGTCCAGGGGCAAATAGGCGCCACCGGCTTTAAGAATACCGAGCAAGCCTATAATGGCATCGAACGAGCGATGTACGCAGAGACCAACCATAATCTCAGGTCCAACATCCAATTTGCGCAGATAATTAGCTAACTGATTGGCTCGTTCATCCAATTGCCGGTAACTAATGGACCGATCCCCAAAAACCAAGGCCGGCACATCCGAGGTAAGCTTAGCCTGAGCTTCGAACAGTTCGGTTATGCTGGACTGGTCGGGATACGCTAATTCGGTGTTGTTGTATTCTTGTAATTGCCGCAGCAAATTATCGGTCCGGTTGTTATCGATCGGCAATTGCTTTGCGCTGGATTGGCCGGTGTAAACTCGTAATAATGATTCCATAAATTTTTCAACAACTTGTGTAAGCCTTCAATTCATTGCCCTAAACCCGTCTCTAGCTAACATTATCCGTCAAAAAAACTTACATGACAATCTGGGGTGAACATTTCTCAACCCTGTTTTCCTCCGGAATCCTGGTGGGTTTTACACGCCCTTAAACAATATTGATTCGAACAAACCGATAAAGAAGACGATATTTGCATTAACGTTAAACTTTCTAAAACGTTTAGACATGTCAATCTGACAAAGTAAATTAAAGAATTGATTAAATACTAAAAAATTAAATCCGCTATCGATTTATATAAAAAATAGGTCAAATGACGAAATATAACTGCGTCATTTAACATAGTTTAATTATTTGATATGAAAACTTTATTTACTAATATATAAAGGCAATCAAGTGGACTATTAAGCCAGGACAATAAACTCTAATATTCTGAATTACCTTATTTGCTATGCGACAAATTAACGCATTGATTTTTGTAGTTAAATTGCGGTATATTCCGCATCCTTTACGCTGGCCGGAATTTATAAATGGATTACTTACCCCTATTGTTTTTTCACGCTCATTAGCCCGTTCAGTCTAATATCATTGCAAATTATAATTAGACATTGCATTTATAATAAATTATATAGAAAACATTTAAGAATAGAATAGGTATGATTATCCATCAGTTGCAAAGAGAAGTGTTTGGGGTGATTGCCAAGCTAATAATCGGAAGGTATTAGGTGCAATGACTGGTCGGAGGCGAAACATAAGAAATACCCAGCCATTCCAACAAGGCGTAACGCTGATCGAGCTTTCGGTCGTGTTGCTGATTCTGGTTGCACTGGCAGGCTTGACTCTGCCCATGTTCGGTAATACCGGGCGCTATGCGCAATGCGTGGCAACGGATACCACAATGGCTAATATTCGCTCTGCCATCATGGGCGGCTCATCCATGCCGGGGTATCTTAGCGACATAGGAACCGTGCCGCTTGATGCCGGCAGCACAACAATTTCAAGCCTGAATGCACTCTATAACGGTGTCACTAGCTTTAATCCCGTCACACAACGCGGCTGGCGCGGGCCTTATATATCAGGGGGCATGACTTGCACGGCAATCAACCTGGCAATCAGCGGACACACCATTGGCGCTAACAGCGTCAGCAGCATTATCGATGTTGAAAATATCTGTAATTTTTCCGGTACGATCAAGTTATACACGGTGGCGCTGGACAGTTTCACGGTCCAAGCCACCGATACCGAAACCACCGTTCTGCCCGGTTCGCCCATTGTCCTAATGCAGGATACGACAAATAGTAAATATTTTCTGGTATCAGGCGGACAGAATAACCGGATAGAACTCAATGCCGCCAGCATGTCCGGTAGCCGTGGCGACGACCGGGTGCTATACCTCGATACCTTTGACGCTTTAGGCAATCCAGCATGTCAATCGTGATGAAACGCCAACAAACAGGGTTTACGCTGATCGAGCTGATGGTCAGCCTGACCATCATGGCGGCGGTGGCAACCGTTCTTATCCAGTCTACAGCAGGGTTGCAGGATCAAAGCCGTTATGATCAGACCGTAGCGCGTGTTCAGCAGATAAAGAATGCCATTCTCAATCTGCAAACGAATAACGGAGTTACCGGCGTCAGCGGCTTTGTGGCTGATATGGGAAGATTGCCGAATAATATCCACGAACTTCTCGAATCCCAATACTGTAAAGGGGATATTGGCATAAATCCGGTAACATACCCTGCAAATTACGCCGCAACCTGTAACACAGTTACCGGCGGTACTTGGACTAATCTTGGGGCATGGGGCGCTTTAGCCCCAATTTGCTCTGACGGAAACCCATTAAATGTCGCCACCAACACATGTCTCTGTACAGATGGAAGCACCCCGACAGGCCCACCATATGTTTGTGCTTTGCCCGCAACTTTGCGAACGGCAGTTACCCTTAACGGGGGATGGAGAGGTCCTTATATTCAAACGACACAAGATCCCTCAGAAACCAAAACATCAAATAACGATCCGGTAAACAACTCGATCCTCGGCGCCGATGCCTTTACCGATGGATGGGGAAAAAATATATGGCCGGATCAGTACGATTCACAATACGTCAGTTCGACTGTTACGCCCGCTTGGCTGGATTTAAATAATAACGATGTACGTCATAACTATGGATGGGCATATCTTGCCAATCACGGTGGCAATTCTGCCGTTTCACTTTATAGTTACGGAAAAAATGGCTGTTTGGATAATAATGTACTCAATCCAACAGGTTGCATACCGAGCTCGGTTTATGACCCGGAATATCCCACGCCTGCTTCTCAACCCCCATATCAATTCCTAATTCCAGCTCTAAACTGGCAAGTTGATCTTCTAAACGGTGTCAACGTAACAATTACGACTAATTCTTCATGTTCCTTTCCTAATCCATCAACTACTTGCGCTGGACTGCCGGGAACATGGAGCAGCACTGCAACCCTACCGACAACTCAGGCGGCATGTGAAGCTGCTGGAGGCTCTTGGTCCGGAACTACATGCAGTGTGACAGGAACCAATACTTGTTCATTAATTCCAAATTCAAGCGCGTGGTATCCGGCAAACCAAACAGCATGCCAAGCGGCGAGCGGAACCTGGACATCACCAACAACCTGCACTCTCCCAGCTTTCACAATACCCTCACAGGATTTTTGTGCCCTGCTTGGCGGGTCGATAGACTCTAGCGGAGCATGTTATGGAGTTCCCCCAACGCAAACAGCTTCGGCTTGCAATACTTCCTTCGGCGGCACTTTTCAACCTGTCATGCCGATTTGTTTAAATATCTATTACATTAGCAATGATGTTCTAACGATTACATCATTGAACGGTTCCGTGCCTGAAGATGGATTAGCGCATACGGTAAAATTCGTTGCGGCCGCAAGTACTCCAATCCCTGTCGGCAACGCAGCAATAAGTATTCATGGTGGATCCTGCACAAATTCTCCCGCGCCCGGAACAACTACCTCGTTATACCCCTCAACAAGAACTAGCGCCGTACCGGTCAATATTGTTCCCAGTCAAGTGCCTTCTTTTGTTTGGTAATTTCCGTTGGAGGTAGCCACGCTTTCTTAATCTAATAATTAATAAGAAAAACATTCTAAATTGCAATAACAGATTAAAAATCGTAATTATTCAGTACCCTCTTAATACGCCCATCAATTCGATGAAATTGAAAGGGTTTTGGTACGCCCCTGGTGGGTTACGATGCGCCCGACGAATTTCACTTTATTTAAATTCAAAGAGTTGCGCATCTAACCCACCCTACGCTGAATAGTTACTAAAAATCTGAATAAAAAAACAATAACAATCGGATTTGACCAAGGAATTACCCTATTTTTACAAGGATATCAATACCCTACCTAAATCGCGCCGGGCGGCAAGAAATTAGCCGCCCCAGCTTCGCCGCGTTCAAAAAAAACCAAATCACGTTAAATTCCACCCTACCCCTCTGACATGGACCTTTCCGAAATCATCATAGGCAAAGACCCGGCGCTAAAAGCATTATTGCAAAGCGTTAAATTGGTCGCGTTGACCGATGCCAATGTGCTGATTGAAGGGGAAACCGGCACGGGAAAGGAATTAATCGCCTCGGCCATACAAAAAAACAGCCGCCGAAAAGAGCAAGCTTTTATCATCATCAATTGCGCAGCCTTATCGCAAAACCTTTCGGAGACCGAATTATTCGGATCGCTAAAAGGCGCTTTTACCGGCGCAGATGCCGATAAAAAAGGCCTGTTTGCAGTCGCGGATAGCGGCACCCTGTTCCTGGATGAAATCAACTCCCTGCATATCGCGGTACAGGCAAAATTACTGCGCTTCCTCGATTCCGGCACCTACACGCCGGTCGGCGCCGTCAAAGCCTGCCGGGCCAATGTCAGGATCATTTCCGCAACCAACACCAATCTGCACGAGCAAATCAAGCAGGGCAAATTCAGAGAAGACTTATACTTCCGCTTAAACTCGGTGCCGCTGAGATTGCCGCCGTTAAGAGAACGACCCAACGACATACAATTGTTGCTAAAGCACTTCATGGAGCAATTCGCCGAAAAATACGGCGTAAAAGCTCCAAAGCTGACTGAAGAAGTCATTAAAACCTTTCACGCCTACGCCTGGCCCGGCAACATCCGCGAATTACGCAATGTCTGCGAATACCTGATCATCCAAAAAATCAAAAGGCCTATCGAAATGAACGATCTGCCGACTGATTATAAACACTCTGCACAAGGCATACGTCCCGGGTCTTTATACCAGCTACCGGAGAACGGCATCGTCTGGCAAGAACTGGAAATCAGTTTAATCAAGCAAGCCCTGGCCAAAACCGGCGGAAATCGTACGAAAGCGGCCAAGTTAGTCGGTCTTTCAAGAGATGCGCTGGATTACAGGATAAAAAAGTTCGACTTATAAAAGTATTCGCTGCTAAGAATATCGCCGAAAATAACTTCCCTGAATTCGGCGCGTCATTAACTCCCTCTCCCTCCGGTGGGGGTTGGGGTGAGGGGATTAAAATAATGACAGGCTGAGTTGAACAACGTAAAACTCAGACAGGTTGGGCAGACTATAGGAAGCTTAACCTACTGACTGAAAATCTAAAGCAGCATAAACATTCTAAACATATCCACGGCAACCGGGCTTACAGAGTAAATGGCTACTGATTATGTTAAGGCTACGATCTGAATTGAAATGGCCGGCAATGTTGCTGGCGCTGTTAATGTCCGCTTGCAACAAACCGTTACCGGACAGCTTCGACATCATCGGCCTCTGGTGCGAAGGTATGGACGGCCTTTGCTTGCCAAATGATAATGATCACACCACTCTATACCTGTTCAGCCAATTGGCTCTTCCGGAAAATCCGAACATAAAGTTTTTTGCCGCCATCGATCAATGCCCCCTAGAACAAATAGCCCGAAAACAGACAGACGATCATACCGACTACTACAACAAGCATCAACTGGCGGAACTAGCCAATACCCAGCTTGAATCAATCAGCAACGAATCGGCGCACAAATCCCTGGATAGCCTAAATTACGCCACGCCTGCTGCTTCCTCCTTAGTGTACAACCAATATATTTTCGATAAGCCCGCCGCTGAAGTCGACTTTTTTGAAACCAAAGCCGAGCCCTTCGTCATCCGTTCGGAATGCGAAACCAAACTTAGGGATATTCTTGGCGAACAAAACCAGATATTCCAGAACTACTTTTTACGGCACAACCAATTTATCGGCTTCGACAATTGGGCAAAAACTAAAGCCAAAGCTGCCCTGGCCGCCTGTCTGTCAGGGGTTAAAACCACAGCAGCGGCCAATGCTGCCGAGGACAACCCGGAAAACCGCATTGCACCTATCCGTTATCTCTCCGGCATTGACATACAACTGGGAGAGCAGCGTTTAACCCGAATCCCCCTGCACTCGCTACAGGAACGCCTGCATGCCAATGATGCCGAAACGCAAACCGTCATCGCCCGGCTGGCTTTGCAAGAAGCCATGCAAAGATCGAAAGCCTACTTAAACTGCGATGCCTCGCAAACCACCTGCGACAGCGACGAATTCGGCATGGCCCGCGCCAAGCCCAAACCCGTGGCTGAAGCAGCGCCGGCCAGTCATCCGCCATCGGAAACAGCAAGCAAGCCAAGCGTTCGACGCAAATCAACCGCTCATAACCGACACAGCCGCCACCCACCCGGCAACGCTGACCAACCCGGAAATTCTGAACCTATTGTTCGGTGATTACGACAAGGAAAAGGATCGCGCCATTATTCAGGAACTGTTTCTCCAGGGCGAGAACGGCAAAGCGCCGGAAGTGTTTGTCAGGGCCGAAACCAGAGTGCTATGGTCGGTGAGTATCGACTATCAGGGAGCGCCGCACAAACTCGCGGTTTTGGTCAGCCGTCCTCTCGGCCCGCAAGACCTGCCGGAAAACTGTAACGATTGCAAACCGATTATCGGCGCCGCCTTGCTCGGACAAGGCGCTGACGGCTGGAAAGCCGAGGTGTTAACGCCGTATATTACCCGCGCGGCAAATGCCGAGGATGCCGGCAAGCCGGTCCTGCTGGAACCTGTTGACGGGTCGGCCTGGATGTTGCAATTAGAATCCGGCGCTAGCGAAGCGTCACGGGAAACAATCGTCACAACCCTGATTGCGCTATTGCCGCCCGGATTAAATCAAGCCGCCGCCTTCATCAGCCCCTTAGCGCTGCCGACACGAGTGGATGAGCGCGGGGCTACGGCTTGTTCCGGGCAGTCCGGCTGCCAAGTCTATGATGTCAAGCTCACCTACAATCGGCTGGCCGGTGAGCCGCTTTACGATTTGGTAGCTACTACCCAAGGCTATCTAAAAACCGTTAACGGTAACCGCATACCGTTGGACAAAGTGGATTACTACACCTTCAAAGACAACCAATACCAACCGGATATTTTTAAATCCGCCGACCTAACCGAACGTTACCGGCAGCGGCAATGCAACCCCTGCCAGTCTTTGGGGCGGCTGAATTGGCCTTATTTTGAATAAAAAAGCAATGAGCGCCATAGAGCGCATTAGGCGATAGCCGTAATGCGTCGCATGATCGAAGGCCAACATCGGTGTAATACGGCTATCGCCTATTACACCCTATGAATTGCACCTTATCGCCCTGAATTCGGCGCGTCATTTACCTCCCTCTCCCTCCGGGAGAGGGTTGGGGTGAGGGGATTAAATCAATCAAGACATCTTGATTCCAAAAGCGTAATACAGGGTAACCCAATTGGCGCAAGTACTTGCTCCTCGTCTCGTCGTATTCCAGCGTGTCCGAATGTTGTCCGCCATCGATCTCGATGACTAGTTTAGGCTCCAGGCAAAGAAAATCGGCAATATAAGGGCCAATAATCTGTTGTCTTCGAAATTTGTAATCCAAGACTTGGCGGTTTCTAAGTTGGTTCCACATCACGCGTTCGGCGTCAGTTTGATTTTTGCGTAACAATCCGGAGAATGCTTTCATTGTAAAATATCCTCAAGACCATACAGGATAGCTTGGCCGAATAATGACCGAATTTATTTCGATTTTTCGGCCAATAACGCTTTCAAGCGGTCTATTTCAGTTAACGCTGCAATTTCTCGGCGTTGAGCCTCTTCTGCTTCCTGTTTTGCAGCTTCCGTTTCTTCTCTGGCTACGGCTTGAAGCCGTCTGGCAATTTCCGCTTCCTCCCTGGCTGCTTCTTCCCTTTGTCTGGCTTGCTCTAAGGCGCTAGCCGCCTGTTCCAGTTCCAGCTGTATCGTCTTTTGTTCCCGCAAGTATTCCTGCCGGGCTTGGTATTGGAAATATTGGCGGTCTTTTTCGGAAAATTTGCTTAAGGTACTCATGGCTTGTTTCATCTCCTCGGTACTCATCCAGTCGGGTAATTTAAGACCGTAGGGCGGATGCCGACAGGCGATCCGCCAAGCCTGCGACTGCAAAATACCCGACAGTTTTCCAACCGATCATTACGTGCAAAAACCGGGAAAGCTGGTCGGCTCCGAATGGCGGAACCCTTATCAGGTTCCGCCCTGGTCGATTAGTTCTACTTTGTCAGATTACATAAACAATGTTTTTAAGGTCGTTTTTCGACAGAGAAAGCCGGACTTGTTTGCTGTGTAGGGTATGCATCGCATACCTTTTTAAGCCTTGGAGCATTCAAGGCCCGAAAAGGTATGCGATGCATACCCTACAACTTTTCAGGTTCCGCCCTACGGCCGATTAGTGACCGATTTATTTCGACTTTTGGGCTAATAACGCTTTCAAGCGGTCTATTTCAGTTAACGCTGCAATTTCTCGGCGTTGAGCTTCCTCAGCGGTACGTTGAGCATCCTCTGCTTCCTGTTTTGCAGTTTCAGTTTCTTGCTTGGCGGCTGCTTGAAGCCGTCTGCAGCTTCCGTTTCTTCTCTGGCTAAGGCTTGAAGCCGTCTGGCAATTTCCGCTTCCTCTCTGGCCGCCTCTTCCATTTGTCTGGCTTGCTCTAAGGCGCTAGCCGCCTGTTCCAGTTCCAGCTGTATCGTCTTTTGTTCCCGCAAGTATTCCTGCCGGGCTTGGTATTGGAAATATTGGCGGTCTTTTTCGGAAAATTTGCTTAAGGTACTCATGGCTTGTTTCATCTCCTCGGTACTCATCCAGTCCGGTAAGGACTCATCGTTCAGGTCTTCGCCGTCTTTAAAAAACTTTAGCCAGCGCTGCTCTTCGGTTTCGATACGCTGGGCTTTAAATTTGTTCAATTCCAGTAGCCAAATGCCGCCGTGCGGCTGAAAAGTCCGGCCTTGTTCATCGCGCAGTTTGTAATGATGCACATAACCATTGTCTTCCGGCAGCAGATTTTCGGCCAGTAACCAAATGGCGTAGGTGGGTCTTAGCTGGGCGTAATCTTCGCCGCTTTTAAGCTGTTGGCTGTATATGTCCGCCCAATTGTAGACGATACGCGCCGGTAAATGCCGGTAAGCGGTCAGTTGTATTTCAATCTGGTAGAGCCTTTCCTGGCTGTCCCTGGCTTTGACATCGACCACGCTGAGTTTATCGCTGAGAAATTCTTTGTCATTGTAAGGGTTGAGGATTTCCACCCAAACCAGCGGTTCGGCCAGCTCTTTGCCTAGCAAGGCATTCAAGAAATGTATCAGCAGATTTCGGTTTTCTTCTGCGCCCAACAATGCCTTGAAGACACAGTCGATTTTCGGGTCAATGGCATGGCGCATGGTGGCAGGTTCGGTAACAGGGTTGCAGTTGATTTTAGAGGGTCCGGATTTGCTTGGCAATTTTATCGTTTCCAGGCCTCCTTCAGCTTGAGCCATCGACAGATATAAGACCGTAGGGTGGATGCCGATAGGCGATCCGCCTAGCCTGCGACAACAAAATACCCGACAGTTTATCCAACCGGTCATTACGTGCAAAAACCGGGAAAGCTGGCCGGCTTCGAGTGGCGGAACCCTTATCAGGTTCCACCCTACGGCCTATTTCGATTTTTCGGCCAATAACGCTTTCAAGCGGTCTATTTCAGTTAACGCTGCAATTTCTCGGCGTTGAGCTTCCTCTGCGGTACGTTGAGCATCCTCTGCACTGCGTTGAGCTTCCTCAGCGGTACGTTGAGCATCCTCTGCACTGCGTTGAGCATCCTCTGCTTCCTGTTTTGCAGTTTCAGTTTCTTGCTTGGCGGCTGCTTGAAGCCGTCTGGCAGCTTCCGTTTCTTCTCTGGCTAAGGCTTGAAGCCGTCTGGCAATTTCCGCTTCCTCTCTGGCCGCCTCTTCCCTTTGTCTGGCTTGCTCTAAGGCGCTAGCCGCCTGTTCCAGTTCCAGCTGTATCGTCTTTTGTTCCCGCAAGTATTCCTGCCGGGCTTGGTATTGGAAATATTGGCGGTCTTTTTCGGAAAATTTGCTTAAGGTACTCATGGCTTGTTTCATCTCCTCGGTACTCATCCAGTCCGGTAAGGACTCATCGTTCAGGTCTTCGCCGTCTTTAAAAAACTTTAACCAGCGCTGCTCTTCGGTTTCGATACGCTGGGCTTTAAATTTGTTCAATTCCAGCAGCCAAATGCCGCCGTGCGGCTGAAAAGTCCGGCCTTGTTCATCGCGCAGTTTGTAATGATGCACATAACCATTGTCTTCCGGCAGCAGATTTTCGGCCAGTAACCAAATGGCGTAGGTGGGTCTTAGCTGGGCGTAATCTTCGCCGCTTTTAAGCTGTTGGCTGTATATGTCCGCCCAATTGTAGACGATACGCGCCGGTAAATGCCGGTAAGCGGTCAGTTGTATTTCAATCTGGTAGAGCCTTTCCTGGCTGTCCCTGGCTTTGACATCGACCACGCTGAGTTTGTCGCTGAGGAATTCTTTATCATTATAAGGGTTGAGGATTTCCACCCAAACCAGCGGTTCGGCCAGCTCTTTGCCTAGCAAGGCATTCAAGAAATGTATCAGCAGATTGCGGTTTTCTTCTGCCCCCAGCAATGCCTTGAAGACACAGTCGATTTTCGGGTCAATGGCATGGCGCATGGTGGCAGGTTCAGTAACAGGGTTGCAGTTGATTTTAGAGGGTCCGGATTTGCTTGGCAATTATATCGTGCCCCGGCCTCCTTCAGCTTGAGCCATCGACAGATATAAGACCGTAGGGTGGATGCCGATAGGCGATCCGCCTAGCCTGCGACAACAAAATACCCGACAGTTTATCCAACCGATCATTACGTGCAAAAACCGGGAAAGTTGGCCGGCTTCGAGTGGCGGAACCCTTTTCAGGTTCCGCCCTACGGCCCTATTCCCCGCCATTTGTCCGAACCGTCAAGGACGGATTATACATACCTCGTCCCGCTCAATATTATTCAATTACATGACGAACCGGCGGATGTTGCGGTATGGCATGCAGTTTAATTCCCAGAGCCCGTACCACCTTCAGCACCGTATCGAAGCGAGGCTTCGCGCCGGGCGCCAGGGCTTTGTATAAGCTTTCGCGGCCAAGTCCGGACTGATTGGCAACCATAGTCATGCCCTTGGCCTTGGCGATATAACCCAAGGCGCGCATAAGTTCATCACTGTCGCCATCGTCTAAAACTTGAGACAAATATTCGCTGATCATTTCATCGCTATCGAGCAGGCTGACCATGTCGAACGGTAACAGTTTTTCGGTTTTTGCAGTCATGGTTTAAATCTCCTGGGCTAGTTTAATCGCCCGTTTAATATCGGCTTGCTGCGTGGATTTATCGCCGCCTGCCAGTAAAATCAGCATCACGCCGCCTCGAATTGTAAAATAAAGACGATATCCGGTTCCGATATCAATGCGCATTTCCGAAACATGTCCGCCAACAGATTTAAAATCACCAAGATTTCCAGTTTCGACACGATTGATTCTACGTGCAATTGCGGCTTTAGCGCGTAAATCACGCAAATCGGCATGCCATTTTGCGAAAGTCACGGTTTGTTGAATAGTGTAATTCATGAGTTTACTGTATCTGAACGGATACGACAAGCAAGTATTTTATCAGCTCGGGAAACAGCGAATATCTGTGAAGCTTGAGCATGGGTGTCGGGGGCAATCAATAAGAAAATCGAAGCTTGATAAGTTGGGAGCTGGATTGGGAACATTTCCCCTTCCGCTCAAGGTAAATACGCTAAACAGTTACCAATTATCTAAAGACATGAAAGGTTAAATAACATAAAAAACTTTTCATCTAACATCAATAAACTGAATATGTCAAGGATGGCTGGCAGAATATTTACAGAACTGTGTGATATCACACAGTTTTTCTGAAATACCGGTTAGTAAAAAATAATATTAATTCAACAACTTATGAAAGAATCTCATAAAAATAGGTTAAATCACGAAATTCAGCGTGCTCTCGCCCATAAAACTGTTCGATCCGGGGAATGCAAATATCATAACTTATTGTTTCCTATTAGTTAATTATGCATGGCACGATCAGTGCTTTATTTGCATCGTTACCGAGTTGGTTCGGCGCAAGGAAGACAAAGCCTGGAGGCTTATATAGAAGGAGTGGGTCGAACATGGGAGTAAGGATATTCCTCCGTTGCAAGCCGATTGGATTAATTGGTTAATAACGACTTCGTTGGCACTTTCACATTAACTAATTAAGAAAATGAGGACTCTCAACGTGAGAAAAGAAAAATTCAAACAAATGGGCCGTGAGGCTGGTATGACACTGATCGAATTAACCGTCGTCCTGTTGGTGCTGATTGGCTTGGCCGGTCTGGCGCTGCCGTACATCAGCGGTTTTGTGGGCAAAACTCATAATGCGACATCCGCAGCTTCAGGCGCAGAGTTATTCCTGAATCCGTGTTCCTTTCGGTTTAAGGGATGCCCGCCGCATTTTCAGCGCGTTTTTTAAAGAAACCTACCGCCCACCGAAACTTAAACGTCGTACATCAAGCCCTCAGTCGCAAAAATCAACCTCTTCTGTCGCGTTGCCGCCATTGTTGTCCGAAAAACCAGCCACAAAGACAAGCAAACCTCTTCTCTGCCCAGAGAATCAACCTATACCCAGCCTTTCAAGCTTTCGCCCAGTTTATCCCGATGCAAAGCCCGGTTGCGCCACCAATCGCTCTTGCAAATAAGCGAATACTTTTGCCACTGGCGAGGCATGCCCCAAGTCCAGCCACCATTGCCGAGCTTTGTGGATCACCTGCGCCGCGCGGTACATGACTTCTTGTAGCACGGTTCGTAACCGCCGACGTTTTGCCGGGTGACGTATCGGCGCCAAGTCGCCTGTCAGGCCCAGTTGACCAATCAGCCGTAAGCAATTGTAGGCAAACATGCCCATTCTCAATAGACAGTCGTTGGTCTCAAACTTACCGGAAGGTAAACGCTCCAGATCCAGATCCGTTTTGAATTCCGAATGAAATTGTTCATGGGTGCCGTGGTCGCGGTAGCGTTCAATGACGGTTTCTTCGGGTTCATCCAGACTCGTCCACCAACCTTCCAGTTCGACATCTGGCAGCAATAGCATCTGGCCGTGCTTGTTGATCGTGCGTTCAATGATCCGTATCACCAGCCTGAAAGGGCGAGTCTGTTTTTTCCAGGCGCGATCCACCATCAGTGTCATTAACGCTTCCCGTTTACCTGGACGCTTTTCAACAAAGGCACCGGCTGCTTCCGCCTTTTCTACCCAGGCTGTTTTATCTTGCCGCCTGGGATTCCACTTAACCAAATAGTCAAAACTTCGATCCATTGCCGCCCAGCGCACTTTCTCATCAGCGACGGCAAATAACAGTTTGGCGCTATCAAACCCGGAGTCTTTGCGTAATAACACCGCCAAGTTCGGCGCAACCAAACGCTCGACACGGGGAAATAGCCGCTCTAGAAAATAATCAATCTCCAGCGATGAATGCCAGCGACCAGGACGCAACTCCAGGCCGATGCACCAGCCTTCATTCCCCAGATAGGCCGCTACAGGCGTATACCCATCCACACCCTGATAGGTTCGGCTTACCTCTTCCTTCTTGGTCCCGCTCTGATCCATAACAAAAGTATCCATGTCCAAGCAGACATAGCCTTTATGCAGTGTGATCGGGGCTTGTGTCCGTTCAATGAGCCGAACCGAACATTCGTCCAACGGCTCCAGCAGGCGGCCGCTGACACGATCAAGACGCTGCCGCAGCCAGACACTGCCGGGAACTTTACGAACAGCCAATGCCGTTTTGAAAAAACGGTCTTCACGAAACGGCTCAACCGCTTCGAAGTCGCTTTTGCCTATACACAACAATCCGACCATTGTTTTCAATAAATCCGAGGTCTTGATCCCGAGCGAAACCGGAATTTGTCCGTCCACTACCGCTTCGACATTGACCGCTTCCAGGCATTGGCCGATCAACGACAGCCCGGCATAGGAAGTCAGTTCCTTCTTGGATTCTTTCAGCTTAAATTGTGCCATAATCAAAATGGGTGAACACAGAAAATCTACATTATACCTTATTTATCATTGGCTTACATGATATTGTCCAAATTTGAACACGGATTCAGGTTATTTAATGATCTACAATTGTATAATGCGCAATTTGCTAGCATTCCAGGCAACTTGAATGCATTGACAGATAGCGCCAGTTTTAACATCCCTGTATATTTGGATAATACTGCCGCTAAAGCAGATACCGGCACTGGAACAAGTACATATACTGCTGGTAACTTCGCTATAACAACCGACACTAACGGTTACATTGCATCATCATTATCGACTGCTAAACTGACCAACTTAGTAGGCTTGACACCTGGCACAGTAACAAACAATCAGGATGGAACTTATTCTAATACAGTTGACGCCACCTTCCAGCAAGAAACAGGTTGGACTATTGCAGCAACAGGTGCGAAATTCGTAACCGATAGCGCTTCTAACGGCGGCAATAAGGTTACATCTCAGCCTGCTAGTTACTCCATTGCAAATGCTTTAGGCTATACCGTTGGAACAGGCCATCAATTAATCGTATTAGGTGTTGGCCCATCCAATTATGCAGTTGGCAAAACCTTGGCGAATGTTCCGGTTCATTTCGGCGATGATGCAAGCTTGCAACCGCAAATCACCTATTCACGCCTATTGGCGGCTGTGGATGTGGGAAATGCCGCTGTTACTGCAAATACTGCAGCTAAAATTGTCGGTATTGTTCATGCGCCTGACTCAAGTGATAAATGGGAATCTATCGGTGCTAACATCGAAAGCTACTACGGCAGCTAATATAAGGTCGTAGATTGAAGCCATCGATATTGGTGGCAGGTTCAGTACAAATAGCCAGGGTTGGCAAATGGTGGCGGGTATATCCCGCCACTTCCATTATTAAGACTTTTAACAAAAAACCTCAGCCGCATGACAAAATTTCAGAGCGAATCGTTATTTTATACCCTTCGGATTTAAGTCCAGATTCGTATTAGAGTGACATTAAATAAATGAAGAATAAGAAAACGACCGCGAAACTTAAATGTTGAGCTGATTTTATCAAGGATACGATAGCTGCATGCGATATTGTCTTTCAAGACATAGATGAAGAAACTCGATTTAGCGAACAAACAAAACCAAGGCGCTTTCAGCATGATCGAATTAAGCGTAGTGCTACTGGTTTTAATCGGACTGGCGGGTTTGGCTCTGCCATACGTGAATCGCTATATCAATAAAATAAGCAACGCCAGTTCCGCCGAGAGCGCCGCAGAATTGCTTGCCTCCCTGCAAAGGCAGCAAGCCGATTACGACGGTTTGCCGAACGGCCTAAATTCCTTGCTGGACAATACCGGCAATTGCCCGGCCGGTTATCTGGACAACACCACCACACAAGGTGTGCCCCTTGCACCTGCGACCATCTGCGGACCGGGGATAACCCCGACGATACTGAATTTTTGCATTTATACGCAGAACTTCCAGAAATTCACCTGCGCCGCCGCCAATTGCAGCAACGCCAATGTCATTAAGTCCTTAGAAGCGGCAGGCATCAAGACTGTGGCTTCCTTGCCCTACGGCTTTGCCTGCGCCAATGCCGACGGCACTTATGCGTTCTCCCAGACCGGAGGAGCGACCTTTTCCCAGGAAAATCCAACGGCTCCGTTAACTTCCTCCAGCCTTTTAGTCAGCGACAGAAACGCCGTGCAAGGCCTTGATATTGCCGCCGCCCTGAATTACAGGCTGCCCGCCGGCCATACCATGATCGTGCTCGGCGCCGGCCCGTCCACAGCGGTCTATGCGAAAAGCCTGGCGTTCGCGCCGGTGTTGTTCAGCGCCAAGACTTCCTTGCAGCCGGATTTTGTCTACAGCCGCTTTCTGGTGGCCCTGGATGTGGATTACACCCACGGCTCGCCGGCGAGAATGATCGGCATCGTCCATGCCCCGGATATAAAGGTTGGCTGGCAATCGCTACGAAGCGATATCGAAGGCTATTACAGCCAATGAAGAGCAATTAAATGTAAACATGAACTTTAACCATAGCCGCCCTTGGGCTTAGTAATTCAACCTAACAACAAGAAAGCAACATGAACAGCATTGATCTATCCGTTCCCGCATCTAGCCGTCTGCAAGCGCTGCCGGTTTACCTGAGCCTGGCGCTGCTGGCGGTGATGTGTTTTTTTCCGTTTGTCTATCCGCCGCAACGCGAACCGCTGGCAGGTTTTTATCATGAATGGCTGGCGTTGTTATTGGGTTTGTGGGCGTTTTTAGTGGGCTTGAGTAGCCTTTTCAATGCTCCCCTGCCCTTGCCGAGAATCGCCTTGGCGCCGCTGTTGCTGCTGGCGGTGCTGGGCTTGCAGTTGCTGTTTCTGCCGCAGGTTTACAAGGAACAGATTCAACTGGGCATGGGCTATCTGCTATGGGCGGCACTGTTAATGATTTTGGCTTACAGCCTGCGGCGGCGATTATCGTTATCGAAACTAGCGGGGATATTGGCTGCTGCGCTGGTGACCGGCGGCATTGTTTTGAGCTTGCAGGAATTCATGTTCCGCTACGCCTGGGGGTTGACGTATAAATGGGGCGGCCTGGGGCAGGCCGAACTGTACGCCGATTATCTGGCGCTTTCATGGATGTCCGTGGGTTATTTGTGGCTAAACTTTCGCGGGGGTAAGCGCTGGCTGCCGGTTTTACTGTCGATTGTGCTGGCGTTCATCAGCGCCGGTTTGAGCCTGGCGGAGCCCATGACAGTCTGGCTGTTGCTTTTGCCGGCGGCGGCCTTCGCCTCCCTGGTTGCCGGCGAACGCCGCCGTTTGCTGTGGCCGCTGGCAATATCGCTCTTGTTGCTGGCACTGTTGCAAGGCTTTTGGCTGTCTCCCTGGGCGCCGGTTTTGCCCAAGATCGACCCGGTCCGCTTGCTGGATCAGCATGTGTATTTACAACTGCAAGGTTTTGGCGTGCGTTGGCACCTATGGCGACAGGCCTTGGCTATGTTTTGGCAGTCGCCGTGGTTGGGACAGGGACTGGGACAGTTCGATTGGGCCTATTTCGCCGCCGGCCAGGGTTTTCCGGGCGTCACCGACAGACTGGACGACGCGCATAATCTGTTGTTGCAGATGCTGGCGGAAATGGGCTGGCCGGCAGTGCTGATTTTATTGGTGGGGCTGCGATTCTGGCTGGACGGCTTTTGTAAAACCAAGCCGTCCCTGGAAAAAAGCTGGCTGTCCTGTTTGCTGTTGATTTTGGCCGTGCATAGTTTGTTCGACAATCCGTTATGGAACGCCGAATTTTTGGGGCTGGCGGCGGTGCTGCTGGGCTTGAGCGAAGAAAAGGGTTATGCATTGCGTTTGCCAAGCGTAGCAAAATGGGGGGTGTGGCTGTCGGTGTGTTTATTAATTTTTGTCTGTTTCAGCCAGCGTGCCGCCTATAAACGCCTGGAAACCATGTTGTACGACCTGCAAGCGGGGCTATACAGCCTGAACATGGCCGGTCTTGTAACTAAGATGCAACAAGTGGCGGCAGACGCCCCGGCGCTCGCCCCTTACGTGAATCTGGTATTCAATGGCTTGATTCCGGTCGAACAGGCAGTTGACCCGCAAACCTTGACGCTGTCCGAGGCGGCTTTGCATTTCAAGCCGGGGCCGTATCTGGCTTATAAACATGCCTTGCTGCTGGCGGTGGCCGGCAAGCACAATGAAGCTGCGGCGCTTTTGAAGCTTGCGCTGGCGATTTATCCGGACAGCGCAGGGGAGCTTGTTCAGGACATTAAAGGGTATTCGCCGGCTTTGCAAAAAAAGGCGGCTTTGCTGGTGGAAATGATTAATGCCAAACAAGGTAAATGAGGAGAGACTGATGTCAGTCGCTGCGCAAGGCATTCATCTCAAAGCTAATAACATTGTCCAATATACCGGTTTGGTTAGTCTGTGCACCATGTTTGTCGCGCCTTTTGCGGTGCAAACCCGTTACGATCTTTTGCCGTTATATCAATCGGAATGGCTGGCCTTCGTTTTAGGGCTATGCGCAGTAGCGGCGTATTTATGTAAGGCTTACCGGCAAGAAAATCTGGAACTTCCCCGCATCGCCTTGTTGCCGCTAGGCTTGTTGGCTTTCGTGATGGCGCAGCAATTATTGCTGCCTGGCGTGATAAGGGAGTATGGACTGCTCGGCATGGTGTATTTTGCTTGGGCGGCGATCCTGATGATTTTGGCGCACAATTTACGAAACTCCGATTATTTTGAGCGCTTGGTACGGTTTTTGGCGTATGCATTGGTCATTGGCGGCGTGCTGGTTGGCTGTTTGGAGATTTGGTCGCTGCTGGTACGGCATGTTTATGGAAATTGGGGTGGGCAATTTCAACCTAATATCTATGGCGATTATATGTTCCTTAGCGTCGTTTCCTGGCTGTATTTATGGCTAAAAACCGGCGGAACTCATCATTGGCACGGAAATTTATTAGCGCTTGGCGCGGTGATTATCGTTGCCGGCTTGGGGATAACGCCTTCCCGAACGGTATTGCTGTACTGGCTGATGCTGGCGGTATTGTCGGGCATTGGCGCTTTCCGGGAGAAGCGCGGTTTATTAAAGCCTTTATTTTTTCTAATGGCCGGTTATGCCTTGATGCAGTTTGCCTGGGTGGATTTTATAACGCCGGAGGCTGTTCAGATTCAGGAAGCATTGCCTATGCAGTCGTCGATCGATCGAGTAGTTCATCCGGCGGTTGGTCAGTCTGTCCGCTGGCATCTTTGGCTTTCGGCCTGGGATTTGTTTTTGCAATCGCCCTGGCTGGGGCAAGGGTTTGGGCGGTTCGATTGGGCCTATTTTAACGCCGGCTATAGCATGCCCGGCATTTTGAATTATCACGAGCATGCGCATAATTTGCTGTTGCAGTTTCTGGCGGAGTTGGGCGTTTTTCCGGTGTTAATGTTGGGATTTTTTTTAACCGTATGGTTGCGGGATTTATTAAAAACGCCCTGTAGTTTGGAAAACGGCTGGCTGCTGGCATCCCTGTCAGTGTTAGGTTTGCATAGCCTGCTGGAATATCCCCTTTGGTATTTGCATTTTCTGGGTATCGCTGCGGTTTTATTAGGTATGGGGGAGCAAAAAGCCTACGCCATGAAAACGACAAAACTTTTAACGGGGTTGACGGGCGGTGCGGTATTGCTGCTGATTGGCTTGAGTATCAATCATCGGCTTAATTATTTTCGTTTAGAAAATGTCGTAAATGATTTGAAAAATCCCGGAAAACAGTCCTCATTCCCTAAGTCGGTCAGCGCTTTGAAATCCGTCGCGGAAGATTCGCCCATTTTAGCACCTTATGTAGCCTATTTATTCGCCAGCATGGGAGAAGATAAGGATAGGGAGGTTAGCGAGCATATGTTGGCTATTGGCGGCAGGGCTATTCGTTTTATTCCCAACCCGATCACGATCTGCAAGCACATTGTCCGCCTAGCCATGGCGGGCAGGCATGATGAATCGGTTGATTTGTTGGGTAAATTTTTAAAGGCGTTTCCGGCCCGGATAAATGATATAGACGATGAAATAAAAACTTATCCGCCGGCGATACGGCAAAAAGCCGCTTATTTGCTGGAAATTATTAATTTAAGACAAAAGCAATAACGGTGGATGGAAAATTGTATTTTCATATTCGGCAATTACTTTCTTGATTAGCAAGATGATTCAGCCAATTCACTGCGTTGTCATAACGGTAATCAACTTACGTAGGGTGGGCACATGCTTTTCGTGCCCACGCGGATTCAAAGCCTAAACGCGGTGGGCATTATCATGCCCACCCTACATGTGCTTTTGGGATTGTATCTTATGTCAGGCAGTCAAATAAAATACCAAAGAAAAAATAGTTAGCGCATGAGTGATTACAATATTCTTCCCGGCTAAATAAACCTATACATTTCATTAAATATAGTGTATAGTTATAATTAAAGTTATAACTATCTTGAGGATAAAATGGAAGTTGCGGTTCGTAGTATTGGTAATTCCGCCGGCATTGTTTTGCCCAGGGAAGTTTTAACCAGATTACGAGTTTCGAAGGGAGATAAGCTGTATTTGATCGAGCAGGAAGACGGCAGTTATAAACTGACGCCTTATAATGAAAACTTTGCCCGGCAAATTCGCATGGCTGAAGAAATTATGCGCGAGGATCGGGATATTTTGCGGGCTTTGGGTAAATAATGGCTTGGCAGTGGATAGAAATGGAATCCGCGCTGGCAGTGCATCAGCGGCAACTGGCGGAACACGGCGGGTTGCCGGGCATCCGCGACCGGGATTTGCTGGAAACAGCCCTGAAACGTCCAAAACACTTACATGACGCCGGCGAGAACGATGCGTACGTGCTTGCCGCGACTTACGTTTTCGGCATTGTCCGCAATCGTCCGTTCACCGCCGGTAATAAACGGACAGCGTATGTGTTGATGCGTTTGTTCCTGAGGCTACACGGCGAGGAAGTTACGCCGGCCCTGCGCCGCGAAGTATTCGAAAGTTTGTCCGCCGATGAACTCGACGAGACAGAATTTATAGCAGCATTTAAGGGAGGGATTGACCGTGATGGTTTGGATTAAACCCGGATACCGACCACAGGTCGTCGTAGGTTACTATGAAAGTCACATTTTGCGGGAAAAGCCGCGATTGATGCGCTTCGCTATCGCTCAGCACATCCTATAAATCCTTGGCTTATGGGAGTGCCTTTCATGGAAGGGGTGACGAAAAGCTTCTTCATAACCGCTGGGTTAAACAACTTGAAACCCCGCATTTAGGCCTTCAAGCCGGGTTTGACGAGAAAACATATGAAACGATTAATAATAAATGGTCAAAACACTGAAACTGCCAAAGCTGCCGCAATTCGATAAGCGCCCCGCGCATACCTTGCTGTTTATTACCGAGGTGAAAACCTTTCGGGTGGATACAGACCGGGCAGGGATTTTGATTAGCGATGTTGAGCAAATACAACACGGTTGCAAGAACACGGCGCAATTGGCGAAAACCTTCGCCAAAATCGCCGACAGCACAGGGCCGTTGGGGCGTAAGCTGTGGATTTTGTTTTTGCGCCTGCCCAGCTTATTGCTGAGTTTACCGACGATGCAAATTCACGGCGTGGATGAAGCGACACTGACCCAGGCTTTGCAATTTGAAGCGGAGGGCATGACCGGCGTGTCGTCGATGGATATGCGGGTTGCTTATCATTTTGTGAAAGCCGAAAACGAAATGTCCGATTATTGGCTGGTGCAGATTGAGCAACTGGCCTGGGATGATTTGGTAAAAGCCGTGAAGCTGCGTAAAACCAAACTGGCAGGTTTGCTGCATCCGGGGGCTTTGCCGGTGTTTATGCATGATGCGCAGGCAACCGAATGGCTGCGGATCGAGGCCTGGTCCACCCAGCTTGTGGCTATATGCCGCAATGAGTCGCGCTTAAGCCTACAGGCCTTGAGTTATGAAAACAACCATTGGCGGGTGGAATTGGAACACTGGTTGCAGGAACTGGGTGAGTTGCCGGTTTCCGAAACTTTGGCGAATAATCGCGTCGAGGTGCTGCCCACTACGAAATATGTCTTCAAGTTAAACGAGAATAGCGATCTGGCGGTGTGGCTGGGTCTGTGGGCGCAGACGCTGATTGCCGAACGCGCAGCCGGAGTAGCGCTGCTGAAGCAGACCAGCAAAATTAACGTCGATTTAACCTGGATGGTCGGTTCCGGGGCAGCGGCTTTGCTGTTGTGCAGCTTGCATGCTCTCTGGTTTTTGCATCAACAGGCCTATTATGACGAGGAAACCCAGCGCTTGAGCAAGATGGACAAGGCCATGACCGATTTGGGTAAAAAAATCGCAGCCGGCAACGATGAGAGGGCCTTGCTGGAAACCAAGCTCAACAAAATATCGGCGGATTCGGAGTTGGTGCCGAATGTCATCAGAAGCTTGCAGCAGCGCCCGGCCTTGTTGTTACAGGCCTTGGCGGCCGGCCGTGATGAACAAGTGATTATAGAAAGCTTTGAAAGCCAGTTACAGGACGTGACGATAGAAGGTGTGGCACTTAAACAGCAATTGGGCAACAGTCTGGTGAGTTATTTAAGCGAAAGCCTAAAGGATTTATTTTGGAAAGTGGAATCGCCGACCATCAAAAATATGGCCTTGTTTGAGAGCGAACCGGGGCCGTGGTCGTTTAAATTCAATCTGGTCGATACCGGCGTGCCAAGCTTGGCGTTACCGGAGAAAAAGGATGGGAAGAAATGAATTTTAGGTATGTAGGATGTGCAGAACAACGTGAAGCGCATCAATCGCGGAAGATGCGCCTCCTGTCATCGGCACATCCTATAAGGTTTTCTGATTTACGCTGAATAGTGACAACATTTGAAATGATTATAAGCTCTGTAGGATGTGCTGAGCGATAGCGAAGCGCATCTTCCGCGATTGATGCGCCTCCTATCGTCGGCACATCCTACAAGCTTTCTGATTTACGCTGAATAGTTACAACATTTGAAACGGTTGATAAATGTGCAAAGCAGGTTAAACGATGGTTGCTAAGGAATTGAATGCTGCCTTTAGTGATGAAAAGCAGCGCGAGCGCTGGCTGAAGCGGGTGTTGCCGGGCTTGGGTATTACCATTATCTATTTCGTGTTTATCAGCGGCACTTTGACGGGAAAAGCCGACAAGGCCGAGCAAAATTATAAGACGCTACGCAACAAGGGTGTTGCAGAGGGGAGTCTTAAGGCGACTCAGCAACAGTATGCCAGTTTGCAAAGTGTATTGGACGAGTTGAAAGGAAAGGATCAAGAAGTCCAGAAGGGCCTGTCGGCCAAGGCCGGTTTTTTGTTTACGCCCAATAGCATGAACGCTGCGGTCGATCGTGTTGCGCAATTGCTCGACAAGCACCGCCTACGTTTGATTGAGGAACACAGTCTCGGCAATAAAAAACTGAATGAGTTGCCGCGCGCTTATGAAGACCTGAAAAAATGGCTGGATTTGATGTTAAAAAACGGCGACACGGTGCATATCCATCGTTTCAGTTTTACCGGCGGCTATGTCGATGTCTATGAAATGTTGAAAGAAATGGCATTAAGCGAAATAACGGCCATGCCGGTGTATTTGTCGATGAAAAATGCCGGCGATGCGAATGATCTCAGTAATGCGGGCATGAAGGTATGGACACTGGATTTATGGATTTGAGGGATTTTTTTGGATTTGGCCTATGTAGGATGTGCCGACGGCAGGAGGCGCATCTTCCGCGATTGATGCGCTTCACGTTGTTCAGCACATCCTACAAACCGTTCGAATAGCGGCCTTTTTTTTAATTTTTTGGCGATAACGTTAAGTGAAAAATCTGATTTCTCAAACTAAAACCGATGAGCTTCGTAGCAACCCCCGTGAGCAGGTTTCCGGTTATCGAGCCACGGTGTTCGGCGGCGAGAGCATTACGCTAACCCAGGTGAATGTCGATGACACTTCGCCGGGCGGCGCCGGCCTGGTGCTGAACAATACGGTTTTCCCTCTGGAAATGGACGTGCTGATAACAATCAGCATCGAATCGAAAAAACAGCGTTTTACACGGCAGGCCAAGGTGCGATGGGTGCGGCAGCAGGCAGGCGAGACCCGTTTCGGCGTCGAGTATTTCGACCATATCGGTCTCGACCCCGCCGAGCATAAATTGAATATCGACGAGATTCGGGTTTGCCCGACCTGCGTGTCCAAATTACCCGGCAATATTGCCATGCGCCAGAAAACCTTGCCGTTTTTATTGGAAAACAATACCACGCATATCGCCTGTAGCGTACCGGCTAACCATGTCACCCAAAAACTCATCGAGCGCTTCGTTAAAACCAAAGTTAAATTTTGGGTAGCGGAGGAAGCGGGCCTGGAAAAGAAACTGAAACAGCTGTACGGCAACCAGCCCGGCGGCGGTTTGCAGGCTTTGCCCAGTGCGGCCCAGGGCGACCGACAGGGCGCGGTGAATCTGGGCGATGATTTACTGTTTGCCGCTTATATGCGCCAGGCTTCGGATATTCATATCGACCCTAATTTCGAGGGCGCAGTGATCCGTTTCCGCACCGACGGCCAACTGGAAATGTATAACAAAATGAATACCCATGTGTACACCGAACTGATCAGCCGTCTGAAAGTGATGGCCGGCCTGGATATTGCCGAAAAACGTTCGCCGCAGGACGGACGCTTTGCCCATCAGTTCGAAACCGGCGGCCGCCGCACCGATGTGCGGGTAGCCACTTTGCCGACCAAATACGGCGAGCGGGTGACCATGCGCTTATTGGCGGTGCAAACCGATTCCCTGACCCTGGATAAACTCGGCTTCGAGGCTGAACACCAACGCAAAATCGAGCGGTTTTTGCTGCGTACCCAGGGCATGATGATTATGACCGGCCCGACCGGCAGCGGTAAGACCACCACCCTGTATGCGGCGATTCGCATGCTGCTGGAGGAACGCAACGTCAATATCATCACCATCGAAGACCCTATCGAGTACGAGATCGGCGGGGTGGCGCAATGCGAGGTGGACGACGGCAACCGCTTGAGTTTCGCCAAGGCCTTGCGCAGTATTCTGCGCCATGACCCGGATGTGGTGATGATAGGCGAGATTCGCGATAAGGAAACCGCCGATATCGCCATTAAGGCCGCGCTGACCGGGCATATGGTTTTGGGTACGCTACACACCAATTCCGCCGCCGCCACGGTGACCCGGCTGCTGGATATGGGCGTGGAACCCTATCTGGTGGCGGCGGCCTTGCGGCTTGCCGTGGCGCAACGCCTGCTGCGCAGGCTCTGCAAACACTGCCGCATCCCCCGGCCTTTGACGGAACTGGAGTCTTTGATCATCCATCGCCCCGAGCTGGCCGGTCACAGCATTTACGACGCCTGCGGTTGTATTTATTGCGGCAACAAGGGCTATTCGGGCCGGATCGGTTTGTACGAAATGCTGGAACTCAACGAAGACTGGGCACGTGGCATCACCCAGGGTGAAGGCGAGATTCAATTGGTGAGAAACATGCGCGAGGCCGGGGTAAAAAGCCTGGTGGACGATGCAGTAGCCAAGATGCTTAGCGGCGATACTTCGGTTTTCTGAAGTCATTACCATCGCTTCGTCATGGTAAGCATGCCTGTGCCGATTGAGTTGATCTGATGCCTAATTTCAGTTATACGGCCCGCGATAGAACCGGGCAGCAGCGTAGCGACGCCATCGAAAGCACCTCGCGGGAGGCGGCGATTGCGGCTTTGCGGGCGCAAGGCTTGTTGCCGCTGAAAATTACCGAAATCAAAAGCAAGTCGCAGAACGACGGCTTGGCTTTCAGCCTGAATCCTTTCGACTATTTGTCGATTAATTTGTTTGATATAGAACATGACTTTCATCAGATGGCGGTGATGTTGCGGGCCGGCATCAGCTTGCTGGATGCCTTGAATCTGACGGCGAAACACAGCCGGATCGGGGCGCGGAAAACCTGGCGCAATCTGGCGCAACGCATACAGCAAGGCTCTTCCTTTCATGAGGCGCTCACCGAGCATAACGCTTTTAGTGAATTTACCGTGCAGTTGGTACGGGTGGGCGAGCAGACCGGTTATTTGAGCGTGGTGATGGATCAGGCCGCCACGGAATTAACCGACAGCCGGAAACTAAAATCGAAAATTTTCGGCGCCTTACGTTATCCCGCTTTTGCCTTTCTGATGGCGATTGGCATTGTGGTGTTAATGATGACCAAGCTGGTACCTGAAATCAAAAAGGTGCTCGCCATCACGGGGAAACCGTTGCCGCCGATTACCAAAGCCTTGATCAAGACCTCGGACTGGATTTTGACGCACGGGCCTTTTATCGCAATGGTTGTAATCGGCATCGTGGCGATATTTTTGGTTTTATACCATATTCCCGCAACGCGCTGGTGGATTGACCGGTTGTCCTTACGCCTGCCGCTGTTCGGTTATGTGTTCAGACTGTCCGGCACGGTATTGTTTTCCAGGGCCATGGGTTTGTTGTTGCGTAGCGGTGTCGTGATTGTCGATGCGCTGGAGACTATGGAAAAATTGCACGTCAATAAATATCTGGGCAGTAAAGTCAAATTGGCAAAACAGCAAGTGGAGCGCGGTTCCTCGCTGACCGAACCGCTGGAAGTTGGTCACGGCTATATGCCGTTGATGCTGCAAATGTTACGGGTGGGTGAACGCTCGGGAACCATAGACGAAATCTTGGCGGAAATGACTGAGTATCATAACGAACTTTTACAACAGCGGATTGATACCTTGATCGGGTTGATTACCCCGATATTAACGGTTTTTGTGGGTGGGGTGATCGGTTTTGTCTATGCTGCGTTTTTGGTGGCGATGTTTGCGGCGGCTGGAGGAAGCCCGAAATGATGGCGCGTACAGTTTTTTGGATTTTATTATTTTTTAGTTTTGCGAGTTCTGCCCAGCAACCGCCAATCGATAGCGATGCGGCCCTGAAACAACAAAACGACATGCTGAAAAATCGGCAAGATCAGATGATTCGCGATCCCGGCACGGCGTTTGATAAAGCCCGGCAAATTTTGATGTCGGAAGAGTCAACCGCCCCGAACGCTACGCTGCCGCTAAAAGCTTCCCTGACCGACAAGCCCGGTCGAAATTAACGATCCGACCATGATGACCGGCAGCTTTACCCAGGCCCTGAGCCGCATCAACGGCAAACCGGGGGTTGGCGGCCAGCCGGGCGCGGCTAGTGCTGCGCCGATCTTGCCGGATATCTATCTGGCGGCGAAAGCGATTGTCCATAGTGACAGTAAATCGGTACTGATTGGGGTGGAGGGGAAAAACCATCTGGTGAGGGAAGGCAGTAAATTTACGGTACTTGCACATAATGTGTTGGTTGAAATTGCGGTGAATAAGATTACCGGGGAGCATGTGGACATCACGGTGATGCCGATGGGCCGGCAAATGACGCTTCAATGATGATTAACCACGAAGGCACGGCAATTGCTTCCGGCATGGTTCTAACTTCTGCACGAGCCGCCCCTTATCGTTCCCACGCCGGAGCGTGGGAACGATACAACATCGTAGGGTATGCACTGCATACCATTGGGGCGTTCCGGTTCAGAACGGCCATCCGCCGCCGAAAGCGTATTTGGTATGCAGTGCATACCCTACAGATCCATAGGGCATACCTATCGTTCCCACGCTCCGGCGTGGGAACGCATCCCAAGACGCTCTGCGTCTTCGTGATGAAAGGTAAGTCAGGTCCATAGGGCGTATTAGCGATAGAGTAATACGCCGAATGATCGAAGCCCAACATGCGGCGCAATACGGCTATCGCCTATTGCGCCCTATAAGGTATGCACCCTATGGGGTTCACGCTTATGGGTTTGATCAGGAAGACGCGGAGCGTCGGAGGATACATTCCCACGCCGGAGCGTGGGAACGATACAAATACTTGCAACATACTTGATTTTATAAATGGTTCTATGAACAAAACAGTTTTTAAAGTTTCTATGCTCGGCAGTTTGCTGCTTGGTTTTCTGGTATGCAGCACTTCACTTGAAGCGGCGCCGAAGAAGCATAAGCCTGCTGCGGTAAAAACAGAGGATGCCATCAACAGTAGTCATAAGAGATCGACCATAGAGCAAATCGAGTTTCGGGATGTGACGGTCGGCGATGCGCTGAAAATTCTTTCCGATCAATCCAATCTGAATATTATCGCCTCCAGGGAAGCGGCGTCGATACCGGTGACCATGTTTTTACGGCGGGTGACGGCGCTGGAGGTGGTGGATGCCTTGGCCAAAACCTATAATCTTTGGTATCAACACGATCCGGAGTCGAAAATCATTCGGATTTATACCGTTAAGGAATACCGGCTGGAACAGGTCGAGTTTAAACAGGAAGAAACCGAGGTGTTTACCTTGAAAAACGCCAAAAATGCCCTGGATTTAGCAGAGAATATTTCAAATTTGTTTTATCCCAGGGTACGGATGAGCTATGGTCGTAGTCAGTCCGAGTTGATGTACGATTTACAACAGCGCTTTAGCCGTTTCGATTATGTGGATCGTCGCACCACCCAACGCTTTAACAGTTCTTCCTCCACTGGCGGCTCTTCTTCCTCCTCTTCCAGTGTGCAGGGTGGTGGAAATACCCAAATCTCCGGCAATAATCAGCAAGGTGTTGGCGGCAACCAGAATATGGGTGGCAACCAGCAAGGTGTTGGCGGTAACCAGAATATGGGGGGGAATCAAAGCTTTGGCGGCAATCAGGGCGCCGGTCAGGTTGGTGGCAATAATCAGCAACAGCAGCAACAAATGGATGAAAGCCTCAGATCCTTGGACACTTTGCTGAAAGGGCTGAACTCCTCTCAGCAGGGAAATGGGCAACCCGGCCAAAGTTCGGGACTTTCCCGGCAATTAAGCGGCGATTATGATGAGAGTCGCGATATGGTTAAACTTGGCGTCCGCAAACAGGCGCCGATCTATGTTGGAGTGATCAAACATCAAAACCGGGTGCTGGTGCGAACCCGCGACGCCGATGCGATGAAAGAAATTCGCGGCATTTATAAACGCCTGGATGTGGAAAGCTCCATGCTGTTGATGGAGGTAAAGATTTTAGCCATTGATTTATCCGATGGCTTTAATTCCCTGTTCGATATTTCCATGGTGAACAATCACGGCACGGTCAACGGTGCTTTGCAAACCGGCGCCGCCGAATCAACAGCCATCAGTGCTGCCTCAGGTGCATTACAAGGGGGTGCAGCTTTGGCCAATCCGGCTTTATTGGTCACTGCTGTCGGCCAGAACTTCGATTTAAAAATGCAGTTGATGGAACAGGAGAATCGGGTCACGCAATTGGCGACGCCGATTTTATTGACCTCCAATCAGGAAGTCAGCCGTTTCTTCGTGGGCACAACTATTCCGGTGGTCACCGGCTTTAGCCCCGGTTCCGTGCAAACCACCGGCAGTATTAACGGTAATACCATCACCGTACCGCCGGTGCCGACTTATACCAACCGCGAAGTGGGCAACACCTTGTTGCTGACGCCGAATATCAATGCCGACAACACCGTCAATATTCAGGTGTTGGTCGAGCAATCGCAAGTTGTATCAAATGGAGCGACCATGCTGGTTTCCACTGGCAGTGTTCTGGAATCGGTGACTGTCGATACCGTGGAAGAAAAAACTTTTAGCGGTTCGGTGATGGCCAAAGATAACACCACGGTCGCGGTCGGCGGTTTGATTCAGGAGGCGGCTGGGAATAGCGCAACCAAGGTGCCGTGGCTGGGCGATATTCCGGGATTGGGTTATTTTTTTAGTTCGAAGGGGCTAAACCGCAGCCGAACCGAACTGGTGGTGATTATTAAGCCGCATATCATTACTTCGCTGGCGGAAGCGCAACGGTTTAGCGAAGAGATGATGAAGCAAAACAGCGTGCATCCTAATGCCGAAAATGCCGGCAGCATGGGTGTTTATTCCAATCCGGATCGCGATCCCAAGGGCTATAAGCTGGAACAGCCGTTTAAGGAATATAACCAGCAGGATAGTCTGGATATTTACAAGTGGGATAACCCGAATCCGCTACGCTAAAAACATCGTAATTATTCAGCGTAGGGTGGGTTAGATGCGCAACTCGTTGAGTTTAGATAAAGTTAAATTCGTTGGGCGCATCGTAACCCACCAAGGGCGTACCAAAACACTTTCAATTTCATCGAATTGATGGGCGTATCAAGAATTCACTGAATAGTTACAAAACATCAAAAAGGGAGAAAGTTGTGAAATCGATTAGTGTATTAAGTATTGGCGCCCTGCTCTTCGCTTCCGGTTGCGCCAGTATCATCAGCCAGTCGGCCTGGCCGGTGTATGTGCAGGTTGAGGAGGGCGAGGCCGATGTGACGGTTAAAAATGCTAACGGGCTGACTGTAAAAACCGGGAAGACGCCGATGCTGCTGCGGTTGGAAAGCGGGCGCGGCTGGTTCAAGAAAGCCGACTATGTGTTTACCTTTAGCAAACCGGGTTATCCCGATCTGACAGCCATATTGCCCGCAACCTTAAATTATTGGTATTTGGGCAATATTTTTAATGCGCTGGGTTTTTTTACGGTCGATCCGGCCACCGGCGCCATGTGGAAATTGTCGGACAGAGTCGCCGTCAGTCTTACGGATCAAGCCACTTACGATCCGGGGCTTTATGTTCAGCCGACTAATGTTTACACTATTCCGCAGGACTCGGCGTCTAGTGCCGTGCCGGTTATGCCAAATCGCTAGCCGCTGTTTGGCTTTAAATTGCCGTTAGGATATGGTAATAAATAACTTCCCTGTTTTAATCCCCTCACCCCAACCCTCTCCCGGAGGGAGAGGGAGGTAAACGACGCGCCGAATTCAGGGAAGTTATTTTCGGCGATATTCTTAGCCACCTCAAGAATTGGAATCTATGCACAACAACCTAAAAATATTACTGGCACACGCTAATAAAATAATTCTCGGTAAAGACCGGCAAATTCGTTTGGCCGTGTGTTGTCTGCTGGCTAAAGGCCATTTATTGATTGAGGATGTGCCGGGCGTCGGTAAAACCACCCTCTCGCATGCTTTGGCGAAGTTGTTTGGCATGGATTACCAGCGCATTCAGTTTACCAGCGATATTTTACCCGCCGATATTCTCGGCTCTTCGATTTTTGTGCCGGATCAGCAGCAGTTTAAATTTCACCCCGGCCCGATTTTTAAACAAATGATCCTGGCCGATGAGATAAATCGCGCCATGCCCAAGGCACAGAGCGCCTTGCTGGAGGCTATGGAAGAAAGGCAGGTGACGGTGGACGGCAAAACCTATCCGTTGCCGACGCCGTTTTTTGTAATCGCCACCCAAAATCCTTCGCATCACGCCGGGACTTTTCCCTTGCCGGAATCGCAACTGGATCGTTTTTTGATGCGCATCGAACTGGGCTATCCCGATCACATTGCGGAACGTGAGTTATTAGCGGGACAATCGCGGTATAAGCTGCTGGATAACTTGCCGGTTATCATGTCCTTCGAGGAATTGTTTTCCTTGCAGAATGCGGTCAGCAAAGTTTTTGCTTCGCCGGCCTTGCTGGATTATGTGCAAGGCATCATCGCTTTTACCCGGCAATCCGGACAATACCATTGCGGTTTGTCGCCGCGCGCCGGATTAGCCTTGCTGACGGCCGCCAAAGCCTGGGCTATGATGTTTCAGCGTGAAGCCGTTATCCCGGAAGATGTACAGGCGGTGTTGCCTGCGGTTGCCGGGCATAGGATACGTGCCGGCATCGGCGACTCGGAAGCGATTGTTGCGCCGATATTGAATAGCGTGCCTATACATTAATTGCCAATTTTTGCGCCCAAATCCTTTGGGGAAGTGAATCTGCGCGACTGGCTTTGTAGGATGTGCTGAGCGATAGGAGGCGCATCATTCGCGACTGATGCGCTTCGCCATCGCTCAGCACATCCTACAGGACTTTGAACAATCACCCTTAGGCTAAGAATGGACAACAGCAAGCTTACACTCAAACAACGCTTTAAACTCAGCCGGTTCTTTAAAGGTGAACCGCCGGTGAGCGGCCCTTTGGAACTGACGCAGCGTCGGGTGTTTATTTTGCCGACCTTGCGCGGCCTGGGTTTGGTATTCACCATCGCGCTGTTGTTGCTGATTGCTTTTATTTACAATAATAATTTAATCTACTTTCTCGGCTTTTTATTGTCGAGTATCTTTTTTATTACCATTTTGCATACCTTTAAGGCGCTGGCCGGGTTGGTTGTGCAAGCCGGTTATGCCCCGCCGGTCTTTGCCGGAGAATCTGCCGGTTTTCAAATTACCGTGAGCAATCCGGCTAGAGAGCCGCGTATGGAAATCGTCATCGGTCTGGATACCGAGCAGACTTTTAGTTTGGCGGCTAATGAAAGCAGGACATTGACGCTTTATAAACCGGCATTGCGCCGTGGCTGGCTACAAATAGCGACTGTGACGGTTTCCAGCAGTTATCCCTTCGGTATTTTCCGGGCCTGGTCGCCATTGCGGTTTGATAGTAAAGTCCTGGTTTATCCTTAACCCAGTCAGATTTTATTGCCTTTTCCTGTGGGATCCGGCGAGCGCCCATCCGCTGATCGCTACATTGACCGTAAAGGTAACGATGATTTTAACGGTATTCGTACTTATCAGACCGGCGACCCTATGCGGCAGATACATTGGAAAGCCTATGCCAAAGGCCAGGGTTTGTTAAGCAAACAGTATGCCAGCGAGGCAGGCGGCACTGAGATGTGGCTTGATTATGACAGTACGCCGGGCAGCAGCATCGAAGAGCGGCTTGGCCGGCTTTGCCGCTGGATTATCGATGCCGAGCAGGCCGGTTTAAGCTATGGCTTGCAACTTCCGGGCAGAAAAATTGCGCTGGATGCAGGGCCCGACCATTTTGCCGCCTGTCTGGAAGCGCTGGCCCTGTTTTAATATGTCGATTAACGAACTTAATCCGAAGGTTTTGTTGCTATTGTTAGGCGCAATCGGCCTGATAACCCTGCCGCATTTCGGTCATATTCCTTTGCCGTTGCCGGTCTTGTTTTTTGCTTTGCTGCTTTGGCGGTTTTCTGCGATTTGGCAGCCGCGTTTATTGCCGGGAGGCTTGCCGGTTTTGTTGGTCACCGTGATTGCTGTCGGTTTATTGATTAGCACGCACAAGGGTGCGTGGGGCCGGGAGGCCGGATCGGCCGTATTTGTGGTGGCTTTGGGCGTTAAGCTTTTGGAGTTGAACAAAAAGCGGGATGTTTATCTGGTTTGTTTTTTAGCTTTAATTATCGCCGGCACCCAGTTTCTTTTTCAGCAATCTATCGGCATGCTGGTCTATTGCCTGTTGATCAGCGCCGGCATCCTGGGGGTTCTTGTCGCCCTTAATTCCTTTAAGCCGCAGACTCGGCAAGCCGTGCGAACAGCTGCAAAAATCATGTTGCAGGCCTTACCGCTGGCTGCGGTTATTTTTGTGTTGTTTCCGAGATTTCAGCCGCCGAAATGGGCGCTGATCAATCATAATAATCAGGCGAAATCAGGTTTAAGCGAGACCCTGGATCCGGGATCGATAAGCGAGCTTTTAGTCTCGCCGAAGCTGGTTTTCCGGGTTAAATTTAATGGCGATATACCGCCGAAAGAGCAGCTTTACTGGCGCGGACCGGTATTTTCCTTTACCGACGGCCAAGCCTGGCGGATGTTGCATCATGAGTTTGTGCTGGATTATCAGGATAAACTGAAATTTTTCGGGAAAGCCTTTCAATATACCGAACTTCTGGAGCCGCAAAGCCAGGACTGGGTTTATGCGCTGGATATGCCTGCTCAGTATGATGGGGGATTGCAGCGAGACGCAAACTATCAGCTTCTCAGCCGGGATAAGCAAGGAGAGGCCGCCGAGTATGCCCTGCTGTCCTATCCGCAATATAATACCGGCTATATTACCAAAACCGAATATCGGGATAACCTGCAAATACCGGATGCTCCTGCGCCGCGCATTGTCGATCTGGTGACGCAGTTGCACGGTTTCGATGAAAAACCTGTTGTGTTTATAGATCGCTTGTTTACGCATTTACGGCAGCAGCATTTTCGCTATACCCTCTCACCGCCATTGATGGAAAACAATTTCGTTGAAAGGTTTTTGTTCGATGTGCGTAGCGGATTTTGTAACCATTATGCAACGGCTTTCGTTTATTTGATGCGGGTTGCCGGCATTCCGGCGCGGGTGGTGAGCGGTTATCGCGGCGGGGAATTAAATCCTGTCGGCCGGTTTCTGGAGATCAGGCAGGCGAATGCGCATATTTGGACGGAAGTTTGGCTGCGAGGGCAAGGCTGGGTGAGAATCGATCCGACTGCGGCTATTTTGTCTGAGGGTGTCCGGCAGAATGCCGATGTGCAAAAGCAGATTGAGCCGGGTGCAATTATTCCGCAATCAAGCGCCGCGCAAGAAGAACCGGATCAGTCTAAGTTAAAGTTGGCCGAACAAATCTGGGATGATCTCGATTACCATTGGCAAAGCTGGATTGTCGGTTATGGCGGCAAGAGCCAGGAACAGTCTCTGTCCATGATGGGAATAGATAACCTGTTGGAAACCTTGTTTTGGGTGCTGGCCGCCATCGGTTTGGCTATGCTGATATTAGCCGCTTATTTGCTAAGAACCGGTCAAAAACCCGAAGACGAGGCGGTTTTGCAGTATCGGCAGTTCTGCGGGAAAATGGCCGAGGCCGGCGTTTGTATCCGCTTGGGCGAGGGGGCTAACGATTTTGCAGTTCGCGCCAAGGCGCACCGGCCGGAAATTGGCGATGCGATTAATGAGATTACCGGAATCTTTATGAGGTTACGCTATCAGCGGGTTTTTTCCAGTCAGGATTTAAAATTGTTAAAAAATAGAATTAAGTCCTTATAAATATATAGCATTTTGGTTTATACCAAACGCAATTTAAATTTCGGCAGGTGCGGTTTGTCAAAAAATAGCCGTAGGGTATGCAGTGCATACCCTACAAACTGTCATGCTCAATGGCTAAATAGAGAGCTTCTCAACCGGTTTTTTTGAGTCGTTGTATTCGGTAAACTCATCGTGTAGCATGTCCCCGCACCGAAAGCGACCAAGAAACAAGCAAAATGGTTTTCGAAATGTCTGATTCATACGAACTGAAACCGAATTTGCATATTAATGTTTATGCTACTCTCGGAGGTTTCAGCACTTGGTTAAGATGCTGATTTAAAATGTATTTAATCCGGTGAAGACCATGAACCAGCCTAATGAACTCATCCGGAACCTATTCACGGGGTTTTCTCCGGAAGACACTGCGCAAATCGGTAAGGCATTAGCTATTGTCGAGCAGGCATCCGGCGAGATTTCCAATACAGCTCCCAACTTTAGACCCAGGGGCGTTGATGTCGCGACAGTGTTGATGTCGGCGCATGTCGATCTGGCCGCTATACTTGGGGCTCTGCTGAGCGACTCGCGGCTGTCTGCGCAAGTTTCCGAAGCTGTTATCCGCGATCAATTCGGCGATGTTGTAGCCTCGCTGGTTAAAGATGTGCTTTGGTTGAATAAAGTCAACATCTACAGCCCGGAGATGGCTAATCAGCCTAATCAGTCGGAAATTCTGCGGCGCATGCTGCTGGCGATGACTCATGACGTTCGGGCAGTGTTTATCAAGCTGGCTTACCGTATACAGCGGCTACGGAATTTAGGGTCCGAGGATGCGGAAATCCGCCGTTTTATCTCTCAGGAAACACTGGATATTTACGCACCGCTGGCCAATCGTCTCGGTATCAGCCAATTTAAATGGGAACTGGAAGATCTGGCTTTTCGCTATTTAGATCCTGAAAACTATTTTTCAATTGCCAATTCCCTGGCTGACAAGCGTCAGCAACGCGAAACCTGCATTCAGGGTTTTCTGGCCAAATTGAGGCAAAGATTGGCGGAAGAGAACATTAAGGCAAAAGTTTACGGCCGTCCCAAACATATCTACAGTATATGGTGCAAGATGAGCCGTAAACGGTTGAGCATCGATGACCTATACGACCTGTTAGCCGTACGGGTGATTGTCGACACGCCGTCTACCTGCTACACCGTTCTCGGTTTGGCGCATAGTTGCTGGCAGTACATTCCCAAAGAGTTCGACGACTATATTGCCAATCCCAAGGAAAACGGCTATCAATCCTTGCATACCGTGGTAGTGGACGAACAGGGCAACCGTATCGAAATACAGATTCGCACCCAGGCCATGCATGAATTTGCCGAGTTGGGCGTTGCTGCGCACTGGCGCTATAAGGAAGGCAGGAAATTCAACGCGGCCACCGAAAAAAACATCGCTTCGCTTCGACAATTGCTGGAAGAGAGGGACAGCAACGAAAGTTTGATTGAAAGCTTTCATACCGAGCTGTTTTCAGACCGGGTGTTCGTGCTGACGCCGGCCGGCAAATTGATCGATCTGATTAAAGGTGCTACGCCATTGGATTTTGCCTATGCGATTCATACCGAAATCGGTCATGGTTGCCGTGGCGCCAAGGTCAACGGCCAAATAAAGCCTTTAACCTATCAGTTGCGCTCCGGTGAAAAAGTTGAGATTATCACCGTCAAAAATGGACATCCCAACCACAATTGGCTGGATACTAATTTAGGCTATCTTAAAACGCCACGGGCGATCGGCAAAGTTAGAAGCTGGTTTAAGCAACAGAAACTGGCGGAAAATATTACTTCGGGCAAACATTTGCTGGATAAGGAAAGCCGTCGGCTGGGTTTGAAGGTAGTCGATCTGCCCGATTTGCTAAAGCATTTTAAAATGGCCGACGCCGACCATTTATACGAAGCGTTGGGACGCGGCGATGTCAATAACCGGCAATTGGCATCGGCTCTGAAGATACCCGAGTTGGAACCGGCGCCGTTGAAACTGGTTTCTGCAAGTTCCGCCCCAAAATCAATGGTGACGGTGGCGGGTATCGATAATGTCGTTACATCGATAGCGCATTGCTGCTCGCCGGTTAACGGCGATGCGATTGTCGGTTTTATTTCGCACAAAAGAGGTATCACCATTCATCGCTACGATTGTGAAAACATACAGCACCTGTCAGCAGAGCAGCATTCGCAATTGCTTGACGCAGAGTGGAGCACCAATCACGTTGCCCGCCATAGCGTGCCTATTGTTATTCATGCTTTCAATGCTCAAAACCTGCTTAGCGATGTCTCGCAATTGCTGGCTGCGGCTAAAGTGCACATTAGCGATGCCTCATTAAAAACTCATGACGATTTATCGGCAATACTGAATTTGTCTATCCTGATCGAAAACACTGCGCAACTTAGCCTAGTATTGTCCAGGATCAATCAACTCCCCAATATTTTGGAAGTTAAACGCAAAGTGTGAGTAAGCTATACACGATAAAAGCAATTCGATTAGACACTGATCATTTCCATACTTGGATTAACACCTTATAAGCAAAAAATATATGACGCCATTAAAAGACATGCTGTTTCCTTTTTGGTCGATACCGCAGCTTGAGGTTAACGGCATTATTGTGCTGAACTTAGCCGGTGCGTTGTTACTAGGGATGATAGTCGGCTATGAACGCTCGTTTCATGGTCGGGCGGCGGGAATGCGGACTTATGGCCTGGTGTGCATGGCTTCCGCAGGAATAACAGTCATGACAGGTTATCCGCATTTCTGGTTTGGCGGCACGTTGCCGCTCGTTTCTACGGCAGATCCTACTCGTGTCATCCAGGGCGTCGTCACGGGCATCGGTTTTCTGGGCGCCGGCGTAATCATGAAAGAAGGACTTAACATCAGTGGCTTGACCACTGCCGCATCCATATGGGCATGTTCAGCTATCGGTATTTTGTGCGGGGCCGGTTTTTATTTTGCGTCGATAATGCTGGCCTTGATCTGCTCCTTAACCATGGTTTGGGGGGGATCTTTGGAATTCATGTTGCCCTCCCGTCATGCCGTTGAAGTAACGCTGCATTTCCGGACCGGCTTGCGGCCGGACATTGCCGAAGTGAAAGCCATGGTAGGCGATTTAGGTTTTCGTATTGGCGAAGGTAGTATCAATATTAAGGGCCATAATGATGATCACCAGGAATGGCATGTGGTTTTGATTGCGACCAGTACCCACCAAAAAGTGTCGATACCGGCAATTGGCACAGGGTTGCAAAATTGTAGTTTCTTAAGCGGTTATCAGGTGGCTTTCGCACGTAACTAAGGTTTTGACGGTTTTCTTAAAATGTTGTTTTTGCCACATAGGTCCGGCAAGCAAACTTTACTTTTAACTTGTGCTTGGATATCGGCTAGGAGTTTAAATGAATCAAACAAGTGTGTGGGAACGGATTGAGGCCTTTAATCAGGGAAGAGACCCGGAGCGATTGATATTGAAGTATCGTGCCATGCAACACGATATTTTTGCTTTTCTGCGCGGGACCGCTCATCTGTTCTATCAGGACTGGCCGCAGGATTCGCCTTTAAACGATGCGCCCCTGACCTGGTTGTGCGGCGATTTGCATTTAGAAAACTTCGGCACTTACAAAGGTGACAACCGCCTGAGTTATTTCGATATTAATGATTTCGATGAAGCGGTACTGGCTCCCTGCACTTTGGATTTAACGCGTTTTTTATGCAGCGTTTTGGTAGGCGCACAGACTTTGGGCGTTGACCATGCGCAAGCATTGCAATTGTGCGAGGGTTTCCTGAAAATTTATGGACGTGAACTTGGCGAGTGCAAGGCGCGATGGATTGAGCGTTCAACCGCTTCCGGCATGATCCGTTATTTGCTGAAAAACCTTAAACGGCGTTCGCAAGCCGATTTACTGCACGAGCGCACGATCAGCCACCATAGTGAACAAGTTTTAAAAATAGACGGCATCAAAACCTTGCCTGCAAGCGCGGATGATAAGCAAAAGGTGACGGATTTGATCGATCGGTTTGCCGCCAGACAGACGAAACCGGAAGTCTTTCATGTTCTGGATATTGCGCGGCGCATCGCCGGAACCGGTAGCCTGGGACTGGAACGTTACGTTATCCTTGTGAACGGCAAAGGTCCGGAACGTCATTATTTGCTGGACTTTAAACATCAGCCGGGTTCGTCTTTAGCGCCCTATTTGACCGTACCGCAACCGGCCTGGGGCAGCGAAGCCGAGCGGGTTGTAACTTTACAACGCAAGAGCCAGGCGATTGCTCCCGCATTTCTGGCCGCCATTACAGACGGTAAACGTTCCTATTCGCTTAAAGAATTGATGCCCCAGCAAGACCGGCTGCATCTAAGGCATTGGAATGGAAAGTTGCCGCGTCTTCAAAAAGTCGTTAATGCCATGGCGGAACTGGTTGCCTGGCAACATATCCGCACTGGTGGTTGGCAAGGTTCGGCTATCGCCGATCAATGGCAGGTTTTTGGCCGGCAAGACGCCTGGAGACAGCCGTTAATGGACTATGTGATATCTTACAGCCGACAAGTCAGGTTGGATTGGCTGAGTTTCAAAGACGATGCAGGCGGATATTCCGATTAGTATGTGCTCTGAACAAAGCTAAGTGCATCAATCGCGAATGATGCGCCTCCTGTCGTAGGCACATCCTACAAAGCTACCTAGGGGGTGCACCAATCTTGTTTTGGCGAACAGGCTATGCCGGAAATCAAACCAATGTTGGGTAAGCTTGGCGATAGCCGTAACCCACCATTCCTCCGGAGGCCTTTAAACCACTTCGAACCAGCGGCTACCCCGTTGACAAATTACGAATGACATAACCCGTGTTTCCTCCGCTGTGGCGCCGGTTGGTAAGTTGTATGCCGAAGGAAACGTCCTATCGTTAAGGATTCCCGGTAATATCATCGAATTCGGCGTTGCAACCGGCGATTCGACCACAATCTATAAATCAAGCAACGCTTCCGGTACTTCCTTATATCTCTCTAAAACCCCGAATGCTTGTGCTATGGGTCTATAGGTGATATAGCCTTGATGAGTATTTAGGGCTTTTGCAAAACCACTGTCTGCGGATAAGGCATTTAAACCGCTATCAGCCAATTTCAATAAATAAGGCAGGGTGCTGTTGGTTAAAGCCAGTGTGGATGTGCGAGGATAAGCGCCCGGCATATTGCTAACGCAATAATGAATAACGCCGGACTGCAAATAAACAGGGTCGTCATGAGTGGTCGCTCGAGCCGTCTGAATGCAACCGCCCTGATCGATGCTGACATCGACCAGCACCGATCCGGGTTGCATGGAACTCACCATCGCTTCGCTGACCAGATGTTCGGCGCGAGCACCATGCACCAGTACGGCGCCGACCAATAGATCGGTATCCAACAAATGCTCGGCTATCGCAGAAGGTTCGGAAATAAAAAACCCGATCTCCGGCGAAATTTCCCGGCGCAGACGATCGCCGCTCTCCGGAAACAATCCCGCCACTATAACATTCGCACCCAATCCGATAGCTGTTCCGGCAGCATGCGAGCCAACCACGCCATCGCCTAGAATCAATACCTTGCCATAGCGTTTACCCAATACTGAACCCAGCATCACGCCCTTGCCGCCATTATGGCTCGCCAAATAGTGGCACCCCATTTGCACCGCCATATTGCCGGCTACAGCACTCATCGGCGCCAATAGAGGCAGTCTGCCGTTGGCGTCTTCCAGAGTTTCGTAAGCGACAGCGCTGGTTTTGCCGGCCAGTAAAGCTTCTGTAAGACCCCAGGGCACGCCGGCCAGATGGAAGAAGGTGAAAACGATCTGTCGCTTAAGATAATGATATTCAGATTCTATGGGTTCCTTAACCTTGACGACCAATTCCTGATCCCAGGCTTCGGCAGTGGAAACTATAAAAGCCCCGGCTTTCCGGTAAGCGTCATCGGTAAATCCGGAGCCAAGTCCGGCACCTTGCTCTACATACATATGATGACCGTTTGTTCTTAATGCTTCAACGCCTGCCGGCGTTAATCCGACACGGTTTTCTCTGATTTTTATTTCCTTTATCAGACCAATTTTCATCGCAATAATCTCCGGATAATAGATGTTTATGCCGTACCGTTCGGTTAATCGTTTTTTTGAATGGACTAGTTCAGGTTTGCGAAATAATAAGTCTATCAATGATGAAAATTCGCCACAACATGGCAACTCTGATATATACCATACCGCACTATATCAGCAAGAATTAACACCAGCAACTCAAGCAAACACCTCTTCTTTAACCGAAACCAATGAGTCGAAGCCGAACCACAAGGGTTTACGATGGGGTAAACAGGCATAAAAAAGCCCCTCCCCTGCACGAATAGGGGCTAAAAAGCTAGAAGTAGAATCGATTACTAAAGTCTTAACGGAAATAAAAATTACTCATTAACGATGCTGTGCCGATCAATGCCGTTGAAATTAGGATTTCGCCTGACATCAACCCAACTAAGCCTGTCAGGTAAAATACGCCAATCAGAATATCTTTATACAGATTGATTGAATTGTTCATTTCTTTTACCTCCAAGAATAAGCTTTACGAGGTAATTATCAGCAACTTTCATACAAGCTTAAAATAAAGCAAATTTATTCAATGATATAAGATGATTTGCAAGTCATTTATTTGTAATTTAATAAACTAAATTGGTTTTAATGCACCGATTTTGTGCCCGATTTCTCTGTTTTAGCACTAATCAGGTGCCTTCATTCAAAACCTAGAGGAGCGAAAATCCTGCATATGCCATTTAACGAGATTTATTGAAGCCGCACCGAATGGTGCAAAACTTAATTCTACTTTGTCAGATTATGTTGTAGGGTATGCATCGCATACCCTACACAGCAAACAAGTCCGGCTTTCTCTGTCGAAAAACGACCTTAAAAACATTGTTTATGTAATCTGACAAAGTAGAATTAAGCTTATCGAAAATAACGGGGCCGAAACCCCGTTATCTTGCGCCAACTTTAACGATTACTATCTATGATCGCGAATTATGAGCGTGCCATTCGCTTTATTTTGGGCTGAGGTAAGACCCAATGAGTTTGGGCAAGCCGGTTGTGACCAAGCAGCCCAATAACTGTTATCATCCGAATCGTGGTCGTTTGCAGCGTTTATAATCATCTCGTCCCCTACCATTGCGCCCGGGAGATTATTTTCGACGTTTCCATGCGCATCCATATTAGAAGTTGTAATACCTACAATGCCTGCCGGCTGTAATTTTAAGGCCGAACGAATCTGCCAGGCATTGGCATGGTCGCGACAGGAAGTATCGCCGGAAACGCCAATTGCACCGATTTTTTTACCACCTGAATAAAGTGCTAACCCGCCACCGAAAACATTGACGCCGCCAATGCGATAACCGACTATTGGGTCTGATGTGCCGGTACCGAACTTGGTTGGGTCACCACTGTAGGCCATTCCAGCATCAACAGGGTTACTGTGCTGTAACCCATACAAGCTGCCGCCTGGCTGTACTGCGCTATAAAGGTTTGCAGTAGATATTACGTATCCATCAACACTAAAGTCGTTGGCTGTATTTGCTTTTTGTGCAGAAATTATCCGACTTCCTAACCACGCAGAGTTGCCGACAGCTTCACCTGTTGGTGGAGTCGCTGTTGTAACAACAGCACAAACCGTTCCGGTTTCATCGACAAATGACACCCACATTGGTAATCCGTAGCCACCTGTTTTACTAGTGTTGGTTGCGGCTTTAAGTAAATCTGTAGGAGAAACATCAGAACAGTGAGCCATCGCTCCTTGTGATAAGAAAAGAGCAGCGATAGCGGATAAGCCAAGTATTTTTTTCATTATTATTTTCCTTGCTAAAAACAAATAAAGTGATTGCTACATTAAAAAATCAACATAGCCGAGATTACTACCTGCCAATGATGATAGGAAACGGTTTTATAAAAGCTCTTTTCACCCAGGTCAATTGTCCATTAGTACACCTTTTTGGCTCAAATGCCTGTTTGTATTATCATGAACAAAACCCAAACTCAGAAGAACTCTAAGCTAATGTGGTTAGCAGTAACTAATTGCGCACACGCCTTAATTTTTTAAGGCAGGTTTAGTGAGAATTGACTATTTAGAATGACCTCGATCATTGTCGTCGTCAGGAACTTATTCGGCGATTTAACTCTCAGGCGCCTTTTCCTTTAGTCATATCTGTCCACTGCACGAAGCCAATGAGTCCGCTAAGTTTTCTGTTCCCATCGCCGATGCTTTTGACGGACTCTCACAATAATAAAGTTGCTTTAATAATAGAACGGACACTAACGCCGTCCAGCCTGTTTGATGGGAGGCGCCTAGACCTTGCCCCGTATCGGCATGAAAATATTCGTGAAACAACAGTTGATCTTGCCAGTAAGGATCATGTTGCAAGGGGCTATCGATCGAATATGCAGGGATAATACCGTCTGTATTGCGCCGGAACAGATTTATCAAGCGTTCCGTTAAATGACTGCTTATTTCTTTTAATGTGAGATCGTGCGGCGCCAGAGTAGGCGCAGCCACCTTGAAATTATCGCCAAGATAGCGGTGAAACTTTTCCAATGATTCAATAAGTGAATAATTAGTGGGAAACCATACCGGTCCGCGCCAGTTCGAATTTCCGCCGAACATAGTAGAATTCGATTCCCCGGGGATATAGTCGATCAAGGCCGCGCCAATACCAGGCATCTGTCCAAGATCCCGCCTTTCCGCATGCATACGGCTGACGCTACGGATACCGTACGAAGACAAAAACTCCTTTTCGTTAAGCAGATGTTTTAAGATTCCAGGCAACATGTTATGGTCCACCAGCGACAGCAAATGTTCGTCTTTATCGTTAGTGTGTTCAGGACAAGCGCAAATAGTATGGCCATCGAACATACCGCCGCGATGTTCATAAAGCATGGCCCGGAAGCGCGGAACATGGCTTAACATGTGCGCATCGACGACTTCGCAAGCAAACAAGGGAATAATACCCACCCAGGAAAACACATCCAGTCGTCGATACTCGCCTTCAGGCGTCAAAATCAAATCCTTAAAGAAATGATCATCGGCATCCCAAAGTGAAATGCCCTGCTCTCCATAACCCGCTATGGCTTTACCGATAGACAGGAACTGAGCGTAGCATTGAATGGCAATATCTTCGTAATCACGGCCGGCGGCTGCCAATTCCAACGCCATCATGGTCATATTTAAGGCAAACATGGCCATCCACCCGGTAGCATCAGCCTGTTTCAGCACATAACCCGAAGGTAACTGACAGGAACGATCGTAGACGGAAATATTATCCAGCCCCAAAAATCCGCCTTCGAACAGATCGTGATGCTCATTGTCTTTGCGGTTCAGCCACCATGCAAAATTCAGCAACAGTTTATTGAGCATCCGCTGTAAAAAGTTCAAATCGGCAGTGCCGTTACGTTCCCGTTCGGTACGAAAAACTGTTAATGCCGCTGCCGCATGAACAGGCGGATTGGTATCTTTAAAGTTCCATTCATAGGCAGGCAGATGCCCATTAGGATGTATATAGCGCTCATTCAACAGCAATTCCATTTGCTGCTTGGCGAAATCGATATCGATGACCGAAAGAGCTATTGCCTGATAGGCCAAATCCCAACAGGCAAACCAGGGGTACTCCCAACAGTCGGGCATGGAAATAATATCGTGAGCTTTAAGATGCCGCCAATGGCGATTACGAATCCCGACCCGCTCTTTAGGCGGCGTAATTTTATCGCCATCCTGCCAGCGTGCAACATCAAAATGGTAGAATTGTTTGCTCCAGATCATACCGGCCATCGCCTGGCGAAAAATACGATGATCTTCCAAAGTCGCGTGCACAGCTAATAGACTTTGGTAAAATTGATCCGCTTCTTGCCGCCGTTGCTTAAATATTGCTTCGCAACCGGTCCGAGACGGCATTTTCTCCTGATTAGTAAAAATCAGATCAATGATTTCTTCAGCGCCGGACTCAATGATTAACTGATGCCAGGCCGCGCTTTTGCTGCCTTGCCGAGCAGGATTGACGGCCTGTGTTTCACCCTCAATCACAACTCGATGAAAAGCATCTTTAACATACGGCGATTTATTGGGCTGCCCCCACAACTTCTCAGTATTGCTATCGTTTTCTGTAAACAACAATTGCGCGGGTTTACGGCCGACCAGGCGATAAACACCCAGCCCGGCACAATAACCTTCAATCGACCAGGCTATATCTTCTGCTTGTTCGCCGGCTATGAGTTGCGGACGCTGAATGCCATAACCCCAAGACCAGTTATTGCGAAACCACAACGTCGGCAGCACATGCAGGCTTGCTGTCTGCGGCCCGCGATTCGTGACGCAAATCCGGCATAGAATCGTTTCGGGACTGTTTTTCGCATAGATGACATCAATGTCGAAATAGCGGTTTTCGTTAAAAACACCGCTATCATACAGTTGAAATGGAGGCTCTTGCCGGCTACGGCGACGATTTTCTTCCACCAGTTGCCGATAGGGAAACGCCCTTTGCGGATATTTGTAACGGTAATGGAGATAGCTGTGAGTGGGCGTGGCATCCAGATAAAAATAGTTTTCTTTAACATCCTCGCCATGATTGCCTTGGTTACCGGTCAGTCCAAAAGCCCTTTCTTTAAGGATAGGATCGCAGCCATTCCAGAACGCCAGCGAAAAACATATTCGTTGTTCATTGTCGCAGATGCCGGCCAATCCATCTTCATTCCAGCGATAAGCGCGAGAACGCGATTGATCATGACCGAAATGCTCCCAGGCGTCGCCTTCCGCACTATAGTCTTCGCGTACCGTACCCCAGGAACGTTCAGCGAGATACGGCCCCCATAACTGCCAGTTTTCTTTACCCTGACGCTGGGCTTCAATGCGATGATGTTCACTAGCGGCTTCGTTATTTTTCATATAGGCACCTCTATTTCTACACATAGAATGTCTGAGCGATCACTCAAACAGTTTTTTATAAAAAATAAGACAACCATTTATGCCAAATTACTGCATCGGCAAGGCAAACTGCGTAAATGCCCTTTAGTCAGTATCAAAACCCGTCTCAAATGCTTAATACTCAACCATTGCAACAATGGTAGAGTAAAGAGCAAGCTTGCGCCTGCCCTTCTACATGAAACCGTGCTTGCGCTACTAGCGCACTCAGCTTCCGATGTTCTTCACGCCTAGGCATGCGCTGAGCACAAACCCGCTGCCGTTGGTACTTTATATAGCCCATAGCGCCCGGACAAATTAACACTTGGAAATTGGCCTTTACCTACTCCGAAGTGCGATTTTTTCAACCCGGGAAACTTCAAAAGCTATAGGTCCGGTTAGCGCTAGCTTAACCCGACAAGCGAAGCACACAGGCACCGAAGTGCTTAACAGCCGGGTTACGCTAACATTAACCTGACCTAAAATAGTTGGAATCTATCGAAACCACAGTTACAAACCGCTTCCAATTTCGGATAAAATCTTACAATTAAGTTAAGATAGTGGAGTGATGGGTGAGTATTTTGACCATTCTGGAGTTTCCCGATAAACGATTGAGAACAGTTGCTGCCGAAGTCGGTAAAATCGATGCGACCATAATAACCTTGATAGACGATATGCTGGAAACCATGTATGCCGCCAAAGGCATTGGTTTGGCCGCCACACAGGTCAATGTGCATAAACGCATCATTGTATTGGACGTCAGCGAAGACAAAGATGAACCCGTATGCCTGATCAATCCGGAAATTATCGAAAAAGAAGGTATCGAGGAGTCGGAAGAAGGCTGCTTGTCGGTGCCCGGTTTTTTCGAAAAAGTCAGCCGCGCCGAACGGATCAAAGTCAGAGCCCTTAATCATGACGGTGAAACGTTCGAACTGGATGCGGGCAATTTATTGGCAGTTTGCATTCAACACGAAATGGATCATCTGCTAGGCAAACTGTTTGTCGATTACCTATCGGCCTTTAAGCGCAACAGAATCAAATCCAAATTGGAAAAAATCCATAAAGCGTAAGGTTAAACAGGACAAACCATGAAAATCGTTTTCGCGGGCACACCGGATTTTGCAGTGCCGACTTTACAGGCGCTTATCGATTCGCCGCATCAGGTCTGCGCAGTTTATACCCAGCCGGACCGCCCTGCCGGCCGCGGCCGAAAACTGACCGCCAGCCCAGTCAAGGAACTGGCCCTTGCCGCTAATTTAAGGCTATTTCAGCCTGAAAACTTTAAACATAGCGACGATATTGCAGCCCTGGCGGACTTGAATGCCGATCTAATGGTAGTGATTGCCTACGGACTGATTTTGCCGCAAACCGTACTGGACATTCCCAAACGCGGCTGCATCAATGTCCACGGCTCTCTATTGCCACGCTGGCGCGGAGCCGCGCCGATTCACCGGGCATTGATGGCGGGCGACATTAAAACCGGTATTACCATCATCCGGATGGTCAAAAAACTTGACGCTGGCGATATGCTTTATAAAACCGAATGCCCAATTGATGAAGATGCCACATCCGGAAGTCTGCATGACAAACTGGCAAATTTGGGTGCGCAGGCGCTTATCGAAGCGATCAGGCAAATTGAACAAGGCATCGTTATCGCAGAGCCGCAAGACGAATCTCTGGTTACTTATGCACATAAACTTGAGAAAACCGAAGCCGTGCTGGACTGGCAACAATCCGCTTGCAAGTTGGACAGGCAAGTCCGCGGATTGAACGCTTGGCCAGTCGCCCAAACTCTTTTCAAAGGCGAAGTATTGCGCATCTGGCGCGCTGTAGTCCTCGACCGCCCGAGCCACTTGCCGCCCGGCACTATCTGTTGCAGCGAACAGGCTTTGGATGTCAGCACCGGCAAGGGCTTGCTACGCCTGCTTGAAGTGCAATTACCGGGCGGTAAGCGCATTGCCGGTAAGGACTTTCTCAACGCCCATCCTGCCGATAACGTCAAGCTGGGCTTATGAATTTACGCGGCATATCAGCCCGGATTTTGTCGCAAGTGCTTAGCGACGGCCAATCGCTGACTAACGCATTGGCCGCCAATCTGCCTAAACTAAAGGAAAGCCAGGACCGCGCTTTCGTCCAGGCTATTTGTTACGGCGTGATTCGCCATTACTACGCACTGGATTTCGTGTTACGCCAATTACTCGGCAAACCGTTGAAACAGAAAGATAGCGACATCAGGGCCTTATTGCTGATTGGCATCTATCAATTGCAATATATGCGAGTTAAGAACCATGCCGCTGTATCGGAAACGGTCGCGGCCACTAAACATAAACCTTGGGCAAAATCACTGGTTAATGCCATTCTCAGGCAATATTTACGGGATGAGGAAGCGTTGCGATCAAGCTATGCCGCCGACCAAGAAGCTCATTTCAATCATCCCGGCTGGATCATCCGCCAACTTGAACACTGCTGGCCGGAGCAAGCTGCGCAAATTCTGTCCGCCAACGATCAACCACCCCCCATGGCATTACGGGTGAATTTATTACAAGGTAGTCGTAGCAAATATCTTGATGCCCTGAACGAACAAGGCATCGCCGCACAAGCGGTCGATTTTTGCGACACCGCCCTGATACTGGATCAACCGCTTATAGTCGAAGAACTGCCCGGTTTCGAGTTAGGTAAGGTGTCCGTCCAGGATATTGCCGCGCAACTAGCCTCAGTTTTGCTGGATGTGCAGCCCGGCCAAAGGGTACTTGACTTGTGCGCCGCGCCGGGCGGCAAAACCGCCGCCATTCTGGAACGGCAACCGGCTTTACAATCCTTGTTGGCAGTTGACATTAACGAACAACGCCTGCAACGTGTTACTGACAATTTACAGCGGTTAAAACTACAAGCGGACACCTTAGCGGCTGATGCATCACAGCCGGATAACTGGGCCGATGGTCGAAATGTTCGACCGCATTTTGCTGGACGCTCCCTGCTCCGGCTTCGGTGTCATCCGCCGCCATCCCGATATTAAACTGCTCAGAAGAGAAACCGATATAGCCGCACTGCAAGCCATGCAAAACGAAATACTCAATGCTGCCTGGCAACTGTTGGTTCCCGGCGGCATCTTACTGTACGCCACCTGTTCAGTGCTAAAACAGGAAAATGAAATACAGATTGCCGATTTTCTAAACAAACATAGCGATGCCGCTGAAATCGGTATCGACGCACCCTGGGGAATAGCAAGACCCTGCGGACGGCAAATATTAAGCGGCGACCGGCAAATGGACGGATTTTACTATGCCAAGCTTATCAAAACCCTTTAGAGGCCGGCTTGCAAAGCTTACCGCATAGATTGAGTTTTCTTAAACGGTTGGTAGGCTACCTGTTGCTTCTCTATCTCGCTCTTTGTCCGCAGATTGGCTTGGCCGACGAGTTTTCCGCGATTGTTCGTCATGCAAAACTGATTGAAACTGCCGATGGTTTCAGTATTCATGCAGAAATCGAATACCGGCTCAGTCCAACCAGCAAGGAAGCCCTTCATAAAGGCGTACCTTTATCCTGGGATGTTTTGATAAAACTAAACCAACGTGGATTTTTGTTCGATACCACAGTTTATCAACAAAAACTCTCCTTCTATCTGCAATTTCATGCTCTGCTTAATCAATACGAAGTTAAAAGCCCGGCTGCTCAGGTCAAGATGTTCCTAACCCTGAATGCGGCATTGAACTTTATGGCCTTGGTGCATGATACCGTGCACAGCAGCAAAGGCTTGCTGAAAACCGGTAACAGTTACGAACTTGCCGTAAAATCCGAATTTAATCGGGAATTTCTACCCATCCCCTTGCGACCTGTCGCCTATCTCGACAGCCAATGGTTTCTATCCAGCGACTGGTTTGTATGGCCTATTCAAAAATAAAACTACCTGCCAGCGTTTCTATCATCATTTTGTTCGGTTTTGTACTGCTGTCACTACAATTAATGAGCAGTGCCACGCAAGAATCCTCGCAACTGGGGGAAATGTACTCCTGGTTGCTGGTCATCAATACGCTGGGTTCCATCATTCTGCTCGGTTTAGTGGCAATCAATGCTTACTCGCTGATACGCGAACTAAAGAAAAAAGAAGCCGGTTCGAGACTGACCACACGCATGGTCTCGCTTTTTGTCTTGCTGGCTTTGGCACCGGCAGCGATTGTGTTTTATTTTTCCGTGCAGTTTTTGCATCAGGGCATAGACAGTTGGTTCAACGTCGAAATCGACCGAGCCATGGACGATGCGCTGGAATTAAGCCAATCCTCGCTCGCTCAGCGCATGAATTGGCATATCAAGCAAACCCGGCAGATGGCGGCTCAATTACAGGACAAATCCGAATCGTTAATGGCCCTGGAAATCGGTGCATTATGGCCCGATTCAGGAGCGATGGAAATTGCTGTTTTCTCCAATCAGGGCCAGATTCTGGCCTCAAGCAGCACTAATCCCAGCGAAATTATCCCGCATGTGCCGGATGAACAAATCTGGCTGCAACTCCGGCAAAACAAGGAATATTTCGCTTACGATCCGGGCGATAACGACGAAATGCTGGTGCGCATCATTCTACCGATACAAAGCGACCAAAAACGTTACTTACAAGTTTTATATCCAGTACCGGTCCGCGTGACCGATCTGGCCGATTCCATCGAATTTGCCTTCATTCGCTACCAGGAAATGACGTTTTTGCGGGACTCGTTAAAAACCAGCTTTTCCCTGATTTTACTTCTGGTATTGTTACTCAGCATGCTGGCTGCGATTTGGGTCGCCTTCATCAGCATCCGTAATATCGTCGCACCGGTTAAAGAACTGGTTAAAGGGACTAAGGCGGTAGCAAGCGGCGATTACCAACAGCAACTGCCGGTCATGAACCAGGACGACCTGGGCTTTCTGGTGGAATCCTTTAACCAAATGACCCGGCGCATCGCCCGCTCACGAGACGAGACGCGCTCGGCCGGGCTTGAGGTGGAAAACCAGCGCGCCTATCTGGAAACAATACTCGCCAATCTCACTGCCGGCGTGATCAGTTTCGACGCCTCTTTCAGCATACGTACCGCCAATCAGGCTGCTTATCGGATTTTGCACATTCCCGTTAGCCATTTCGTCGGCCAGAACTTACTACGCTATCCAGCAAACATGCCGAACTCGCCGAAATGCTGGCTCAGTATCCAGCATTTACTGGAAAAAGCCGACGACATATGGGAGCAGCGCATCGTCTTTCTCGGCCCGAATGGCCGTCAGGAACTGCTGTGCAGAGGGAACGCCGCTGTTTTCGCAAGACGGAAGCCGCACCGGGGCTGTCGTGGTGTTCGATGACGTTACCGATCTGATTCAAGCCCAAAAAAATGCCGCCTGGGGCGAAGTAGCAAGACGACTGGCACATGAGATCAAAAATCCACTGACGCCGATCCAGCTTTCTGCCGAACGCTTGCAGCACAAACTTTCCAAAGAGCTTCACGACAGCTCCGCAGAATTTCTGCAACGCGGCACGCGCACCATCGTTCAACAGGTGGAGGCCATGAAGCGGATGGTCGACGATTTTTCCGAATACGCCCGGCCTTCCAAACGACATGTGGAAAAAATCAATCTTATCGACCTGATTCAGGAAATACTGGCTTTATATATGACATCCGGTATCGTATTTACGACTTCATTTCCAACCGGGCAGGTCATTGTCGAAGTGGACCCCGTCAGTATGCGCCAAGTCTTGCATAATTTGATCAAGAACGCATTGGAAGCGACCACCTCACAATGTCAAATCGATATTAAAATTGCCAAAGCCATCCGCAATAATGTCGAATATGTCGAACTGGGCATTTACGACAATGGCAGCGGTTTGAACGCCGAACAAATCGAAACCATTTTTGAACCTTATGTCACTAGCAAAACCAAAGGCACCGGCCTTGGGCTGGCCATCGTTAAAAAAATCGTTGAAGAACATGGCGGCGCTATTTGGGTGGATAAGTCATATAATGATGGAGCCGGCTTTGTAATCCAGCTACCGGTTTTTGTTTTTGGGAACAGTTAATGAATAAGCAAGCGCCTTACATTCTGGTGGTAGACGACGAACAGGACATTCGTCAATTGGTTTCGGAAATTCTTGAGGACGAAGGCTATGACGTGGCGATGGCTGAAAACGCAGCCGAAGCCCGAAAATTGAAAAGCCAGCGCCTTCCTCATTTGATATTGCTCGATATCTGGATGCCGGACAGCGACGGTATTACTCTATTGCGCGAATGGGTGGCGGAAGATGAGGCCTTGTGTCCTGTGATCATGATGTCCGGACACGGTTCGGTTGAATCGGCTGTTGAAGCCACCCGGTTGGGTGCTTACGATTTTCTGGAAAAACCCTTGTCCTTGGCAAAACTGCTGTTGATTGTTGAGCGGGCTTTGGAAACCAGTTCCCTACAACGTGAAAATGCCGGTCTAAAACAACAGTTGATGATAGGCGTCGACCCGGTCGGCAAAAGCGCAGTCATCGAACGCACCAAAGATAAAGTCAAACGTCTGGCCCAGCACGACGCCAGGGTATTATTTGTCGGCGAAGCCGGGGCAGGCAAGGAAATGTTTGCCCGCTACCTGCACAACAACAGCCCGCGCCGGGACGGACCTTTTGTCGATGTTTCCGTAGGCAGTATTTCTCCGGAGAATTCCGCCGTGGAATTTTTCGGCCGGGAAGATAATGGCAGGATTTATCGCGGCCTGCTGGAACAAGCTCATCGCGGCACACTGTTTCTCGGCGAAATCGGCGGCATGGACCCTGAAACCCAAACCCGCTTACTCAGTGCGCTAGAATCCAGCTCTTTCCTTAGAGTCGGCGGCAGCCAAACCGTGCGCGTTGATGTGCGAGTCGTCGCATCGACGCGCATGGCACTGGATGAAGAAGTTAACAGCGGCCGCTTCCGCCAGGATCTTTATTATCTGCTGAACGTGGTAACGCTGGAAGTTCAACCACTCAGGGACCATAGCGAAGATGTACCCGGATTACTGAATTTTTATGTCGATCATTTTGTCGTTCATGAAAAACTGCCTTTCCGGCGCTTCTCGATGGCTGCCCAGAATTATCTGCGTAATTATAATTGGCCCGGCAATATCCGCGAACTGCGCAATCTGGTACAGCGCTTGATGATACTCGGTGCCGGCGACGATATAGAACTGGATGAAGTTAAAACCGCTTTGGGTTCTATCGCCGAACAACCGAAACTGGGTTCGAATGTGCCGGAATTTTTCAACCTGCCTCTGAAAGAAGCCAGAGACCATTTCGAGAAATCCTATCTGGAATATCATTTTGAAAAAACCGGCGGCAGTGTCGCCAAACTGGCCTCTGTAATCGGCATGGAACGTACGCATTTGTACCGGAAACTGCACTCGTTGAAAATTAAGCTGTAAATTTACTTGAACTTAGAGCCCGGTTTGAGTAAAATTCCTTTTTTTATACACAGCTCAACAGAATTTAGAAGCAAAGATGAAAACATTTAGTGCAAAGCCCGCAGAAGTTAAGCGCGATTGGTACGTGATTAATGCAGAAGGAAAGACGCTTGGTCGCCTTGCTACTGAAATTGCACGACGTCTTCGCGGCAAACATAAACCCGAATACACGCCACATGTCGATACCGGCGATTATATTATCGTCATCAACGCTGAAAAAATTGGCGTTACCGGCAACAAAGAAAAAGACAAAATGTATTACCGTCATACCGGATTTATTGGTAACATGAAGTCTGCATCTTTGGGCAAACTGAGACAAACATTTCCTGATCGCATCATTACCACCGCCGTGCAAGGCATGCTCCCTAAAAACCCATTAGGCCGCGCCATGTTCAAAAAATTAAAAGTTTACGCAGGTAACGAGCACAATCATCAGTCTCAACAACCTAAAGTTTTAGAATTTTAAGCAGGTTTATAGTTTATGGCAGCTCAATACTACGGAACAGGTCGTCGCAAAAGCGCAATAGCGCGAGTATACGCAACAATCGGCTCAGGAAAATTCACCATCAACAAGTTACCGGTTGATCAATACTTCGGACGTAAAACCGACGAAATGATTGCCAGACAACCTCTGGAGCTTCTTGGAAAAACCGGCGATTTCGATGTCAACATCATCGTCTGCGGCGGCGGTCCATCTGGCCAAGCCGGCGCGATCCGCCACGGTTTAACCCGCGCTTTAATGGTTTTTGATGAACAATTAAGATTGCCGTTAAGAAAAGCCGGTTACGTGACGCGCGATGCTCGTGAAGTCGAACGTAAAAAAGTCGGCCTGCACAAAGCCAGAAAACGTCCACAGTACTCAAAACGTTAAACGTTTTTTGTTCGGAAAAAAGCCGCTATCAAGCGGCTTTTTTTATGTGCCTTTGCTCCACCGATTTTCCAACAGCTCATCAAACCGAAATTGTCGAATTGAGAAATCAACATTCGGCACCACTAAAGCCCCGCAAAAATCGCCGTCCGGTAAGAATTCAACAATTTTCCAATCTGCCGCCTGCCCATATTCCGGCGGAATCTTCAGTAAGCTTCGAGCTTCCGGCATAGCCAGTTCGCATTGATCAAGCCCCAAGGCGATTCCCCGCCCTACCGCTTTTACAAAAGCTTCCTTTCTAGTCCAGAACTGATAGAACATCTGCAATTGCCTATCCTCAGGCAAATTGCACCAGATAAAAAATTCCTGCTTGGAAAAGCAGCGTCTGGCGATTTCTAAAAGGCCGTTCCGGGATTTGATCTGTTCGATATCTATACCCAGGCCATCCGACTCAGAGATGGCAATCGCCAAGCAATCCTGAGAATGAGAAAGATTAAAATACAATGGAAAGCCGATCAAAACAGGCTTACCGAATTCAGCGCTTGTAAATCGCAATGCAGCCGGTTCTTCAGAGAGATAATGCGCCAATGTGGTCCGCAACCAGCCGCGCACCGCAATAAATCTGTCACGCATCAGCGGATATTTGAAAGATCTGGCTCTATTCTGCTCATTAGCGTCCAACAAAGCAGAAAAAATCTTTAAAATCTTTTCATCGATAAGCAAACTGCCTTGCCAAATATCTAGTGACTGCATCCTCTCTCCATCCTGTTAAAACTGTGTGCTAATTTCATCAAAATGTCATAAATCCTAAGGAATTGCTTGGTTTTTTTGACGAAACGACTCAAAGACAGTAGCTTTTTCAACTATTTTTGTAAAATTATCCTTATGAGCCGATTTAAACTGTTAAGACCTATCTAAATTCGGGCTTTGCATTTAAACAGCTTATACTTCAGCTTCATTGGTTTTTTCGAGGCATTAATTGGAACTCAGTGGCAGACAAATACTTGTCCAATGTCTTAAATTGAAAAAACAGCGTCTGGCGATTTCCGCAAACCCTTTCCGGGGTTTGACTTGTTCGACATCAATGCCCACACCATCCTAGGTGGAAACGACAATTGCTAATCTATCCTCAGAAGGGAGGAAGATTAAAATGCAAAGGATGAGCAATCAAAGAAGGTTTACCATACTCAAAAGTGACGAATTTTAGAGCAGCCGGTACGACAGCCTGATATTGCGCCAATATGGTCCGCAACCGACCCCGCACGGTGATATATCTGTTTCGCATGACAGGATTATGAAAAGAGCCGACTCTATTCTGCTCGTAAGCGTCCATGAATCCGGCAAAACCCTGTAAACTATCACCACCCGCCAGCAAACGACCTCACCATATATCCAAAGCCTGCATCCACTTCACCCTGTTGAATCTCTATGTTAATTTCGCCAAAAACGCACGAAAACTGAGGAATTACGTGGTTTTTCTTGACGAAATGACTTAAAGACAGTAGTTTATTTAACCATTTTTGTAAAATTATCTTTATGAGCCGATTTAAACTGTTTAGCCCGATCTAAAAAATCTGTCCATACATTTAAACGGCTTATACTTCAGCTTCAGTGGTTTTTTTCGAGGACGTTAAATTGGAACTCAGTGGCGGACAAATACTTGTCCAATGTCTTAAAGACGAAGGTGTCGAATTTGTTTTCGGTTACCCCGGCGGGTCGGTGTTACACATCTACGACGCTATTTTTCACCAAACCGATGTTAAGCATATTCTGGTGCGACATGAACAGGCAGCCGCCCATTCGGCTGATGCCTATGCGCGCGCGACCGGCAAAACCGGCGTGGTACTGGTAATTTCCGGCCCAGGTGCAACCAATGCAGTTACCGGCATTGCCACCGCTTATTTGGATTCGATTCCGATGGTAATCATTTCCGGTCAGGTTCCCTCACCGGTCATCGGTAGCGATGCCTTTCAGGAAGTCGATACGGTCGGCATTACCCGACCCTGCGTCAAACATAATTTTCTGGTGAAAGACCTTAGCCAATTGGCGGAAACCATGAAAAAGGCGTTTTATGTTGCGTCTACCGGACGGCCCGGACCGGTATTGATTGATGTACCGAAAGACATCACCGACCCGAATATCAAAGTGCCTTATCATTATCCGAAAAAAATCACGATGCGTTCATACAACCCCATCGTAACCGGGCACAAGGGACAGATCAAAAAAGCCGTCGAGATACTGATAGCGGCGAAAAAGCCCATCATTTACTCCGGCGGCGGCGTAATTTTGGGCGAGGCTCATCAGGAGCTCACCGAACTGACACGCATGCTCGGCTTTCCGATTACCAACACACTTATGGGACTGGGCGCTTACCCGGCGACAGACAAGCAATTCGTTGGGATGCTGGGTATGCACGGCACTTACGAAGCCAATATGGCCATGCATGAAAGCGATGTGATATTGGCGGTCGGCGCGCGTTTCGATGACCGGGTCACCGGTAAATTGACTGAATTCTGCCCTTATGCAAAGATCATTCATATTGACATCGATCCGGCCTCTATTTCCAAAACCGTTAAAGTCAACATCCCGATTGTCGGCGACGTGAAACCGGTTTTGGAGCAAATGATCGAACTGATCAAAGAAAACAAACAAAAACCGTCCAAATCGGCACTGGAAAGCTGGTGGAGCCTGATTCAAAGCTGGCGGGATATCCATTGCCTGGAATATGATCGCAGTTCGCCCATTATCAAACCACAATATGTGGTTAAACAACTCTATCAAGTCACCAAAGGCAATGCTTATGTCACGTCGGATGTTGGTCAGCACCAAATGTATGCCGCCCAATATTATCATTTCGACAAACCGAGACGCTGGATAAACTCCGGAGGATTAGGCACTATGGGCTTCGGCTTGCCGGCCGCGATTGGTGTTAAATTAGCGTTTCCCGAGGCCGATGTAGCCTGCATTACCGGTGAAGCCAGCATCCAGATGTGTATACAGGAACTTTCTACTGCATTGCAGTACAACACACCGGTTAAAATCATTAATCTCAACAACCGCTATATGGGGATGGTTAGACAGTGGCAGGAGTTCAGCTATCAAAGCCGCTATTCGCAATCCTATATGGAAGCCTTACCAGACTTCGTCAAACTGGCTGAAGCTTACGGCCATGTTGGCATGAAGGTCGAGAAACCGGAAGATGTGCGCAGCGCACTGGAAGAAGCCTTCGCGCTGAAGGACAGAACGGTTTTTCTGGATTTCATCACTGACCGTACCGAAAATGTTTTCCCGATGATAGAAGCAGGCAAGGCCCATCACGACATGAAATTAAGAGTAGCACCCGGTACACCGATAGACAGGGAGTTGTCATAATGAGGCATATCATTTCCATTTTGATTGAAAACGAAGCCGGTGCGCTGTCACGCGTATCCGGCCTGTTCTCGGCCCGAGGCTACAATATCGAGTCCTTAACGGTTGCCGCCACCGAAGACCCTAGTCTATCGCGTATGACACTGGTGACCCGAGGCAATGATGAAATCATCGAGCAAATAACCAAGCAGCTTAATAAACTGATTGATGTGGTGAAATTGATCGATTTAGCAGAATCTGTACATATCGAACGCGAGCTGATGCTGGTTAAAATAAAAACCACTCACGAGACTCGCGAGGAAGTTAGAAGTATGGTCGATATTTACCGGGGCAAAATTATTGACGTAACGCCTACCAGCTACGTGATTGAAATGACTGGCCAATCCAGTAAACTTGATGCCTTTATTCAAGGCTTTGCGAATGGCAGCATTATCGAAGTGGTGCGCTCAGGACCAACCGGCATTTCCCGAGGCGAAAAAGGCTTACATCTTTAATATTTTCCCGGGTTTCTAACAAGGAGCGGCACTGCCATCCATCTAAATGATTTACCGTTTGTCTTGAGCCTTTTCAAGGGTGAACGGTAAAGACGTTCGGCTCTTCAAAACGCCGGAATGAGGAAGCTCACTCCAACCGGCTTGACATGATGGCAATGAAACACCAATGAGAACGGAAACCTTTAAGAGCCTGCTTCCCATGCCGCTGATTAACACTATACAAGACGCAGGAAAGACACCGAAAGCAAAAAAACCAGCAATTTCACTGATTAGATCCCTATAATTTAAATTAACCAAGCAACGAGAAAACCTATGCAAGTTTATTACGATAAAGACGCCGACCTCTCTGTTATCAGAAACAAAAAAGTAGCCATCATCGGTTACGGATCTCAAGGTCATGCTCACGCCAATAATCTGAAAGACTCCGGAGTTGACGTAGTCGTGGGATTGCGCGCCAATTCAGCGTCCGTCGCCAAAGCCACCGCCAGCGGCCTTACCGTAAAAGACGTACCGGAAGCTGTAGCCAGCGCCGATGTGATCATGATTTTGACTCCGGACGAATTTCAATCGCAACTTTACAAAAACGAAATCGAACCAAACATCAAACAAGGTGCCGCACTGGCGTTTGCCCACGGTTTTTCGATTTTATTCAATCAAATCGTACCGCGCGCCGACCTGGACGTGATCATGATCGCCCCTAAAGCGCCAGGCCACACTGTCCGCTCCGAATTCGTCAAAGGCGGCGGCATTCCGGATCTTATTGCCATTCACCAGGATGCATCCGGTCAAGCCAAAGCGGTTTGCCTGTCTTATGCTTCCGCCATTGGCGGCGGACGTTCCGGCATTATCGAAACCACCTTCCGCGACGAAACCGAAACCGATTTGTTCGGCGAACAGGCTGTTTTGTGCGGTGGCGCGGTCGAACTGGTCAAAGCCGGTTTTGAAACACTGACCGAAGCAGGATATCCGCCGGAAATGGCCTATTTCGAATGTTTGCACGAACTGAAGCTGATTGTAGATCTGATGTACGAAGGCGGTATCGCCAACATGAATTATTCGATTTCCAACAATGCCGAGTACGGCGAATACGTCACCGGTCCCCGCATCATTAACGAAGAAAGCCGCAAGGCCATGAAACAAGCCCTGAATAATATTCAAAAAGGCGAATACGCCAAGCAATTTATTCTGGAAGGATCGACCGGATACCCGGAAATGACCGCGAAACGCCGCTTGAATGCCGAACACCCGATTGAACAGGTCGGCGCAAAATTGCGGGCTATGATGCCTTGGATCAAGGCCAACCAAATCGTAGATAAAAGCAAAAACTAAACATTCTTGCCGGGAAACCCGTCCTCGACGGGTTTTTTTTCGGCTCTGCTGAAGCAAATTAGCATAAGTAATATTGCCCATGTACAATGCCATTTAACCAATATTCCAAAGCTAACGCCATGATTCAAACCAAACCGCCACCTCGTCACCGCGGCATTTATCTGCTGCCCAATCTGTTTACCACCGGCGCAATGTTTGCCGGATTTTATGCCATCACTTCGGCAATTAACGGTCGCTTCGAAACCGCAGCAATTGCCATGTTTATCGCCATGGTGCTGGACGGACTGGATGGCCGCGTCGCCCGGCTCACCAACACCCAGAGCGAATTCGGCGTACAGTACGACAGCTTGTCGGATATGGTATCGTTCGGAGCCGCCCCGGCAATCGTCATGTATTTATGGACCTTATCAAGCATGGGACAAGCAGGATTATTTGCCGCTTTCGTGCACATGGCCGGCGGAGCGCTAAGGCTGGCACGTTTCAATACCCAGGTTGAAGTCGCCGATAAACGCTACTTCCAAGGCCTACCCAGCCCGGCTGCTGCGGCGATATTAGCCGGAGGGCTGTGGTTTTGCATCGAAAACGAATATAACGTCGAAAACATTAAATATTTGGTACTGATCACCACCATCTGTACCGGACTGCTGATGGTCAGCAACTTCCGCTATTCCAGCTTCAAAGAAATAGATTTTAAAAACAGAGTCCCGTTTATCGTAGCCATTATCGCTATGCTAGCCATTAGCTTTATCATGGCGCAACCGCAGCGCATGCTGTTTCTAATGTCAGTCGCTTATGCCTTCTCAGGGCCGATAGTAACCCTGGTACAGCGTAAAAAAAGGCTGCAAAGCCGTAAAACCTAGTATGCCTATTCATGCCGACAAATTGCTGTTAGATTCTTTCGAATGCCTTTTGGACAAATACCGGAAACGTCTATCAGCCTGTCGCCGGGACATGAACGAAGAGGCGGTTCATGATCTTAGAACCGCCACCCGTCGCCTACTGTCGATGATCGAACTATTCCGTGCACTGGCTCCACAATCGAAGCTTGGCAAACTCCGGAAAATCCTCAAAACACAGCTGGACAACTTCGACGATTTACGAGACACACAGGTCATGTTGCTGGAAATCGGCAATCGTCTTGAAACATTGCCGGAACTGACTCACTTCAAGCTACACCTGCAACATCGCGAACAGCGGCTTCTACAGCAAACGCAGGCATTTATCGAATCCATCGATATGGGCAAAACCAAGCGCAAGCTGAAAAGAGCCTATAATCGTTGCAAACGACTGACCGCCAAGCACGGTGATACTAATTCAGCCGTTTTTGCAATTATCGACAATGTTTACGTAACAGCCGTCAGCCGGTTACAAGCCATTGATCCAACAGAATTGCATAGCATTCACCATCTTCGCATCGCTGTGAAAAAACTGCGCTATTTACTGGCCGCCACTGCGCCCCTGCTACCCAGTTATTCGGAACAGCAAACCGAGCAAATAAAAGAGTATGTAACATTGATGGGCGATATCCAGAATTCTTCGGTATTATCGCAAACGCTACAGATCTATTTCGTTTCCGGAATACCGGAGACGATTGAGCAGTATTTCCGGCAACAGCAGCAGGAATTGCTGGGGACTTTTATGTTACGCAAGGACGAGGTACTTGGATTTTGGCGGGAGAGAAGAAAGGATGAATTGCCCGGGGAGGTAGGTGTTGGGTTTAATTTATAGAATAGGCGCTGTTGTTCGTTTGGGTGTTTGGATTTTGTTTTTGAGGCTTAAAAAATTTGTTATGCGTATAATTTGTTTTTCTCGCGGGAATCAGCGTTGATTAGGTATGGATCAGTAGCAACTTGCGGCTAACTTGTATACTGAAAGATAAAGGTGAAAAAAGTTCAAAAAAGTTTGCATATCAATATCTAAGTCGTTATTATGTTTGCAGATACAATCGTACGCTGAAAATTCTGGATGAATTTTTAGTCCCAGTTAGCCGTAGCGCCGGGCGGTTTTCCGATTAGGAAAACTGCAAGGCATCGCGAAACGGCGTAGAGTCATTGTGGCGCTAAGTGAAGACCCCTTGTTGGGTCTGAACGAGCGCCGCAGGACGAAACTGGGCCGCCAAAGGCAAACACGCACCGGTGGAGCGGAAAAATCGGCCATGGACGGCTGATTTTTATATCGCGGAAGCCGGTTCTCGCTTACTAAGCTTTAAAATTGATACTTGCGAAATACCACAAATATACTTTATCCATAGCTACAAAAAATAGAGAATCAATATGGAAAGCATCTTGGTAGCAAATGCTGCTGATATGTCGGCCAATACGTCACAACAGCAGATTTTGGTGAAACCGCAATAATTACTACTTCTAACGATGCCGTAGAAGCTTATAACAGCGCTATCGAACTTGGCTATTCGGATCCAGTCCTGATTTACGTGCCACTGGAAGGCGAATAAGGTTAATGCCAGTCATTAACCAATCGCTTAGAATCTTAGAACCGGGACACGATTTACCACGCCCATATCTTGATGTGGTTTACATCAATCCTCATACGAGCAAGCATTTTAAAGCCATTGCATTAATTGATACCGGTGCTGATCACTTATTATATAGGCCTCGTACCCTCAATACTCCGCATCATGAAACACATTCTGCACATCATCCAGATCATTCAGCAAATCTAAAAACTTTTCAAACATGACCACATCATCGCCGCTGATGGTCGTAACACCTTTTGGTACAAATTGAATTTCGTCAACTTCAAAATCAATCTCGCCTAAAGAATCGGTTAAGGCTTGCTTGGCTTTAAAATAATCGGCCTGGGGTGTAAAAACGGTGATTTTTCCATCGGCGCTTTCTATATCGGTGACATCGACATCGGCCGTTAGTAATGCTTCAAGAACAGGGTCCTCCTCATCATTTTTAAATGCCAGGATAGCGGCATGGTCAAACATGTGGCTGACCGCACCTTGGGCGCCGATTTTACATTTCGTTTT